>JAAFIV010000043.1 GCA_013298775.1 Ignavibacteria bacterium | reverse complement strand
TGCGTAATTTGACAGCGTATCACTGCTTTTATCCCAATCTTTTTGCGCAAGGCAAAGAAAAGCTCTTATTTGCGTATCTCATCACGGATGTTGCCAAAGAAATCTTCCGCGATAATCGTCGTGAGTATGGTGATGGCTTGGAAAAATTCGAGCCGAATGACTTGAACTCCTCTTTGGTGCTGGATCTATCGGTAATTGATGCTCAATCTGAACAACGAATTGAACAATGCTTGGCAAGCATATTTCAACATCATTACACGGGACAAAAAACAACGGAAGCAGTGCAAATACTCAACGAAATTTTTCACTCACTCCTCACGCCATGAGCAACTACCGAACCTATATCAACAATCAAAACATCTTTGCCGAACTGATGGAAGCGGCGAAGGTGTGCAGTTTGGGGCAGATTTCGGGGGCGTTGTATGAGGTTGGTGGGCAGTATCGGAGGAATATGTGATGGCAGATACAATAGATTTTCAGCGTTTGTGTGAAAATTTTGAGCGCGAAATAACCGCTCTTTTTGACGATTTACAATCTGGTATCTCCGCACGTGAGGATTCACGGGCTTTTGGCGCAATGATTGAAAAGCGCATTACCGAAAGCTGGGAATCAATCTGCACAATATTGAAGACTGATTTTGTGCAACTTCCCGGGCGCAGAACGATTTTTGATTTTGCTTGCAGGCGTGATACCGTCTTGTTTGGTTTTGATGTCAAGACGAAAGACCTTGACAGTACACGCTATTCCGACGGTGGTGTCTGTGCGATTGGGAATTTGCTCAAATTCCTTGCCAACGATAACGGCGTGTTTATGATTGTGGAATTTGGGCATACGCAATCCACTGACAAGCATAACGGGCGAGACTTGGAGTATATTCGCGTCGCGCCATTTCACTTGCTTCCAGAGAATTGTTATCGAATTGAAAATCTCGGTACTGGTCAAGTTAGGCTCAATTACACTCTGAATCAAGTGTGGGAAGAAATTGAGTGGAATCGCTCAATAACAAGGTTTTACGATATGTTCACGGCTCTTGCCATCACGCACTACGAGCGGGTAAGCCGCGACGCACACAAACGCATCAAATCGCTTCAAGATTTCAAAGCGAATGGCTACACGGCATTCAAATTTTCACGCTAATCATAAATGACAAACCAAGACCCCAAGCCACTCGGCGCAATTTTCACCCCTCTCAAATGGGCGAAATGGGCATTGCAAGAAACAGGCGCGTTTCAAGCATGGCTGGAAGGCGCGTCCGTCCTCGACCCAACGGCAGGTAATGGTGCGTTTCTGCGGGCAATGCTAGAACTTGCCCAAGAGCAGAATATCTTGGTGAGCGCATCAATGCTGGCACGGCTGCATGGCGTAGAGCGCGAAGCAGCGTTTGTTGAAGAGTTTTTCGCGCTTGTGAAAGCTGATATTGGAATAGATTTTCCCCGTGAACATTTCGTTTGCGCCGATATTTTGCTGAATGCGCCGCCCGTGCAAGCGGATATTATCATCGGCAACCCACCATGGGAAAACTTTACGAATTTGCCGACGGACTATAAAAATCTTGTCAAGCCATTGTTTTATGAATATGGCTTGGTTGCTTCTGCGGGCGATGTTTTATTGGGTAATTCGCGGGCGGATATTGCCGCGCTTATTATCGCAAAAACTTTGGTGAAAAACCTTCAGAAGGGCGGAAAGGCGCACTATTTCTTGCCGTTGTCTATTTTCTTGAACGATGGCGCACATGAGCAGTTTCGCTCGTATCGTTTGCAAAATATTGATTTTGCTGTGCAAAGCATTTACGACTGCAACCCGCATCACATCTTCGACGGCATTGCTACGCGCTACGGATTTGCCTCGTTTCAGCGCGACGTGCAGCAGCAATTTCCCATTCCATACTTTATTGCGGACGACATTGCTAATGGCACGGGATTCAAGCAGCAGACAGCGCAGCCAATGTATCGCAAAAACGCGCCATTAACGGTTACAGCAACGAGCGCAGAAGCCTCGTCAATACAAGGCTTTGTGAAAATTTCTTTACCTGAGAAAGCCAAACCACGACAAGGCGCGAATACGTGTGGAGCAAATGATGTATTCATTTTTGACCAATACGAACTTGACACCGAAAACCCAGCAATGGTGCGGGTAAGCAATGCCTCAAACGCACCATTGTTATTACCGAAGCAATGTATCTATCCGCTTACCACCAAAATAAATTTTAGCGAAACCGCTCCAATACCGCATAAATGGATACTTCTTCCACACAACACGCACACCGGTAAGCCACTCACAGAAGCGGAAGTGCAGGCTCACGATGCCCTGTGGCACTATCTTTCAGCGCACCAAGAACGCCTCACAGCCCGCAAGGGGACTCTTATTCAATCATTGGTTACAAAAGGCTTGTGGTGGGCATTACTCGGTGTTGGAGCGTATAGTTTCGCGCCATATAAAGTTTTGTGGGAAGCATTTGGGCAGAAAACATTTACGCCTCGTGTCTTCGCAACGCTGGCAGGGCAGGCATGGCAAGGAAATCAAGCCCTCCACGCAAGTATTTGTGCGGACTCTTTGGAAGAAGCAGAGCGCATTTGCGAGGCATTACGACATCCGCATATTCTGACCTTTCTCCAATCCCAGCGTATGGATGGCACGTGTAATTGGGCGCAGCCCGGACGCATTTCCCAACTACTTTCTTTTACCCGCGAGACCGAGTCGCTTTTTGAATAATTTTTTTGACTGTAACGATTTCAAAGCATTTTTGCGAAACTGGCGCAAGCGACATAGGTGCGTCAGAAGTAAATTTCCAACGCGTTGCGTGAGACTCACGGGCAGCACACAAGGAATAATGTGAGACTTATCTACAAGAGCTTTTCAAACAGAGAACCATAGACTTTTCAGTCAAACATTTCGCTGACAAATTGCGGCTACAACGGCAATATTCCCTTGGGATACACATTTGGGAGTAGAACTATTGCTTACTGTGCAAGATATTTGCTTGTCGCAATGGCTTCCATACATTTTGGAATTCAAGGAAAGAATCATTATGAACATAGAACTTGATTACATGTCTGGCGCGGGAAATACGTTTGTGGTACTGGATAATCGGCAATATCGTTTCTCCGTGCAGGAAGGCAGTGCGCTTGCACAGCGTCTTTGTGGTGGCATTGGTGGAGAGACACAATTGCCGCGCACCGAAGGTTTGATTCTGCTGGATGCGGCACGTGCAGCTTCAGGCGAGCATTTTACTATGAATTTTTTCAATCCCGACGGTTCGCATGGCGCAATGTGTGGCAACGGCGGACGTTGTGCGGTACGTTTTGCGGAAACGCATGGATTTTTTGATTCTACACACATTGATTCCACACAAGACGGGAACGTGTATTTTTCTACGCTCGGTGTGCGTTACAAAGGCTTGGTAAACCTTGAGGCAAACACTATTCGTCTCTTTTTCCCCGCGCCAGAAGAAGTAGATTTTCCGCTCCTTCTCACGTTTGACAGCGGCGATAAACTGACAGTAGGATTTGTAAACGTCGGCTCCGACCATGCCGTTATTTGGTTTCCAGAGGCAAGCAGTTTCATTCGGTCTGTCTTTCCTGATTTCGATATCGCCACGTGGGGCGCGAAAATACGTCATCATGCTCAATTCTCTCGCGGCGCGAATGCAAATTTTTATACTATTATCGGTGAACAAACCCTTCGTTTGCGCACGTTTGAGCGTGGTGTGGAAGCCGAAACAGGCGCGTGCGGCACAGGTGCTATTTCCACCGCGATTATTGCGTATTTGCGGCATGATGTACAGCCACCTGTTCGTATCATCCCGCCCAGTGGCGAGGAATTAGTCGTAAATTTCTCCCTCAGCAACGGCGATTTTACGGAGGTCTCGCTCGAAGGGAACGCACGGACGCTCGCAACGATGTACGTAGAAGTCTAGGGTAGGGGGAAATCTCCAGTCTGGGAAAGAATTGGTATGAATGTTCAAATTTTTTATAGCGTAGGTCGTGCTAAGTACATGATTCTTACATTATGCAATGATACTACACAATGTGAGAAAGGAACGCGGACTGGAGGATGGTGAGGATGGCAAAAAGTCCTCAATATCCTGAGAGTCTGGGACTTCATCCGCGTTCCAATAATCATTACGTATTTCAAGAACCATGTACTAAGGAAAAGCCCTCAATAAACTCAGATGGAAAAGCGCGTAAAATCTCGTGCTAGACCTAGAGTTTGTTGAGGGCTTTTTTGTGTCGAATATTTCTGTTGTCTGAAGAAAACAAATTCAAGACAACAAATCATCATCGCTTCGACGTTGCGACTTCCTATTTTCCTGCAATTTTCAAGCGATTGATAGAACGTGCAAGAGAAAGCTCTGCGCGAACTGCGTCATGCTCGGCACGTTTTGCGAGGCGTTCTTCGGCGCGTTGTTTTGCTTCTTGAGCGCGTTGAACGTTGATGCTGCCAGCTTCTTCTGCTGTCTCAACAACGCATGAAACCTTGTTTTTTAGCACTTGCACGAAGCCTCCGCTTGTTGCGTAGTTCGTACTTTTATTGGCACTATCATTGAAAATGATTGCGCCAATGCCTAATTCCGCCACAACAGGTGCGTGGTTTGCCAAGACCTGAAACGGCTTATCTTTACCCGGAACCAGCACCGCTTCTACTTTGCCTTCAAATGCAAGCCCTGTCGGCGTAACGATTTCCAAGTCGAATGGTTTTCCTGTGGTCATAGTTTTGTGAATACGAAACGAGAATGAAAGAAGATTTTTGATTTGAATACACGTTACTATTTTTTGTGCAGAGGCGCGAACACATATCCCGCTTCCACACTCAGTCCTGTTAGCACTTTTGATTCCACAGCACCTTCGCCGTTGCGAGCGCGAGAATACAAGCGAAACTCATTGCCATACTTGCCGAGCGTATTTTCCAGCACATCAATACTTTTGCGCTCAGGGTCAATTATCCAATACTCCTTCACGCCGAATGCCTCATACACATCTTTTTTGTCCACCAAATCACGCTTGGCATTGCTGGATAATACCTCAACAACGAGGTCTGGTGCGCCTTGTACGTTTGTTTCTCCGATAATATCCAGTCGCTCGGTCGAAACAAAGACTACATCAGGCTGGTAGGCATTATCGTCGTTGAAATAGACATCTATCGGGGAAGGAAATACCTGCCCCAAGTCGCTTTGTTCTGCGAACTTTAACACTTTGCAAAGTATGCGCCCAAGAATTTTTTGATGATAAGGCGTTGGCGTAGGCGAAATAACAAGTTCTCCATGAATAAGCTGATACGGTGCGCCTTCGGGAAGTGCCTCGTAGTCTGCAAGCGTGTATTTCTGCGCTGTTGCAAGCATTATTGTTCAAGAGTAATTGTCAAAAGGCAACTATCTGTATAGCCTTCAAGCCCGCTCAAATCCTTTGCTGCGCTTCAACGGCAACAGTTTTTTCCGTGTTCGTTGTTCCCGTGTGTAGCGTGGATTTTGGTTCGACCAGCATTGCCCAAACTTCCTCGCCATTGCGTGTGTAGGGGCGGTGTTCCACGCCTTTTGGCACAATGAGAATTTCACCTGGTTGTACTTCCACCGTGCGTCCGTCGCGGAAATCCATACACAGTGTGCCTTTGTACACGACAAAAAGTTCGTCCTCATGTTCGTGGCTGTGCCAGACGAAGTCGTCTTGTAGGCGAGCAATTTTGATGTAATTTTCGTTCAAATCACCCACAATACGCGGCGACCATGTTTCACTAAACAAGCTGTATTTCTCAGCGATATTGACGTGGTTGGGTACCATGGAGTTTTTGTAAAAATCGAAAAATGCTTGCCAAACGAGCACCGAAGTACCACTGAAGCAAAATGGAGTTCGCCGCACCGACGAACTCCATTTTCTGTACTACCAAAAAATTACTTCATTTTTGCTGCTTTTTCTTTTGCTTCGTCCAGCGTACCAACGTAGCTGAAAGCGTTTTCTGGAATGTCATCCGCATCGCCATCCAAGATAGCTTTGAAGCCAGCAACCGTGTCGGCTACTTTCACGTAGCGACCTTGCAAGCCCGTGAACTGCTCGGCAACGAAGAATGGTTGCGAGAAGAAGCGTTGAATTTTACGAGCGCGAGCAACGGTGAGTTTGTCCTCGTCGGAAAGCTCATCCATGCCCAAGATGTTGATAATATCTTGCAAATCTTTGTAGGTTTGAAGCACTTGCTTCACGCGAACAGCCGTGCGGTAATGCTCTTCGCCAATGATGAGCGGATCCAAAATACGCGAGGTAGAATCAAGCGGGTCCACGGCGGGATAAATACCCAATTCCGAGATTTGACGTGAAAGCGTTGTGGTAGCGTCCAAGTGCGCGAAGGTGTTCGCTGGAGCGGGGTCGGTCAAGTCGTCCGCAGGCACGTACACCGCTTGAATACTGGTGATTGAGCCTTTGTCGGTTGAAGCAATACGCTCTTGCAATGCGCCCATCTCGGTTGCGAGTGTTGGCTGATACCCCACCGCCGACGGCATCCGACCAAGAAGCGCAGACACTTCCGAACCAGCTTGCGTGAAGCGGAAAATGTTATCAACGAACAAAAGTACGTCGCGTCCTTCGTCGTCGCGGAAGTATTCTGCCATTGTAAGTGCTGTCAAAGCTACGCGTGCGCGTGCGCCTGGCGGCTCGTTCATTTGACCAAACACCATCGCTGTTTTCGCAAGTACGCCCGATTCTTCCATTTCCAAGTACAAGTCGTTTCCTTCGCGTGTACGCTCGCCTACGCCCGCAAATACGGAGTAACCGCCGTGCTGCTTTGCAATGTTGTTAATCAATTCTTGGATAATTACGGTTTTACCTACGCCCGCACCACCGAAAAGACCTGTTTTTCCGCCCTTTGTGTACGGTTCAATAAGGTCAATAACTTTGATGCCGGTTTCAAACATTTCTTTTTTGGTCGAGTACGAAGCAAACGCTGGTGAAGGGCGGTGAATCGGGTAACGCTTGCCTTCGGTAACATCTGGCTTGCCGTCAATCGCAGCACCAACAACGTTGAACATACGGCCAAGCACGTTCGGACCAACGGGAACGGAAATTGGCGCACCCAAATCGCGTACTTTCATGCCGCGTGTCAAGCCGTCGGTAGCGTCCATCGCAATAGCGCGAACGCGGGATTCGCCCAAGTGCTGCTGCACTTCGCAGACAAGCTCCTCTTGCACACCCGTATCCACCGAAGTACGCGTGATGCGGAGTTCGTTCAAAATACTCGGAAGTGTGCTGCCAGAGAATTCTACGTCCACAACGGGACCAATTACCTGTACAATTGAACCTTCATTCATAGTGATACCAAAAAAGTAAAGTTGTGAAAAATTTATGTGAGAATGTGCGTTGATATAATCGTCGAAGCTAGTAATAATGACCTTTTTAAGCCATCATAGCAAACGATATTTGGTCTTCATTTTGCTACAAAAGTAGCGTTGTGTATCTTTTTATCCAAGACTTCAAAAGTACGGAATTTATGACATTTGGCAAAAGAAAGTTTGAAGCGGTGGGAAAGTTTCGTTGAACAGAACAAAGTGAGAGCCTGAATCGGAATTCAGACCCTCACTCAGAGAGAGACATGTTTGACAAGTTTTGTGGCTTGTTAGAGCGCATCAAAACTGCAAGCGTGGCTGTTCATTTGCACGAAGAGTATGCGATTCATTATGCGATTCATTATGCGAATTTCCATGCGCTTTTCGCTCTGTTTTGAAGCGTCCGACAAGGAATTGCAAGTTATCCGTAAGCTCGGTAAGGCGCACGGCTGCTTGGGCGATGTAGTTTACCGATTGAAACGTTTGCGAAGCAACAATGTTGATGTCGTTCAAGCGTTGCGCCACCTCATTTGCAGAACTTAGCTGCACGCCGCTTGCTGAGGACGAAATTTCCATGATAATATCTGCCACCTTGTGCGAAGCGGTTTCAATGTCGCCCAAAGAGCTATTGGTCTCTCTCGCAACCCGAATACCGTGTTCTGCTTTCTGTGTTGCTGTTTCAATGAGCGCGTTGGTCTCGCGGGCAGCTTTCGCGCTGCGCGAGGCAAGATTTCGCACCTCTTCGGCAACCACTGCAAAGCCCTTTCCATGCCGTCCCGCACGAGCCGCTTCCACAGCCGCATTCAGGGCAAGAAGGTTTGTTTGGAAGGCAATTTCATCAATAACTTTGATGATTTTAATAATGTTTCGGCTGGCATCATTGTTTTCGGCGAGAGCTTGCATGAGGTCGTCCATTGTGGAGTTCCCTTTTTCCGCAAAGCCGCGTGATTGCTTGGCAAGAGCCGTTGCTTGATTGGCATTATCAGCATTCATGCGCATTTGGTCGGTGATGTTGCCCATAGCACCAGAAATACGCTTGGTTTGCTCTGCTTGCGATTCCATTGCCGCTGAGACCTCTTCAGCATTGGAAGAAAGCTGCGTCGAGACGTTTACGGTTGTATTTACCGAATCAATGACCTGCAAAACGAGAGCGCGAATATTGCCCACTGTGCCATTGAATCCTTCGCACAGCCGCGCAATATCGTCATCGCCTTGCACTGGTAGATATGCCGTTAAATCGCCCTCCGAGAGCAAGCGCATTTGTTCTAAAATCATTTTTACATTTGCTGAAAGCGTCTCTTTTTCGTTCTGGAGCGTTTGCGTCGTCGTGTGAATAGAGGAAACCATTGCGTTGAATGCTTCTGAAAGTTCGCCAATTTCGTCCTGTGTTTCTGCCGTTACGTGAACGCTTAAATCGCCATCCATCACGCGGCGTGAGGCATCGCGCAAACGCTGAATCGGTCGAGCTACCTCGCGTGCAAGGAACGCTGCCCCCAACACCCCCAAAAGCATTGCCAACGCTGCCACGCCAAGCGCAATACCACGCGAAACCCAAATACTTTGCTTCATTGCCGACGTAGAGCAACCGACAATCACTTCACCTTTCACAACCTCGGTATCAAGCGGCTTTCGGGCAATAATGTAGCCCTCATTTTCCAATTCCGTTTTATAGATAAAACCTTTCGGATATGCAGCAAAGGTCTGTCCCTCGCTCTGCACCGCAACAAAGCTCACGGCGGGGTCGTTTTTCGCAAAATCCAACACCTTTGGAATAGACGACATATCGCCGCTTGAGAGACCAATCGTCATGCCGAGATGAATCGTTTCCACGAAGGAGTTTGTTTTTTGCGTCAGTTCGCTTGTAAGGACGCGCTGTTGCTGGTAGGGGAAATAGACAATAATTGCGAGCGAAATCACGCTGATAACCGCTACGGCAACCGAGCGGATTTTGTTTTGAAGCGAAAGGCGTTGGAGGGAAAGACGTTGAAGCATAACTCAGACCAAAAAGTGTAAAAAGAAAAAGATATTCGTGAAACGTACATAACCGCACACAAGCTACCGCACGAGAATCGTGCAGAGAAACAGACAAGAAAGTCTCGGACAAGCAATTCTGAAACAAGAGTCATCACGGCAAATCTACTTTGAAAAAGACCATAAAACTACAAAAAAAGCCATGCGAATAAAAAAGGTTCGCATGGCTTACAAGGTGCATCAAACCTGAAAGCATCAATGCTAACATGCTTAGGCAAGAATAGCTTTAATTCGCGCTGTTACGTCTTCCACTTGCCCGTCGCCATCAACATTTTTTACGAGGTTTGGCGTTGCGAGATAAAAGTCCAGAAGTGGCGCAGTTTCTTTTTCATAGACGTTGAAGCGTTCACGGATAACGTCTTCTTTGTCATCCTTGCGACCGCGCAAAATGAGGCGTTGGATAACTTTTTCTTTGTCCACCGTGATATTCACCACCACAGCAACTTTTTTACCCGATGCTTCCAGAAGCCCCGCCAAATCTCGCGCCTGACCAATTGTGCGCGGGTAGCCATCCAGAATAGCACCTTTTTGAAATTTCGCTTGGTCTAAGGTTTCTTTCACAATCTGCGTCACGATTTCGTCCGACACCAAACCGCCCGATTCCACGATTTGCTGGGCGAGCTTGCCCACATCTGTTTGTGCAGCGATTGCATTGCGTAACGCCTCGCCCGTTGAAAGATGACCAAAGCCCATCTGCTCGGCAATAAGCGCGGCTTGTGTGCCTTTACCAACGCCAGGCGCGCCAAAAAAAATGATAATCATAGACAAAATGAAAAAATGAAGAAGGAAGAATTTTCGGGAATACTATGGGGTGGGAACAGACAAGAGTGTCTGTTCTACCGAAGCCAGTGTTTGTCGGTAGCGCAGACACTCCTGTCTGCGCCACGCGACGCTAACGTTTGCGTCCACAATTGTATACGCAGAATGCGACACAATTTCCAAAAGAACGTGCCAAAATACGAAACCAAGCGTGTTCTGCCAGTATATTTTTTTTCGTAAGTACAGATTTTACGACAATTTTCTTACGGCGATATGAAACTTTTTTAGCGTAATTTGCGTCTTGATGAAGAATGTCCTTTTTTAAGGTACATTCTCACATTTCCCAAGCATTCCCCTCAACTTTTAACCATTTTCACTTCCAATGAATCAGAAAAAAACATTGCTCGTCGCCGCAGCGTGTCTTGTGTTTGGCTTGATTGCTGGTGTTCTTATTCAGCCATTATCGTTGTCCTCGCAGGATGAATGGACGATGCAGGCTTATAAAATCAACAACGTGCTGGGCAATATCGCCCGCTTCCACGTGGATAATAACGATGCCAACAAGCTCGGTGATGCCGCCGTGCGCGGTATTCTCGATAATTTGAACGACCCCTACGCGGAATACTTGCCACCGCGCCAAAAAGAAGCATTCGACGAAGCCTTTCGCGGTAATTTTCAAGGTATTGGTATTCGTTTCCAAATTATCAAAGATACGATTACCGTGATTACCACTATTCTCGACGGACCAAGCGAAAAAGTAGGCTTGCTGTTCAATGATAAAATTGTGAAAATTGACGGCATAGATGCAATCGGCATGAAAACCGACTCCGTACCGCGCAAACTCAAGGGTCCGCAAGGAACGAAAGTAACCGTTACCATCAAGCGCGAAGGTACGCCAAAGCTCTTTGATGTGGAAATTACGCGGAATCAAATCAGTACCACGTCGGTGCTGGCGCAGTATATGTTGAACAAAGAAGTCGGCTATATTTTTGTGGATAGATTCGCCGCAACAACCACGCAAGATGTCGTCGAAGCCTCGAAAAACCTGAAAGCGCAAGGCATGAAAAAGCTCGTGCTAGACTTGCGTAATAATCCAGGCGGCTACCTCGACCAAGCATGGCGTTTGGCGGATGAATTTATCAAAGAAGGCGCGACGCTGGTTTATACCAAAGACCGCAGCGAGCAAATCCGCGAAAGCTATCCTTCGACCACGAGCGGCAATATCCAAAACATCCCTGTTGTGGTGCTGATAAATGGCGGTTCTGCCTCAGCGAGCGAGATTGTTTCTGGTGCAATTCAAGATTTGGATAGAGGCTTAGTTGTCGGCGAAACCAGCTTTGGCAAGGGGTTAGTGCAACAATTTTTCCCGATTTCCAACGACGGTGCGTCTATCAAATTCACGACCGCAAAATACTACACGCCCTCTGGTCGCCTTATTCAACGCCAGTTCAAGGATAAAAAATCGTACTATGCGCAAGAAGGACGCATCAATCTTCCCGAAGGCGCGAATTTCGACCACCTCCACGACACGCCTGATTCCTCGCGTCCAACCTTCAAAACGCCGTCAGGACGCAAGGTTGTTGGCGGCGGCGGCATTGTGCCAGATTATGTTGTGAAAAGCGATACGGTTGGGAAATTGTACCAAGCGATTGCGAAATCTGGCGCGTTTGGCGATGTTGCGCAGAAATATATTTTGCAATACGGCAACGATGTGCGCAAAAAATACGGCAAAAATTTGAAAGGCTTCGTGGAAGGCTACAAAGTGGATGATGCCTACATGAAATCCTTCAAAGACTACCTTGCAGAGAAAAAAGTAGAAATCAAAGAAGACGAATGGAAAGCTGAAGAGCGCATGATTACAACCACGATGAAAGGTTTAGTTGCCTCGTACTTGTGGAACTGGCAAGATTTCGCCTTCATCTACGCCATGCAGCAACCGAAGCAGTTGGAAAAAGCATTGATGCTGTTTCCAGAGTCGGCGAAATTGGCGAAACTGCCGTAGTGATGGATAAAAAGAAGTAACAAAGTCAAGGAGTGGTACAGGCATTCTTTGCTGTGTTTGTCGCCTCAAAGTCGCACAAATACTCACAGACAAGAATGTCTGTGCCACTCATGATTGAAAATGTTGTTGTAGGAAAGCCAAGAAGTTGAGATTTTTTTTACAAAACTCTTGACTTTTTTTTTACAAACAATTATATTTGTAATCTCATTTGACAACTCGCTCATCACACGCCACTTTAGCTCAGCGGTAGAGCAACGGTTTTGTAAACCGTCGGTCGTTGGTTCAATTCCGACAAGTGGCTCACCGATACAAAGCCTCATCTCTTTGAAGATGCGGCTTTTTTTATGCAGAGATGCTTATCGGCACCAACTCATCGTTGAATGCTTGTTTATGATGGATAATTTTTGACAAAGTTTCGCCGTAAAAGCGAGCTTTGATGCGACTTTTGGAGAAAAACGCGCTTATCCCTCACACTAGCTTTATTTTTCAACGTTTCTCCATTTCATTTCTTTTTTTTGTTCTATGAATTATACAGGACCCAAAGTCCGCCTCTCGCGCAAACTTGGTATTGCGATGACGTTGAAGGCGGGCAAGCTCATGGAGCGCAAGCCAAATCCTCCCGGACAGCACGGTGGCAACAAACGCCGCGCAAAAGTATCGGATTACGGTAAGCAGCTTTTTGAAAAACAACGTTTGCGCTTGCAATACAACGTACATGAGCGTCAGCTTCGCCGCTACGTTGATAAAGCACAACGCTCGCTTGGCAACACGGGTGAAATCCTCGTGCAGCTTTTGGAAGCGCGTTTGGATGCGGTTATTTACCGCGCAGGCTTGGCACGCTCTATTTATGCGGCTCGCCAGTATGTAACACATGGACACATCGAAGTAAACGGCAAGCAAGTGGATATCGCATCGTATCATGTGAAAATCAATGATACCATCAGCGTCCGCGAGAAAAGCCGTAAATTGGTGTGCTTCCAAGAAGCTATTCGCACTTCTGCGCCGCCAGCGTATTTAGAAGTTTCTAAATCGAACCTCAGCGTGAAAATGCTCTACGTTCCGCCGCGCGAAGAAGTACCGATTATCTGTGAAATTCCTCTCGTTGTGGAATACTACTCACGCTAATCGCTCGGAAATTGAATCAACAAAAAGGCTGCTTTGCACTATTCAGGCAAAGCAGCCTTTTTGCTATTTGAAAGCCCTCAATGCAAGTGGTGATGCAATTTTCGAGCTTCATCCTTCAAAATTCATATTTCATCCTTCTCTTACGCCCTGCCCAGCCCTTTATACATATCATACCGCGCACTGTATGTTACGAGATTAAACGACTTATCGCGCAGCGTTCCGCCCGATGGCGAGAGATAAAAAACCTCTGTGGTGGTGCTTGGTGTCTTACTGAGTACACCATGCTCATCCACGTAAAAATGAACGATTTTATAGCCAAGTTTTTCATCGGCGGTTTCGAGTTGTTTTCGGAGCATTTCTTCGGAAAACAAGTGTATATCGGGTGTTGCGGTGGTCATAGCAGATTGGTTTGAAATTGGTTAGGTTTACAAAAAATGGTATATTGCACGTCTTTTTACGCACGTTCACCCCATGCGCGAGCATGAAATAAAACGCCACCAAACGTGTGAGGCTTTCAAACTTCAGCCCTCACCTTTCATCCTTTCTTAGACGTATGTCATTCCTCACGATTGTCCACTCGACCATGCACACGCTTCTTCTCACGCTTTCGGCGTGGGGACGAGGTTTCGTGGGGCTTGACGGCGGCGGGCAAGGAATTTTTAACGATGCACAGTTTCATTTTACGCTTACCGCGCCAAAGGGCTGGCATATTGACCGCGAGCCGTTTCTCTTTCCTGCGCTACGTGTTGGAATTACGCCAAAACTACGCAATGATGCGGCGCGGAAGCAATCCAAAACCTACATCAAAGTTGCCGCCGGAACACTGCTGTTGCCCACGCTTGAGGAGTATGTACAATCCTCATTTTCATTCTACGAAGATGCTTGGGCAATAGAAACCACGCGGGATTTCGAGTTTTTAGGTGCGCCCGCGAAAGATGTTCTTCTGCGCCAAACGATGGGCGATTCCACGACGAAAATACGCAAGATTTTTACGGTACGAAAAACCAAAGATGCGCAAAACGTGTTTGTGTTCTCCTTTTCCGCGCCGCCTGATGAGTACGATGCCCTGCGTGACACATTTGATGCGGCTTTGCAGAGTATTTCGTTTTTGTAGTATCCGACCCTCACCCAACCCTCTCCCAGAGGGAGAGGGCTTCAGAGCGAGCTTTCGTCTTCACCCTCGCCCTCTGGGAGAGGGTCGCTCGCAAGAGCGGGGTGAGGGCAATATTTCAAATCTAGCATTCAACAATAAACATCTCACTTCAAAAATTCTATGTTAAAATTTCTCGAAAAAGTCTTCGGAAGCAAGCACGATAAAGACGTGAAACGAATGCTTCCCATCGTGGATGAAATCAATGAAATCTACGAAACGCTGAAATCCTTGTCCGACGAGGATTTGAAAGCGAAAACCGCTGAATTTCGCACCATTCTTGACGAGCGCACGAGCGAATTTAAGCAAGAACTGGGCGCACTGCGCACACGCCTTCGCACCGAACAGCTTACGGGCGAGGAAATAAGTGATGCGTACGACCAAATCAAAACGCTCGAAGATGACGAATACGCGACGATTCAAGACACATTGGACGAACTTTTACCGCAAGCCTTCGCTGTTGTGAAAGAGGTTTGTCGCCGCTTGCAGGGCAAGCAGTACAAAGTCGTTGGGCGTGATGCACTCTGGGATATGGTTCCCTACGATGTGCAGATGATGGGCGGAATCGTGATTCACGAAGGAAAAATTTCTGAAATGGCGACGGGCGAAGGAAAAACGCTTGTGGGCGTTGCACCGATGTACCTGAACGCCCTGCCACAGCGCGGTGTTCACCTGATTACGGTGAACGATTACCTTGCCCAACGCGACCGCGAATGGATGCTTCCCGTGTTTGATTTTCTCGGCATTACGACGGGCTGTATTACCTCGAACATGGAACCCGACGAGCGGCAAAAAGAGTATTCGTGCGACATTACCTACGGCACAAACAACGAGTTTGGTTTTGATTATCTCCGCGACAACATGGTCGGCGATGCGCGAGATATGGTGCAGCGTCCGCACTTCTTCGGCATCGTGGATGAGGTGGATTCGGTCTTGATTGACGAGGCGCGAACACCGCTTATTATCTCAGGTCCCGTGCATCAGAGCGACCATCGTTACGAGGAAATGAACCCGTCCATGCGCCGTTTGGTGGAAGCGCAATCGCGTTTGGTGGCGAAAATTGTTGGCGAGGCAGAGCGCGGCTTGCAACCGACAGGCGACAACAAGCAGGACAAAGAAAATACGCGCCTTGCGGGGATTGCGCTCCTTCGTGCGTATCGCGGAATGCCGAAGAATAACAAACTCACGAAAATGCTCTCCAACCCAGATAATATGCGCCTTATGCGCGATACCGAGTTGGAGTATCTCCGCGACCAAGGTACGCGCATGAGTGAGATTGATGAAGAGCTTTTTTATTCCATTGATGAACGCCAGCACCAGATTGACCTCACCGAAAAAGGGCGTGAATTCTTGACTTCAGGGCAAGCAGACAAAGAATTTTTCGTCATTCCTGATATTGCGGCAGAAATGTCGGTGATTGAAGGCGACAAGGAAATTTCCGCCGAAGAGCGCGTTTTGCGCAAAGATTCTGCAATGCGCATTTACGCGGAACGTAGCGACCGTATTCACACCGTTACGCAGCTTTTACGCGCCTATTCGCTCTACGAAAAAGATGTGGAGTACGTCGTGGATGGCGGCAAAGTGAAAATCGTGGATGAGTTCACGGGACGTATTTTGGAAGGTCGTCGCTACTCGGACGGCTTGCACCAAGCAATCGAGGCAAAAGAAGGCGTTGATGTCGAGCGCGACACGCAAACCCTTGCAACTATCACGCTTCAGAACTATTTCCGCATTTACAAAAAGCTCGCTGGCATGACGGGTACGGCGGAAACTGAAGCGGGCGAATTTTACGAAATCTACAAGCTCGATGTGTGCGTCATTCCAACAAATCGCGCCATTGTCCGCGATGATTTGAACGACCTCATTTATCGCACCAAACGCGAAAAATTCTTTGCTGTGATTGACGAAATCAAGCGCGAAGTTGAGAAAGAACGCGCTGTCCTCGTTGGTACGACAAGCGTGGAGGTTTCTGAATTGCTTAGTAAAATGCTCCTGCGCGACAAAGTAAAACACAATGTTTTGAACGCAAAGCAGCACCAACGCGAGGCGGAAATTGTTGCCGAAGCGGGTCAGCCACGTGCGGTTACGATTGCGACGAACATGGCTGGACGCGGCACGGATATTAAGCTGCACCCGAAAGTGAAGGAATCAGGCGGCTTGGCGATTATTGGCACCGAACGCCACGAGGCGCGGCGTATTGACCGCCAGTTGCGTGGTCGTGCGGGACGGCAAGGCGACCCGGGTTCGACGAAGTTCTTTTTGTCGTTGGAAGACGATTTGATGCGGCTTTTCGGCGGCGACCGTATTGCGGGCGTGATGCAATTTCTCAAAGTCCCCGAAGGCGAACCGATTGAGCATAACCAGGTTACGAAGTCGGTGGAACGCGCACAAAAGAAGGTGGAAGAAAACAACTTCGGCATTCGTAAGCGTTTGCTTGAGTACGACAACGTGATGAATCAGCAACGCGAAGTTGTCTATGACCGCCGTCGCCACGCGCTGTTGGGCGAGCGGATGCGCGGTGAAATTTTCGAGTACGCAGAAGAATTTATCAGCGATTTGTACGACGATTGCCACGACGAAGGCGACGTAGAACACTTCCGCGAAGAACTTCGCACAACCATGCTGATTGACATGGAAATCACGCAGGATGAGCTTAAATCCTTGCGCCGCGAGGACTGCGTCGAGAAAATTGTGGAAATCGCTGAAGAGTTCTACAATCGCAAAGAGCAGATGTTCGGAAGCGAGTTTATGGCAGAAGTTGAGCGCATTGCAATTTTGCAAACGATTGACGAAAAGTGGCGTGAACACTTGCGCGGCATGGATGAATTGAAAGAAGGTATCCACCTTCGCGCCTACGGGCAAAAAGACCCGATTTTGGAATACAAAGGCGAAGCCTACAAGCTGTTTGTAGAGCTTATTAAGGAAATCAACCGCGAGTCGCTCAATTTTGCGTTCCGCTATTTCCCTGCGCAAGAGCAGCAGCAAGGGCGCAACGGTCATGGTAACGTCTCGGTAAGCGCACCAACAGGCGCGTTGCCGAACTTTACCACGATTAGCTCCAACGCAATGCGCTTCTCGCGCCCATCCGCCGAGCAGTACACCTACGCAAATGCTGAGGCAATTAACGAAGTAGCGGATGCGGTGAGCGCAAACGTCGCCAACAGCGCACAGAATGGTAATGGCGTAAAAGCTACGCCAATCGTGAACACCGCACCAAAGATTGGTCGCAACGACCCTTGTCCGCATGATAGCGCGAAGAAGTTCAAGAATTGCTGCGGTGCAGCAGGGCATAAGAGCTGTATTCGGCAGTAATGCTGGGGTTTCGCTAGGGTCTCACTTCTTGGTGAGGCTCTCGCTTTCCGCCTCCTCTTGCCGAAAGTGAGACCCTCGCTTGAGAAGCGAGAGCCTCACACCATGTAGATTTCATCAACCCGCCGAAGAACTTGGCACTGTGCAAGTTGTTCGGCGGGTTGTATATTTGTATGGCATTGTTCCTCATCATTCTCAAATCCTTGATGAAATCATGCACAACAGCACAACATTCCCTCAAAAGCTGATAGTATCTACCTTGGCGGTACTATATTTCATGCTCAACATCATGCTGAATTCCACAAACGCACAAAGTGATGAAGCACCACAAACAGGCGCGGCACCTCGTCCGCAGCCAATCGTGCGCCCAACAGTGCGCGTGGTCGAATCATCCGCAAAGATGCTGGCACTGCGCTTGTCGCCAGAAATGGATGTGAAGGAAGAATTGGAGCGCATTGTACAGGAGCGTGGCATAAAAGCAGCATCCGTGCTGACGTGTGTTGGAAGTCTGCGCGACGCGGTTATTCGCTTTGCTAATAAACCCAACGGCACAGGTATTCGCGGACCGCTTGAAATCGTGTCTTTGACGGGAATGCTGGGTTCGGAGAGCGGCTCGCATCTGCACATCGCTGTTTCCGATGGCGAAGGGCGCACCGTCGGCGGTCATGTATTGAAGGGCTGCCGCGTGTTCACAACGGCGGAAATTCTGCTTGCAGTGCTGCCAGAGGCTGTTTTTTCTCGTGAACTGGACAGCGCGAGCGGCTACAAAGAGCTAGTCGTGAAGCCGCGTTGAGGGCAATTCATTGTACATCTATCTTTACTGAATTTTCAAGGAATCTAAAATGGGACTCATTTTTGCAGATATTGAACTCATCAATGCTGGTGATATTTTTAATGCCCGCATTGACCGACTGCCAATGACAGACGTACGCCGCATGAACGTCCGCGCACTCGTGGACACAGGCGCGTATATGCTCACGATAAACGAAACCGTGCGCTATCAGCTTGGTGTGCCGAAAGTGGATGATGAAGTTGCGATTTTAGCAGATGGTTCGCAGTTGCCAGTGGATATTGTTGGTCCAATCGAAGTGCGCTTCAAGAATCGCCGCACAACCGTTGATGCGGTCGTG
Source organism: Ignavibacteria bacterium (assembly GCA_013298775.1). Lineage (GTDB taxonomy): Bacteria > Bacteroidota > Ignavibacteria > Kapaibacteriales > UBA4661 > PH2015. The sequence goes on along the minus strand of JAAFIV010000043.1, from coordinate 18,722 downwards.
ATTCCAGGCGATGAGCAAATTCTTTTAGGCGCGATTCCGCTCGAAGGAATGGATGTGGTCATTGACACGAAAGCGCAAGAAATGACGGTTAATCCGAAGCATCCGAACATTGCTGTCACGATTTTGAAATAGCAACAAGAATAGCTGCTACACCTGCTCTACGCACTCATTTCCTGCGGTGTTTGCGCCTGTTCATGGAGAACTTTTGTGGTAATACGCCGATGCGAAGCGTTCCAATACGGCACACCATTTCGCAAGAAAATTGCTTGCGGACTTTCATGGCGAATGCCAAAGCGTGATTCTATCTCGTTGGAAAGAGGACGAGCATCCTGCACAACGCAATAATATACCTTCACTGGAGCGGTATTTTCGCGAAGAAAATCTAACAATTCCTCCCACGCTGCTGCGCTGAGGTCGCAGGTTGCGCTGTGCTTAAAAAGAAGTGTTGTTCCTGTTTGAGCTGCTTCCAGTGCGCTTGTGAGGTCGGACAGCTGGCGGAGTTCCTGCATTTGTGTCATAGTTTTTGGAGGAAATAATGAGCGAAGAGTGTTTGTGGTTCATTGTGATTGAAAGTCGTACATTTCTTCTATAAAAATACAATAAATTCTTCAACAACGTGTTTGCTTTTCGATTCCAATTCCTATATTGCAAACTTCTATTGTGTTTGGAGAATGCTGCCGTGCAGTATGCGTTTTGGGATTCATTAGTTGTACGCGGACGTATTTGTGTGTTGTGTATATGTTCTATGTGTCATTCATCAATAGTGATTTTGGCATTAAAATTGCACGTTTGAAACTGAATATACTTTTTGAGTGTTTTGGGTTGAATTGTATGCGCAATGCAACACCGAGCAATCGCTCGCTGATAGCACCAACTCTGATTGCTGTATTCTTCTTTTTCCCTCTCTTTGCGGTAACGATAAAGTTTTGCTCATCCTTGGTCGTGGGGCAATCTTTTTTCGTCCGTGATTTTTTCCTTTGAGCTTTATGAAGTTCCTTCGTTATCTCTCCATCGGCAAGAAATTTGCCCTCGTTATCGTTGGCTTTGCCATCCCGATTGCGGTGCTGCTCTTTTTCTTTATTCAAGAATCGAAAAAGGGGATTGACTTTGCAGCGAAAGAAATTGAAGGAACGGCGTATTTACGACCTTTGCGAGGGCTTTTGGGGCAATTCTCCTATCACCGCCTCTATGCAGACCGCATAAAAACTGGCGACGGCACGGCACAGGAAAATCTCAATCGTACCGCCAATAATGTTCGTACCTTACTTGCGGAATTACAAGAAGCAGATAAAAAATATGCTGAATCGCTCAGTATTGGTGCGCGTTCTGCAAATCTCATTGCAAAGTGGAATTTACTTGCCTCAAAAGTAAGCGCAATGACAGCAGAAGAATCGCAAGCAGAACACGACGCGCTCATTGCTGATGTCCGTAATCTTGTTGTATGGGTCGGCGATAAATCGAATCTCATTCTCGACCCCGACCTCGACACCTACTACGTGATGGATGTCGTGCTTATCCGCATGATGGATTTCACCGATTTGCGCTACCAAGCTCTCTTGCAGGTAGAACGTGCCATTCGGCGCAGCGCGGCAACGGCAAATGAACGTGCCGACGTAAAAGTTTTGCTCGTGCTGATGAGTGCGCATTTGATAGGCATTGAAGCAGATTTTGCCACTGCCTACGACAATAATGCTCTTGCTAATCTGAAACCCGCTCTGGATGCAAATTTGCGTATCTATCTCAATACTCAGCGCAATTTAGCTGCAACATTGCAGGAAAAATATGTGCAAAGTGAGGTGATGAACATCACTCAATCAGATATTCAGGATTTGACCAAAATGACCTCTGGCGTGGGGCATAGCCTCTGGTATCACGCAAGCGATGAGCTGGATAAGTTGTTTTATGAGCGCATCAATACTTTCCGAACAAAATTGTATGTGAATCTCGCTGTCGTTATTGTGATTGTCCTTCTCGTGCTGTTTCTCGTTGTGCGCATCATTCGCGACGTGAAAGGTGCAATTGACAATCTTGTAGAAACAACACATCATGTAGAAACAGGGAATCTCGCCGCGCAGTCGAACGTCCTCAATAAAGACGAACTTGGAGAACTGGCAACATCCGTCAATACAATGATTATGCAGATTCGGCGCGGTATCAACGATTTGCAAGCAGAAAAAGCGGGAATCCAGCAGAAAGTGGACGACGCGGTGTATGAATCCGAGCAGAAGAGCGAGTATCTTGCGAACAATACCCAAGTGATGTTGAAAGAAATGGACCGCTTCGCAAAAGGTGATTTGACCGTACGACTGCATCACGACAAGGCAGACGACGTAGGCGCACTCTTTGAAGGCTTTACATCGGCAGCACAAAACTTGCGCAATATTATTGAAAAAGTGTATGAAAGCGTGAGCGTTACGGCGGCGGCAAGCACGGAAATAGCAGCGAATGTCAATGAAATGTCGAATGGTTCACGTCGGCAAATGAGCGAGGTGACATCCGTTGTTACGGCAATTGCGCAAATGAGCCAAAGCATCAATGATAATTCCCGTCAGGTAATGAGCGTGTCCTCTGCTGCGCAAGATGCAGGGCGGCTTGCAACCGAAAGCGGTCTCATCCTTGCTGCCACCACACGAGATATTAACGCTGTTGCGACGATTGTAGAACGCTCTTCCAATACCGTGCGTGAACTCGGTAGCCAAAGCCAGCAAATTGGCGAGATTATTCAAGTGATTAACGAAATTGCTGACCAAACAAACTTGCTCGCGCTGAATGCGGCAATTGAAGCGGCACGCGCAGGTGAGCAAGGACGCGGCTTTGCGGTTGTTGCGGATGAAGTACGAAAGCTCGCCGAGCGCACCACAAAAGCGACGAAACAGATTGCCGAAATGATTCAGCATATTCAGGAAGCAACCGAAGATGCGGTGGATTCTATCAATCAAGGTATGAACGAAGTGCAGCGCGGCAGAGAATCCGCAAATCGGGCGCAATCTTCTGTGGATGCGATTATTGCTCGCGTGAATGATGTTGCTGGTTCGATTTATTCTGTTGCAGCAGCCAGCGAAGAGCAATCGCAAGCAAGCGATGAAGTCTTACGCAATGCAGAAGTGATTCAGCAAATTACCGAGCAAAATTCGGCGGGCTTGGCGCAAATTAACCTCGCGGTTGAGAATTTAAGCCACTTGGCAGCAAATCTTGAGCGCATGCTTGGGCAATTCAATATCGGTTTTAGCGCACACAAGCAGCAAGCACGCGCATCACAGAAGAATGCGTAAAAAATGTGTACACAACGCGTAATACAGACGGAATATGATTGATGCAACCAGTCTCTACATAGCGCGTCGTTACGTGCGTTCTGGCTCGTCGGGTAAGCTCCTTGCGTTTGCGTCGTGGTTTGCTTTTGGGAGCGTTGCGCTGGGCAGCATGGCACTTATTTTAGCATTAGCAATTTTAGGCGGCTTTGAGCGAGAACTGAGCGAAAATGCGGTGAAATTTACCGCGCATATTGAAGTAACGGGTTTCAATAAACGCACGCTGGCGCAAGCAGAGATTGTGCGGCGTTTGATGAAAGAGCGCGTCCCGAATATCCGTGCGGTTTCTGCGTTTGTGCAGGCGGAAGGCTTGGCTCGGTCGAAAACGTTTATTGACGGCGTAATGATAAAAGGAATTGTTCCCGAATCAGATGTGGCGGGCGTTCGAGCAAATATGATTGCTGGAACGTTCGCCTTTTCTTTGCCCGATGCCCGCGAAGTGATTATCGGCGCGAAAATGGCGCGAAAACTGGGCTTGGGCTTAGGAAATAAACTGACAATTTACTCCACCGATAATGCTGGAGCAGCGCAAATCCTTCAGCAATCGCAATCAAGCATGCGCAATCTTGCCACCAACCAAGATTCACTGCGCAGTTATGCCGAAACAATGCTTTCGCAAGCCGTTGTGGAGCAGTTTGTGGTCGTGGGAATGTTTGAAACGGGCATGAGCGAATACGACGATTTGTACGTGTACATCCCCTTTAAGCGAGCAGCGCAGCTTTTTCGTCTGCCCGATGACGCTGCAAGCGGCTTCGATGTGCTGGTGCATGACATTCGGCTCGTACAACAAAGTTCTGCTGCGATTGATTCACTCTTCGGGTATCCCTTTTTTCCGATGACGCTCTACGAAAAATACAATGATATTTTTGCGTGGATTGATTTACAAAAACAACCCGTACCGCTTGTCCTTGGCTTGATTACTATTGTTGCAGTGTTTAACATCATTGCCACGCTTCTGATGGCGGTGGTACAGAAAATGTCGTCTATCGGCGTGCTACGAGCAATGGGCATGGCTCCTAAACGTATCACGCGGATATTTCTTTTGCAGGGCGTGTTTATTGGCGGTGCAGGAAGTATAGCTGGGTGCAGTCTTGCCTTGATTTTATGCGCTCTTCAAGCACATTTTCATCTGATTCGCTTGCAAGGCAGTATCTATTTTATGAGCTATTTACCGATTGAATTTGCATGGCAGCACTACGCGCTTGTCATTGGTCTCAGCATTGCCATGAGCCTCCTTGCAGCATGGATTCCAGCGCGAATTGGTGGGAAGATTCCTATTTTACGAGCGTTGCGTTTTCAGTAAGTATCTGTGATATTTTCCTGTTTGAACGAATTGAAGTTGAGATAAAAATCTGTACCTAGCATAAAACCTTGATTTTGTGCTTGCCCTCACCCAACCCTCTGCCAGAGGGCTGATAAGGGTAGATATTACTGGAAGCCTCATAAAATCTCGTGTTTATGAAAACACATCGAAAATACAAGACTAAGATTTTACGCCAAGTGTGAGGGTCTCAATTCTTACTCAAGGCTCTCACTTCTTCTTCTTCTCTGTGAAGAAAGTGAGAGCCTGACGAAGAAGTCAGACCCTCACACAGAACATTAGTTTTTATGCGCCTTCTGGAATACCTACCCTTGTTAGCTCCCAGAGGGAGAGGGCTTCAGAAGCGTCTGATTTTCTTCGTCTTAGCTCCTTCTCCCTCTGGGAGAATGCGGGGGATGAGGGCGGAAACAGACGATTTTATCTAAATTTCAAAACGAACCAAACCAGCGTTTACGCTCTTTCCAGCAATAATGCACGAGCAGCAGCCAAGCCCGACAATGCAGCATCTTCGGCACGCGTGGGAAGCCACTCAGAGCGCGTGAAGGCATCACCCGCGAGATAGCACGGGAATTGGCTTTGCAGACGGCAATACGGCTCAGGAAAAGGCTTCAACACACGGCTGTATCGCCACCGATGCAGCGAATGCGTCACAATCTCTTGCATGCCAATATAATCACTCACATCGCGCAGCAAAAGCGGTATGAGTTCTTCTTCGCGGGTGTCCCAATGCTCACGGCTGGCTTCTGGTGTCGCGTGCAGGGTTAATGTGGGAACATGCGGCGAGATTCCTTTCCGTTGATTATCCGCCAACCACCACACGTGCTTTGTATCAAGGCGGATGCCACCATTGGGAGCGAGCGGCTGCCCAAGAAAGCGGGGAGATTCCTTCAGAGCAAGCATCAACACAAGAGCGGCAGAGTATTCAATTGTATTGAGAAGGATGCGCGTGGTATCAGGCAACATCTCTGCAAGCCTCGCCGAATCAAGCGTTTCAAGCAGCATCATTGTTTGCGGCACTGGAGAGGTGATAATGAGAGCGTCGGCATGAAGCGTTGCGTCTTTGTCTGTACGCGCTCTCCAGCCCTGCTGCGTACCTGCACTGGTTGTTATCTGTGAAGAATCTGTTGAGAAATTTTTATCAGCATGTGCATCATACTCCAAACGAAGAACACGTTCTGCAAGCCGCACTTCCAAGCCCTGTGCAAGATATTTCGCAACGGCAGTCATTCCGTCTGGTGAGTAATAGCGCGGTGTTGCGGGTCGGTCGCCGCTTGTGGTACGCCATTCATTCAGAACACCATGTTCGCGTAATTCCTCGACAAGTGCAATAAAATCTCCTTCGTGGGCGGTGAGATACTGTGCGCCATGATCTACTTTCCCTTCCAGTTTCCCTTCAATCTGTTGCGATTCTTTATCAGAAACAGCGAGCCGACGCGTTGCCAAACGTCCACCAACGCCGCGTCCTTTGTCAATCACCGTTACATTTATTCCCGCATTGTGCAGAGTTCGCGCCGCAACCAGCCCGCTCATCCCCGCGCCGATAACGAGAACAGATGAGAGTTTTGGGCGCGAGGAAGCAGAGAGACCAGAAGAAGATTGTGGTAGAGAGGTCATATTTGCTGAGTGTTGAAGTGATGGAGCGTTGAAATTGATATGCTTACAATCTGTGCTTTTTGTGTATCTTTCGGCGTAAATATACAAAGAAAATACACAAAGACTTCCGCAGCTTTTTTCCTTTCTTTTCTCATTCCTTTTCTCATTTCTTTTTCCATTTCTCTGATTTTCCGACGTACATTGTATGAATCTGCCCACCACTTCAGACGCGCTCGCACTCGTTGGCGCGACAGCTTCTGGCAAAACAGCTAGTTCTCTGGAAGTAGCTTCATTGCTTGCTTCTGAGGGAATTACCTGTGAAATTATTTCTGCTGATTCCCGCCAATGTTACCGTTTTCTCACCATTGGCACAGCAAAGCCGACTGAGGCGGAACGTGCGTCTGTCCCGCATCATTTCATGGATTGTTTCAATCCTGATGAAACATGCAGTGCAGGAGAATTTGGCTCGCAAGCCGCTTCTATCCTTGCGGACATCCGTTCGCGCGGCAATTTTCCTGTCATCGTGGGAGGCTCTGGATTATACGTACAAGCCTTATGCGACGGCATGTTTGAGGAATCGGAGCAATCGTATGAGGATACAAACACTGAGTACAACCGCCAGCAACAAGAGACCAGAAGCCGCTTACAAGCAGAGTTTGAAGCACGTGGTATTGAGGCGTTGTACGAAGAATTACGCCAACACGACCCTACCTCCGCCGAAAAATATGCCGACCGCAATCCACGCCGCATCATTCGGGCATTGGAGCATTTTTTGATAACAGGTGTCGCACTCTCAGAGGCGCACGAGAAGGCGCATCAAACACGCTCTTTTTCGACCATGTTTATTGGCGTGGCGTGTGAGCGGGAAAAGCTCTACCAGCGCATCAATACTCGCACCGAGACGATGTTTCGCACAGGTATTATTGAAGAAACTGAATCGGTTTTGCGCATGGGCTACGCGCCAACACTGAATGCGCTCAATACCGTTGGCTATAAGGAGTGCATTGCGTATTTGCACGGGGAAATGAGCCGCGACCGCGCACAAGAACTCACCGCGCAAAACACGCGCCGCTACGCAAAGCGTCAAGGCACGTGGTTCCGCCGCGATGAACGCATCAAGTGGCTGGAAGCCCCACCAAAAGAGCTTGCTCGCGAAGTCGTGCGAACATTGCTTGGAACGTAGAAATGTAGGCATCCTCTGTACACGACAAAACCTCTAAAAAGCATGTCAAATCAGGCTTCAGTGGCACAGACATTCTTGTCTGTGTATTTTTACCTGAATCCCGCACGAACACTCACAGACAAGAATGTCTGTGCCACTGTTGAATCAGTTTTGTCATGTACAATTTATCATGTACAATTTATCATGTACAATTTATCATGTACAATTTATCATGTACAAAGAGTCATCAAAAAATGAACAAAAATTCATTTGTAATACATTGATAAACCAGAAAACTTCCTGCAATTTTGCGGTATGCAATTTGCATTTGCCATTGTACGTCTATGCGTAAACATGTAACGTATGATGAATTGATAAAATCACCCCAAACACCACGAAAATACGACCTTCACGCTCGAACGCTATGTCCACGCTTGTATCCTCTTTCGGTGCGAATGCGCAGACCGCAACTGCGCAACCCGCAAAACAACGTTTTTACATCCTTGATTTTGTCCGTCTTATCGCAATGATAATGATGATGCAAGGTCATACGATGGATGCAATGGTTTCGACGAATTATCTGAATGTTGCCGAGTTTCCTTGGAACATTTGGCACTTCTTGCGCGGCTTGACAGCACCAACATTCTTGATGATTTCTGGCGCGGTACAAATTTTTGCGACCAAGCGCGATGCTACCGGACGCGTGCCGTACAAAACCATACAGAAACGTTTGCAATGGGGAATTTTGCTTATTGGAATGGCGTATTTACTGGTCTTTCCAGCAAATCGTTTGTTGGATTTACCGTTTGTTTCTAATGAAGGTTGGCGTGCATTTTTTCAAACCAATATCCTCCACGTCTCTGGTGTAACCTTGATTTTGTCGATATTGCTGATGAGCGTAACTCGCTCGAACCGCGCATTTGCTGGTGTTTCTGTCGGCTTGGGCTTGCTCATTCTCGCATTCTCACCAATTGCCGATTCGCTTGATTGGTTCGCGGTTTTGCCAGAGTGGTTGGGTGCGTATTTTACGTTCAAGCATGGTTCGTTGTTTACGTTGCTTCCATTTTCCGCGTATATGTTTTTGGGAATTGGCATTGGTTACGCGCTATCGGAAATGCCTGCACGCGAGCGGGAACGCCGCTTCCCACCTTTTGCGTTTGTATCTGGAAGTATCGCGCTCATTGCAGGAATTATCGGCACATACTCGCCTCTTTCCCTGTTCCCGACGCATGATTATTACCTCACAAGTCCTTGTTTTGCGCTCATCCGCATTGGCTGCGTGCTTGTGTTTATGGGCATTCTGACGTATGTCTATACAACAACACGCCGCTTTGAAGAATACTACTCACGTTTGGGAAAAAAATCGCTGTACATCTATACCTCGCATCTTATCTTGCTTTTCGGTACGCCGTGGTTTGGTGGCATCGCTCGTGCGCATTATCGCTCAATGACGCTTTTGGATGGCTTTATTGTCGCTCTCGGCGTTGTTGGATTTACCCTGCTTTCTGCGTATATTTTGGACTACTTCCAGCGCAATTCCCACTCCCTTCGCGAAGGCATTCGCATTTCCCTTGCCGCAATGCTGCTGTACGCGCTCTTGGTGTGAGAAAGAAAAGGAGACAAAATTTTACCCTTTCCCGCGACCAAGAAAAATTACCATCGTTGTCGAAAAAATGGTATTTTCATTCCGTAGATAATTCTTCGTATTTCTCTTGAACCATTTGTATTCATGCGCTCTATGACGACTGATGAAAAATGCCGCATTGTTCTTGAGCGTATGCTCGACGTGGCAAAAAACGATGACATTATTTTCCGCAATGATAGTGCTGGCAACATCACCACTGTACTTATTGGCTTCGGGCGCAAGGAATGTGGCGCGGAAGATGCTTCTTTCGATGAAGTCGTAAACGATTTATACCGTTTATTCAATAAAAATGTTGGTGTTTCTTTTGTCAATATCCATGATGACGATGAATTTGATGAACACGAGCGTTTACATTACTAACATTTCCATCCGTAGCACCAGCAACAAAGCCGCTTGTCGTCCTGCCGCTCGGTTTTCGTTTAGGCTTTGCCGAATTCCTTTCCCACGTTTTTCTTTCTCGCATTTTTCTTTCCCGCGTTTTTCTTTCCCACTTTTTCCTTCCCTTCGGTGAAACCCGCGCCGCGCCCGACGCAACTTCCCGCACTCAAGCTCCTCTGCGGTGTTGGTGTTGGTTGTGCTGTACTATTCCTTGCGCATGCTGCTTTTCCAATGACGGTGCTTTCCTTCTCGCGAGAAATTTTCCTTGAAAGGCTCATCTTTACTAGCTCTTGCGCTTGTGTTGTCCTCTGTGTTGTCGCACTTGTACGCAATGTACGCAATACCACCGCCCAGCATTCGTTTGATGTTCTCAATGCAATCGCATACTGGAGCGCAAGCATTTGTGCGGGATTGCTCATTGCCTTTTCCGCGCTCGGCACAGAAAAAAGTACCGCGCCACAAAAGCGTTTTTCTGTACTCCAACCCACGATGAACGCTGGATTGCACGGAACAATTCTCCGCGTGCTACGCTGCGATTCCCTGCCACACGCTGTGCAATACCGCCTTCTTGTGCGCGGCAACCTTGATGCAACGCCACTCCCACGCCGTTTTGATGAAACAATTCTCCTCACACTTCGCTTTCCCGCTCCGCGCACTGCTCGTGATTCTGCCCGTGCGCAGCGTGCGCTGCTTCCACGCGACATTCACGCTGGAAGCCGCATCTATGCTGAACTCCGTGTACGATTGCCCCAAACGCCCATTTTGCCGAGCGAGCGCGATGAACAGTTTGTTGCCAATGCGCTCGAAAGCGCGTGGATAGGCGAAGCTGACGCACAGCACTGTGCGTGGCGCGGCGAAATGCGTAGCCTTTGGAATTTCACCGAATATACTGCCGAATGGACGCAACGCCGCATCAATGCTCTCTTTCCAGCTTCCACGAGCAATTTCGCTTTTGCCCTGCTCACAGGCAATACGCACGTTTTAGACGCAGAAACCCGCCAGCAGTACGCCCGCACGGGAACCGCGCATATTCTCGCCGTGAGCGGTTTGCACTTAGCTGTTGTTGCAGCAATTTTTCTGTTGCCGCTTGGGTTTATTCGTTCAAAAGCCGCACAAATACTGGTGTTTAGCCTTGGTATTGCCGCTTTTGTGTTGGCGACGGGTGCGGCGGCATCGGCGGTGCGAGCGGGAATGATGGCGTGTGTGCTGATGTTCCTGCAAAGCGTGGAACGGCGGGCGCGTCTTTTGAATGTGCTGGCATTTTGCGTGCTTATGTTGCTTGCGGTGCAGCCATCGTTGCTGTTTTCGATTGGTTTTCAAATGTCGTGCGCGGCAGTCTTGGGAATTGTCGTTCTTTTGCCGCGCTGCACGGAGTTTTGCGAAATGCTGGTAAGTGGAAAGCCAGCATCAATGCGGTTTCGGCGGTCGTACCCTGTTCGTTTGCTGGAGCAATCGCTTGGCGTAAGTATTGCCGCTTCGTGTGTGATTGCGCCGATTGTTGCGTGGTATTTTGGCGTTTTTTCCGTTATCTCTCCCTTTGCAAATCTGCTCATTGTACCAATAAGTTCACTGGCAATGCTCTACACAATGGCGAGTATTGTTGTTGCAAGTTTTTGGTGGAATGGGGGCGCGTTTCTCGCCCAAACAGCGCATCAATGCTTGCTTTTGATGAATTGGTTGAATACATTTTTCGCCGAATTTCGCGGCGCGTGGCTGGAGGGCGCGTCGCAACTGGGGTTTGCGTTTTGTCTTGCCAGCGCGTTTGCTCTCTTGACGGTCTATGTGGTGGGTAGCTCTTCGCGTCGTCATGCGGTGTTTCGCGGCACGGTATCGCTTGTAAGTGTGATTGTATGCGCTTTTGGAGCAATGCACTATTCATCCAGTTCTCACACAACAGTCTGTGCAATTTACCCGCGCACACGCACAAGCCTCGCCATTACTCATGTTTCACGCACAAGCATACTGCTTTTGAACGACCGCCGTTGCTTCGGAGCAAATGAATTTATTGCCCGCGACCCAGATTTGACGCGCTTTGTACGCACTGCAATTTTCCCCACAACCGATACGCTGCTCTGCTCTGCAAGCGGAAGTGCGTCCATGCTTGCCTTTGCGGATATTCTCCAAGAATGGCAGCGCGAAAAAAAATCCGCCGCATATCACGCCGCATATCACGCCACACATCACACGCCGCACAACGTCGTACTCATGGCTTCAACACTGCGTTTTCGAGGGAATCGGTGGTTTCGTGCGCTGGATTCTATTCAAGCAATCACGCGAGATACGGCGCACTTTCGCTTTGCAAATGCGGAGGAATACTGGCAACAACACAGGCGGCTATTGCTGGGCGTGCTGCGGTATTCGCCAATTCATCCCTCGTTCATTCATTCCTCGTTCATTCATCCTTCGTTCATTCATCCCTCGTTCATTCATCCTTCGTCAATTCACCCAGAGAGCGCACAAAAACATGATTCTACGCGCTTTTGGTGGAATGCGTGGCAAAATACGATGGAGAAAGAAGAATTTTACCAAGGGTCGAAATTGCCCAAACGCTCATCAATACTTCTCCCGCGCTGTGTACAGTCGTTGCAGTTTGAGGAATAAATTTTTGCATTACGTCTCGTGCCGAGAAGGAAAAATTTCGTAAATTAAAACCTGCCTGTGCCGCATCAATAAATGCGTTGATGCGTTTGACCAAACCTCTTTCAAGATTTCATCTAGGATGCAGCTTATGAATAAAACTATTTTGCTCATTGACGACGACGAGCGGCTTTCTCGCTTGCTCGCGGACTTGTTCGACCTCGAAGGCTATAACGTTGCCGTGTGTCAGACAGGACAAGCTGCGTTGGAGGAAGTTGTCAAGCAGCCCTATGCGGTGGCAATTGCCGACGTGCATTTGCCCGACATGAACGGGATTGAGCTTGTACGGCACTTGCGCAGCCTCGCACCTGCGATGGAAGTTATCGTTCTCACGGCGCATGCAGAAGTGAAAGATGGTGTGGAAGCTATGAAAAATGGCGCGTTTGACTATGCCGTCAAAACGGGTGACCACGAACAACTCATGCTCACAATTGCGCGGGCGGCAGAAAAATCGCAGTTGCAATCGGCGGTGAAAGAATTGCAAAAGCAGCTTGTTTCGCAAGATGCGTTTAGTTCGATAATCGGCGTCGCGCCTGCCTTGCACGCTGCTATTCAAATGGCAAAACACGCTGCACAAACCGATATTCCCACGCTGCTTTTGGGCGAAACTGGCACGGGCAAGGAAGTATTTGCACGGTCTATCCACAATGGCAGTACGCGCTCGAAAAAGCCCTTTATTGCGCTGAATTGTAGTGCGATTCCCGCCGACCTTTTGGAATCGGAACTCTTTGGCTATCAAAAAGGCGCGTTCTCTGGTGCGGTGCGCGACAAACGCGGCTTGATTGAAGAAGCACACGAAGGAACGCTGTTTCTGGATGAGATTGGGGAAATGCCAATGGCACTGCAATCCAAGATGCTGCGGGTCTTGGAGACGCGTAAGTTCTCGAAAGTTGGCTCCACAGATTCGATTGACGTAGATTTTCGCATCATTGCCGCCACGAACCGCAATCCGCAAGAGGAAATCAATGCAGGTCGCTTCCGTGCTGACTTGTACTACCGTTTGGAAGGTTTTACGATTATTTTGCCCGCACTGCGCGAACGCCGTGAAGACATGGAAATTCTTGCGCAATACTTCCTCACGAGTTTTGCCGCGAAATATCAAAAAAATGTGCTGGGAATGATGCCAAACTTCCTGAATGCCCTTGCTGCGCGGCGTTGGAAGGGCAATGTGCGGGAATTGCGCAATGCAATTGAGCGAGCCGTTGTGCTGTGTACGGGAACCATGCTCACACCCGACCTTCTGGCACAAGAACTCGACGACATCAGCTTTACAGGGCATTTACCGCAGGGAATGTATGGAATGCAGCCACAATACGGCGGTGGCTATCCTCCTCCATACCCCGCACCACATCAGGGCTATGGGCAAGGTGGCTACTATCCGCAACAGGGGCATGGTATGGGCGGGGGAATGCCACAAGGCATGCCCGCAGGTGCTGGCGGAGCAAGCTATGGTGCGCCTTCGGGACAATTCCCCGTGTATGGAGCAAATCCTTACAACACCGCACCAATGACCCCAGAACAGGCTCAGGAATTGCAATTTTCCTTGCGCCGCGCAGAAGATGAGCGAGCGCGGCAGGAAATTGTTGCGGCATTGCAGTCGGTAGGCGGGCATCGGGAAAAAGCGGCAAAACTGCTTGGCATCAGCCCTGCGACCTTGTATCGGAAATTACAAAAGTTTGATATTCGCTAATTTGGTATCTGAGTACATGATAAAATTTTATCAATAGTGGCACAGACATTCTTGTCTGTGAGCGTTAGTGCGGGTTGTAGGCGGAAAACACAGACAAGAATGTCTGTGCCACCAAAGCCTGATTTTATCAGCTCCTCAGAGGTTTTATTGTGTCATTAGGTTTGCTCCATGTTTTTTCACACCAACCTTGTTTATTATGTGCGGAATTGCTGGAATTGTTGAATATGCTTCTGCGCAGCCCAGTATTGATGCCGCATTGCTGAAACGCATGAGTGATGTGATTGCGCATCGCGGTCCCGACGACGAGGGGCAATGGATGTCGCCCTCGCGCCGCGCTGGATTTGCCTTCCGCCGCCTCGCCATTATTGACCTTTCCGCCAACGGACACCAGCCTATGTCCACGCCCGATGGACGCTATACGATTGTGTTTAATGGGGAAGTGTACAATCATCGCAGTATTCGCGCCGAGTTGCAAGCGAAAGGCTACACCTACCGCTCCGAATCAGATACGGAGACTATTTTGTATGGTTTTGCCGAATGGGGCGAGAACATTGTGCAAAAAATGGTAGGAATGTGGGGCTTGGCAATTTGGGACAATGAACGCGAGGAACTGTTCTGCGCTCGCGACCGCATTGGCATAAAGCCGCTCTACTACACGCTTCAGGGCGGGCGTTTTCTCTTTGGTTCGGAAATAAAAGCAATTTTGCAGCATCCGCAGGTGAGCGCGGAAATGAATGTGCAGGAAATGGCGAATTATCTCGCGCACTCCATGACGGGCTTCTCTACGATGTTTGAAGGCATTCACAAGCTCGCACCCGCACACTTCCTGCGTTTGCGGAAGAATGGCACAATGGAAATTGAGGAATATTGGAATCCGCTTGAAAAAGCACACGCCTCAAATGCCGCATATTCACTCAGTTCTGAGGAAACGCAGGAAGAAATGATGCGGCTTTTGCGCCAAGCGGTGAGCGACCGCATGATGAGTGATGTGCCATTTGGTGCGTATTTGAGCGGCGGCATTGATTCCAGCGCGAATGTTGCCCTTATGGCAGAACTCATGTCGCGCCCTGTGGATACGTTCACGGTTGGCTTTAAGGAATTGGAGCAATACAACGAACTCCAGTATGCACGCCGTGTTGCGGCATTATTCAAGACCAATCACCACGAAGTATTGATTGACCACACCGACGCAGCAGCAGCAATGGAGCGGCTTGCATGGCACGAAGACGAACCTAACGGCGACCCTGTTTGTATTCCACTGCATTTCCTCAGCGAACTCACGCGCAAAAGTGGAACAATCGTCGTGCAGGTTGGCGAGGGCAGCGACGAGCAGTTTGCGGGCTATTCGTGGCTGCATCGGGATTTGAAATTTTACCATTCGCATTGGCAAGCGTTTATGCGGCTTCCACAGTTTGCCCGCAGTATGGCGTATCGCATAGCACGTCCGCCCATGCGTGCAGCGAAGCAGTTTCTCGCGCTTGATTACGTGCGGCGTGGCGCGGAAAATAACCAATTGTACTGGAGCGGCGCAACGGATTTCACACCGACGCATTTGCAATATTACCTTGCGCCACAACACCAGTATTTATGCGGCATCCCGCCCATGTTGCCAGAAACCCTTCACACAGAAGCACTTCGCCACAAGCCCGATGCAGACTACCTTCAGCGCATTGTATATGTGGAATTGCGTCATCGCTTGGCGGAATTACTGCTGATGCGCGTGGACAAAGTAACGATGGCGCATGGCTTAGAAGCGCGTGTTCCCTTTCTCGACCATCGTTTGGTGGAATTTTCCATGACGATTCCTGAACAGATGAAAGTACCGCGCTACCTCGCCGATGGCGGCGAATCGAAGGTGTTGCTGAAAAAAGCGGTGGAAAGCATTTTACCGAAGGACATTATCTACCGCAAGAAACAAGGTTTTGCCGCACCTGTGGGCGAATGGTTCCGCTCGCCTCTGCGCAGTTTTGCTGAGGACGCACTCTTGCATTCCAGTCTCGCAAAAACAGGACTCTTCAAGGCAGAGGCACTCAAAAGCCTCTTGAATACTCATTCGGCGGGAACATATTTGTATGGGAAATCGGTGTACGCGCTGGTGAATCTTGCATTGTGGCACAAGCGGTTTATTGCTTGATGCAAGGTAAGGTTGTGGAGAGAGAGTCAATATGCGGATTCGGCTAATATATACTTAGTTTCGGGCGGCGCAATAAGAGCAGTGGTTCAATGCTACAAATGAAAATTGAATATTTTCGACTAAGAGCTGTTTGGTGCAGATGACAGTGTTTGGGTAATAATGAACAATAAGATTTTTATGGATTATGAGCAACAATCAAACGAAAGATAAACTTTGGCAAAGCCCATGGATGCTTGTTCTGCTATTTTTCACTATCTTTCTTGTTTGGCATGGGTACTGGTGGTGGGCTGACCATGTTCAGATGTGGCGTTTAATTGGTAAAGAAAACAACCTCAGTAACCTTGGAGACTGGTTTAATGCACTTTCTGCTTTGTTTGCAGGATGGGCGTTTGTAGCACTTATTTACACTATCATTCTCCAGCGCACTGAATTACGCCAAACACGTGAGGAATTTCGCTTGCAACGTGAAGAATTAACGATACAGAGCGCGACATTCTCTCAACAAACCTTTGAGAATACCTTCTTTCAAATGCTCACGTCGTTACGTGAAATAGCGCATTCGGCGAGGTATGATAATTATTCAGGTAATGCTGCATTTCAAGAAATTTATGGGCGTTTTACACGTGTGGCTGAGGTTACCCAACCGCCATTTGATAGATATAAATTGTTTGTTAGTTCTTGTTTTGATTCAAACGCTGATACCTTAGCACCTTTTTTCAGAATGCTCTATATGATATTTCGGCTTATTCACGACAATCATTCCATTAACAAACAAAAACAGAAGTTTTATGCCAATGTTGTACGTGCTCAATTAACGAAACATCAACTTATCTTGTTGTTTTTTTATTGTCAAAGCATAGAAGATGGTCATATCAAAACGTATGATGGAGAGAAAAGAGCGGATAACCACCCTGATATTACCAACTATGTACGAGAGTACAATACTCTGAAATATTTGACTAAAGCAGATTCAAAACTCATAGAAGAGGGTAAACTTAACTCTTTCAAAAAATAGTCTCCATAGATACACCATGCCCACACTCACCCGAAAACTTGCCACACTCCCGCCAAATCTCGTGCTGGAGGTGTATCATGCCTGAACTCAGTCGCTTTTTGGGTATTGTTATTTTTATGAATTACCGCGACCACCAACCACCGCATTTTCATGCTCGGTATAATGATTACGAAGTTACGGTTGAGATTGAAACGGGCGCGATAACAGGAAAAATGCCGCGTCGCGCATTAAATCTTGTTTTGGAATGGTCTGACCAGCACAAAGACGAACTTCGTGAAAATTGGCTTTTAGCACGTGAACATAAAGCACTCGCAACCATCGAACCATTGGAATAACACTATGTTTCTTCATATTCTCGAAGTGGGATATTGTGGCAATTACCGTCTCGAATGCAATTTTACGAATGGCGAAATGCTGCTCGTAGATTTGCAAAGTGAACTTTATGGTGAAGTATTTGCACCACTATTAGACAAAGAGTTATTCGCCAAAGTCCGCGTCAATCCTCATACACAAACCATTGAATGGGAAAACGGTGCTGATTTTGCACCGGAATTTCTCTACGAATTAGCACAACAACAATTATATCAATCGAAAACCATTATCACACCATGACCAACAAACTCCACCACCCGCTCCAATCCTTGCTCCGCGAACGCACCCTCATTCTCGACGGAGCAATGGGAACAATGGTTCAACGCCATAAACTTGAAGAACACGATTATCGCGGTGAACGCTTCAAAGACCATGCCTCAGATTTGAAGGGAAATAACGACCTTCTCGTGCTGACGCAGCCGCATATTATCAGCGACATCCACCGTCAATATCTCGAAGCGGGGGCGGATATTATCGAAACCGACACGTTCAACGCAACCTCGCTTTCGCAGGAAGAGTACAGTTTGGCGCATATTGCCTACGAACTGAACGTTGAAGCAGCAAAATTGGCGCGCACGCTTGCCGATGAGTACACCGCTAAGAACTCTGCAAAACCTCGCTTCGTAGCGGGTGCAATCGGTCCGCTTAGTAAAACACTTTCGCTTTCGCCCGATGTGAACGATCCGGGATTCCGCGCCGTTACGTGGGACCAAGTTGTTGCCGCATATACCGAGCAGATACGCGGCTTGGCAGACGGCGGTGTGGATATTCTGCTTGTGGAAACGATTTTCGATACGCAGAACTCGAAAGCTGCTATTTACGCCATTTCGGAGTTCTTCCAAGCAGGCGGAAAGCAGCTTCCCGTCATGATTTCCGGCACCATCACCGACCTTTCAGGGCGTACTCTTTCAGGACAAACCACCGAGGCATTCTGGAATTCCGTGCATCACGCACCAAATCTACTTTCGGTGGGTTTGAACTGCGCATTGGGTCCCGACCTCATGCGTCCGTACATCGAGGAAATGAGCCGTGTTTCGACCGTTTTTGTGAGTTCGCATCCAAACGCAGGTTTGCCAAACGCAATGGGCGGTTACGACGAAACGCCGGAGCGCATGGGTGAATTTGCGCGAGACTTCGTAGAATCTGGCTTTGTGAATATCATCGGCGGTTGCTGCGGCACTACGCCTGACCACATCCGCGCAATGGCGAAAGCGGTAGCGGATTTGCCCTTGCGCAAGCCGTCCGTGCGCCCAGCACTCATGCGCCTTTCAGGGCTTGAGCCGTTTGAAATTCGTCCCGAAACAAACTTCGTGAACGTCGGCGAGCGCACCAACGTTACGGGTTCGGCGGCATTTGCGAAACTTATCAAAGAAGAGAATTACGAAAAAGCACTCGAAGTGGCGAAAAGTCAGGTAGAGAACGGTGCGCAGGTGATTGACGTGAACATGGACGAAGGCTTGCTGGATT
>JAAFIV010000042.1 GCA_013298775.1 Ignavibacteria bacterium | reverse complement strand
TCTGAAAGAGTTTTTTTTTGCATGAGGGCAGCCAAGCCAGGTGCCAACACTCTGCATATAATCAAGAATTGTCATCTGATTTTCTCCAAAATAAAGCAAATGTAAGCATTTCCGTAGTTTTCAGATAAAAGGCATCATTTGCGATGAAATACCTTTTTTGCTGGCAATATCAACGCGCTCACCTAAAATTTCTTCTAATTCGATTGCTAAATCGGCAATTTCAAATCCGACAGGGCGCGAAAACTCCACCAAAATATCCACGTCGCTATCGGGAAGAGCTTCGCCACGCGAATACGAACCGAAAATACCAATCATCGCAAGCGGATATTTCTCTTGCAAATGCGGTTTTGCTTCGTGAAGCTGTGAAAGAATTATAGGCAGCGTTGTCATAGAAAATTTACAAGAAAATCGTATCACTAAAGATATTTTTACGCACAGCACACAACAAAGATTCACGCCTCGAATCACGCATAAAACCTTCAGCATTCAGCCCTCAGACTTCATCCTTTCCTCTAGTCGTCATCAATGCTCAACACAGCAAGGAAGGCTTCCTGCGGCACTTCCACGCGCCCAATTTGCTTCATGCGCTTTTTGCCTTCTTTTTGTTTGTCGAGGAGCTTGCGTTTACGGGAAATATCGCCGCCGTAGCACTTGGCAAGAACGTTTTTGCGAATCGCGCTGATGTTGTCGCGGGCAACAATTTTCGCGCCGATAGCGGCTTGTATTGCCACTTCAAACATCTGACGCGGAATAAGCTCTTTGAGTTTACTGCACAGTTTGCGTCCCCAATCGTATGCTTTTTGGCGGTGAACGATGCTGGAAAGCGCATCAACAGGCTCTCCGTTCAGGAGAATATCGAGCTTGATGAGGTCGCCAGGGCGCATATCTATTGGCTCGTAGTCGAGCGAGGCGTAGCCGCGTGTACCAGATTTGAGTTTGTCGAAAAAGTCAAAAATCACTTCGCTGAGGGGCAATTCAAACATCATTTCTACGCGGGTTTCGGTGATGTAATTCGTCGCCAAGAAAATACCACGCCGGTCCATGCAGAGCTTCATAATTACGCCAATATATTCGGATGGCGTGATAATCTGCGCTTTGATGAAGGGTTCGTAGATTTCGTTGATAGAACTCACGTTGTCGGGCATTTGCGCGGGCGATTCAATCCAGCTTTCCGTGCCATTGGTCAATTCCAAGCGATAGCGCACCGTTGGGACGGTGGTAACAATCGTTTGTGCAAATTCGCGCTCAAGGCGTTCCTGCACGATTTCCATATGCAACAAGCCCAAGAAGCCGCATCGGAAGCCGAATCCAAGCGCGACCGAGCTTTCTGGCTCGAAACTAATTGCCGAATCGTTCAGCGAAAGTTTTTGCAATGCTTCACGGAGGTTCTCGAAATCATCGCTATCGGCAGGGTAAATCCCGCTAAAGACCATCGGTTTTACTTCCTTGAAGCCCTCAATGCGCGGACCACGCGGCTCGTTGTGCGTAACAGTATCGCCAACTTTGGTATCGTGCAAATTTTTGATGCTCGCCGTAATGTAGCCTACATCGCCCGCCGAAATTTCGCCCGTGCGGACGCGGCTCATTTTCATATACCCACATTCTTCCACTTCATAAACTTTATCCGTCGCGTAGAAGTAGATTTTATCTTTCTCGCGGATACGCCCGTCAATCACGCGAGCATTCACGACAACGCCCAAATATGGGTCGAAGTGCGAATCGTAAATGAGGGCGCGGAGCGGTGCTTCGGGATTACCTTTCGGCGCGGGAATGCGCTTGACGACGGCTTCCAAAATATCCTGAATACCAATCCCAGACTTGCCCGAAGCCAAAATCATATCTTCTTCTTTGCAGCCAATCAAATCCATAACTTGCTGTTTCACAGAATCAATCGTGGTAACGGCACTGGGAAGGTCAATTTTGTTGATGACGGGAATAATCTCCAACCCCGCTTCAATAGCGAGGTATAGGTTGCTAATGGTCTGCGCTTCCACGCCCTGCGTCGCATCCACGACGAGCAACGCGCCTTCGCACGCGGCAAGCGAGCGCGAAACCTCGTAGGAAAAATCCACGTGTCCGGGCGTGTCGATGAGATTCAGGATGTAGTTTTCTTGGTTCAGCGCGGTGTAGCGCATTTGAATTGCATGGAGCTTAATCGTGATGCCGCGTTCCTGCTCTAGGGGATTCGAGTCCAGCATTTGGTTCATCGTCATTTCGCGCTTTTGGAGCGTTCCGGTATATTCCAAGAGGCGGTCTGCCAGCGTGGATTTTCCATGGTCAATGTGGGCGATGATACAGAAATTGCGATATTGCTTCATGGTGAGAATTGGTGGTGTATGATGCGGGGGTGAATGCCTTGCAAACAGGCGATTAGCAGTGCGGCGTGAGAACGTGTTCTTGCACGCATCCCACGCCGCTTTATTGCTTTCCTTGAATGAGCAGACAAGAGTGTCTGCTCTACTTATTTTACTAGTAGCGCAGACACTCTTGTCTGCGCCAAAAGATGCTTAATATCTACGATTCTTAATCAAGACCGCCGAATAGTCGTTCAAATTCTCCAGAACCTTGCCCGTGCCACGCACGACGGCAGTAAGCGGGTCTTCGGCGACGTGAACGGGAAGATTGGTCTCAAGGCGAATGCGCTCATCCAATCCTTTCAAGAGTGCGCCGCCGCCTGTGAGCATGATGCCTCTATCGAAAATATCTGCCGAAAGTTCGGGTGGCATACGCTCCAAAAGTGTGCGAATTGCCTCGACCATAGCGGTTACAGGCTCGTTCAGGGCTTGGCGAATATCTACCGAACTGACGCGAATCATGCGCGGAATACCAGCAACCAAATCGCGCCCTTTTACTTCGATTTCCACTTCTTCTTTGAAGGGAACTGCCGAACCGACTTGGCATTTGATAAGCTCTGCTGTACGCTCGCCAATGAGGATATTGTAATTTTTCTTGAAGTATTGCACGACCGAATCCGTCATTTCATCGCCTGCAATGCGTATGGATTCATGTCCCACGATGCCAGACAAGGAAATAAGCGCGATTTCGGTCGTTCCGCCGCCAATATCCACGATAAGATTTCCAACTGGCTCGGCAACGTTCAAATTGATGCCGATTGCCGCCGCCATTGGCTCGGAAATAAGATACACTTCTTTCGCGCCAGCGTGTTCAGCACTATCGCGGACGGCGCGTTTTTCCACTTCGGTAATTCCCGATGGAACGCAAATAACGACGCGGCGTGCGGGCTGCCACTGCGGAGAAATTTTCCGAATAAAAGCGCGGAGCATTCCTTCGGTAATCTCGAAGTCAGCAATTACGCCGTCTTGGAGTGGGCGAATAGTATGAATATCGCGGTGTGTTTTGCCCACCATAGAGCGGGCTTCGTGTCCGATAGCAACAATGCGTTTGCTCACACGGTCGAAAGCGACCACCGACGGCTCATTCAGGACAACGCCTTTGCCCTTTACCCAAATAAGCGTATTTGCTGTGCCTAAGTCTATTGCAATGTCGTTCGAGAAAATACCGATTGCCATAAGATAACGGTTTTACGGATGAATATGCGCTAAAAATGCTTGTCAAATCTGCTTCGGAGGAGATTCCAGCAGAGATTTTGGAAAGAGTATAGCTCAAAAAAGCAAGCCTACAAATTGCATAAAGTATTGAAATTTTTCAAGACTTTTTTCATCACTGTACTTTTGACTTTACCCAAATACTCTGCCCCATTTCTCTTGTTCGATACGGTTGTTATGCTCTATCTACAAGTTTTTATGGGGTTTGCGAGCGATGTGAAGCCGATTTTACGCAAAAAAAATAGCCGCACCCCGATTTTTCGGTAGTACGGCCACCCATGACAAGCATAACAACATTACAATTATACCAAATTTCCAGAACTCCAACCAAAAAAAAATTTCACCGACGCGCTTTTTCACAGGATATTCATGCGGCTTTCATGGTAAATTCATAAAAAAAGGAGCCTCTTAGAGACTCCTTTTATACGTTTTTTCAATAACTTACAAAACATTAGGTCAATATCCCATGCCCTATTTATCACTTCATTATTTAAACTTGAAGGAAGCGAGTGATTTTTCAAAGACGGGAAGGAAAAACTCTTGCTCAGGCTTGAACCATTGCAAGGTAACCTTGTAGAGCTTTCCACCCTTCACGCTAAAGTACGTGCGACGGCGCACATCTTTCACGGGCGTATCTTCGATGTACGCAGCGTCGTTGCCATCAAGTTTGGTTGTGCTGGAAGACTCTGCTTTATAGAGCTTTTTGTTTTGAGCAATGATAGAGGTCAAATTCCCTTGCTTGGAAGCATCTGCAACCGAAATGTTGATAATACAATCCGACGGACCACCAATACCTTGGAATTGCGTACCGCCACCAACATTTTTCGCCGAGAAGTTATTCGGGTAATTGATGCTAAAGCCAGAGCCATCATACGAAGCGAGTGTTTCTGAGGCTTTGAAGGTTTCTGCGGGTTTGCCACCAGCCGTATCACGGCTTACAGGCTTGAAGTACGCAAGTTTGGTTGATTTGAAAATCTCTTCAAACTTCGGATGTAAGGCATCGAAGGAGCCACCAAATGCCTCAAACTCAAGAATGGTGAGGGCGGTGCTGTCTTTCATTGCATAGTATTTCTCGCCTTTGAATTCGCCATCTTCATATTTTACCGAGTAACTCAAGCGTCTGCCTTTTACGCCGTCGAACTGAATATCCTGCAACGGCTGATAAATAGTGGGGTCTTCAAAGATTTTACCGCTATTGATGACGCTGTCCAAGTTAATCGGACCTTCAAGTTTGGTAACCGTTACGCCAATTTTCGCGCCGGCAAGTTCCATTTCGCCATACGCATTGTTGCCATTGAACCGCTCCATAATCTGCTCATTGGAGTAGTAGGTAACGGATTTTCCAGCTTCGGGCGTTGCTTTCCAATTTTTCGGATATTGGAGGCTAAAGTTTGCGGTTTTATCATCATATGTCTCCAAGCCAGCAATTGGCGGTACTTCGACTTTTTTTGAGCATCCCGCGATAGCAAGAACCGCGCTGGCAGCGAGAACAGTTGTTTTGAGCGTTTTACCCAGCAGCGCAGGGAAAATCACGGTGCGAAATGAACGTGTCGTTGAACGTATCATTGAGAGCAACTCCTAGAAAAATTGTTAAAGAAAAGATGTGAAATTGTCACGCAAAGTAAGAGTAAGATGTTCGCAAAATGCTCAGTTGTATGGAAATAGACAAAAGTGTCTGTTCTACCGAAGTCGCATGAAGTCTTGTTCAGATGGCAGCGCAGACACTCCTGTCTGCGCCATTTGCGAAAGTCTCAAGAATAATAAACTTTTTGGAAAACGATGCTTTTTCAGCACGTTTCGGACAAGTTCGTAATCTACTAAAGCCATGCTTTGCAGACAAGTATTTTTCTTTGTCAATCAGTAAAATTCCTGCGAAAATTGTAACTGGTCAGGTATCTTCCTGCCCAAGCGGCTGTTATCACAAGCACAGTAGCCGTCCGGCAGGTTGTGTGCAAGCGTACACCCGCCGGACGGCAGCGTTTTTGCGCTCCTCAGCCGCCCGACGGGAAGACCTGACCAGCTACCGAAAATTTTTACAGAACATTTCGATTTAAAACGTGCATCGCCGAAAGATTCACAAAAAATCTCTCGGCGATGCGGCTTGAAACACGACATTCTCTCGCTTTATTGGCGAATGCTCCGCAGTACAAGTTGGTTCGAGGAATGCGACACAACTTCCAGCGTATCGTACAAAAACTGTCCCTGTTGCCAGTACGTCGCTTTGACGGCAAGACGGTTATTTGCAAGCATGTTCCAGCTTCCGCCTTTGTATTCACCATAGATAACTGGCGGTGTGCCACAAAAACCGACACTCGCAAAACTGATATACTCGCCGTTACTCTTGAGCTGAAAACCGCCATGCTCCAAAGGTTTCAAGCCATTGATGGACGGTTCGTATATCATGCCTTTGGTATCGGCAAGGTTGTTTTTGGGCGAATACACCCAAACGGTTTCAATCATTGACAAATCCGAGCTGCCTTCGCCGCCGCCAGCAGGATTCCACTCGGAACATGCTGTTATGCCAAGCACAACAGCCGCACATACCGCACAAATACTGATTTTCAAGGCAGGGGTTTTCCAAATGCGCTTCATAGCTTTACTCCAAAATATTAAGAGTGGTGAATGGTGAATACGTCTGCGACAAGCATAAAACCTGCTTTGCGGCAGTTATTCAGGAAGAGACGCACACAAAGAAAAAGTCACAGAAAAGTTATAGAAAAATTGCGGGACGTTGTTTTTGCGTGTAATTTGCTTGCTCATTCATCCACACACCATGCTTTTTATGGAATGTCTTTATCACGAACATCTGCTGGAAAGCTCTTCACTGCTTGCCTTGGAGGGTGATAGCTTGAAACACGCACAGGTACTGCGTCTGCGCGAAGGCGAGGCATTATTGCTTTCCAATGGGCGAGGATTATGTGCAGAAACGAGTATCCAAAAAGTTGGTAAGAATGAGATTCTATGCGCTGTACAGAGCTTTTTACCGCAACATGGCGAATTATCTTTTCCCTTCGCCCTCGCACTCGGCATCCTCGACAACCGCGACCGTATGGAGTTTGCTATCGAAAAGGCAGTAGAATTAGGCGTTACCGAGATTTTCCCACTTTTGACGGACAATGGCGAACGCTTTGCTGCAAACCGCATCAAACCTGAGCGTTTAGCCGCAAAAGCACTCGCAGCAATGGAACAATCGCACCGCGCCACATTGCCAAAAATCCACGCGCCATACGGTGTTGAAGAGTTTTTGCAGAATTTTTCGCAGCAATCGCATATTATTCTGGCTGATGTTAATGGCTCGAAAGCCCAGAAAATATCAGATGTGCAGCCAATCTGTGTTGTTGCTGGCGCAGAAGGTGGTTTTTCGGAGCGGGAATTACATTTGTTAAAGAACGACCCGCGCTGTGCCGCATGGAATCTTGCGCCACGCCGTTTGCGGGCGGAAACAGCTGCGCTTACGTGTTTGGCAGCAGTGCTGTGTTGTCATGGCGATTCGTAATTATTCGTCGAGGAACGCGGATTGAGAGGATGTTTGAGGATTGGTCAGGACTCTGGCACATTAAAGAATCCTTGAATCCTCAAAATCCTCTTCATCCTCAAAATCCGCGTTCCTTCATTCGTTCCTTCATTCGTTCCTTCATCAAGACCGTAGCAATTACTTCGGCATATCAAAAACGAATAAATTTTTAGCAACAGAAACCTCTCTAAAACCTCTCTATTTACGGGCTTTGCTGGCAAAGATTAAAATCAAAGCATAAAAAAATTTTGGCGAATATCATACAAAGCCATATATTTGCAGTCTTTATCTTTTGTTTGCTTTGCTGCTTTGTAACGACATTTGCACAAACATTGCTCGTCCATGAAAAAGCTGGATTACGACAGCCTGATAGTTTCTATCAAGGGCATAACCGACGGGAAATATCCCGTAGAAGTGAACGCGATAGCAGAACGAATTCAGGATATTTTTCCAGAGTTTCGCGGCGAACTTCAGGCAACAGGAACGCTCCGTAAGTACGGCAAACGCTATCTCTTCGACCTCACGGCAACAGCAACAGCGCATCTGCTGTGCGACATGAGCGGTGAAGATTTTGAAGAACAAATTACCGCTCACTGCTCGCTTGAGTACATCGCCGATACCCATCTCGCGCTCATGCAGGAAGATTCCAGCAACGACCGAGAGCCGCCATTCTACATCCGCGATGACAATACGAGCATTGATATTACTGAAGAAATTCGCCAAGAACTCGCCGTGATGCTGCCTCTGAAGCGTATTTCTCCCGCATACCGCGACAAAGAATTTGACGAAGTTTTTCCCGAATTTGCAGCGCAAACAACGGACGAAATTTCATCTGCAGCCGATGACGAGCCAGCACTCGACCCACGCTGGGCAGCTTTGAAAAGCATTAAATTTGACGGATAAATTTCGGCTGCAATGACTATTAAACATTACGCCGAACACCATACGACACAACAACATACAGTTTCATTTGTTTTAAGGATACGATAATGCCAAATCCCAAACGCCGCCACTCGAAATCTCGTAGCGCGAAGCGTCGCACACACTACAAAGCAGTTCCTTCAACGCTTGTTGAATGCCCGAATTGCGGCGAAGCAAAACTTTCTCACGCAGCTTGTCCCGCTTGCGGCTACTACAATGGTCGTAGCGTAATGCGCGTTAATTCTGACAGCGCAGCAGAATAATTTTGCTGTACACACGCTTTTGCGTCGCGTAGTATCGCAAAAAAGTATAATTTCATGGGAATAAGCACTGTGCTGTTTGCACAGGCTTGTTCCCATTGTTATTTTCGGTGTGTACTGTTTGTCAAAATGTGATTAAACATTCCCGCTCAAAAACGCATCAAAATAAGGAATTCAGATTGTTTCGCGTTTTCATAATTCCATTTTTGTCATTGTTTGTTCTTTATTCCAATTATTCCATGAAAACCCCATCATTGCACGCTTCCGAGCGATTATTGACTATTTCTCGCACTCTTCTTGCCGCGCTTTTGGCGTTGGTCGTGTTTGCATTGCCGAACAGGGCTGCCGCACAGATGTTTCAGCCAGGTGAAGTGCTTGAGTACGAGGTTTCGTATTTGGGAATTTTGCTGGGAACAATCAAAATGTCGGTGGATAAAACCGATACTTTGCGCGGTAATAACATTGTGAAAGCGAAGGCAAACATTGACACCGCGCCTGGCATCCCGTTTGTAGAATTTCATTCCATTTTTGAAACCTGGATGGATGCTTCCGCCCAGCATTCGCACCAATTTGTTGCGAGCAGCCGCAAACCCGATAACACGTGGGAATACACACGCTACGACTTCTTGTATCCTCAAACGAAAATCCACATCGAAGAAGGTACAAAACAAGCCAAAGCCAAGGAACTAGATATTGTCACGCAAAAGCGTTGGAGTGACGGTTTGTCGCTGTTTTTCTTTGCCCGCGAGTTTGTGAAAAGTGGTCGTTTTGTGAACGTCCCGACGGCAATTATGAGCGATACTTCGCGCACACTCATCAATTTCCGCGACGTGCAGCGCGAGGCAATCACCGTACCAGCATCGAAAACACCGATTCGGACAGTGTATTTCAAGGGAGAAGCAAAGTGGCGTGGAATCTACGGTTTGGAAGGAAATTTTGAAGGTTGGTTCAGCGACGACGATGCACGAATTCCAATTCGCGCAAAAATGAAAGTTCTCGTTGGCAAAGTAGATATCAACCTCGTGCGCTGGAAACGCGCAAACTGGACACCGCCGCAGGGGTAATGGTGGAAATCAAGGACTGGAAATCGCATAAAATCTAAATCTGATAGTAGCGCGTAACAAGAGTGTCTGCGCTACCAAGAGGAGTATTCCTTCGTTGTGTGGTGCTTGGTTACTTTATTCGCGGGCTGCAAAGTTAGCGAAATTTTTACTTGTGGCATATACGAGTTTATGCACCTTGTTGTGTGGAAAACTCAAGTAGTGAAGCGGTACTGCTACGCCAATGAAACTTTTCCAGCGTGAGCGCGTAAGTGAAAGAAATTGGTATCTCACAATCTTTTTTCGTTTGGCAGGTGCAACATGATTCGTCGTTTCCTTTTTCTCGGACTGTTTATTTCGGCAGTCATTTTATACGCTTTTCGTGGCAATGGTAAATTCGATGGTTGGTGGGGTTCGGGCGTGCGCGGAAGCGGCGTAGAACGCACAGAAACACGCGAACTGCGCTCCTTCAAAGGTGTGGAAGTTGGTGGTGCATTCGATGTGGAAATTACTGCTGGCGCGAAAGAGCATAGCATTGAAATCTCTGGCGATGATAATTTGCTGGAATACATCGAAACAGAGGTAAGTGGCGGTGTTTTGCACATTACCACGAAAAAATCAATCTCGCCAAAAGCAAAATTGCACCTTCGCATTAGTGCGGAAATGCTTTCGAGCGTGAACAGTTCTGGCGCGAGCGACGTTGTGTTGAATAACATCAGCAATGAACGCTTTGAGCTGGAAACAAGCGGCGCGGGCAGTGTTCGCGGGGCAATCAAAGCAAATGATGTGCGCATTGAAACAAGCGGTGCGGGCGATGTTCAGGTAAGCGGCGCAGCAAAAACACTATCCGTCGAAACAAGCGGTGCTGCCGATATTGATGCCAGCGAACTTACCGCCGACAAAGTACGCGTGGACGTTTCTGGCGCAGGCGACGTGAGCGTTCATGCCAACAACGAACTCGACGTAAGCGTCTCTGGCGCAGGTGATGTGCGCTATTCGGGCAGTCCG
Organism: Ignavibacteria bacterium; assembly: GCA_013298775.1. GTDB lineage: Bacteria > Bacteroidota > Ignavibacteria > Kapaibacteriales > UBA4661 > PH2015. The sequence goes on along the minus strand of JAAFIV010000042.1, from coordinate 27,778 downwards.
AAAATCATTAACAAAGATATTTCTGGTGCTGGTTCGATTCACAAAAAAGATTAAGACAGAAAAAAAACGCGAACAACGTTTCATCAAAACTCCTCCATGAAAAAGGCTGCATAGTTGCTTTCGGGCTTCTATGCAGCTTTTTTTTGTGCGCTGTTTTTTGTATAATGCTGCTGTCAAAAACTCTCCAAACTATTCATCTCTATTTTTCACGCGCAATACGTTATGAAAACACCCGAACAATGCGAAAATATCAGCGAAATCCGCACCGAAATTGACCGCCGCGACCGCCAAATCATTGCTCTTCTGGGAGAACGCTTAGGCTATGTGCGAGCAGCATCGCAATTCAAAACCAGCGAAGCCAGTGTTCGTGCGGTAGAGCGTGTGCGCAGCCTCCTGCAAGACCGCCGTACATGGGCGGTGGAAGAAGGCTTAGATGCGGAACTTATCGAAAAAATGTACCGCGATTTGCTAAACTTTTTTATCGAAGAAGAACTGAACGATTGGAAAGCAACAAAGGAATAGAGCCAAGGAGTAATGAGCTATGCAAGGTGTTATTGCTATCCTCTGCGGATGCCTGTTTGTTCTTCATTCGCCCGCTTTTTCTACGGTACTGCCCCTGTTATCGCCAAACCATGTAGATTCTAGCGTTGCTGCCTCAAAAGTAAGTGTAGAAGAGCTTCTGGAACGCATCAATAGCAATTCTGTGAGGCGCAAGCAATTACTTAATTACGAAGTATCAATGAAAAGCCGCACCAAACTTGAGGTTGCAGGAACGAACCACGATAAAGAATCGTATTCCATTCGTCGCTATCAGAATGGAGTATTGGTTTCATCGGTGCTAGACGGTAAAGCGCAGGATGAAAGCAAGCGTTCTAGCGCATCGAAAAACAGTTCCGAGAGCGGCACAATAGGCATAGACGTTGAACCACGTAATTTTCACTGGTCGTTTGCGCATAGCTCAAAAACTGGAACGGTAAGTATTGTGGGAAAGCCGAAACCTTCCGCACCACCTGAAGTTACAACGGTTCGTTACACTTTTTCTACGCAATCGGACGATATTCTTTCATGCGATATTGAATCTACAAAACCCGCCGAGGGTGTTTCCGGCAACGTGAGAATACACCTTGATTATACGAATTTTCGTACTGTGTTTGTTCCCGCAGTAATAACAGCTCAGGGCGAAGGCACAACACTACTTGTTATTTCTTTCAAACTGAATCTTAGTTCACAACTTGAGTATAAGTGAAAGAGTTCTCTTTGAAGCTGGTATCGTGCTACACCCGCTCTTTACGCAAGAGTGCCATTGCCGAGCGCACTTCGCCCGCTTTTCGTGCAGGAATGATGCCCGATGCCAGAGAGAGCAACAGCGAAAGAGCGCAAATAGTGATGACATCGCGCCAGTCGAGAATCATTGGGAGTGCCGGAACTATGTAGCGGCTGGTGTCGAGCGCAATCCAGCCAAACTGCATTTGCCCCCAACACAGCGCAGAACCGAGCATTGCGCCTAGCACCGTGCCAATACATCCCACCAAAACACTCTGTGCAAAAAAGACCATCGTAATCGTGCGAGCATTTGCGCCCATTGCTTTCAACATGCCAATTTCTGCCCGCTTTTCCGTTACCGTCATCGAAAGCGACGCAAAGATATTGAAGACTGCCACTAGCACGATAATCAGCAACACACAAAAGGCTGCAAGCCGCTCGAAGCGCATAACGAAGTATAAATCCCGATGGAGGTCGAACCAGGTTTGTACAAGCAGGGTTGGTGGGAGATTTGCTCGCAATGCTGCTGCTGCGTTCTCGCTTTCGCTGGCAGATTCTAAGCGGATGTCCAGCGATTGTGCCACATCGCGCGGCAAACGTAGCAAGGTTTGTGCGCTTGCAAGCGAGGTATAGGCTTGTGTTGCGTCGTACTCTTTGTTGTTCGATTGAAAAATTCCTACCACCGCCGCTCGCACGGTGCGTGGAATCGTGCCTTGTGTAATTGCGCCTTCCAGCGCGTAGGGCGATAGCAGTTGTACCGTGTCGCCGCTTACAATGCGGAGTTTATCTGCCAATGCTGCGCCCATGACGAGATGCACGAGGTTCGGCGTGTCAGATTCTAAGCGAAAATTTCCCACCGCTACCGTTGAGGCAATACCCGAAACAACGCGTACTTTCTCACTTTCCATGCCCACAAGCTGAAAGGCTTGCATAGAGCGGGCATTCACACAGACGATTTTTCCCGTTACCACAGGTGCTAGTGCCACAGGCAAATTTGCCGAAAAGGGCTGGAGCAGAGATGTAATGCGGCGTTGGAGGGAATCTTGCATGAGTAGGCGTTCTTCATTTTTAGGAGAAGCATTGGTAGAAGAAGCCACAATCGCAGGTGTGATGCGGATATGCGGGTCGAAGCCGACGAGAAAGCGTTCAATGAGTGCTTGAAAGCCGTTGAAGAGCGACATGACAATCACCAACGCCGCCACACCGAGCGTGATGCCGACTATCGAAATACCAGAAATGACAGAAATAAAATTGAGCGTGTGCTTGGAGCGCAAATACCGCCGCGCAACAAAAAAAGGAAAAGCAAGCGAGCGATGTGGTGCTGAAAGGGGAGTTTTCATGCGGCTTTTGCGGTGATTCGTGGATAAAGGATTGTCATTGCTTGAATATGTTGAAACATGCTGCCAGCATTACTTGAATATTACACCTGAATATTATATTTCTCCAAACGTCTGTACAGCGCATTGCGACTTATTCCCAGAGCTTCTGCGATTTGCGTAATATTGCGCGGATACGCCTCAATCGCTTTCAAAATCATAGCACGTTCAATCTCATCCAACGACATCGAACCCACGCGTGGCAAGGATTCTTGATTGGAAGTAAGAGTTTCTGCGCCCTGTGCATTGTTTTTCTCGCCTTCTTGCAAATTCAGCGCAGCACGGAAATCATCCGCCGCAAGCGTGTTTGCGTCCGCCATAAGCACGGTACGCTCGATAAGGTGCTTTAATTCACGAATATTCCCCGCAAAATGCTGTCCTTGCAGCCACTCCCGCGCATTTCGGCTGAGGCTCATTTCAGGACGATTGTACAACTGCGCGTTTGCGCGAAGGAAATACTCGGCAAGCACCGGAATATCGCCCTTGCGCTCTCGCAGTGGCGGCAAATGCAGCGTGATGAGATTCAAGCGATAAAACAAATCCTCACGAAAACTGCTGTGCTGAATCATCGTTGCCAAGTTGCGGTTCGTGGCAGAAACCACGCGGACATCCGCCGTTTTCGTTTTGCTGCTACCAACGGCTTGAAAGGTGCGGTCTTGCAGGACGCGCAGGAGTTTTACTTGCGCATCGAGCGGCATATCGCCAATTTCATCCAAAAACAGTGTTCCTGTGTGAGCGGCTTCAAATCTACCTTCGCGGTCAAATTTCGCATCGGTAAACGCGCCCTTGACGTGTCCGAACATTTCGCTTTCAAATAAACTTGGCGTAATGCTGCCGACGTTCACCTTCACAAAGGGCGCAGCGCGGCGTGTGCTGTTGCGGTGGATGGCATCGGCGACGCATTCTTTGCCTGTACCGCTCTCGCCTGTAATCAGCACGGATGCTTGCGTTGGGGCGATACGTGCAATGAGTGCGAGCATCTTCACGATAGCGGGGTCATTACCAATGATGTTCGAGAAATCGTGCTGCGCGTCCAATTCGGTACGCGAAGGAGCATTATTTTGTGCAGTGTTTGGAGAAGAATGTTGTACGGTAGAATGTTCTGGAGCAAGCTGTAATGCGGTCTCCACGCTAAGAAGAATTTGCTCATTTGTCCAAGGTTTTGTGAGGAAATCCGCCGCACCCAAGCGCATCCCGCGCACGGCAATATCCAGCGAAGCCCACGCGGTCATCAGGATGACAGGCAAATTCGGCTTCAGAGCCTTGATTTCCTGCAAAAGCGTGATACCGTCCGTGCCGCTTGTATCGCTGTTTTTCCCAAAATTCATGTCTTGAATGACCAATCCGATGTGTTCGTTCTCTTGTTTCAGAATCTGCAAGGCTTCGCGCGGGTTGTAGGCGGCTGCACTTGAATAGCCAGCCTGTTTCAGAGCAAGGCGGAGCGAGGCACACACGGCTTCGTCGTCGTCAATGATAAGAATGGTCATGGAAAGAAGAGAGAAGTGGAACGGATGGCGAACATCATTTGTACAAATGTGGGAAGAGAAATCGGCTCAAAGCCAGTGCCAATCTAGCGATTTCGCAAGGGAATCCCAAAAAATGTCAGAAAAATATACTTTGCGGATAAAAAGGTACAATAACGATAAATGGCATTCGTCAAAAACAATACAGAACATTGCCAATCGTTTTGTGTACATTGTTCAAAGATTAAAGATTTATACCATTCGCATTGAAATCATTACGTTATCCCATATCATTACTTGATAGGACTGAGTTATGCTGTTGTCAAAAAGCTGTGTGTATGGTGTGCAAGCCGCAATTTATGTGGCTTCGCTCCCCAAAAACGAATATGTTTCGATTCAACAAATCGCTACAAAACTGAATATTTCGTTCCATTTTCTTACAAAGGTGTTGCAAAACCTCACGCAAGTAGGGATAATGGTTTCGTATCGCGGTCCGAATGGCGGTATTGCGTTAGCGCGTCCCGCTTCTTCGATTACGTTGGCGGATATTATTGACGCGATAGATGGTTCGGATATTTTCCATGAATGTTTGTTTGGCTTGCCTGGCTGCGGTCATGCCGACCCGTGTCCAGCGCATGAAAACTGGACGGGAATGCGTATTCGCCTACATCAGCTGTGTAAAAGCCTGACGCTCTCGGAACTCGGCGAGCGAGCAAACCAACTGAACGTGCGCCTTGCCAACGCGCCGATGGGCATTTCTGGCTTGGCTGCGCTTGCTCGTAACCATAACGGCACAACCGAAAACGCGCCAGCTTGAAGAGAAAAATGAAGTCTGAAATATGAGGGATGAAAATATCGGAAAGCCGCATAAAAACACGTTTTTTATGCGGCTTTTCTTTTTGGAAATTGGCTTAAAAGCTGCCTCGCTAATATACGTCGTCGTGCGAACCGATGTCCACAAGCAGGATGTATTCTTCGTTTGTGGCTTCATCGCTGCGAATTTGAAATAAAATACGGCAATCATACCCACACGAACAAGAAACTACGCCCGCAAGCGAGCCTTTCAGCGCGTGAACGCCCAGCTTTGGATGGGTGGAGTCTTCCTCCAAAAGCTGCAACGCGGCTTCAATACTTTGCTGCAAGCGCGGATTGTTGCGGACAAACTTCACATATTTTCGGTCGAATTTGCTTGATGTGCGCAATGCCCGCGTCATTCTGCCGCCTCGCCATTTTTTACCAACGTGCGAAGGCGGAGAATAAGCTCTGATGCCGTTTCTGAGCGCAGTTTTCCTGCATCATCTTCGGCGTTTGCCTCGCGGACATTCGCAGCAATTTCCTCACGCCGCGCTTCAAGGCGACGCTGGCGGAGGATTTCTTCTAATTCATTTTGCGCTTCGCGGGGAAGCGTGGAAACGAGTTCCAGTGCGGTGTCGAAGGGACTCATATCATTCAAAAAAAATGCGCAAAAACGTCGTGTTTACCTGTGTAAACTACGAAATCTTTGCGCATAGAACAATCGTCAATTCGTGCTGCTTCTGTGCTGACCTGCAACGTCATTTAAAAAATGACTTTTCCCATTGTTTGATATTTTTCCATTCCTGCGCGGGGCTTGATTCTTTCCAAACACGGTCGGAAAATTGCTTGTCCCAATGGTTTGCACTTGCCCATTCCTCAGAAATACTTGGCTGCTGAATTGTGTATTGATACGAAATCATATTCCCTGAAGCATCCGTCGCAACAAGGAACAGTGCGCTCTTCAAAGAAATACGCTTGGGTAGAAGTGCGCGGAAGGTGCGTGTTTCGGGGTCGAAGGCGGAAAGAATGGAAAGCGTATCGCTCTTGCTGTCAGTCTTGCTGATGACCTCCAAGTGCGTAATTGCTGCTGTTCCACCGATTGCACCAGAAACACCACCAATCATATCATTCCGAACAGCATCCAGTTTTGGCTCAATAAATGCTGTTTTCGCGGAAGCTGGTTGTGCAAGCAAAGTTGTTTGTGATGCTATTCCTGCTGTGCCTGTGAACGCAAGGAATAGAACGGCTTTGAGAAAGTTTTTCATAACATTCTCTAAAAAATGATAAAAAGAAATTGTAACTGGTCAGGTACTATCTCGTCGGGCGGCTGTTATCACAAGTGCAGTAGCCGTCCGGCGAGTGGTGTTCAAGCGACGCACCCGTCGTAAGGCAGCGTTTACGCACTCTTCAGCCGCCTGACGGGGATATACCTGACTAGTTATAAGAAATTATAGCAAATGAGGCTGTACACTTCATCATTACTCGTTTTTAAGGATGTTTACTGCTTGAGCAAGCGTACACGCTCTACACCAAACTGCGTACTGACAAGGCAAAAATATGTTCCTTGCGGCAAGCCATCACCAGAAAGAGAGATGTCATACGCTCCTGCGGGCATTGTACCCGCGTCGCGGCTCCATAACTCGCGTCCCAAAACATCAATGACTTTTATTGAAACGGTACTCGCGCTGGGAAGCGTGTATTGAAGCGTGGTTTCGCTTGTAAAGGGTTGTGGGTACGCTTTCGCTTGCACTGATTCCGTGCTTTGGCGAACGCTCACCAATGCTTGATTATTCCCCGCAATAATCGCTCCGCTAAAAGGCGGAAGCGTGATGGTAAAGCCACGCGATTCGTTCCGAAAGCGCACCGATGCTGCGCTGCCGCGTGTGTAGTAGAGCGGTGCGAATGCAGCAGCATTGGCAAACTGACTATCGGTAATGGTTTGTGTAACGGTATCTTTCGTGCGGTTCAACACGGTAATCTGAAACCGCTTCGATGCCGTTGGCAGAGAATCAATGACCGAAACCTGAGCATTGGTGCTGCCTGTACGCTGAATTACCATGAGTTGTCCCGCACCTTTTATTTGCGAAACCCATGATGCAGTGCTGTTTCGAGCGCGAATGATGGCTTGATAATGCCGAAAAAGCGTACTGTCAAAATTCATGTCGTCCTCCGTGCGCATGAGCGAGGGCGAGAGAGCTTGTGGCGCGAAGCGAATATCTGCCCAGTTCATCGGGCTGCGGTCATCGGGGTCGTGTCCGCCCCAAATGCCGGATTCTGTTCCGTAGTACAGCATTGGTGCGCCTTTGGAAGCCATTTGATACATTGAAATCAGTTTGTGTTTCTCGCGTTCATCTCCTCGCGGACGGCGCACATCGTAAGCACGATTGCCCCACGCATTGCGCGTGAAACTGAACTGCTGCTGCGTATTCGGATTCAAAATAAATGAACTGATGCGCTCGGTATCATGCGACTCCACAAGATTTTGCATAGCAGCTTGAACACTCGGCGGGAACATCCTCCAGCGCGATTCCACCATCGAATTAAACATATCGGGCGTTATATTGTGGTCGAGCGTGAAGTAGCCGATGACAGGCTGCATAAACGTCCAGTAGTTCATTGCGCCTGAAAAATTGCCATTTTGAACAACACTTGGCGTGTTCGCGTCCCAGATTTCTGCGCTCGTGTACGCCTCAGGATTGATGCGGCGAATAACAATATTCCACTCATTCCAAAAGCCAATCGGTGCGTCCGGCACAACGTCCAAACGCCAGCCATCTATGCCGTCTGCGGGGTTTCCGTCGTTGTTGGGATCCATCCAACGCTTTGCAACATCGAAAAAGTATTGTTTCGGCGCGTCGGCAAGCGTTGCTCCATCAGGGCTACGAGCAATTTCGGGCAATCCAGCAAAGCCGCTCCAACCCTTGGTACGAAATTCATTCTCTGGCGTTGCGGGATTATCGAAGGCTTGCACGATGTACCAATCCTTGAAGCGAGATGCAGCCTGATTTTTCACAAGGTCTTGATACGCCGCCGTGCCACGCCCTGTGTGATTAAACACGCCATCCAAAATAATACGGATATTGCGGCGTTTTGCCTCGCGGAGAACTTTCAAAAAGAGCGAATCCGCGCTTGTCCACGCCCACGTTTTGGGATTGTAGGGGTCTGCACTGGCATTTTCACGGGCAATTTGCTCTAAGTCTGCTTTCGGATTCGGTCCGAAATACGGGTCAATGTGATGATGCGCGTAACCGTCGTATTTGTGCATACTTGCGGCAAAAAATATCGGATTGAAATAGATTGCCGTAATTCCTAAACTTTGCAAATAGTCCAATCTGTCCAACACGCCTTGTAAGTCGCCGCCGTAGCGACGCTGCTGGAGCGCGTTGGTATAAAAGCCGCCAACGCCGCTTCCAAACTCCTTTTCCCATTCGTCGCGGGCAAACCAATCGCTGCCCCACTCGGTGGTACGCCATTTATCGGAAACCCCATTACCCGCTTCCAGGCTGGCTCGCGTGGGGTCGTTGGATGTATCGCCATTGCGAAAACGCTCGGGGAAAATTTGATACCACACGGCAGTTTTTGCCCATTCGGGTACGGAAGGCTGAATTTGCATGAAACGAAAAGTAGAACTATTACCGTCTGCATCCCGCACAAAAAGGCGCACGGTGCGGTTTGTAGGAATTGCTTGCGGCAATGTGGCTTGAAATGTGCGTGTTTGCCCATTCAGATTCCGCATGAGCGAAATGGTATCGAAGGGCGCATTGAGACTAGTGTTGCGTTCAATAAGAAGCAGAAGCTGTGTGATTGTACCGCTTCCGTCCAGTCTGCCGCTTACACCGCGCACCATTCCTTGTGCAGAATCCAAACGCATTTGCGCAAACGCAAGACTTGTAACAACAATCGTCGAGGTGCGATTGCCCGTACCAAGACCTTCAGTTGGTGGATTGAGCGGGTCAGCAATCCAGTCGTAGTCGGTGCCGTCAGCGTTTTTATGAATATGGAAAATGTACTTGTACGCTGTGCCGCGTTGGAGTAGAATAGTTTTCGTCCATGCACGAGCAATGCTGTCGTACTGCATTTCGGACGGCGCACCAGCAAGGATGCGCATACCAGAAGATGGTCCGAAGTTATTGAAATCCCCCGCCACAAACGCTCGCACGTAGGTTTTGGCGGAATCAACGAGGCGAAACGTAACGGGAATATTGACGACTTGCGCAAGAAGATGCGCATTGCTTGATATGCCGAGAAGCACGGTCAATACAAGCATGGAGAGGATTTTTTGTGTAGTATTCATCGTAGCTCTAAAAAATGATAATGAGTCAAAAAATATTTTCCAAAAAGAAGCGGACAGAGCGTATAAAGTCTCGCGGATAGCATATATCAGGTGTTATTCGTTGTCAGAATGATAGTAGCGGTTTCTTATCGGTTGTATCTGGTTGCAGAAAATGCTAATTTCCTTTGCACGGTTTACTCATTTCTACGGTACTTCTATAACAGTTTTGCTATGAATCACGAACTTACATTCCTCGTTGAAGCCGACCCTGAAGGCGGCTATACAGCACGTGCGCTGGAAGAAAGTATCTTTACCGAAGCCGAGACATTAGAGGAATTGCGTCTTGCGATTAAAGATGCTGTTGAGTGTCATTTTGAGCCGGAACAGTACCCAAAATTTGTGCGCCTACGAGTCGTTCATCAAGAACTACTAGAAATCGCCTAACTCCTGTTTCCATGAGGCTTCCACGCAATATTACGGGTATAGAATTAGCTCAATTAGTCGAACGCTACGGCTATGCTGTTGTGCGGCAAACAGGCAGTCATATCCGCCTGACCACCAACACTCCTGAACAGCATCACATCACGATTCCTCGCCATAATCCCCTCAGAATTGGGACGCTCTCGGCTATTTGTAGCGATATTGCCCTCCATCAGCAACGCTCGAAAGAGGATATTCTTCGAGAGCTTTTTGAGTAACGTTTTCACGCTCCTACTCATATCGCAGCGCGTCCGAGGGCTGCACCGTTCCCGCTAAACGGCTTGGATACAAGGCGCAGAGCGTTGTCAGAATATACATCCCCACAACAGCCGCACCAATACTGAGCGCGTAGGTTGCTGTCGGAACTGCATAAAACGGAATAAGCGGCACTTGCGCAACCAAAAACAACCCGAATACCACTGCAAACGTAGTCAGCGCAATAAGTTCGCCAATCACAAAGAAGTAAATATCCTGCTGCGTTGCTCCAAAGGCGCGTCGCACGCCAAGTTCGCGCATTCTGCGGGTAACGGACTGCCACACAACACCCACCAAACCAAGACCGACGGTGATAAGCAAAAATGCTGCGATGGTGAGTCCAGGAATAAGAGCGAAATACAGCATCTTATGTGCTTTTTGGCGGTCTGCTGCGAGCGTCGTAATTTGAAAGGACCAGTTGGGCGCGGTTTGCTCAAGTTTTTTTAACATCTCTTCTTCGTAGCTGGCAGCCGTACCAGGCTTCATTTTTACCAAAATTTGCGATGGCAAATATGATGTTGTATCAAGAATGTTTGTGCGTTGGAACATGAAATTTCCTGCCTGCTCGTATTCGCTGCCCTTGCGAAAGCTACTGATAACGCCAATCACGCGGTGCCGTTTGCGTTCCAAATCTTTGCTGATACCAGGACCTGGAAGGAAGGTAATATCACGTCCGATGGGATTTTCCTTCCCAAAAAATGTTGCGGCGGCAACTTCGTTAAGCACAATCACTTTCACGGATGATGTTGTACCGTTATATGCGTCATCGCTCGCGTTAAACCAGCGTCCTTGTGTGAGTGTGAGATTCATCGTTTTGGCAAATTCATCGGTTACGGTGCATTGTTCTGTCCGATATTCTTTGCCGCGATTAAAATCTGTTACCCAGTGTGAAGTGCCAAACGGAGGTGCGCTTACAAAGCTCACCGATTCGACACTTGGCAATTCGCGCAGCACCGAAACAAGACGCTGTGCGCTCTGGCGGGTGATGGTAGTGCTTTCGCTTTCGGGAGATTGTTTGCGATATGCCTGAATGTTCCAGACATTTTCGTACTCATAGCCAAGCGGTAAGCGGTACGTGATCGCGAAGTGAATCACCGCCAAGCACACGAAAAACAGCACTATAAACGCGGCAACGAGTTCCGCTACCATCAGTGCGTTCGAGCGTTTGCGATTCCACACGAGCTTAAAAAGCTGCGCTATTTGTGAAGAATTTTTTGAAAAATCAAGCATTGATGCCTCCTTTGAGGGATTGAACGATGGGTAAACGTGCCATTTTCCACGCGGGCAACACGCCCGATAACAAACCAAAAACCGCCGACATCCCAAGCGCGTACAGGGCTACGCGGGCATTCACGTGGAAGACGGCATTGGGAAATATCCCCGCGCTGGTAATCCAGACTAGCACGAGTTCGGCGAAGAGTACGCCGATTGCGCCGCCGATAATTGTCAGTACAAGATTTTCCACAATAAACTGACCAACAAGCGCAGTACCACTCGCGCCGAAGGCTTTGCGCACACCAATTTCGGAAGCGCGTTCGAGAATGCGGCTTACGTTCACATTCACGAGATTGATGGCGGGAAGTGCCATAAAACCAAGCGCGAGTGCCATGAGAAGCGCAATGAGGCGTGTTGCATTGTCGCGTTTGCCGTACTCTTTATCTTCCGAATCGAATCCAAAAAACATCTGCGCCTGTACGCCAAAGTTCGTCTCTGCCGCCGCCTGCATATATTGAATATGGCTGCTAGCAAATTTCACCGTTGGCAACATTGCCTGAAACGCCGCTTGAATACTGGGCAAATCGCTCGCATTGTTCGCCAATATCACGGACGTAAAGCCGCCTGCACCTTCGTCCAAAACGCCCGTGCGGTCTTTGGGCGTGAGGTCAATGCTGACAGGATACCATACATCGCCGCTCACGCTGAGGCTGGAAGCGACATCCCGCGCCACACCGACGATGCGATAAGTTTTGCTGCCAAGCGTGATAGATTTGCCAAGTGCGGGCGCGTCGCCAAAATACCGTTGGCGTGTTTTCTCCGAAACCACAGCAACCATACGGCGTTGCTGGTTGTCGTCTTCGGTAAAGGGTGCGCCTTCCAAAAATTCAAAATCAAACATATCCCAAAACGCGCCATCGACGATTTTCGCCGTGAGCGTGGTCTTCTGCCCGTTTGGATAGGTGATAAACGTTGATTCGGTTTGAATGCTGAATTTATCAACGCTTGGCAATGAGCGTACATACTTGTCGTGGAAGCCGTAGTGTGCTTCATTTACCGTCGTAAAGTTCTTACTTTTGCCCATGACCGATTTCACAAACAGCATACGCGCTTGCTTGGTATAGGGGCGTGGCGGATTGGCGTGGTAATCTATAATTGCCGTTACAACAAGGATGGTTGCGAGCGTGAGGCTAATTCCGACGAGCGAAATAAAGGTGAAAAATTTCCGCCGAAGCAGAACTTTCCATGCGAGAAGGAGATAGTTGCGGAGCATAGTTTTTGGGATTGGTTACTTGGTGCTTGGTTACTTGGTTTGTTGGTTATTTTCCTGAACTGATATACTTCACTGCTCGCTTGAGTAATTATTACGGTCGGAAGTCATTCCTCACTACGGCATTTTCGCCATCTCCTCCGCATAACCACTCGCTTTCAGGAAGGCTTTTGCATCGGTCATTGTGAGAATATCTTTGATTGCTTGTTGTTTGTCGGCAGCTTTTTCGTAATACATTTTGCAAATGCGCAAGCCAATCCAGTAGCCTAAATCAGCAGGGCGGTCGCTTGAGTTTCCACCATTTCCGAGCCATTTACTTTGGTCTGCGCCGTTCATTTCTGCTGCAAATTCTTTCCAAAGTGTCTTTTCACGCGCTTCTGCGTAGGGGCGTAGCCAATCGTTTATCGTGCCGCCGCTAATCAGTTCTCCGACAAAATCCGCGCTTCCTTCGCGCAAACTTTTCTCCAAAAGCGTTGGTGATACGCCGTTTGGCGGCTGTTGGAAGTGGATGAGTTCGTGTGCAACAATAAGCGGAAGTTTGCTGCTGGATTGCGCCACTTGCCTCAGCCATAGGCTTCGGAAGAGCTTCGATTTATCAATATTTTCTGGCAGCGAATTCATCTCCGTACCAATGTGCAAGCCTGTTTTAGTGGCTGTTCCGCCCGAAGTAAACATCCCGATAACGAAATACACATTGGGAAAAATTGCATCGGGATAGATTTTTTTGAGTTCGTAAAAAGGCTTTCTCAGTTCCGCATCCAAACTCTTCAACGCCAGTGTTTGCGGGCGAATGGTGTCGTAAATGGTTTGCGCATTCATCACCGACCGCCAATAATTTTCCTTTTTGATTTTCAAAAAAGCATAATCATTCAAACCCGCCGAACCCTTTGCAAAATAGCCATCTTCAAATGCTTTGATGACGCTCTGTGTATCGCCTTTTTGGTAGTGTTTGCGGGCAACGTCGTAGGCAGCCCAGAAGTTATCAATATCGCTCGTTACAAGCAGAGCTTTTGCGGGGTCTGGTGCGACCTGCCGTGCGCCCAAAAGCTCATTCAAATAAAAACAGCCTTGCAAACCCAGCAGCAAAGCACACAAAAAGATAGCAACAATGCGGTACATAATTTTTCCCAAAAGCGTATAAAGAAGTGGAAAGCCGCACTCATGCGCGTTTCCCGTATTTTCATACAAAAAAAGCCGTGAGCGAATATAAAGTTACTTTCCACAGAACCCGCTTGATTCCTTCCTTTTCATCCCTCATCCCTCAGCCCTCAAACTTCCTCCTTTTCTTCTCACGCCACCTGCTGCCCATCGAAAATCCTGATAACACGGTCGGTCTGTGCCGCCAAGCGTTCATCGTGCGTTACCATCGCAATCGTGGTGCCGTGTTCGCGGTTCAGCGTGTGGAGGATGTTCATAATTTCATCACCCATTGCGCTGTCAAGGTTTCCTGTTGGCTCATCGGCAAGGAGTAGCTTGGGTTTGCCGACAATGGCGCGGGCAATGGCGACGCGCTGTTGCTGTCCGCCGGAGAGCTGCGAAGGGAAATGCTTCGTGCGCGAAGAAAGACCGACTTGCTGCACTGCCTCCAAGGCAAGCTGTTTCCGCTCGGAGCCGCTTAAACCCTTGCGATAGAGAAGCGGAATCTCGACATTATCCAGCACCCGCAAATCATTGACCAGATGAAAGGATTGAAAAATGAAGCCAATTTCCTGATTCCGCACCTGCGCAATCGCATTTTCCTTGAGTTTGGTTACGTCCATGCCGTGAAGCCGCATCACGCCTTTGCTGGGAGCGTCCAGCAAGCCCAACACGTTCAGAAGCGTGGATTTTCCTGACCCCGACGGTCCCATAATCGAAACAAATTCCCCTTGCTCAATCGCAATGTTGATATTCGCCAATGCAACCGTTTCCAGCGAATCGGTGCGATAGATTTTTTCAATTCCCGAAAGCTCCAAAACTGCTGCTTTGGTGAGGGTGTGTGCGTGTTGTAGTGTCATGGTTTTTCCTGAAAATTATACTTGGTAAAATTTACTTATTCACCTTACGCACACCTTCACGCCGCCCTCACCCCTCGCTGCGCGAGACCCTCTCCCAGAGGGCGAGGGTTGATGGGAGCTAGTTCTGAAGCCCTCTCCCTCTGGGAGAGGGTTGGGTGAGGGCGGGTGTGCGTAAGATGAGTTTTACTTAATCGCAATGCTCGTCAAATGCTGATATTCACTCATGTTCGAGATAATAATTTCCTCGCCCGCCTGCAAGCCGCTCAGAATCTCGCACGTGTCCGCGCCGATAAGACCGATGCGCACGGTGCGGCGTTCCGCCTTCAGGCTATTGCCATTGCCACTTCGCTGCATGACAAACACAACCTGTTCGCCCGCACCGCGCACAAATGCTCCTTTTTTCACCCTGAGCGTCGCACCATTCCTTGCTGTTTGAATAAAAACATCTGCTTGAAGATTCGGACGCAACACAGCGTTTGTCTGTCCGCCGAGAGTAATCGTGAATTTCAATACGCCATTATCAATCGTCGGCAACACGCTTGAAATCATGCCTTCCAGCGAGGTTTCGCCTACACGCACCTTCGCGGGCAAGCCGACGCTGAGGCGTTCACGATGAATATCCGAAACGCTCGCATCTATGCGGTACGAGGACAAATCCGCAATGCGAGCCAGCATCGTTCCACGCCCTACGTTCATGCCTTCGGTCTGCACGACCCACGTGAGAATACCGCTTGATTCGGCGCGGGCTGCGGCTTGGTCGAGTTCACGGCGGGATTGGTTTTCGTCCTTGCGCAGCGAAGCAATTTCGAGTGCAACGCCTTCTTGTTCCAGTTTTGATGAGGCTTTGGCGTTAGCGTATTCTTTCAGGAATGCGTCCAATTCGTCGCGGGATTTTTGGAGTTGCGTATCGAATTGGTTGAGTTCTTGCTGCGAAATGTAGGTTTTATCAAAAAGAGCGCGGTTTTGGAGAAACTTGATGCTATCCAGCGTAACATCGCGGCGTTTTAAGCGAATCTGATTGTCGAGTTTAATCAAGCGTCCTTCGAGCGTAGCGGCGAGTTGCGCTTGCTGATTTGCCTTGCGAGCAATATTGTCCGAGAGCTTCTCCAACGCCAGCGTTGATGCGCCAAGGTCGAGCGTAACAATCGCCTCGCCTTTGGAAACGCTGTCGCCCGCTCGCTTCAGAATGCGCAGAACACGAGCATCTATCGGGCTTGTCAGCACACGGTCAATTTCTGGCACCACCACGCCACTTGCTTCTATCACGGCTTCAACCGCGCCTTGCTCCACGCTTGCGGTGCGAATGGCTGTTTTGTCGAGCGAGGGCGCAATCAAACCCGCACCATAGACCACAGCCGCGCCCACCAGCACAAGCGGCACAACGAATTTTAGCACAGAACGGAGCCTATTGCTGCGTTGCTGCTCGGGGGAAAATTCTCTGTCCATACGAAGCCTTGAAGAAAGGGTGAAATCTGAAGTATGAGGGCTGAAATGTGTGAGGAAGTTCTTTTCTGTGTATTTCCTTCCTGTGTATTTCCTTCTTGTGCATTTCCTTCTTTCCAGAAAGTGTGCCAAAAAACGGAGTGAGGTTTTATGCGATGTTGCAGGGAGGGAGGTTTGGCGAAGGTGTTCGATTTCGGGCAATCCTGTGCGGAATCGGGCGGGGAAACTGAAATACAAGCAGACACTCAAACTCTTGTAGATGATACAGGGAAAAAGCTCTCAACTTATCGCAAAAGCTCTCAAAATGAGAGTTTTTTCTCAAAGCAAAATGAGAGTTAATATAAAAAATAACGTTTTTGGTTAAAAAATGGCAATTAAAAACTTGGCACGGTTTTGCTAAATATACTCATCAGACAGCGCAATTCGGCACAAGGTTGAATGTAAGTCGTTGTTAAGTCGGAACTTATTATCAATACATTCACATTGCACATCGGAGTATCGCCATGTACGCGCTTGAACAAAAAAACTACGGCTTGAAACTCACTCTTAGCGAACCTCTCACAAGCGAAGCATTAGTGCGCCTCCGTAACGATTTGAAAGCGCATCTGCTCCGTTCAAGCAGCGATTCACAAGGAATCGTCGTGGATATGCGCTCACCTTCATCACCCAACGAAAGCCTCAGCCGCGTGTTGTACGCGATGTAAGCAAGCAATAAGCTACAAGCAAGCAATAACGCGGCTGCCACAACGAAAGCAAGAACAAAAACGGCTAACAATAGCGCGGACGACGAAATTCGGAATGAAAATATCATTTGCCAAGCACATTGCTCACGTAGCACTGCTTCGGTTCACGCAAAAACGTAACGAACAATTCTTCCAAACGGGAAGAAAACGATAACAGATGACAATCGGCGAAAACCTACAAACCTCCTGAACAGAGAAGCCGCTTCATTGATTTTTATTGGGGATGTGGAGCGGTTTTATTTACGGTGTGTTGGGTTCTATTCGCAAAAAAGAAATACATAAAAAGAAATACAATAGGTAAACACTTACAAACCTCCTGAACAGAGAAGCCGTTTCATTAAATATTTACTGGGGATGTGGAGCGGTTTTTTTTATTTGCAGTTCGGTGGTTTACTCGCGATTCGCTGTACAAGCATTGTCCATGGATGACGGTTTTGTAGGATTTGTATGAACAACACGTCAGGGCAAATTCACGGGAAATTCATTTTTTCGTGGTTAATTTTGCCGAAGAATGTTTGAGCCAAACTCTGTCAAACAAAACTCATTTTTTATTTTTCATAATTTGTAGGATTATCATGCGTTTAACACGTTCTTTTCTCGCGATTGGTCTTATTGTCCTTTTCGCTTTAGCACTTACGTCCACGAGCCTTTTTGCTCAAGGTGCGGGTATGATGTCGTCTTCACCGACGATGAACCCAGCAAAAACCGCCACAACAACGGTAAAAGCAAGTGCAGCAGATACAACAAAATCAAAAAAAGCTGAGAAAAAAGCAGAAAAATTAGAGAAGCAAGCAGACAAAGCAGAGCAAAAAGCGGACAAAGCACAAATGCAAGCCGATAAAGCTGTCTTGAAAGCAGAAGCAAAAACTGAACGCGCTGAAAAAGCTGCCGATAAAGCCGCAGGCAAAGCAACCACGCCAGCAGCAGCAATGGACGACGCTGGTATTGCATCGGCAGTGAAAGCAAAATTGGCTTCGTTGCCGTCCTTGAAAGATGCTAAAATTGACGTGGTTGTAAAGGGCGGCGTTGCAACGCTGACAGGCAATGTAAAAGCAGCTGGCATCAAAGGTGTGGCAACAAGAGCAGCAAAAAGCATTGCTGGTGTGAAGCAAGTGGATAATCAAATTGTTGCAGAAAAAGGTATCGGAAAATAAATAGCAGCAATTCTTTTTCTTGAGAAGCATAAAAACTCGTAGAGCTACAAAGCGCATCAATGCTTGTGTTCTGCGAGTTTTTTTGTTTGTCAGTAACTGGTCAGGTCTTACTATGAGAACGCGGATTTGGGGACGTGAGAGGATGTTGAGGATAGAAAAACAAGAGAAAAAGTCCTCAGAATCCTGAGAGTCTGGGCTTCATCCGCGTTCCTTGACGAATGCCCTGACCAGTTACGTTTGTCAAATCTCATTGCATGAGCGTTGCGGCGGTTCTTCTTTTTGTCGTAAAAATTCCGTAGATTTGTCGTCTGAAATCAAGGTCAAATCAAGCCCCAAGCGGCTTTCACCACGCAGACACGGCTGTCTGTATTTTCCCATTTTTTTGAAGAACGGTTTCCAATGAAAATCGGCACAGTTGAAGTTGAACAAGGCGTATTGCTTGCCCCAATGGAGGATGTTAGCGATTTACCTTTTCGCGTGGTTTGCCGCAGTTTAGGTGCGGATATTGTCTATACTGAATTTGTCTCTAGCGAAGGTTTGGTGCGGGACGCACGGCGTTCCTTGCAAAAACTCACGCTGGACGAAGGCGAACGCCCCGTTGCGATTCAAATTTTCGGCGGCGATATAGATGTGATGCGGGAAGCAGCCCTTATTGCTGAATCATCCAATCCCGATTTTCTGGATATTAACTGCGGATGCTGGGTAAAGAATGTTGTTGCCCGCAGCGCAGGTGCAGCCTTGCTCCGCGAGCCAGATACGATGGTAAAAATGGCAAAAACACTCGTTGATACAGTAAAATTGCCTGTAACCGTGAAAACACGGCTTGGCTGGGATAAAAATTCCATCATCATCACCGAGCTTGCCAAGCGTTTGGAGCAGGAAGCGGGTATCGCTGCACTCGCCATTCACTGCCGTACCCGCGACATGGGACACGATGGAAACGCTGATTGGCACTGGGTTCGTAAGGTAAAGGAAGTGGTTTCTATTCCCATTATTTTGAATGGCGATGTAGAAACGGCAGAAGATTGCAAACAAGCCTTCGACGAAACAGGCTGCGATGCCGTGATGATTGGACGCGCTGCGATTACCAATCCCTTCGTTTTTCGCCAAGCAAAAACTTATTTGCGCACAGGCACACACGAGGCGGAACCAAGCGTTTACGAGCGTATTGACCTTTGCCTGACGCATTTGCGTCATTCGGTAGCGTTCAAGGGCGAAGGCTTGGCGGTGCGGGAGTTCCGTAAGTTTTATAGCGGGTATTTGAAAGGTTTGTACAATGCTTCCGAAGTGCGCCGCGATATTATGCCGTTCACGGAATTTGCGCAGGTGGAAGAGCGTTTGTGGCAGTTTCACGCTTTTTTGCAGGAGCGCGGGGCAGAAAATGGTACAGAATCAGTTCACGGACAATTACATCATGCTCAATCAGCAGAATATGAACTGGAAGCCGCTTAAATACTGGTTTGCAGTAATTACACTTATTTTTTGTACTTCATCCTGCGAGCGCGAATCCTCCGCAGGTTTGATTGTTCTCGAAACCAGCGATTCCGCTACACACACGAGTTACAATCCCGTTATTCAGTTCATGGATTCAAGCTATATGCGAGCGAGAATTCGTGCGGGCTGGGCGAAAATTTACGACAAACGCGCTGAAACCTTGCTTGGTGATGGTGTGCAGGTGGAATTTTTCACAAAACCTGAACGCGCCCTCGCCAGCATTCTCACCGCCGACAGCGCACGAGTGGACGATAAAACCAAGAATATGACGGCTTCGGGGAATGTGGTGGTGGTCGCAAATGGCAGCATGACGACGGTGAAAACATCGGTTATTCATTGGGATAGCACCCGCCACGTCTTGCATTCACCCGCCTTTGTGGATATTCGCTCGCCCTACGAAATGTTGCAAGGATATGGTTTCGAGTCCGATGCAAGTTTGCGCCATTACACGATTTTCAAAGTAACAGGACAAACCTTTCTTTCGCCAAATGGTGAGCCAATTTCTACCACAAGCGGAACGGCTGTGAGCGGCATGGGTACAAGCGCGACGGTTTCCAGCAGTACCGCCACG
Source organism: Ignavibacteria bacterium (assembly GCA_013298775.1). GTDB lineage: Bacteria > Bacteroidota > Ignavibacteria > Kapaibacteriales > UBA4661 > PH2015. The sequence goes on along the minus strand of JAAFIV010000042.1, from coordinate 7,986 downwards.
CGCAGTCAGTGATGTGAATAGTTCTTCTGGCTGCGCCATTGTATGCAAAAAAAAGCGCAGACAAGAGTGTCTGCATTACCGAAGCCCAAAGGATGACTTGTTTCATTAGCATTTCTAAGCACCCAAGCACTGTATGAATCTTTTTTCGTCAGATACTCCCACTTCTCCTTCCGTGCCACCCGCATTGCTATCCCCTGAACTCAGCTTCAATACGAGCTTTGCGAGCGAGATTCCAGGAATTGCCTTGCAGAATGGCTTTCGTCTTCGCGTGGGACAGGAAGCCTTTTTGCGTAAGCTCGCGGGGGAATTGCAGCACGGCGAAACCTCACATTTAGGCGTGTTTGTGCCGGGGTATGGCAAAACAATTACCGCGCTCTCCTCGTTTTCGGTGGCGCGTGCGCTGGGCATTGCACAAAAGCTCGTGGTCTTTGTGCCGCGTGGCAATTTGCGCGACCAATACGCCGATGCCCGCGAACTTGCGTCGGTGTTTCGGAATATCGGCGCACCAGCCTTTACCTTCTGCGTGGCAGATTCTGAGCGGGTTTTCTTGAAAAATTTGCAAACCGATATTATCATCACCACCTACCAATACGCAAGCGGCAAAGCGGGTAACGATGCGCTCCGCAAGTTTTGTGAAACGGCGCGGTGTATGTTTGTGTTGGACGAAGTGCATCACTTGTCGGAAGATGGCTCGTGGGCAGGAAGCATTGCAAAATTCCCCTTCGCGTGTAGTATCGCGCTTTCGGGAACGCCGATGCGCTCCGACAACAAAACGCTCTTCGGCGTACCAAGCGAAGTGCGCACGGGGCTGGACGGACGACCAACGCAATTTTACAAGCCGCTCCACGAGACGCTTCTGCGCGATGCCCATGCCGAAGGTAACATTTTGAAGCGCGTGGCAATGCACGTGATAGATTACACGGTGAAATTGAAAAACACCACAACCGGCGAAATCGTTGAGCTTGCGCTGGATAAATTGCGCGGCGAGGCGAATAATGCCGCCGAAGTGGATGCCTTCCTTGCGCGGAAAAAGCTGCGTTTCCACGAAGTGTATCTCGACGCGCTCTTGCGCCCAGCCTTTGAGCGATTTTCCGAAAAACGCCGTATGCTAAATTTAGAACGAGGTCTGGAGCGGGGTTTGGAGCGCATGAAACAAGGCACGGCACAGAGCAAACCAAGCACGGACACGCGCCAACACCAAATGTTGGTGATTGCGATGAGCAATCTTCATGCGGCGGCAATGCTGGAGTATATTCGGCAGCATTTTCCGGAGGTGAAGTCGGGGCGGATTGGACAAGATGTGCCAGAAGACGAGCGTTTACGCCTCTTGCAGGACTACCGCGAAGGACGTTTGGATGTGATGGTGCAGGTAGATATGATTGGCGAAGGCACAGATATTAAGCCAATTTCGGTGATTGTGAAGGCAGATTTAGTGCGAGCCTTATCGAAAACAATGCAGCAAGTCTTTCGCGGAATGAGATATTATGCGGGGTTTGGGGAAGAAGCGAATGTGTGCGATATTTACGCCTCCAACGATGCAGAGCTTGTGCAGATTTTGGAATGGATTACCAATGAAGAGCAAATCGGCGTACAAATACGACAAAAGCGCAACGCCGACACCGCCATAACCCGCACCAATACTACGCCACAAGGTGAACTCTGGCAATTAGCCGACGTGCAACAGCAATCCATCGAAACGCATAGTTTGGTGCTGTTCGATGGCTATATGCGCCCAACACCCGTTGTGAAGCGGTCTGCAAAGAAAAACCCACAAGGCGCACAAGAAGATGCTCTGAGCGCAGAGGCTGATGCCGCACAGCAAGCACTCAGTGGCTTGAACATTGCCGAGCGCGAGCGTGAACTCAGGCAGGAATGCTCGCTACTGGCGGTGCGCTTAGGAAAAATCATTGCTCCCACCGACCCAGCCGGAATGAGCCGTGTGCATGGCGCAGCAATTCGCAAATTCTCCAAGAACCAAGAACAGATGAGCATTCCAGAGCTTTTGCAAAAGCGTGAATGGCTACAAAAATCTATTGTTCTGGGGCGTTTGGTGTAGGGAATTGCGTGTGTAATTTTGGTGCATGGCAATACTTTTTCAATAGTGGCACAGACCTGAGGGCTTCCCTCAGCTTGTCTGTGTTTCCCGCCTACAACCCGCATGAATACTCACAGACAAGAATGTCTGTGCCACTACTGAAATTACGGATACCCACAATTCTTATTTCTCCAAAAATGCCACCGAAAAGGCTTCTGGCAAGAGTTCTTTCATGGTAAAGCGTTTTTCCGTGCCACGAAGGTTCACCAGCACCACGACGGCATCGGGCGCGAAATCGTACAGCAGTTGCCGGCACGCACCGCATGGCGGCGTGAGTTCGTCCGTATCCGCCGCAACAATTACCCCTGCATACCGCTTCTTCCCTTGTGCCACGCCTGAGACGAGCGCAGTCCGTTCTGCGCAAATCGTCAAACCATAACTGCTACATTCCACATTGCACCCAATAAACAAGGATTCATCCTCCGCAATGAGCGTCGCACCAACAAGGAAGTTGGAAAAGGGCGCGTGAGCGCGTTTGCGGGTTTCCAACGCACGTTGCTTTGCTTCGGCGACAAACTGCGTATAGTAGGGAAGCGGCTTTGCAAGCTGATTGCTGAGGCTTTGTACGCCCGCAAGCGTGTCGCTGTGGGTCTCGGCGTGGTAGCTGCCGTGCTGGGAAGCCGCCCAGTGTGCAGATTCCGCATACAATCCCGCAAAAAGCTGGTCGTTGCTGGCTTGGAAGAGTTCGGCGTGGTGGAGAAAATGTTGTGGCGTAGTCATGATTCGGTCGAGTTCAAATTGTGAGAAAATTGGTGCGATTGGAACAATGTGTAACAATGCGATGAAGCACATTTGCCCTGCTTTTGTATTTCGGCACGCTATTTGTAAAATACTCTTTTTGTCTTGTTCTTGGAATGGAAAAATTCTGTGGCGGGACACCAACGAAAGCGCGTAAACGAGAGCAACAATTCGAGCGGATATTTTGGGATGTAACTTTTTTTCCTGTCCGTCGCTCTCTTTAGAAATGCGCTCATCACACCTTTTTCGGAGAATATTGTATGGATTTGCCGAATTTTCAAGCAGCACATTTTTCTGCTGAATATTCAAACAATCACGTGGGCAGCAGCAATATTGCGGCTCGGCAGACACGTGAAACTGGTTCAGGAAACAACACTTTTGCTGGATTGCTGAAAAAATCGCTTACCTTGCGCGTATCGGGTTCGTCAAAGCTGGTTTGTTTTGCCAAGCGTAATAATTCAGACGCTTCAGGCGAACAAGCGGCGGACTAACGCACTCAAACGCGCGTCAGAATGTCAGAAATATTGGCAAAAAACGAAGAATGAAATGTCAAGCATCGCTGACACTGCGCATAAAAGCTGACAGTTTCGTGAAAAAATGAGACCGAGAGAATGATACACCTGTCTCATTTTGGCGTTAAAAAGATAATTATTCAGGTGTATGAAACGCTGTTGAATTCGCCCCCTTGATAAAGGGGGAACGGGGGATTAAACGGTTCGACACCACCCCATATCAATCGTTTCACGCGATAAATCCCCCGTTCCCCCTTTATCAAGGGGGCAAATGAGTGAAATTATCGTGAACCTAAGAAAACATAAATAAAAAGACCGCATCAGTACATTCTGAAGCGGTCTTTTTTTTGCTTGTATCGCATCCAAGCGAGCGTTCAAGGAAGAAATTACTTCTTCTTTGCCGGAGCTTTTTTCGCTGGAGCTGCTTTTTTCGCTGGAGCTGCTTTTTTCACGCCATTGACAAGGTCTTTCAAACCTTTGCCTGGAGCGAATTTTGGCACTTTGCGAGCAGCGATTTTGATTGTCGCGCCGGTGCGTGGGTTTTTACCGTTACGAGCAGCACGTTTTGCTACGGAAAACGTTCCGAAGCCAATGAGTGCTACGTTCTCGCCTTTAGCAAGCGATTCAGAAACGGTGTCAATTGTTGCGCTGAGTGCGCGTTCTGCTTGGACTTTTGTGAGTCCTGCGCTGGATGCGATTGCATCAACAAGCTGTCCTTTGTTCATACAAATACCATAGTAGAAGGTTGATAAATACTGAATTCGCTGCGAAGATATGTGAATTTTACAAGCGTTGCAAGAAAAAAATGCAAAAAAGTGTAGATTTTATGCGGCACGTTCATTTTTTTTTCGTTCAAGTCCTTGAAAACCTTAACGCCGCGCACACACGACACCTCTCAAAGCCTGATAAATACTCGCTTCTCGGCAATTCATCGAAAACCAAATGATTGATATATCAACCAAATCCCATGAAGCGTACAAAGGGCGTAAAATGAAGCGATAACATCATCGAACATCACAAAAAAAGCACCCGTGCGAGCATTGATGCGCGAAATTGGAAAGGGTTTTGCAATATCAAACACGCGAAACAGCACAAAACCTAGCACCGTCCACCCAAACGAAAACGGCAGAAGCGGGCTAATGAGTGTAAGCGACATCCCCACAACTTCATCCAAGACCACACACGCAGGGTCGCTGCCCCAATGTTTTTCCAATGCTGGCACCGCCCACAACCCCAGCAAAAACGCCACACACGCAATGCCAAGCAATGCGCCGCGCACTATGGATGCCGTTTCCCCCAAACACAGCAGTACCGGAAGAATAACAGCCGCGCTTCCAAACGTGCCAGGCATTTTCGGGAGAAAACCAATGCCCCCAAGCGTAGCAATGATGCCCTTCACGCGAATAACGGCATTGTTTGGTAATATCTGAAGCGAAAAAGGTGTGTGCATAATTCATTTCCCCGAAAAGATTTTTCCCCATGCCCGCAAAACAACAATCATGCTCCAAAGACACAAACGGCGAGCAACGGTGCGGTTTTCAAGGAAATATTCTACGCCCGTCCAGACGGTAATGGAGGTAACAAAGAGCATCACGCTGTACAGGATAAAAGGCAGCAAGCCGTATTGCGGCAAAAGCAGCATCCATGCGGGTAAGGGAAGGGTTTGCATGGCGAGCAGCACTAGCACAATGATAATGAAGGTCATCTGTACAAACGTCTTTACTTTTGCACCAAACGAGGTTACAAGCGGCTTTCCGATAGCATCAGCAAAGGAGCGGAAGAGCGTTGTGGCAATATCGCGGAAAATTACGGCTGCAACCATCCACCATTCCGCCATAGACAACAGTGCGAATGCAATGAAGGCAGCACCCGTCAAAACCTTGTCTGCAAGCGGGTCCACGAGCGTTCCCCATGCCGAACTTTCCCCACGTTTGCGAGCCAGCCAGCCGTCCAAATAATCGGTAATGGCAGCGATGACAAAAATTATCAACGCAGCAATCGTATATCCGCGCCCACCCGCCAAGAGCAATACCATAAATATCGGTGCGAGAACCGCCCGAGAAATGGTAAAGATATTTGGTAGGGTGAGTTTCATGGGAAAGATTTATGTGTGATTTATGCGGCTTTTACCTGCTCTGCCGTATCAAAGCCACCAATGGTAACATCACTCACCGTGCGCTTGACCAAGCCTTGCAGCACGTTTCCAGGACCAAGTTCGTAAAAGGCAGAAATGCCCGCCGCTTTCATTGCTACAACGCTCTGTGTCCAGAGAACGGGCGCGGTGAGCTGTTGTACGAGCGCAGCGCGAATGTCGTCTGCTTTGCGAAGCGGTTTGGCAAGGGCATTGGAATACACATCCACGCTTGCATCCTGCATGGTTGCTGCATAGATTGCCTTCTCAAGTTCATTTTGTGCGCTTTGGAGCAAGGGCGAATGAAATGCACCGCTCACGGGAAGTTCTTTCACCATTTTCGCACCAGCCGCTTTGAAATCTGGCATTTTCGCCCGCAAATATTCCGCGCTCCCAGAAATAACAACCTGTCCGGGCGAATTGAAATTTGCTGCCACAACCGTTTTTTCCATATTGCCCGTTTCGGTGAGGCTTGCGCAGATTTCGCTCACTTTGTCATCGTCTAGTCCTACAATCGCCGCCATCGTGCCTGGGAAGGCTTCTCCTGCACGAAACATGAGTTCGCCGCGTAACTTTACCAATCCCAAGCCTGTGGCGAAATCAACGACCCCAGCAGCGAACAATGCAGAATACTCACCAAGCGAATGTCCAGCCGCCGCATGAAAGGGGAGCTTGTCGTGCAAAAGCGTTGCCAAAATAGCTTCGTGAACAAAGAGTGCGGGCTGCGTGTAGCGTGTTTCCTTGAGTGTATCGGCGGGACCATCGAAACAAATGCTGCTGAGACTCGCACCCATGATGCCGTCTGCTTCTTTCAGCATTTGCGCGGCTTCGGGAAAACTGTCTGCCAAATCTCGCATCATTCCTACATATTGCGAACCTTGACCAGAAAAAACAAGTGCGTTCATGTTTTTGGAGTGTTAAAGTTGTATGTGTTGAATTGTAGCTATAACTGTGCAATTTCTACAACGGAAAGTCCTGTTGTTTGGGCAATAACTTCTGGCGCGACACCGCTTTGCTTCAGGGATTGAGCGATTTCCATGCTACGCTTTTTCGCACCTTTGTCGAATCCTTTATCAAAACCTTCACCAAAACCCTCATCAAAAGCCGTATCCACAACGTTTTTCATATCACGATAGACTTTCAGGTTTTGAATGTACTCATTCCATTCTTGCTTCTGAAATCGTGCTATTTCTGCTTTCTCGAAGGCTTCGGTAAAAATTGCATCGTTGAAAATCTGTGGAATCGTTTGAAAGTCTTCGAGATTTTTGACGAAATAGAGCCATTTATCTAAGCGCGTCAGTAGTTCGGATTCTTGCAGTGTGAAGTTCGGCATTTCGAGATATATGTACGTCAATTTCTCGTAGAACGTGTTTCCATGCTGGTTTTTGAGCTTGATGGTATGCACAACTTCGCCTTTGGGGTCGCTTGGTGCATAATCATCGAAGGTAAAATCAAGAACGCCAATGCAGTACACCGCTTGGAGTTTGTAATTCCACACGCCTTTCTCGGCTTGCTCTTGGATGGGAAAGGTTGAGTAGTAAACAGTTCGCTCTTTGAAGTAATTTTGCTTCGCTTTTTGTAATTCCACAATGAACTTTTCGCCACTCGCACTCTCGCAGTAAATGTCGTACACGGCTTTGCGGTCTTGTTCGGCATTGCCAAGCTGTTCCACGTTTTTGAAGTGCAAATCCGTGATGTGCTTTTTGGGCAACAGCGCGTTCAGAAAATCCATGAGAAGCGGCTTACTTGCTTCTTCTCCGAAGATTTTCTTAAAGCCGAAATCGGTAAAGGGATTGACGTATTTTGCTTGCATATTTTTTTACGCATATTCAAGTGCTGGAAGTGCCGTGATAGGCTTGATTCCAAGTAACTCGCTAAGGTGAAACACTTCATCACAGACTTCAAACGAAAAAACTTGCTCGTCTAACAACTGCCAATGCTCACGCTCTTCAAGCGAAAGTGCTTGGATAAGCGGAAAGTACTCAAGGGGGACGGCAATTTCACGCCCATCCAGCAAGCAAACAGAAAGATACTGCGGGCGGTCGAAATGTAGTTTAGAAATGATAGCATTATGCAAATTCATCGTGTTACAAGGATAGTGGTTGAACTTTTACGCCCAGCGCAAAATTGCGAATGAGTGTCGTAATTGCATCCCGATTTTCCAAAAGAACCTTTTGAAGTCGCACAATATCTTTCTCCGATAATGAGCCCGCATCAAACAGCTCTACATCAGGCTCTAACCAAAATTTAGCGGCTCGTTTCATTGTTTGACTACCTTCCGACACATGAACGTGCAAGCGTTCATGGACATCAGAGGCAAAATATACACGATAAAAGCACCGATGTAGGCAAGTTTTGGCATAACGAAGAAACCTTGAGAAATTTACTGAAGTTACGCAGAAGTCTGCAATAAAAGGCGGTGTGGGACGTTGAAGGGAGTTATGCTATCAAAACAACTCCGGATCTTCGCCTTGACCGCCTGTCTTTCGGTGGTCTGTTTTCGTAAAATT
>JAAFIV010000041.1 GCA_013298775.1 Ignavibacteria bacterium | reverse complement strand
ACAACATAGCTGAGGAAAGGCAATAGTGGCGAAAAATGGCGTATATTCATGTTCTTTTCAGGAATCTGCCATTTTTAACCCGTATTTCCAAACAATTGCCGAAAAACTTTTCATTATGTACTTATATCGGAAGAATTAGAAAAACGAATGCAAAAAAGAAACCTCGCACTCATAAAAATTTATTTAATGAAACTGATTACTCCAAATGCCCCGACAACGCCTATACCTTGATACATCCGTATTTGGCGGATACTTCGACGAAGAGTTTGCCAATCACACAAAACCTCTTTTTGAAAGAGTAAATGATGGAGAATTTATCATACTGTTTTCGACCTTGACCCAAGAAGAACTTGCTCCAGCACCTTCGTATATTCAAGAACTTGTCATTGCACTCAGAACTGAATGGGTTGAATTTTTATCGGTTTCAGAAGAAGCTATTGACCTTGCAAATGCTTATATTGCTGAAAAAGTTGTCGGGAAAACCAGCTATGCCGATTGTTTGCACATTGCGCTCTCAACTATTCACCATGCAGACTTTCTGGTGAGCTGGAATTTCAAACACATTGTCAATATGCAGCGTATTCGAGGCTATAACTCCATCAATATCAAAAATGGCTACAAAGAACTAGAAATTCGTTCACCAAGAGAATTTGAATACTATGAAAACGAAGAATAATCCATTAACGAAAGAGTTCGATGCTGTGCAATTTATGCGAGAACAACGCACAAAAATCAGCATGGAACTCTCTGCAATGACCAAAGAAGAAATTATCGCTTATTTTGAGCAGCGACAAAGCCTAACAATAAAGCCATCGGCATCAAAATAAAGTCTGGAAGGTGGGGTAATGAGGACTGAATCAATATCCTCAATCACATACTACACCAGACTTCATCGGCATTTTTTCGTACATTGTTCTCAAATAAAAAAAAGACCTGAACATAAGGTTTCGTCTTGTGTTCAGGTCTTTTTTGTGCAAAGACGTGTGTATTAGCGGCTCGTTGCCTTCTTCTTCGACTTTTTGGAAACCTTGTTGTAGTCAAGGCAAAGACTGATGAAATACTCAAAGTCTGTTTTGCTCTTCAACCCCTCCGCATTGATGTAGCAATAGCCTTTGTACTCTTTGCCTTTCATCAGCATTGTTTCGTAGCCCTTGCGTTCGGAAAGTTCTTCTTGCAGCTTTGGGTCGAAACGCAACATCAAATCCTCGCCACGCACACAAACACAGGTCTTTCCGTTCACCATAAAATTGAGAACGGCAAACATTTCTTTTTCTTCAACGTCGATGTTCGGTACTTCGGCAAGAAGATCCCGCACTCGGTTTACAAGATTGATGTCGTAGGTCATAATAGCGCACTATTTTCGTGAATGAAGCCCAACAGTATTGCCCTCGCTGTCAATGAAGATTGACACATACCCAAATTCGCCAATGTGCATTTTGGGTTGTACAACTTTGCCGCCTGCTTGCTGGATGCGCTGTTCTTCGGCGGTGCAATCTTCCGTTTCAAAATAGACAACGGTGCTGCTTGCGTTCGGCTGCATATCCTTTTTTTCGACCAACGCGCCTGATATATTCGGGCTTTCAGGGCTAAAAGGGAAAAACGATTGTTTGCCCCATTCTATGGGCAAATCAACAAATTTGGCGTTGAAGACCGTTCCGTAGAATTTTTTTGCGCGGTCAATGTCGGACACGTGAATATCGAACCAACCGACTGGGTTTGAAGTGAAGCTGTTCATTGTGGTAAAAATTTGAGGTGAATGGTGAAAAATTGTGCTACAAAAATGCACCACATCACACACCTAAAATTGTAAAATTGGGACACAGCTATTCTTCTTTTTCAAAATCTTTGTTGTCAAAAATGAGCGACATTTTCAGGTCGTCGCCATAAAACTCTTTCGGTGTCAGCCCCGTAAATTCCTTGAATTCTTTGATAAAATGCGCTTGGTCAAAATATTCGTTTTCGTATGCCACATCGGTAAGCGTTCTAATTTCTTTCGTCAAAAGTGTTTTTAAGGTCGCTTGAATTCGTATCGTTTTTGAAAGTTGCTTTGGGCTTAAACCAATAGCAGACGAAAACTTACGCACTAATTGTCTGCGGTTGATATTGTTTCGCTTAGACAGCTCATTCACTGCAAATGTTCCGTTCGCTGTCAAAATCGTTTCAACGGTTGATTGCACGACAAAATCTATGGTCTTGGTATCCGTCAAGCGTTGTAGTAAAAATGCTTCTATGAGGCGTATTCGCTCGGCGGTATTGTTTGCATGGAGAATCTTTTCACCGATTTCTGTACCTTCATTTCCAAAGAGTGCAGCTATGGGAACGGCGGTATTTTCCATGTCCTTGATGGGTTTCGTCGTAAAGGGCAAAAATCCGTTCGGGTGAAAGCGTACAATGAATGAGCCTGTAACGCCAAGTGGTTCTACTACATACGGTTGCGTCAGTTGCCCAATCAAAAAGCATTTTGGCAAAACAATGCTTTCACCGCTTTTCGGATGATGCCTGTATGCGTCGCCATAGTGAAATATCAGCTTCATCGTTCCATCGGGAACAATGGTGTTTTTTACAGGTGTTGTGTCTTTGTCGGCTTCCAAATTCCAATAGCACCAGACAAATTCTTTCAATTCGTGTGATGGCTCAAAAATTTGTGGTTTCATTGCAGTGTTTGCTCAACAATTCATTTTCCGTAATCTACATTTTCTAATCTACAAAATTCTCTCGCAATATCAGTCGCAAAGCAGTAGCTTACTGCACCAATGACGAATGACGAATGACGAATGACGAATGACGAATGACCAAGTAACCAAGCTCCAAGCAACCATGAACATCCTCATCATCGAAGACGAAACACCCGCACGCGAGAAACTACGCCGTTTGGCGGAAGAATACGGCGCGGAAAAGTTTGGCGCGGAAATACGAATCGTCGGCGAGGCAGGTTCGGTGCGGGATGCAGTGCGACTCATTCCTGAAACAGAGCCAGATGTGATTTTGATGGATATTCAGCTTTCCGACGGTGTTGCGTTTGAAATTTTTGAAGAATGCCGCGTGGAAGCACCAGTCATCTTCACCACAGCATTTGATGAATACTTGACGGAGGCGTTTTCGCACAATGGCATTGATTATGTACTGAAGCCGATTCAGCGCGAAAAACTCTACCGCGCTTTCGACAAATATTCCAAACTCAAGCAGCATTTCTCGCATGGTCAGGAAGCAAGTATTGACGCGCTCTTGAAGCATTTGCAGGGAAATAACTCTGCACGTAAGGAGCGAATAAACAAAGAGCGAATCGTCGTGCAGAAAGGGCGGGAATACGTGCCTTTGGAGGTAAGTGAGATTGCGTATTGCTACACGGAAAGCCGTATCGTTTCAGTCATCACGCAGCGTAGCGAGCGATTTTTCACCGAGAAAAATATTGCCGACCTTGAAACAGACCTCGACCCGAAAACATTCTTTCGGCTTAATCGCAAGTATTTATGCCATGTTCAGGCAATTCAGTCCTTCAAGCCTGAATCAAAAGGGAAAATCGTCGTTGAACTTGCCCCGAAGCCTGATGAAATCGTGCTGGTGAGCCAAGAGCGGGCAAGTGTGTTCCGTGCGTGGATGGAGCGGTAGTTCGTGCTTGCGCTAGTACGCCGAAGTGTAAGAAAAGCAAGTATTTATCCTGAAAAAGAATCTATTATTGTAACTCGTCAGGTATATCCCCGTCAGGCGGCTGAAGAGTGCGTAAACGCTGCCTTACGGCGGGTGCGTCGCTTGCACACCACTCGCCGTAAGGCTACTACACTTGTGATAACAGCCGCCCGACGAGATAGTACCTGACCAGTTACCTTTTATTAGACCAAATTTTTTCTCGTAAAGAACGAAGATGTTGGCTATATCTGGGGAAGATTGTAGTTTGCGAGACTGTACTTGTCGCAATTCACATTTTTTTTCATTGTATTGGTTTCGCTGCTGTTGCCATGAAAACTTCTTCTTCCAAAACTTCACCATCCGCCGCATCTAAAAACGCTCCAAATGGCGCGAAATCACACGCTAACGGGAATGCTCCGCACAAGCAATCTTTGCAAAATGGCACGAAAGCAGCAGCCCACGCAGGCAGTAGCGATGCCGCATTGAAGGCACTTGGCTTGTCGCGTGAAGACGTTTTGCACGATTACGCCATTGGCTGGGAAAGCCGCGCTGCGAGCCTTATGGGACGGCGCGAAGCATTGTCGGGCAATGCAAAATTTGGGATTTTTGGCGATGGAAAAGAAGTGCCGCAGCTCGCAATGGCGCGGTTTTTCGAGAATGGCGATTTTCGCTCTGGCTACTACCGCGACCAAACCTTTATGATGGCAATCGGCGGCACGACCGTCCGCCAAATGTTCGCCCAACTCTACGCGCACACCGACCTCGACCACGAACCCGCAACGGCTGGACGCACGATGAATGCTCACTTTGCAACGCGCAGCTTGGATAAAAACGGCAAGTGGAAAAATCTCACGGAAATGAAAAATTCCTCAGCCGATATTTCCCCAACCGCAGCACAGATGCCGCGTTTGGTGGGGCTTGCATATGCTTCGCGCTTGTACCGCGAAATCGGCGACCTTCACGCAATGACGCAATTTTCCCGCAAAGGAAATGAAGTTGCCTTCGGAACAATCGGCAATGGAAGCTGCGCCGAAGGCGTGTTTTGGGAAGCGGTGAATGCGATTGGCGTTCTGAAAGCTCCGGCAGTGATTTCCATTTGGGACGACGGCTACGGCATTTCCGTACCGAACAAATTCCAAATGACCAAAGAGAATATGTTCGAGCTTTTAAGCGGCTTCCAGCGCAAGGACGGCGACGAAACGGGCTATAATGTCTATCAAGTAAAAGGCTGGGATTATCCCGCGCTTATCGAAACGTATCGCAAAGCAGTCAGCGAAACAAGGAAACATCACATTCCCGCGCTTATTCACGTTGTCGAACTCACGCAGCCGCAAGGACATTCCACGTCGGGCAGCCATGAACGCTACAAGTCCAAAGAACGCTTGGAATGGGAGCGCGAGCATGATTGCTTGCTGGCAATGCGCGAATGGTTGATGGAAAGCGGCATTGCGACGGCACAGGAATTAGATGAGATTGAAGCGCGGACAAAACAATCTGCCGAAGAAGCCCGCAAACTGGCGTTCGATGCGTATTTGTCGCCCATTTTTGCTGATGTGGAAGAAGCCTGCGCATTTTTTGAACAAATCGCTGCGCAGTCAGTTTCGGTCAATGCTGAAGCCATTCGCAAAATTATTACCGACCTCCGCGCAATTAAAATGCCTGAGCGCAAAGACGTGATGTCCGCCGTGTCGTGGGTTTTGTTCACCGTGCGCAATGAAAATATTCCCGCAAAACAAGCTCTGCTCGACTGGCGATACAAACACGAAGACCTCAACACGAACCGCTACAACAGCAATTTATACAACGACACCGACGATTCTCCGCTCAAAGCCCCCGTCATTCCTGCGGTCTATGCCGAGGATGCACCAATGAAAAGCGGTTTTGAAATCTTGAATACGTGTTTTGATGCGGCATTCAAGCGTGATGCGCGTATTGTGGCGTTTGGCGAAGACGTTGGCTATTTGGGCGATGTGAATCAAGCATTTTCGGGGTTGCAGAAGAAATTCGGCGAGTTGCGTGTGAGCGACACTGGCATACGCGAGGCAACAATTTTAGGGCAGGGAATTGGCTTGGCAATGCGGGGTTTGCGTCCGATTGCAGAAATTCAGTATTTGGATTATTTGCTGTACGCGCTTCAAATCATGTCCGACGACCTTGCGTGCTTGCAATACCGCACCAAAGGCGGGCAGAAAGCCCCCGTGATTATCCGCACACGCGGACACCGCTTGGAAGGCGTGTGGCATTCGGGTTCGCCGATGTCGGGCATTGTGAGCTTTGTGCGTGGGATTCACGTGCTTGTGCCGCGAAATATGGTGCAAGCGGCTGGCTTTTACAACACGCTCTTGCGCTCGGAAGGCGACCCAGCCTTAGTGATTGAGGTGCTGAACGGGTATCGCTTAAAAGAAAAAATGCCTTCAAACATTGATGAATACACGCTTCCGCTCGGTGTGCCAGAAATTCTGCGCGAGGGCGACGATATTACGATTGTGAGCTACGGCGCAACCTTACGCCTTGCCATGAAAGCCGCAGAAATGCTTGCCGATGCGGGCATTCGCGCCGAAGTAATTGACGTGCAATCGCTCCTTCCGTTCGACCGTTTTGGTATGATTGGAAAATCTTTGCAAAAAACAAATCGCATTTTATTTGTGGATGAGGACGTTCCGGGCGGCTGCACCGCGTATATGATGCAGCACGTTTTGGAGAATCAAGGCGGCTACAAGTGGCTTGATGCCGCGCCGCGCACACTGACGGGCAAGGAAAATCGCCCCGCCTACGGCACGGACGGAAACTATTGGTGCAAACCCGACGTAGAACACGTTTTTATGGCTGCGTATGAAATCATGCACGAAGCGCGTCCGGCGGCGTTTCCGATGTTTTTTTGATGCTATAAAGCACAAAAAATCTTGAGATAAATAGTTATTGTCTCGTAGTGGCACAGACATTCCTGTCTGTGTTCTCCGCCCGAACCCCTCTCCAATACTCACAGACAGGAATGTCTGTGCCACTATTGAAGAGATTGTTATTGCCAAGAGATATACTCAACAAGAGTAGGACGCTCTTCCCGTCCGGCGGCTGAAGAGTGCAAGAACACTGCCGTCGGGCGGGTTTGCCTTGTGCAATTTCTACCCGTTATCAGTATAGTTAAAAAACGTAACGACCAAACAACACGCAAAACCCCTATGGGCTACGAAAATCTACACGACCTTTTTGTCCTCCTCGGCGTTCTTGGAGTGCCGAGCGTTATCGGTTCGATGCTGCTCGGAGCGCGATATTTAGGCATTCTGAAGCAACGCGATAGAAATGAACTTGACTTGAAAAAGTTTGAACTCGAAATCGCTGCTCGCAATGCCGACCTCCGCGAAAAAGAAGTGGAGATAGAAAACAAGCGGCTTGCATTCGATATTCAGGCTCTTGAGCAGAAGAGGCTTTCCTAGTCTTAACAAAGTTCAAAACGTCAAAACCACGCCCACAGCAGCAAATATGCCGCGTTCCTGATACCCATCCCACAAAAAGATTGCTTGATTCAGCAGATTTGTCCCTCGCGCATACACGCTGAACTGAGGCGTGAAGCGGTATTCCACCCCAAAGCGCACATCCACAAAAAGTGGTAATGTCGCAGAAGGCTCATAGATACTCGCTTTGCGCTCACCAAGCAGAACGGCACTCAGATTCGTAGAAAAGCCCGAAAACCACGTCCGCCGATATTCCACCGCCGCTTCAATAGGCGCGAGATACGGCACCACGCCGATTGGTCGGGAGCTACTCAGCACAAATCCACTTGCGCTGAGGACAGCATTTGCGCGAACAGAAAGCGCGTTGTTACTATCGGGTAAAAACGAACATTCCCCAAACACCCGATGAATACTGGTGTTCCCGAAAACAACAGCAATTTCGCCAATGTTGGACTCATTTCGACCAAAAAGCAGCGCGTTGGTATTCATTTCCGAGCGTCCGCCGAGCGTAAAACTGAGGTGTTTGCTTGGTTGCAGACGCACCGAAAGCTGCGCATCGTATAAGGTTTGTGTGGCGAGAGGATTGGGAAAAAGCGTGTAGTTTGGCACAATGCGCGGACGGGAAAAGCCATCTAAAAACGGCGCGTAGGGATTTTCTTTCACAATGCGCCCCAGCGTCTGCAAACGCACACCAGAGAAGGCTTCCAGCATCACCGATACGCCGTAGGCAGGATGCAGAGCGGCATTCAGCGAAACGTGAGGCGTGATGCGGGCGGCAGGGTTAGCGCGAAAGGAAGCATCGTTCCAAATATGCGCCCCGCCACGCACCTGCATTTCAAAGGTTTTTTGTTCGCTGCGAAATTCTACCACCAAATTTGGTGTCAGCAAAAAGGGCTGCTGCGGTGCGGCTTCCACGCTATCCTGCCGACTACTGATGAAGACCGATTCTGCTTGTATCTGCCCGCCGATTGCCCATTCACCCATGAGTTTTTTTGCTAGAAGATTGCCTTTTGCAGCAAGATTATCCGCCGTTGTGGGAAGATTGGTGATTTCCTGTGTGCGGATATTGGCAAATTCTCCATGTACGCCCATTTCATAGCCCCAGCCCTCGAACACGCCAGAGGTCTGAACACCAGCATCTATGCCGAGTTGCGCACGGCGAATTGCTTCCGCGCTCAGATTACTTGCTCCAAAGAACGAGTATTCACGCCGCCGCGCTCGCAGATATGTATCGGTGCGGCTTCCCGCAAAAAAGAGGAACTGCTCTCCGGCAAGATAGCTAGAGTGGATTCGTGCAAAAAGGTCGGAGAAATCAGCATTCGGGAGGTGTCCATTGCTGAGAGTGCCGCCCAGAGCGGCGTTGATGTCGAAATTGCCAAGAACGGCTCTGTAACCCGCTTCGAGGCTTGGCGTGAGAAACATTCCAAACTCGGCTTTCAGAAATCCATTGCGCTCTTGGGACGGCAACACCAGTGTTGGTGCGCTTGCAAAGGGCAAAAGCCCGAAAGAAAGTTTGTCAAGCGGGTTGAAGGTTTGTAATTGTTGTGCGGAGAGCTTGCGCGGCGGCTTGGGTGCTTGCTTTGTTCCGCCTGGCACGTCGAGCGATTCTACGCCTGTTATCACAAATTCTGGCAATTCCAACGGCTGTTCTACTTTTGCTTTTTCTGGTTTATTGCTCGGTTTTTCTGCGGGCTTCTCATTTGTTTGCGCCGAGCTTTTGTATTGGAAAGAGCTACAAAATAGGCAAACGGTAAAAAGCACAGTGGCTGTTCTTCCACGAAGAAAAACAGCCACAGAGTGCATAAAATCAAGAAATGTGCAATGGTAATGATGAGCGAAAAAAGCCATAATACCTTGAAAACGTATCAAAATTTTATCGGTACAATACCGTGAAGAAATACTTTGTAAAGGCAATGGTGGAGCGCGTTGTATCGTAGTAAAAGACCACGCCGCCAATACATATCGCCAAAACAACGATTCCAATGACGTAGATGTATAAGGCTCGCACATCGTAAATCACCGATGTACCCCGCAGCATCCGATAAAAACACCACAGCAACACATAGACAATGAGCAACAGCGAAATAACGGTGTAGGTATCGGTTGTGAGCAGTCGGTATAAGCCCGAAGTCATCACAAGCAAGAATACAAGCGGTAAAAATGCCCATACCGCAATGACAAAGGCATCGCCAATGAAAATGCGAGATTTCACCAGCAACGAGCCGACGCGTAAAAGCAAGGTCAGAACAAACATCACCACCAAAAAAGCGAGTGTTGCTGCAACAAACGATGCCCAAGGAATCCAAACGATTTGATTTAAAAATTCCTTGATAGTATTGGACAGAACAAGATGCGTGAGAACGTAGTCCAGCAAGTAGCTAAAGCGGAGGAAATACAGCACGGAAGACACAATCAAGCCCATTGTAGCCGAAAGTAACAGTGCGAGCGTGAAGGTTCCTGCATTCGACAAAATACGCTGGTCGCGGATGTCGGAGTAAAAATTGTACGGACGAAATAATGACCGCAGTACATCCTCGCGGAAGCGGCGCGAGGTATTCATCATCACAAAAAATATCAATACCAGAACGATGCTGACAATCGTGTAAAATGGCGGTATTTCAGGCTTGTAGTTGCCTGCTTCGAGTACGGGTTCTTTTTCGTCGTTGAAGAGTGCTTTTACCATTTGGTAGGGCAAGCGGAGGTCTCGGTTGCGAGCAATTAAGCCGCTTGTCGCTATGTATTGTGCGTCGTTATTGGTAATGAGAATTGGTCGCTCGGTTTCGTAATCGTTGAAAGAGCCAATGACGACATTGCTTGAAATTTTATATTCCTGCAAAAGGCGAAAACGTAAGCGAATGTAGCGTGCTTGCGCCTCGACCGAGAGCGGGTCGGAATATCCACGGTGGTTTGCGGGCTGGATAAAATTCTCAAAGCTGAAAACGCTTGGTTTCTTGCGGTTGAGCGCAACTAAACGTTCTGCTTCTGCACGAAAGGCTTGACCGTCCTCGCTTTTCATTGCGAAGACAACAAAATTGTAGCCATCTACATTCAGGCTTGGAGCTTGACTTCGCACGGTTTTGTAGAGTAATTTTGCCGAGAGCGGGCGAATGGTTTCGCGGACTTTTTGTGAGTATTCCGCAAGTTCGAGGGTTTCTTCGGCAGTTTCTTCCACAAGCCCCCAAGCAATAGTGGAAGGGCTATTTTCATAGCTTTGAATGAGGTCTTTGGCAATGGTTTGTGCTGTAACGATATAATTGTCAATACCCAGAATAGAAGTAGGGATGCCGCGTGCAGGAATGTCAATCATCATCATTATTCCATACTTATCGCACAAGTACACCAAATATGGATGCGGCGCAGAATAGCGAACGCGAATGACGTTTGCACCAAGAGTTTTCAAGGCAATCACGTCTTTTTCGTATTCGCTCATATTTATTGTCATACCACCATTTTCGCTGTCTTCAATATAATCAACCGCTTTGATGCTCATTGGCTGCCCATTCATCAAAAAGCCCATTTTATCCTCGATGGGAGCTTCTTGGAAATTGTACAAACCGATATTTGAAACATAATCATCCACGACTTCGCCGTTTTTACGGAGCGTGACAACAAGTGTGTACAAATTCGGCGTTGCTGGCGACCAGAGACGCGGCGCACTCACGACAAAATTCAATTTTACTTGCGCATTCCGATTTGCCTGCACTTCAAGTGTGGTCGGCGTTGCACGAGCCACGACAGTATTGGAATCATCGGCGAGGCGCAATTCCGCACTTACTTCCACATTTGCTTTTTGGATTTGCATCATTCGTCCAGCTTGCGAGGAATCTTCACGAATAAATTGGTATAAATTCCCCGATACCAGCGATGCCGTAACGAGCGTATTTGCGGTATTTAGGTCGTTGTTTGGAAATTGCGTTTTCACGTCCACGCTTCCTAGCGACACATCAGGCGTTCCGACAAGAAATAATTCTCGAACAATTCCTCCAAAGCCTTTGGATTCATACGGCGTTGCGCGGAGTGGAATCGTGCTATTTGCGTCCAATTGATTATTCACAACAATTTCCAGCGTGTTATTGCCATTTGCCAAGTACGAATCGGGAATGCGGACTTGAAACGGCACCGTACCGCCCACATGGCTTAAAAGGTATTGCCCGTTGATGTAAATTTCTGTGCGGTAATAGCTGCCAAGTGAGAGAATCTGCCATTCGTAGCGTTTGATGAGTGCTTCATCAATCACAAACGTCCGACGATACCGAAACTCACCTTGCGTCGATTCGGAATACGGCAAGGTTACGCGCTGCCAGTCTCCATCAAGCGTTGATGTCCGTTGCCACTCGCCAGCAAGCGGTTGCACGAAGCGCATCGTGGAATGCGTCAGCAACTTGTATTGGTCGGGCGTAAGCACCGTATAGCGGGGTGATTGTGCTAAAGCGTATGAAGCGAGAGCATTTGAAAGAACAAAGCCTATTGCTCCAGCAACCATGCTTGCAAGAAGCAAAGAAAATACGCGTGTCCGCAAAGAAAGTACGGGGGTTGACACAAAAGATTTCACAAAAAATTTCATAGAAAGTGAAAGAAGTTTCTCAAGAGAGGTTTTTCAAGAAAAGTATGCAAAGATACTCTTCTACGCAGCATTTTCAAAGACGCTTTTCGGCAAGATACGTTTAAGCAATCCGCAAATAAGCATTTCGAGCAAAGATACGCCGCCAGAGCGCACCCAGACAAAAACTTATCGCCGCACCAAGCACCATTCCTGCTACAACGTCGCTTACATAATGCACGCCCATATACACACGGGAATACGAAATAATTCCTGCCGCAAGCCACCATGAGCGCGAAGCTCGCCATCCAAAGACCATGACTGCCGCCATTGCCACCGCGCCATTATTTGTGCCGTGTCCAGAGGGAAAGGACTTGCTTTTTCCGCAGCCGCCAAGCGCACGTGCGTCTGGCAATTCCTGACAGGGACGAGAACGCTGGAAGGTTTGCTTCAAATAGCTGGCGGCGGGGTCAGCGAGAATGAGCGAACAACACGCAAGCAGCATAAAAACTATGTCTTCACGGCTTCCTTGCCAGAGAATAATAAGCATAATCGCAATCATCACGGGAACGATATTGCCAATATCCGTGATAAAGGGCATAATAACATCGAAGACGGGATTAGCGACGGTGCTGTTCAGAACGTGGAAAATTGCACGGTCGAGGGCGAGAAGAGTGTCCATTGGAAATGAAAAGTGAAACGTGCGTGAGGAACCCGCCGGACGGTGAAGAAACCGTTTGGGCGGGGTAGTGACTGTGCGCTACTGGCTTACTTCAAAAGCTCTTCATAAAACAGCGCAGAAGCAACAATGCCACGATAGAAATTCTTCAACGTGAAGTGTTCATCGGGCGAGTGGAGGTTTTCCGTGTTCAAGCCCATGCCCATCAGGACGACGGGAGCATTCAAAATATTTTGAAAGAGCAGAACAATAGGAATAGAGCCGCCTTCGCGGGTTAGAAACGGTTTTTTGCCGAAAGCAGTTTCCATTGCACGAAGAGCAGCTTTTACGCCTTTACTGTCAATCGCAGTAACGGCGGGCTTTCCACCATGCAAATAGGTAACTTCTACCGTCACCGTTGGCGGCGCGATGCGGCGCACGTGTGCTTCAAATTTTTTCGCAATATCGACGGGGTCTTGATTCGGCACAAGGCGCATGGATACTTTCGCCGAAGCCTTTCCGGGCAGCACCGTTTTCGCGCCTTCGCCCGTAAAACCGCCCCAAATGCCGTTCACATCAAGCGTTGGACGGGCAGAGGTCTTTTCGAGCGTATTGTAGCCAAATTCCCCGTCCGTTGCGGGAATGTTCAATTCCTTGCAGTACGCGGCTTCGTCGAAGGGAAGGCGGGCGTATTCGGCGCGTTCTTCGGCGGAAAGTGCCTTCACATCGTCGTAAAAGCCTGGAATGGTAATGCGTCCGTAATCGTCAGTCAGCTTCGCAATGATGGATGCAAGCGCGTTTGCGGGATTTGCCACTGCGCCGCCAAACACGCCAGAATGCAGGTCGCGGTTGGGTCCCGTTACCGTCATTTCCATATACGCCATGCCGCGCAAACCGTAACAGAGCGACGGAACTTCGTCAGCAAACATAGCAGTATCGGAAATAAGCACCGTGTCTGCCGCCAGCATTCTTGCGTTGGTGCGGAGGAATTCTTCTAAATTTACACTGCCAATTTCTTCTTCGCCTTCAATCAAGACTTTCACGTTTACGGGCAATTTTCCATGCGTTTTCAAATGCGCCTCAAGGCTCTTCAACTGCATGAATACTTGTCCTTTGTCGTCCACCGCGCCACGTGCATAAACCTTGCCATCACGCACAGTTGGCTCGAAGGGCGGATTTGTCCAGAGATGAAGCGGGTCCACAGGCTGCACGTCGTAATGCCCGTAAAACAGCACCGTTGGCGCGTCCTTACCCGCGTGGAGATGCTCCGCGTACACGACAGGATGCCCTTTTGTTGGGAAAATCTGCACATTTTCTAAGCCAATATCCTTGCAGTGCGCCACAACCCATTCCGCGCAGCGCAGAACATCGCCCTTGCGCTCAGGGTCGGTGCTGATGCTGGGAATCCGCAGAAAATCTTGCAATTGCTCAAGATACAGCGCGTGTTTGCTTTCGATAAACTGAACGAGATTGCTCATAGCACAATTCCTTGCGATTCAAAAATTAAATAGAGAGAAAGATTATGGTTTCAATAATTGTCATTGGAAGCATTCACAACCAAATAGTGGCACAGAAATTCTTGTCTGTGAGTATTGGTGAGGGATTTAGACGACAGACACAGACAAGAATGTTACCTGTAGTGGAGTAGAAGTCATAGAGTTCTTTGACAATGAGAGTTTTGATAGTTCATGGAAAATGGCTTTGCAGCTTGTCGCATTCGCCCCCTTGATAAAGGGGGAACGGGGGATTATTGTTTTGTGCGGTCTCCCGCTCCCCTAGCTCACACGCAGACGACCAAATCCCCCGTTCCCCCTTTATCAAGGGGGCGAAGGATTGGTGCGGCTTTCACGGCATTGTGAGCAAAAAACCACCCTACCAAAACTTTCGTTGTCAAAGACCATACTACCGTCTACTCCAATGCAGATAACAAGAATGTCTGTGCCACTGCTTAACTTTTATACGGAACAAAGATTTTTCCACAAAACCTAGCGAAACAGCCGCATATCCCGCATACACGCATAGAGCATCAGCCCAAGAACGGCGTAGGTAGCGGTGGTAGCGAGCAGCGACGAGGAATAAAATTTCAATGCCGTTCCAAAGGATTTTTTCGGCGAAATGCGGGTGCCTTCAAAATTCACAAACGAGAATAATTCATCAATGATAAGGTGCGTCATAAAGCCCACAAGCGCACTTGCGGCGGCGGCATTTTTGATAAGCTGCGGCGATAAGCGAAACGCCTGATACACGAGTGCGCCCCAGACAATCGCCATCGGAATACTGTGAAACATTCCTCGATGCACAGAAAATTGCTGCATGAGCGAGCGAGCGGCGTACTTGACCAGCACATAGACCAACAGCGCGGTTAAAATCACATTCGATGCTCCAAGTCGCGCCATTCCTATTCCTTGCAGCACGAAGATAGGCGCAATCACGCTTGCCAAGCCAAATGCCATGTCGTTTGGCTTACTGTTTGGGCTGTCAATATCGGGCAGTAAACTTCCCACGCAGGAAATGATTGCAAAAGCAGTGGCATCGGTTGCGGGCGTGTGGAGTTGGTAGTACGAAACCGCACCACACAATGCTCCAGCAGCTATGCCGCCGCTTAAATGATGGACAAAATTTCCCATTGTTGTTCACATTTTTTGTAACTGGTCAGGTATGCAGAATATTGTCGAATTCGACCCCTTGATAAAGGGGGAACGGGGGATTTACCATGCGAAACGAGTGATTTCAAGCGGTGTTTAACCGTCTAATCCCCCGTTCCCCCTTTATCAAGGGGGCGAACGAGTGCAATGCCCACAAGACCTGACTAATTACCATTTTTGCACATTATCTTTGCATCAATACCGACGACATTTCTGCATGAATGCGCCCATTTGTGGCAAGCATTGTGCCTTGAAATAAGCTGTGTTCGGTTGTGCCGTCGTATTGCGTCATTGTGCCGCCAGCTTCCTGCAAAATGAGCTTTCCTGCCGCCACGTCCCACGCTTGTAAGCTCACTTCCCAATAGCCATCGAAGCGTCCCGCCGCGAGATATGCCAAATCAATCGCGGCAGAACCCAAACGCCGCACTGGAAGACCCATTGAAATAAAGCGTGTGAAATGTTCCAAGCAACCATGCGGGTTTGAGGCGGCATTATAGGGAAAACCCGTTACGAGAATAGAATCGTAGAGCTTTTCCGTCGCGGAAACGTGTATTTGCCGCCCGTCCAGAAACGCGCCGCCGCCTTTGCTTGCGGTGAAAAGTTCATTGGTCATGGGTGCGTAAATTACGCCGCAAAGCAGTTCGCCATTCATTTCCGCGCCAATACTGACACAGAAAATCGGAATGGAATGCGCAAAGTTTACCGTGCCGTCCAGAGGGTCAATAATCCAACGTACCGTATTTGCTGGTGTGCCGCTCGCGCCGCTTTCTTCGGCAAGAAAAATATGGTCAGGAAAACGCTCTTTGATGCGAGCAATGATGAGCTTTTCCGCCTTGTGGTCGAATTCGGTGACGAGGTTGTGCCGCCCTTCTTTATTGTCCACGCGAAAGGATGTACCAAAGCCGTCTTTGAGCAAATGTCCTGCTTCGAGGGCGGTTGCACGGGCGGTTTCGAGGAGTGCGTTGAGGTCTGGGGTCATATTTGATGGTGTTTTAAGAGCCAAATATTGTAAGGTTGTAAGGATGTATTCAGCGTGAGGCTCTCGCTTCTTGGCGAGGGTCTCACTTTTTTCTCACTCACTTTTTTCTCACTTCTTTTCGTGTGAGAGTGAGACCCTCAATAAGAATTGAGAGCTTCACGCAAAGCTAGTATTTACGCGCCTTGCTGAAGGATAGGCAATTCCACAAAGAAGGTCGAGCCTTTGCCTTCTTCGGTCTCGAACCATACTTTTCCGCGCAACGTTTCGACGAGTTTTTTCACAATCGAAAGACCCAAGCCAACGCCTTGAATGGTGCTGGATTCGTTCTTTTCTGAGCGATAAAAAAGGTCGAAAATATACGGTTTATCTTCATCGCCAATGCCCATACCTTCGTCTTTCACAATCCAAAGAATGGTGTCGTCTTTTTGGGTAAAATCAACGTGGATAAGGCTTTGCGGTGCGGAAAACTTCACGGCGTTGGAGAGTAAATGCGAAATAATTTGCCGTAAGGATTCTTCATCAATGTTTACAACCGACATACTAACGTTACTAACAAGCTCAATTTTTCGCGCTTCCTCGCCTAATTCTTGCTCTTGTGCGAGGCTGAAATCCCGCACCAATTCTTCGGTACGCTTGACAACATCGGCAGGCATGAGGCGAAGCGGGCGGTTTTCGATGGTACTCATCATAATCACCGAATCCAAGATGTTTACCAATCGCTTCGAGCTTTCCTCAATGTGCGTAAACTGCTTGCTGCGCTGGTCGTCGTTCATTTTGCCGATGTAGCGTTGGAGAATGCCGCATGAGGATTGAATAACGGTAATCGGCGTGCGAAATTCATGCGAAATCGAGGCAATAAGCCGTGCGCGAAGGTTGTTGATTTCCTTTTCTTGCACGAGCGATTTTTCCAGCGCGTCTTTCGCAGCGCGAAGTTCCACCGTGCGAACTTGGATGCGGCTTTCAAGGTCTTGGTTCAAACTGTGCAATTCATCGAGCGTTTGGTCGAGCAGAGTGTTGTTTTTCGCAAGCTGCCCGTTCATTTCGGCAAGCTGCATATTTTTTGCTTCTACCTGATGATTGCGGTCTTGCAATTCCGTATTTGCCAGCTCAATTTCTTGTGCCAAATCGTTCAAAATTGTTACCTGACGCTGCACCTCTTGGGTACGCTCGGCAACGGTCTGTTCCAAAACTTTATTTTGCTCTTGAAACGAGCGAACACGCCACTTATAGACAGCAAAAATACCCAAACCAATAATGCTCACCCACATCAAATTTGCCCACCAGCGTTTCCACCAGTGCGGTAAAATTACCACACGAATTTGCGCTCCGTCTTCATTCCACACGCCGTCGTTGTTGGCGGCTTTTACGTGGAAGGTGTAGGTTCCGCCGCCTAAGTTCGTGTAGGTTGCCTCGCGCTTATTGCCGACGTAAATCCAGTTTTTATCAAAATTTTCGAGTTTGTAGGCATAGACGTTTTTGCCGGAAAGCGTGTAATTGAGCGCGGTAAATTCAAACGTGAGAACGTTTTTATCTTCTGGAATTTCTAATTCTTCCGTCGCACTGATAGCTTGTTCCGTTTCAAACGGTTCATTAAACGTCTTGAAGCCAGTAATTATCACGGGTGGAAGGTAATCATTGCGGCGCACACTATCGGGGAAGAATGTGCTAAAACCATTGATGCCGCCAAAATACATGCGCCCTGACCGCCCTAAATGATACGCTCCAGCATTGAATTCATTGCTTTGCAGACCATCGGAAACATCATAGCTTTGAAAGGCTTTCTCGCCCTTTTTTGCAAGCGGATTATACGAAAAAATACCACGATTGGTACTGCACCAGAGTTTGCCTGAGCGGTCGCCGAGAATGCCGTAAATCACATTATTCGGTAAGCCATCTTGCTCGCGGAAGAGCGTGGATTCTTGCGTTTCGGGATTAAATTTATTCAAACCACCTGCTGTGCCAAGCCATAAGGTACCGTTTGCATCTTCATGAATCGTGCGAATGATATTGCTACTAATGCCGTTTTTCTCGGTAAGAAGTTGCTGATAGCTGATAAAACCTTGTGTTTTGGTGTCGAATTGACATAAACTTCCACCATTGGTGCCGAACCAAAGGCGTTTTTTACTATCGCACAGCCCATAGTAGAGACCATTTGCGGGCAATGAGGAGAGATTGGTAGGGTCGTGTTTGAAATGCGTGATAAACTCGCCTGTTTTGGGATTGAAGCGGTACAAGCCATAGCCCCATGTTCCTACCCAAAATATTCCTTCTGCATCAACGCAAATCGAAAACGAAAATGCTGTTTCTGGTGTAGAAATTTCAGGCATGTCTTTCGGACGAAAGCGTGTTACTGCGCCATTTTTGGGATTGAATTTGTACAGCGCATCGCCGCTTGTAAGCCAAAAAAAGCCATCATCGGCTTCGTAAATTGCGCGAATGTTGTTGCGAGGATTCGACGACGGCGTGTTGTTATCTAGCCAATAATTCGTAAACTCGCCTGTTTGTGGGTTCAGGAGTTTATTCAAGCCGCCGCCGTTTGTGCCAGCCCAGACCGTACCTGAGCGGTCTTCATAGATGGCATAAATATAATTATGGCTCAGGGTCTTGGAAATACGGGGGTCGCGGTGATAGCTGACAAATTTTGCTTCGGCAGGGTCGTATTTATTTACACCGCCACCATAAGTTCCAACCCATAAAATACCAGAGCGGTCGAGGTGGAGCGAGTAAATAAAATTATTGACGAGCGAATTTGAACGTAATTCATCTTGCAAGATACCAGTAAATGTGCGGGTTTTGGGGTTGAAATGCTGCAAGCCGCCGCCGTATGTACCGAGCCAGAGTGCGCCTGTTGTCGGCTCTTCCACTATGGCAAGGATGTTATCTTGCGAGAAAATTTTCAGCTCGGTCGTTGAACGGCGAAAAACCTCTATTTCATAGGTTTTCATATTGAACTTGTGCAAGCCGCCGCCGTAGGTTCCCACCCAGAGAATATCAGGATTTGTGCGGCTTACAAGCAAAGAGCGTATTTCCGAAATAGCAAAGCCTTTACGGAAAACCTGCGTTTGCTGTGAAATAGAATTATACCCAACAATGCCATCATTTGTGCCAATCCAAATCATTCCTTTTGTATCAGAAACAACCGTGTAGATATTCGCTCCAGAAGGTTTTTCTTTACCGTTTGCATCGGTACATTCTTTGATGGTTTGCCATGCTTTTGTTCTTGGATTGAAAATACTCATGCCTTCGGGCGTAGCAAAATAGAGCAACCCTGTACTATCCTCACAAATGCTGCGGATATGATTTGAGACTAAACCCAGCTCAGTAGCTTGTTTTGGTGCTGTGTACGAGGAAAATTTCTCGCTACTGTAATCGAACATACTCACGCCGCCATTGCGTGTGCCAATCCAGATTTTACCCTGTTTGTCCTCGTGAAGCGCAAGAACATGTGCATCGGACAAGGCGCATTTCGCACTGGGGCGATAAATCGTAAAGTTGTACCCATCAAATTTATTCAAGCCATCTTGCGTTCCAACCCAGATAAAACCTCGCTTGTCTTGCATAATGCAAAACGGATTGCTTTGCGACAAGCCTTGCTCAATCGAATAGCGACTGAAATTCATCGTTGGCTGCGCGTGAAGGATTGATGAGGTGTTGGGGTATATTGCCAACACACTGGAGAGCAATACCACAAGAGCAATGCTTACCAGAAAGCGCATCAATACTGCATTCCAAGTTCGTAGTTCCATGAGATTTTTCTAAGATTCTTCTGAGATTTTTCTAAGATTCTGCTAAGATTCTACCGAGATTCTACTGAGATTTTTTTTGAGATTCTTCGCAAAATGAAGGTGTTGCAAAAGCCTGTGAAAGGCAATTCGACGAACCCCAAATATAGGGAAATATCGTTGTTGAGCAATGGTATTTCCTATGGTGATGCTAGGCTTTTGCCCCCACGCGTACGAGGTTTGATTTTCTTGAAAAAAGCAGTATGTTGAAAGGCAATCAATAACTCTAAACCGCTATGCAATCTTGCATCCATACTTTTTAAGAAACCGCCATGAGTACCGATACACGCATCATCGAACTGCTTGCCGATATGGTCATTAAACTTGATAAACTAGATAACATGGCTGTTAAACTGGACACTGTTGTTGAAGAACAAATCGCCATGCGCAAAGAGTTTGGTGCGGCAAGCGAGCGCAACACCCAAGCTATTCTCGCCTTGACCGCCATGTTGCAAAAAACGGTCATCGAACCCGCACAGCGTCAGGCGGATGATATTTCCGACTTGAAGCGTCGTGTTACTATTTTAGAGCAAGCGCATTGATTTCGCCTCCCCTAACGGTCTTATTTTCCTCGCATTTCCTTCATAAACAATGCCATTTCTGCCGCACTAATACTTGCCTCTGCGTTGGATTCAGGATGCGCACCGATTTGCAATGCGCGTATTGGCATCGGAACAATGATTCCATGCTTTTTGAAAGTGTAATAAATCTGCTTCATTACATTGCTTCGGGCTTCAAATTGCCAATCGAAGTGGCTTATCGCAATAAAAAAGCGAAAGTTCAACGTAAACTCACCAAACTCCCGAAAGCGTATCACTGGCTCTGGCGTATGCAAGAGACCGCGTATTTTTCCCTCACGTAATTCTTGTGCCTCCTCGCACGTTGCCGAGCCGTATTCCAGCGTCATTGCGGTCAGTACGTCCTCGACAAGTTGCGGGTCGGTGTTGTGATGCACACCAAAGGTAAGCAGCAAATACTGGATTTCGGTCGGCAGGTGAAAATTCGTAACAATCGCTTGGGAGAGCTTGTTGTTAGGAATCAAAACGCTGTTCATTTCCTGCATTTCAATTGTTGTATTGCGCCAACCGATGTCGCGCACGTAGCCTTCAAAATTCCCATCGCTGATGCGGATGTAATCGCCGACGCGGATTTGATTTGCCAACGTCAGGTAAATTCCCGCAAAGAAGTTGGAAAGCGTGTCCTGAAGCGCGAGAGCGACCGCCAAACCACCCACACCAAGCGCAGTGATAATCGGCGCAATATCCACCCCAAACGCCCGCAATACCATCACGCAGGCAATCGTGTACACCACAATCTCAATGCTTCGGCGTGTCAGCGAGACAGCAGCCATGCGGTTATGGTCGTGTTCGGCACGAATGCGAACGAGCATTTTCAAAACTTTGGTAAGAATATACGAAAGCAGCACAATAAAGCTCGCTGTCAGGAATGGTCGGGCGTAGGGCATGATAATTTTTGCACGCGGCAGCTCTCGAAGAGCAATGTTCAAGCCTGTAAGCAGAATAATGTAGAGAATACTACGGCGCAGCGCGTCCACCAAAATATCGTCGTATTTGTTCTCGCTTTGTGCCGCCATGCGCACCAGCCATTTTCCCGTCAGCCACCGCAGCACAATCCCTAGCACGAGCGCACCAATGCTAATGACAATCGAAGGGAAATACGGGTTTGCGAGATAGGGAAGAATGAAGCGGTTGTACAGTTCGTCAATCATAGCTGAGTGGTGAAATGAAATGTGGTATTGGAAAGGAGTGTCAAATGTTCAGCCCTCAGCCCTTAAACCTCATCCTTCAAAAGAGGCTTTGTTGCTCGTTTGTAGCATTTTTTGCTGCGGAAGGCTGAATCGTTTGCATGATTTCAACAGGTTCAATAAGGCTGGCATCGTCGTCGTGGAAACTGTTCACGCGCTCGGACACGGGAAAGGCTTCCATTTCTTCTGCGGGATAAGGACGCAAAAGCCGCATCACATCTTCGCTTGGTAAAGATTCATCCAGCCATGCTTGTTCATGGTCGGGCGAAAGGATAACTGCCATGCGATGGTGAAACTGCGCTACAACGGCATTTGGCGTTGTGGTGATAATGCTACACGACCGCACAGATGCTTGTGTTTCGGGGTTTCTCCATTCATCCCAAAGTCCAGCCAGCGCGAAGGGCGCGTGTGAGCGTAGGCGCACGTACATTGGTTGTTTGCGCTTTGGGGAAATGCTGTGCCATTCATAAAAACCATTTGCCAGAATCAAGCATCGGCGGGATTGCACGGCATTTCGGAAGGAAGGTTTTTCCAAGAGCGTCTCTGCACGAGCATTGATGAGTTTTGCGCCGATACGTGTGTCTTTCGCCCACGAGGGAATGAGCCCCCAGCGCATCATCGTACATTCCTGCATCATTGCCTCATCAATACTTGCATTCAGACTTTTGGTAATGGTAGGAATATCTTGCGTGGGAGCAAGATTGTATCGCGCTTGGCGGAGTTTTTCCAGAACGTCGGGAGAAATTTGCGCTTTGAAGCGGCTTTTTATCTCCTCTGGCTTCATGAACATGGTGTAGCGACCGCACATAGTCTGCCTTTTGGGGAATGGGAATTATCTGCTTCTATCGTGATTGGGGAACGCGGATTTTGAGGACTGAAGAGGACTTTAGAGGACATAAAAATTGTGAAAAAATATGGTAGAGTCCTGACCAGTCATCAAAAGTCCTCCAAATCCGCGTTCCCTGACGAATGACTTGAAATGACTTGAATCATTACGCCAAATTTACTCAATTTTCACACGCACACCTAGCTGAAATCCCGTTTGCATTCCTTGATTCATCCCCGAAGCCGCACCAATACTCACTGGTGCAAGCTGCACACTCTCCAATACTTTCCGCACAAGCGGCTCGGTGGAAGTGTGCTGTATCGCAAAGACGGCAACGTCGAAGACCAGCAGGAATGCGCCTTGTAGCAGAAGTGATTGCCCGTAGCCTTGCCATAATCCTTGCCGCTCACTGTCGGTTTTGCTACGCTCCAGCATCCATGCGGCGGCTGCGAGATATGCGCAGTCAAGTCCGGCATTGAAAAGGAGAATGCGCTCAATGGAGGCTTGTTTTTCCAGCGCGTCCATAAGCGAAGCTGCGTGCGCTGGCTCGGAGAGCGAACCCCAGTAACCACCTGCTGCCAAGCCAAGATTTATCACATTCCAAAAGACATTCATTTGCTGAAAATAAAATGGTACTTTAGCGGCTTCATTCCCCGAAGCAAGGTTTTGTGAAGATTGTAGCATGAGCGCACCATTTATTGCCATGTTCCCGACCGCCCACGCTCCGAGCGTAAGCATTGCTGTTTTATTGATGGAAAGGCGCGTAGAATGGAGCGAATCCAAATGGTTTGGCATGGTTTGTGCGTCGAGATTTATGCTCGCACCGTGTACAAGCATAAAGAGCAATGATAAAGCTAATGTTTGATGGAATATGCGCATAAATGCTTGAAATTGAACTGTTTTCATTGTAATTTACTGGTGGTTATTCAAGGTGTAGTTATTTCACGATGTTTTCACGATAATGGCAAAAGTAGGACTTTCGCAAAATACTCATTTTGCGGCACAGACAAGAGTGTCTGTGCTACCGAAGGCGCGTAAAAACTGAATCGAATGGTACGCGTAACAGTCTAAGTTTGCGCCATTTGTGAACGTTCTAAAAAGCTCTTTTATGCCGTTGTTATGTTGTTATACACGCTTTCTTTACTGATTTCCTTACCGAAGCTGACAAGGTATCGTTATGAAATTTCGCTGGACACTTTCTCGAAAACTTATTGGAATGGCGGCTGTGTTGCTGTCATTCACGATGCTTCTTAGTCTGTTCGCACTTCTCTCAAATCGTGCATTGGATGAACGAGAGAATGTACGATTGATTGAAATTAGCTTTTTGCAATCGCGCCAAAGCGATTTAGATTTCATCACGTTTCGTCAGATGAAGTACGCCGCCCGCGTAGATTCTGCCGTTACTACTTGCGATTCGCTTGTTAATCTTTTTCGCGGCGAAGCAACCGCCGAGCGTCTGGCGGTCGCACTTGCAAACTACAAACAAAATTTTGATTCTACGGTACTTCTTTCGCGTACTATTGGCTTGAATGATACCGTAGGAATTTTAGGGCAAATCAATTCTCGCTTGAGAGGCGCGGAAAAACTCACTCTTGGCGTAGAAGCCGACGAACTTATTTTCACCATGCAATTAAGCCGCAGCAAGCTCCGCGAATATGCTGAGGCGGCATTTATGGGACGGAAAATTCAAAAAGCTCAAAAAGAGTTTGATGCAACCTTGAATTTTGTAGAAACAAAAGCAAATCTTGTCAGCACCGACCCCGCTTCGCAGCAAGAGTTTATCCGCTTAGTAGAGGAATGCCGTTTGCAATCGGAACAGCTTGCGCTGTTGGCAAAAGTCGTCGAAAAAAATCGAGCAGATTTCAAAGAACATGTCAAAGCAGTGCGACCAATTTTGAAAGAAATGGCACGAGAGAAATCCTCCAAAGCCTCGTCGTACCTCGCTTTTTCTGGCATTGCCGTTTTGCTAACAATTATCTTGAGCATTGGTATTGCGCTTCTTCTGGCACGCATTATCACAAAGCCGCTTAATACGCTGCGCCGTGCAGCCCGCGCCATTGCTGAAGGGGATTATGCTGTGCGTTTGGACGATGTGCGCAGCAATGATGAAATTGAGGATTTAGCGGTTTCGTTTCGGCAAATGACTGCGCATATTCAGGCGTATGTTTCGGAGTTACGAACAGAGAAAGCAAGTGTTCAAGCAAAGGTGGATGCGGCTGTGCGGCAAATTAGCGAGGAAAAACAACGCTTGTCGGCAAGCATTGAAACCATTTTGCACAGCATGGACGAATTTTCCAATGGCAACCTCACTGTGCAGCTTCCCGTAACGAGCAACGACGACATTGGCAAGCTCTACGACGGCTTCAATTCTGCCGTGAGCAACATTCGCCTCATGGTGGATAAGGTCGCCGATGCTGCCGAAAATACTGCTACGGCGAACACGGAAATTACCAAACAAGTACAGCAACTCATTCAAGGATTGTCTCAGCAAGCCGATGAAATGGAGGCTGCAACGCTGACCGTTGGTGAAATCAACAGCACCATCCACGACAATTCCCGCAAAACCGTGATGGCAGCGCACGATGCCTCAGGTGCAAGCAATGATGCGGCACAGAGCGAAACAATTGTGGAGGAAATGATACGCGAAATGAGTGTGATTGGCGAGGCGGTCTCGAATTCTGCTGGCGTAATTTCCGAGCTTGGCAAAAGCAGCAAGGAAATTGGAAAAATTGCGCAAGTGATTGAAGAAATTGCTGACCAAACAAACCTGCTTGCGCTGAACGCTGCTATCGAAGCAGCCCGCGCAGGCGAGCAAGGACGCGGCTTTGCGGTTGTTGCGGACGAAGTGCGGAGCTTGGCAGAGCGCACACAGCAAGCCACCAAGCAAATTACGATTATGATTGACCGTATTCAATCCGATACAGGTAGCGCGATTAAAGCCATGAAAGCTGGCAAAGACCGCGTAGAGCGTGGGCAGAGCATCACACAGGACGCTGGCTCTGCGCTGCATCGTATCATTGACCGCACCGAAAATGTTGCCAAAGTGGTAGAAAATATCGCGGCAGCAAGCGAGCAGCAAGCCGCCATGAGCGGAAATATTGTAAGAACAATTCAAACGGTGCAGAAAATTTCAGCAGAATCGGGTGCGTCCATCCAGCAAATACGCCAAAGTGTACAGCGTTTGGGCAAATTGACCAATAATTTGCAAGGCTTGTTGAACTTCTTCAAATTAGATGAAACCGACCTCATGCAAGCCGCGACGAATGGTCATCAACCGTTTATAGGCTTCACCGATGCAGATTTTATCACCCTTGCAGACAATAGCAACGGCGTTCACGTGCGCGAGCAGCCAAAAGTACCAGTAATGAATGAGCCATTCACGATTGATTTGTAAATGCCTCAGTACACAACAAAATCTCTGCAATAGTGGCACAGACATTCCTGTCTGTGAGTGTTAGTGCGGTGTTCAAGTGGAAAACACAGATAAGAATGTCTGTGCCACGGAAGCCTTATTTTTCATACCCTGCACAGATTTCACCGTGTACTAAAAGTATAAACGCACTCTTCCCGTCCTGCCGCTTCTTCGCGGTAGAACGGGTTTCCCGAAAACACCCTCCGTCATTCTTCCATGAACATTCTCCTTATCGGCTCCGGCGGACGCGAACACGCACTTGCTCGCAAATGCGCAGACAGCCCAGACACTAGAATCTATGCGGCTCCCGGTAATCCGGGTATTTTGCAATTTGCCCACGCAGCACATCTTGGCGAGAAAGTCTTGAATGCGAGCCATCATGCGGAAGTCGTCGAGTTTTGTGAAATTGCCGCGATTGATTTGGTGATAATTGGTCCCGAAGCTCCGCTCGCCTCTGGCTTGGCAGATGACCTCCGCGCACGGAATATCGCGGTGTTTGGACCGTCGCGTTTGGCGGCACAGTTGGAATCGTCCAAGAAATTTGCGAAAGATTTTATGCAAAAGCATGGCATTCCGACAGCGCAGTACCGCAGTTTTTCCGTGCAACAGCACGCCGAAGCGCGTGAATACGTTGCCAATCATCCGCTTCCTGTGGTGATAAAAGCGGACGGTTTAGCGGCTGGCAAGGGCGTAAGCGTTGCCACAAGCCACCGCGAGGCACTCACCGCGCTGGATGCGATGTTTGATGGAAAATTTGGCGCGGCGGGGCATAGTATCGTGGTGGAAGAATTTATGCAGGGCGAAGAAGCCTCTCTTTTCGCCATTTCGGACGGAGAACGCTTTCTCACACTCGCCTCCGCGCAAGACCACAAGCGCATCGGCGACGGCGACACGGGCGAAAACACAGGTGGAATGGGCGCGTATGCACCTGCACCGCTTGTAACGCCAGAAATTTTGCACCGCACTGAAGAGCGCGTCATTGCGCCCGTGCTGGCGGCAATGAAACAAGAAGGGATGCCGTTTGTGGGATGTTTATATGCGGGCTTGATGATTGATGCGGAAGGAAATCCGCGCGTGGTGGAATTTAACGCCCGCTTTGGCGACCCCGAAACACAGGTTATTTGCAGCGTGCTTGATGGCGACCTTACGAAACTCCTGCACAGCGCGGCATTGGGCAATCTCGACCCAAGCGCGGTGCGGAATGTGGCAAGTGGCGTGGCGTGTTGCGTGGTGCTGGCGGCGGGTGGCTATCCGGGCGAAGTCCGCAAGGGCGATGAAATCACGGGTATAGCGGAGGCAGAAGCCACAGGTGCATTTGTTTTCCACGCAGGAACGGCATTGCACGAAGAACATGGCAACAAAAAACTCACCACCAACGGCGGGCGTGTTCTCGGCGTAACAGCGCGGGGTGAGAATTTGCAAGAAGCTATCAAGGCAAGCTATGAAGCGGTTTCCAAGATACATTTTCGCGGAAAAACCTATCGCACTGATATTGGTCAAAAAGGCTTGGACACCAGTAAATAAGAAAGGTTGAGGGCTGAAATATGATGGCTGAAACATGGAAACGGACGGTCATTTTTTGCGCAATACTTCTTCTGTGCAGCATACCTCTATTCCCGCAAGACCGCACCGTAACAGCCCTGCCGAAGCGCAATCTGGAAGTTTTGGATAGTCTCATCAGCAAAAATATTGCGCCAAATATCATCAAGCAACTGCGCTCGCCGCTTTTTCCTGCCTATCTCACCCAGCAAGTATCGGATTCCTCCGCCTTCCGCGATACACTTCGCTTACGTTCCAATAGCCATGAAGCCGCATGGATGCTAGAACAAGCCTTATTCTCACAACTTCCCCGCAAAAAGCGGTATCGCACGAGCGACTCCGCTACGCCGCATTATTGCTTGCATTTGCGCATGGAGGATGCCGCCACGCGCTACACAGCTTGCCAGAATAATGTTGATGTGCTGCAACGTGAGATTTCCTGCACCGTTCACGCACATTTGGAAACGAAATACGGCACAATTCAAGAACTCCAAAGCATGAGCGAAATCTCACGCGACACCATTTCACGCCGCATCGTTGCAAACCTTGAAAACAAGCAGTACGCCTTCACGCAAGCAAATGTGCCGGACGCGCCGCCAAACTTCTGGAAGCAAGTCATAGAGCCAGCTTTGGTGATTGCTGCGGCTGGAATAATGGTGGCATTGTTTTTCTTTGTGCGGACACAGTAAAGAGCAAGAAGGTTCAAATAATACTTCAAACACAATGTCATTACGTTAAGCGTTTTCCCCTCACCCCAACCCCTCTCCCAGAGGTAGAGGGGCAAGATACAGAGCCAATTCTTTACCCTCGCCCTTTGGGAGAGGGTCGCTCGCAGAGCGGGGTGAGGGCTTAACTTAACGACATTGTACTTTAAACAATATTCACTTCCGTTTCAAGCTGAAGAGCAAATTTGGCAAACACATCTGCACGAACACGCTCTGAAAGCCTCACCAAATCTTGCCCCGTAGCATTGCCATAGTTCACCAGCACGAGTGCTTGTTGCGCGTGCATTCCTGCATCGCCGTCTTTGCGCCCTTTCCAGCCTGTTTGTTCGATAAGCCAAGCAGCAGGAATTTTTACCTTGCCTGAATCCAGCACAAATACTGGCATTGCAGGATGTTCTGCATGAAGCCGCTCATACACATTGCGCGAAACTTCGGGGTTTTTGAAAAAGCTCCCCGCATTTCCTAAAACGGCGGGGTCGGGTAATTTGGAGCGTCGAATGCTGCGCACTGCCTCGCTTACGTGGTGGACTGTGTAGGATTCATGCGGTGTTTCGGGGAAAAGTTTTGTGAGTTCTTCTCGAATTGCGCCGTAGCTTGTGTGCAGGTTGTTTGCAGTCGGATTCTTCCGAAGGCGCATCATTACTGAGGTAATAACAAATTTGTTTCTGAGGTCGCGTTTGAAAATACTATCGCGGTAGCCAAATTTGCATTCTTCCTGCGTTAATGTCCGCATTTCGCCTGTATCCCGCATCATTCCTTGCACAGAAACCAACACGTCCTTGAGTTCCACGCCATACGCACCGATATTCTGCACGGGAGCCGCACCAATACTGCCCGGAATAAGCGATAAATTCTCAATGCCGCCCCAGTTCTGCTGGACTGCGGTGCGCACAACATCATCCCAACCTTCACCTGCCGCACATTCTACATCCAGTGTTTCTGCGGTCTCACGGACAATGCGGATGCCTGTGAGCGCAATCTTGCAAACAAGCCCCTGCACATTTTGCGTGAACAATACATTGCTGCCGCCACCTAGCACAAATACTGGTCTTGCGCCCTGTTCTGAGCGAAATACCTCGCGCAATTCTTCCTCACTCGAAATGCTCACGAACTGCTCGGCAAATACGTCCAAAGCAAAGGTATTATGCGGTTTTAGGGGATAGTTGTGCTGGAGAATCATAGTGTATAAAGAGGTATTCCTTGAAATCCCTTCTACCGTTCAGAAACGGTGGGACGGGAAGAGCATGTCTGAGCAGCGACAAGAGGTCAATAAAAAAAGGAAGCCGCACAAAATCTTGTTTGTAGGGCTTCCTTGCAATGTTTCAGTATTCACTTAGAACGGAATATCATCATCTTCAGCAGCATTATTGCCTCCAGCAGGAGCAGATTGCGGGGTGGCAGTGCGGCGTGATTGCTGGGGTGCAGAGCCTCCACCTTCATCAATGCGTTCCAATTTCCATGCTGAGAGATTGGTGTAATACACCAAATTTCCGTCGCGGTTTGTAGATTCACGTCCCGACAAGCCAAAGACGAGCTTTACTTTATCGCCTTTGCTGAAGGATTCCAGCGCAGAGCATTTGTCTTGGGTAAACTGAAATTTTACGTGCTGCGGGTAATTACCATCTTCGATTTCCAACACAAATTCACGCTTACGGAATTTCTCGGTTACTTGCATCTCCGGAAAAATTGCGTGGAGCTTGCCAAACGCTTCGTACAACATGGACTAATCCTTTTTGAATAAATACGTTAAGAGAGAAAAGAGTAAAATTCACTGTGAAGGTGCAAAGATAAAAAAAGAACACGCATTTTACAAATTACAAATCACGTTCTTTGACTGCGGCGGAAAACTTAGCATAATCGCGGAAGTAGTCGCTTTCTTTGTAGGTGTCGGAGGCAAAGACGAGGCAAATTGAGCCAGAGGAAAAGTTAATTTCTGATGCCCAAATCATAGGCGGGATGTACAAACCCTTGTAGGAGCGGTTTAGGTGAATGGTATCGCGGCTGTAGCCGTCATCAACAGCCACATCGAAACTGCCCATAATGCACACCACAAACTGCTCGCATTCGATATGCGCGTGTGCGCCTCTGTTTTCGCCGCCTGGAATATCGTAAATGTAGAACGTGCGCTTGATGTCGAAGGGAATGTCTGCCGCACCTTCAATAGGGGTAAGATTGCCCTCGCGGTAGTAAATACGCGGCAAGTCGAAGATTTTACAATCACGAATGGTGGATTTGCGATAGCTCATTGTGTGTCATTCATTGTTCAATGGAGAGTCAGAAGGCAGGTTTTATCGGTTGTGCCAGCCTTTTTCTTTGGTAAACTGCTCGTAGTCGCGGATGTAATCATCAG
The DNA here is from genome assembly GCA_013298775.1 of Ignavibacteria bacterium. Taxonomy (GTDB): domain Bacteria; phylum Bacteroidota; class Ignavibacteria; order Kapaibacteriales; family UBA4661; genus PH2015. The sequence continues at coordinate 9,666 of JAAFIV010000041.1, read as the reverse complement.
GGTTGTACGCCGTTGAAGCGAGAATAAGCGTAACGCCATTGGTCGAAAAATTCTCTAACTGCCGCCAGACCATATTCGGCACGTACAGCCCGAAATATGAGCGATTCAGCGAAAAAACTTTGCGCTCATTGCCATCGTCTAAAACCACATCGAAACTGCCCGAAAGCGCAATGATAAACTCGTGCAGTTCTTTGTACGCATGACCGCCACGCTTTTCGCCACCTGGCACGTCGTAAATCCAATACGCCCGCTTGATAGCAAAGGGAATATGCCGCCCTTCGCCTTCGATGAAGGTGAGATTTCCTCTGGGGTCGGAGATTTTTGGAAGGTCAATAATGCGGCAATCGGCGAGAGACGTTTTCATGGTAGGGAAAATGAGGAATTCAGGAAAGGATAATTCTTGAAAGTGTCGAAGGTTTTACGAGATTTTACGAGATTTTGCGAACAAACTTCGCCGGAACGCCCATAACAACCGTCTCCGCTTCCACGCTCTTCGTAACAACCGAACCCGCGCCAACAACGGCGTTTTTGCCAATCACAATATTCGGCAAGAGTTTCGCGCCAACGCCAATCATCGCGCCTTCTTCGATAATCGGTCCCAGCACGTGAGCATCGCTATATCCGTGTTTGCCGATTTCATTATCATTCGAGGTAAACACGCCGCCCGAAATAAACGCACCGTCGCGGATGTCCATATTTCCTGCCATCCAGGAGTTATCCATAATTTTTACGCTATTACCGATGCGGACGTTGTAGTTTATCGTAACTTGCCGTCCAATCACAGTTTTATTACCAATGGTGCATTGCTCGCGAATAGACGCGCCGTCGCCAATGAGGGAGTTTTCACCAATGCGGACATCGTAATAAATCACGGCATGAGGACCAATGGACGAATTATTGCCAATCCGTACAAGCCGCTCAAAGACTGGTGTGCGAGACAGTGCGCCCGCTCCTTTTGGTTCTTTGCCAATGACCGCGCCCGGAAAAATTTCTACGCCATCGCCAATTTCCACACCATCGCCAATGACGACGTGCGGATGAATGACGACATTCGCGCCAATTTTTGCCCCAGCACGAATAACAGCAAACTCCTGAATGCGAGTATTCGCGCCTATTTCAGAGCTTTCGACAACGGCATGAGAAGAAATCATATTCGTTCAATGGTAATACATTGGGTCATTGTAAATACAGATGCGAATGAAGTACAAGCCTCTATTCATCAGCTTTTCGAGCATGAACTTTTCCAGCTTCATACTTCATATTTCAGACTTCATCCTTTACATTAAGCCTTTTGCTTTGAGCAAGGTTTTTGCTTCTTCAAAGTAGCCACGAATGGGGTCGTACATGGCACGCGCCGCGTCCCAGTTCTGCACTTTGGAATGCTCCATGAGCGTAATTCCTAGTTTTGCAGGTTCTTCCAAGCCGAATTGCAAGCACGAACCTTTCAAAGTATGACCCAAGCGGTAGAGCCGCAGTTCATCTTTTTTGTCAAGGATTTCGTGAAATTCTGCTTCTAATTGTCGTTGCCAGTCCAATACAAATTCTGGCAAAAGTTCAAGGATAATGTCGTCGTTTGGTAAGGTCATAACAAGCCCTGCGCTCTCAAACAAGAACATGAAAAAAATGAGTTAAATGCGATTGTTCGTACGATTTTTCGCCCCGCAATCTAACTGTTTCGCCTCGTGCAAACAAGTATTTTTCTCTCCCGTATTTTTCTCTATTTTTGTAAAATTTTTGTTTGTGTATATCGTTCCCCCTATCAGGAATGTACAATGCACCAAAGCGAGCATTGATGAGGCGCGGAAGCAGAAATTTTGCAGCATCATTTTGAGGATTTTTTAGAAAAAGCAGTATGAAAAAAACAGGCATTGCGCTTATTGGTGCAGGAAATATCGGGCAAAGTATTCATTTGCCAATTTTGTCGAAACTTCCAAATGTTGAGATTGTCGCTCTCTGCGACCGCAACAAAACAACGGCGAAAATGCTCGGAGAAAAATACGGCATTAAGCACGTATGTAAGGATGTGAACGAGCTTCTCAAGATTGATGGCATTGATGCCGTTGATATTTGCACTAGCACCGATTCTCACTACGAAGTGGCGGTACAATGCTTGGAAGCAGGGAAAGACGCACTCATCGAGAAGCCGCTCGCTCGCTCGTGGCAAGAAGCGGCAATGATTGACGAGACCGCAACACGGCTTGGGCGAAAGGTCATGGTGGCAATGAATCACCGCTTCCGCCCCGATACCATCACGCTGAAAAGTATTATTGAGCGTGGGGAATTGGGCAAGTTTCACTATATCAAATCTGGCTGGCTCAAGCAACGCTCCAGCGAGCAGAAGTGGCTTGCGCAGGCAGATATTTCTGGTGGTGGCGTGATGCTGGATTTGGGTATTGTGCTGATTGACCTCATGCTCTGGCTAACGGGCTTTCCGAAAGTCCATTCTGTGCGGGCTGTGATGCAAAAGCATCAAACAAAAAATGTGGAAGATTTCGTAACAGGCTTCCTCAATTTTGCTGATGATACGGTTGCAATTTTTGAAACAAGCTGGACGCTCCAACGCCCCGAAGAGCTGTATTACTGCAATTTCTTTGGTGAAAAGGGCAGTGCGTATGTGAATCCACTGAAAATCATTCGCCGTCAAGGAAATGAATTTATCAGCACAGAAACACCCGACGCAACCCGCTCCAAAGCTACGTTGTACCAGAAATCGTATCAAAACGAATTGCAGCATTTTATCAACGCCGTGCAAGGAATTGTGCCGATTGCATCAACCGCAGGCGAGGCTGTTCATCGTATGCGCATCATTGATTCCCTCTACGTTTCGGCGCGGGAACGCACAGAGATTTTGTTGTAAATGTTCCACGACAAGAACGTTTTTTGCGTTTTCCTTCTGGGCAAATTGATAAGCGACTCAACAAAAAAGGCTGCTTTCCAAACGTGGAAAGCAGCCTTTTTGCTGATTATTGATGTTCAAATTATCCTCAAACAACGCTTAAAAACGTACTTTCAAACGCGCCCAGAGCGACGTGCTTTCCAGTGCTGGCGCACCTGCTTGCAATCCCGGACCACCTGCATTAGCGTTCATCGGGTACAATGGAGTTTGATTAAGCCAGTTTGTTACGTTTACTGAAAGCTCGATATTCTGGGTAATATCAACACTCGCGCCACCATTGAGCAAAAATGCGCCTTTGCCTGTCGAACCGTCTGGCGCGAGCCAATCCGAATACAGCATACCATTGACAACAATATCAAAGCCTTTGAGCGGTGTAACAAGCACGTTCAAGCGCGTTACGTTTTCGGGATATACTTTGTGGCGAATGGAATTGCTGGTTTTGTCGAAGGTGAGATACATGCTGTTGCCGTCGCGAGCATCTTTTTCTTGTTCCGCCGTAACGCTTGCAATTTTCACGAGCGAGTGGCTGAGAGAAACGTTAATGAATTGCGTGTTGTAGGAAAGCGTTGCTTCTGCGCCCCATTGATTGATGCTGCCGAGCGCGTTTTTGAAGAACCAGAAACCGTTCCAATCGCCTGGAACGTCTTGTGTTGCGCCTGCACCAACGGGAACCATGTTGAACTGCGAAGGATTAGGACTCATGCGGTTTACGGGGTCTTTATAGATTACGCCTACGTCCAAAACACCATTCACGATATTGTAAAATCCAACCACATCAAATTTCAAGTCTGGTGTAATGTTTGCCGTTGCCGCAACTTCGATGCTATTCATAATTTCAGGACGTACAATGGAGCGGCTCTGCTCGCCCGGAATACGTGCTGATTCAATGTTTGGCAAATTCAAACTGCGCAAGTAGCCGTCCGTGCGATAGCCACCGCTATACGTCAAGCCTACGCCCCCACGAAAGCCCATTTGATAGCTCGCACGAAAACGTAAATCTTTGTTTACCGCAAAGAGCGCACCAACGCGTGGGGAAATGTTCGTTCCCCAACCAGTGTGGCTGTCGAAGCGGGCTGCAGCGAAGATGTCGAGTTGGTCGCTGACCGAGAAGAAGTCCTCCACAAATGCGGAAATCACCTGAATATCATTGCGATAGCCCATGGTGAGGCGTTGATTTGCCGTCAAGGGGTCGAATGTACCGATTTTATTGGCAATGAAATTACTGCCATTACGATTTTCTTTCCCCATTTGGAACAAGCGATATTCCACGCCAACAGCGAGTTTATTGCCTTTCCAGAGATTATCAACGGTCATTACTGCCGATGCGCCGTAGCGGTCTTCGCGTGTGCCGCCCATGCTTGTTCCCGTAAGCGACAGAAGGCGAATATCGTCTTGGATAAACGACGCACTGGTTTTCAATTTCACATCTTTGCTAATATCAAAGCGGTACGAGGCTGAAAGCGAGGCGAGTGCTTGTCCGAATACCTCACGGTCGCGGTAGAAATTGTACAAATCCTGCTGCGAATCTGCATACATCGCGTTCACTTCAAGACCTTTATACTCGATTGTTCCTTGTGCAACCAAGTTGTCATTGCGCTTCAAGCGGTGTCCTGCACCAAAAACAGTACCGCCTTTGATGCCGTCGTTGCTACGTTTTGCGTTGCCTTCATCGCGATATTGCTGACCGCCGTAGATATTGCGCGAAACCGAGAACGACGTTTTTACATCGCCAATTTTCGCCTGTGCGCCAACGTTTGCAAGCCAGAAGTTATCTGCACCAGCCGACAATGCCGCATCAACACTGATGCCGTCTTCCTTCATGTCCGAGCCTTTGCGCGTTACGATGTTAATCACGCCCAAAAGCGCACCTTGTCCCAACGTCACCGAGCCGGGACCGCGAATAACCTCAACGCGCTCAATGTAGGAATAATTCGAGCTGGTCAAAATTGCGTAGGGAGGTCCCCAGAAAAACTCAGTGTTCATGTTCTGCCCATTGATGAGCAGCATCACTTTTGAGTTGTTGTCGGGTGCGAGACCGCGAAACGCCATAATAACGTCGTCTTGGTCTTCGGTAACGAAAAAGCCTGGAACGTAGAGCATAAGCGCGTCGGCGAGTGTCCGTGCGCCGCTCAGTTCAAGCTGTTTGCGGGTGATTGTTGTAATCGAAACGGGCTGTTTATCCTTGTCGGAAATGACGTTGGATGCAACAGAAATTTCGACGTTCAGCAAATCCTCCAGCGATAATTCCTCCAATTTATTATCGCCTTTGGCAACTTCTTTTGGTGCTTCTTGTGCCATTGCAAGCGGTGTTGCTAGTGGCATAGCACATGCCAGTACAAATGCTGCACTCACCATATTTTTGAGTACATTGTCCGACATACTTTTGCGCAGATATTTTGCCCAAACATCGCGCCGTGGTGGCGTAGTAACCTTGTTCATAATACCCTCCGAGAAAACAAAAAACAATGAAATAAAAGGAACACTTCTTCAACAATCACAAAACTCTTTTGAATATTTGCACACAACATGAAACACACACGAAGCAAATACTTCAGTACAAATCAGTACAAGCATAATTCAATATACGCCGAGCAATACACAATAAAGGTAGTGGTGGAACAGATTGCTGAAGAAAAAGAATGAATTAGATTTTTTCTTTTTGATACGCCTCAATACCTGATATAGTCTAGGCTTGAGGGTAGTTTTTTAATAACTGCACTTATATGCTCTTTCGCCTAGAGAGAAGATGTAGTCTAGCGTGTGAGCGTTTTCTTCATCAAGGGCAGTGAGACCTAACTGCCGTGTGATACCTTGTTCGGTCAATTTGCCTGTAAAGGCTCGTCAAATGGTGCTTTTTCGGCGGTGGCTTTGTCGGATGGGTGTTTTTCAGAAATACTTTTTTCGGAAAAACCTTGTTTGCGTGATTCACCTTTGAAGGCATTATTACTTGCTTCGCGGAGATGTTCTTGTCGCACGGAGTATTTTTCGTACGCATCAATAATTTCCGCCACTAAGCGATGGCGCACAACATCGCCTTTATCGAAATACACAAATTCAATTCCCTGAATACCTTTTAAAACATCTTGAATTTGAATTAAGCCAGATTCGGAGCGGCGTGGGAGGTCTATTTGCGTGATGTCGCCGGTGACAATCAACTTCGAGTTTTTGCCCATGCGCGTCAGGAACATCTTCATTTGCGTTCCCGTCGCATTTTGTGCTTCATCCAAAATAATTGCGGAATTGTTGAACGTCCGACCGCGCATGTACGCGAGCGGGATGATTTCCACGATGCGTTTTTCCATCATACTTTTCAGCTTGTCGGGCGTAACCATGTCGGAAAGCGCGTCGAGCAAGGGGCGCAAGTAGGGATCTACTTTTTCCATGTAGTCGCCTGGCAAGAAGCCGAGCGATTCTCCAGCGTCCACCGCCGGACGCGATAAAATGAGGCGGCTTACTTCGCGGTTGCGCAAGAGCGCGAGTGCCATTGCCACAGCGAGATACGTTTTGCCTGTTCCTGCTGGACCAATCGCAAAGACAATATCATTCGTGCGAACTTTCTCAAAATAAATTTTTTGTGTGGGTGTCCGCGCTTTAATCGTTTCGCCCTGCGCCAAGTAAATAACAGGCTCGCCAGACTTTGCATCCACAAGCGGCGTAGAAAGCGGCAAGGGCGTTTGTTCGCCACCATGCCCAGAAACCGCATCATTACTCACGTTCAATGGATGAGAAATCTCTTTGATGCCTGATTTATGGGGATTGACCAAATCTACAACCGTCAAAACATCATTGGTCGAGAGCGTTCCTGTGCGGCGGATGATGTATTGAAGCTCATTCAGAACTTTTTCAATCACGCGCACTTCCGCCATATCGCCTTTCAGAACGACCGTATTTCCGCGCACGGTAATACTTGCGTCGAAGTTGCTTTCGAGGATGCGCAAATTGCTGTCATTGTAGCCAAAAAGCGAGAGGGTATCGTTGGTTTCGAGCCGTACTTTTTTCTCAGTAATATCCATGAACAACGCAAAGATTAGGGTCGTAAAAGTTGGTCTAGTGCTGGTGCGACCTTATTATAGCGAAATTCAAAATTAAGGTCAAGAAGTTTTTTTGGAATAATTTTTACCCCGCCAATGAGTGATAAAGCCGCTTCGCCTAATGCCAGTTTTAGTGCAAATTCTGGCACTCTCATCGGCGACCATGATGGACGGTGGAGTACGTTTCCTAATTCCATACAAAATTCTTCCATGCGTACTGGCTCGGGTGCAGCAAGATTATACGCGCCTTCCAGCGTAGTATTCTCAAGCGGAAAACATATTCCTCGCACCACATCATCAATATGCACCCACGGAAACCACTGCTTTCCCGAGCCAAGCGGCATTCCCAGAAATGCCTTGAAGACAGGCAGCATGCGCCCCAGCGCACCGCCCGATTCTGCCAGTACAATTCCCAAGCGCGGATGTGCCACGCGAACCCCGTATTTCCTTGCTTCCTGCGCTTCTTGTTCCCAGCGTACACATAAATCCGCAAGGAAATCGCTCGCGGGCGGCGTGGATTCATCGGTTGGGGCATCGTGGCGGTCACCGTAATAGCCAACGGCGGACGCGGAAATAAACACGCGCGGCTTCGTATCTGCTTGCGCAATGGCTTCGACAAATAAGCGCGTAGTGGCGAGGCGGCTTTCGACGAGGCGGTGCTTTATCTCTGCCGTCCAGCGTTTATCGAAAATGCCTTCGCCCGCCAGATGGATAATTGCCTCCGCGCCCGATATTTCCTTGCTCCACGCGCTATCACCGCTTCCAAGCGTGCGAGCATCCCATTGCACCGCCCGAAAAGGCTTCTTTTCAAATGCTGTAAACGCCGCCGTCGTGCGCTGCCGCGTGAGCGCGACCACGCTATGACCATTGCCCAAAAGATGAGCAATGACGCGCTTTCCAATCAATCCTGTGCCGCCTGTGAGAATGATGTTCATGGTGAGTGGTGATGGTGAAAATAAGAAAAGTACGGAACGTTGTCGAATTCGCCCCCTTGATAAAGGGGGAACGGGGGATTAAACACTTCAACACCGCTTCAAATCAATCGTTTCAAGCGACAAATCCCCCGTTCCCCCCTTTTTCAAGGGGGCGAATGAGTGCAATTACCGCAAGTTTTGTATTTTGCTACCGATATTCCAACAAATATTTTTGCCAATACTTTCACAGGAAAACGTATGTTTTTAGGCTTGCGAACTACCATCTATGCCGCACCAAATCTTGATGCTGCAAAGAAATGGTACACCGATATTTTGGGTTTCCCACCCTATTTTGATGAGCCATTTTATGTGGGCTTCAATGTTGGTGGCTACGAGCTTGGTCTCGACCCCGACGCACCGCCAAAAGGCGAAGGCGGCGTAACGCTGTATTGGGGCGTGGAAAACATCCAACAAGCATTTGCGCGGCTTCTGGAGCATGGCGCGGTGGAACATAGCCCCGTTCAGAATGTTGGCGGGAGTGTCTTTGTGGCAACGCTCACCGACCCATTTGGTAATGTGCTGGGAATTATTGAGAACCCAGATTTTTCCCTGCCTGTGGGGTAATTGAGCTGCCCTTTCTCTACGAAGGAAACAGCACAACTTTCCCAAACTGCTCATGCGATTCCACGTAACGGTGGGCTTCGGCGGCATCTTTCAAAGCATATTCTTTATCAACAAGCACCGTCAGCTTATTTTGCCGAATAAGCTGCATGAGTTCTAGCAAATAAGCGTAGCGTTCATGCGGGCTGTGGGGTGAAATATCTACGCCAACCAAGTTCAATTCGCGTAGTAAAAAATCGAAACCATCGAAGGTAAACTCCCGTCCATACGCCGTGCCGATACTGAGCAGCGTACCGTCATTGCGCAAGCAGCGAAGCCCTTCTTGAATCGTTGTTCCGCCAACAGCATTCAGCACCGCATCCACGCCGTTGCCGCCAGTGGTTGCGCGGACGGCGGTGGGAATATCTTCATTGCGGTAATTAAAGGTTGCTGTTGCACCAAGCTCTAAAGCCCGTAAACGCTTGCTTTCATTGCTCGTTGTGGCAATCACGTCCGCTCCTAAAGCGCGGGCAATCTGAAACGCCGCACTTGCCACGCCCCCGCCAATACCTTGAATAAGCAGTGTTTCTCCCGCTTGCAACTTGTACCGCCGCGTGAGAGCGTACCACGCCGTAAGGTAGGAAATGCCTAAACACGCCACTGCCGTCATGTCAATTCCCTCTGGCACAGGAAAAACCTCTTCTTCGTGGATGCACACGTGCGTGGCATATGCGCCTGGGCGGTGTTCGCCGCGCCCATTACCCATGCGCTCGCCCAAAATCACAACGGGCGTACCTTCCTGAATATCCGTGCGAATGCCTGAATACCGCTCCACAACACCGCTACAATCAATGCCAACAATGCGCGGAAGCGGCATCTCTGGAATAATTCCGCCGCGTGAGAGAATATCGAAGTGATTCACTGCCGCCGCCGAAACCCGCACCAATACTTCGTTTTCGCGTGGTTCGGGTGTGGATACTTCGTCGAATTGGAGCGTTGCGGCATTGCCAAAGGTGTGATGGCGTATAGCGTACATAGTGCGATTGTGCAAATGAGAAATTTGGTTGATTTGTACCAGCATTGTAACTGGTCAGGTGTCTCCCCGTCTATTAGGTTTGTATTGTCCCAAAAGACAGAAAAAAGTGATAGATTCTGAATAATTCCTAGATTATTGTCCAATCGACAAGACCAAAGGCAAGCCGATTAAGTCTATTTCCCGTCTCTG
>JAAFIV010000040.1 GCA_013298775.1 Ignavibacteria bacterium | reverse complement strand
AATGAAGCATTACTGGATTCGTCTGGCAGCCTTTGAGTCTTTCACCGCACTCCGTACCGAAGTTTACCGTGTCCTTAATGCTATTGGCTCAGAATACCGAATTTCTTTTCAATAGGTACTTAGTAAAATGGTCGTAACACAGGCTTTTGGGCTTGCGTATCAGCTTGACGAGAGTACCGTAAAATTGATGAAGGAAAAATACTACTCTGATATTGAGGCTGATTCCGGTGAGAAACATCATTTGCTGCCCGTGCCTGCGGTGTATCTCGTTGATGCTCAAGGTGTATTCGGATTTCAACACGTGAATGCTGATTTTACGGTACGTATGGATTCGCAAGAACTTCTCCGCATAGCACGAGAACGAGTGAAAGCGGCAAAGTAACAAACTCTTGAGGTGAGAAAAATATCCCAACAATATCTTCACCTAATCTTCACCAACTTGCTGAAAGAACAATGACGAGCATCCACCCAAAGCCTCTTCTTGCCAATACTCTGGCATCGGAAACAGTATGCGTCGGTATTGCTCAGATTGCCCCTGTGTGGCTTGACCGCGCACAAACCATTGAAAAAATCCTTCATTCAATGCACGAAGCCGCTTCGTTGGGAGTTGAAGTTCTTGCTTTTGGTGAAGCAATATTGCCGGGCTACCCATTTTGGATAGATGCAACCGACGGAGCCAGATTTGAATCCCCGCTTCAAAAAGAACTGTTTGCGCATTACGCACAAGAAGCAGTATGTATCGAACGTGGAGACCTTTCGGCTATTCTTGACAAGGCGAAAGAGTTGCAAATGATGGTCATTCTTGGATGTGTGGAGCGTCCCACTGGCAGAGGTGGTCATTCCTTATATTGCTCGTTGGTTACAATAAGTTCACTGGGAGAAATACTTTCAATTCACCGTAAACTCATGCCGACTTTTGAAGAACGTCTTGTGTGGAGTATCGGCGATGGTCATGGTCTCAAAACGCATCCTTACAAATCGTTCACTTTCGGGAGTTTGAATTGTTGGGAAAATTGGCTTCCTCTTGTTCGCTCGGCATTATACGGGCAGGGTGAAGACGTGCATATTGCCGTTTGGCCCGGAAGCGAAAGGAACACGCGAGATATTACCCGTTTTCTTGCACTGGAAGCACGATCGTATATTCTCTCGGCATCGGGGCTTCTTCGTTTGGAAGATATACCCACTCATATACCGCACAGTAGCTTGCTTCGAGACGTTTTTGCCGAAACTCCTCTTATCGCCGATGGAGGCTCCTGCATTGCCGCACCAGATGGTTCTTGGCTTGTCGAGCCATGTACAGGGGAAGAGCGATGCCTTGTCGCCACACTAGACCACGCTTTTATTCGCCGAGAGCGACATAATCTTGATCTTGCCGGGCATTATTCTCGTCCCGATGTTGTTCAGCTTACCCTCAATTCCGTTCGCCAGACTACCTTACGCATACTTGAATGAAGGGCTAAAGTTCATTAACAAAAATTTCGTAGTAATGCTTCGACAGGCTCGGTAAGAGGTTTGATGAGATATTCATCCCATTTCATCCTGAGCTTGTCGAAGGGTATATTGGAAAATAAATACGCCGACGTACGTACCGTTCAGCCCATTCCCCAAGCTGCACAACATATTGCCGCAACAGTGCATGAAATGGACGCGCTCATGGTGAATGTGCAGGAATTGGTGCAGGGTTTTGTGTTGGAAGAAGGTGGGTTATCGCGATAGGAGCGAATATCATCCTTACTTGCCGCAAATATTTCGATGTCTTGGTGCCTTCCCGACCACCAAAATCTACCTCATTCGGCTTCGGTGGAGCAGAAACGCTTGTCTGTTCCACAAATTGCCCTGTTGAAAAAGTCCTTATTGGAACGTGCAACACGACATTCTGCACATGTTTTCTGTTTTATTACGATACCTGCAAGCCTGTTAAAAAGTGTTAAACCAGCATTGATGAGCCTTTCAAGCTATTGCCTGTTCCCATCTCTTTTGTAGATTTGTCTGCCGATACAAACACGACTCTCCCAACCTTGCTCGACTGTGTAAAAATTCCAAGATATGCAAGAAGAGTTTTGCCAAATATTTCGGAACAAGCGTTCTTTTCCAAAAAAGACAGATAAAGCTGAATAGAGCGTAAACACTTGCTTTAACGTGAGTTCAGGCACGAGGGAAATTTGATTTGTGCCAAAAATTGTGTATATTGTAGGCTTTGTTAAAATTCCCTAAGTAGGCAAAAAATACTCCGATGGCAAAACCACTCAATATTCTTTTCGTTGCAAGCGAGATTTATCCCATTGCAAAAACTGGCGGCGTGGCGGACGTTGCATACGGTTTACCTCTTGCCCTGCGCGACCTCGACCACGATGTACGCGTGATGCTGCCGAAATACGGTGCAATTAGCGAGCGTAAAAATCGTATTCACGAAATCAATCGTCTGAAAGATATTCCGATTGACGTAGGTCCAGTGCGTGAATTTGCAACTGTAAAATCTTCGTCCATCGTCAATACCCGCACCAAAGTACAAGCGTACATGACGACGAATCGCCCGTATTTCGATTCCAAATGGGGCTTGTACAGCGACCCCGAAACGGGTGTGGAGTATGCAGATAACGATGAACGTTTTATCTTCTTTGCTCGCTCCGTCATCCAAACATGCCTACTCTTGGGCTGGATTCCGCAAGTGGTTCACGTAAATGACTGGCATACTGCGCTCGTAGCGGCATATATGCGCACAATCTACGCTGATAAATTCAAGAATACAAAAATTGTTTTTACCATTCACAACATCAGCAATCAAGGCGTTTTCCCGTTTAAGGAAACCTTCATAAAAACAGGGCTGCCAGAGAGCTGTGCTGAAGATGCAAAACATAAAACCAAGTTCAATTTTATGAAATTGGGCTTGATGTACGCCGACCACATCACGACCGTAAGCAAGACCTATGGCGAAGAATTGATGTCCGATGCCAAGCTCACCGATGGCTTAAATACTATCATCAAGAAGCGTAAAGATGTATTCACCCCGATTATCAACGGGATTGATACAACCATTTGGACACCAGAAAAAGACAAGCTCATTCCCAAACGCTATACGCTGGATTCGCTCGACAAAAAAGAAGCAAATAAAGAAGCTCTCGTAGAGAAATTTGACCTGAAATTTAATGCCGAAACGCCCGTTATTGCGATGATTTCACGCCTTGTCGAGCAAAAAGGTTTAGGGCTTTTGAAACAAGCCGCCGAAAAACTTTTCAAAGAGGACGTACAACTTGTAGTCTTGGGCGAAGGTGATAAGGATATTGAAGAATGGCTCAAAGAAACGGCAAAAAAGCATCCGAATAAAATGTCGGTAAAAATCGGGTTTGACGAGAATTTATCGCATCTTTTAGAAGCTGGTGCTGATATGTATCTCATGCCGTCGCTCTTTGAACCGTGCGGCTTGAATCAGCTTTACTCTTTTGCCTACGGCACTGTGCCTATTGCCCGTGCAACTGGCGGTTTGATTGACACGGTAAAAGAATACGACACCAAAACAAAACGTGGCAATGGCTTTGTGTTTGAAGAATACAAAGCTGCCGATATGCTTGAGGCTATAAAACGCGCTCTTACGGTCTTCCAAGACAAAGAGCAATGGACAAACCTTGTGAAAAATGGTATGGCAGAAGACCATTCGTGGAATAATTCTTCGTTGAAATACGAAGAAGTCTATCGAAAAATTCTGCAATCGGTGACTGGAAAATAAAACGATACTGTAAAGGTATCAATGCAATGACATCAGCGTCTTGTGGCGCAGACAAGAGTGTCTGCGCTACCCTAGATGAAGACCAACTTTGGTAGCGCAGACACTCTTGTCTGCTCAATGATGATGTTCATAAATGATGTTCACAATCGCACCTTCCATTCTGCCGAACAACAGCACACATTACACTTTCGCTTACTACTGTGATTTTACCCATCGTCATTGCCGAGACATCCACAACTGCTTTTGCTGCACGCCGCTCAGAAACTCCTCTTTCAACATTGTTTGCACGCTGGTACGCTCTTTCTCGTTTGATAATCGTGTACGGTATCGTATGCCTTGCAAGCGCGTGGATACTGAGTTCTTGCAATGACTCTCCAGGTCCTGTTGGTTCGGAACTCATTCCAACTGATAGCATTTCCCTCCGCAGTGTCAATAACGACTCACTCTCGCTTATTAGTGCTACGTCCGTTGGGCAATTTACCCCGAAGATGGCGTTGGAACTAGCAGGAACATCGCAAAGTTCACCCTATTTTGTTGGTGCTACTATTACGCGGAGCGCGGAGCGTTTTTCGGCGACGGCATTTGTCCGCTTCCAACATCCTGTGCGCAACGATTCTATTCGCAAAGCAGATTTTAGTGGACTGACGGCAAATGACATTATCGACGCGCAGCTATTCTTGCGCCCTGCGGCGTGTCTGCTCGGCGATACTATTGGGAAAATTGCGCCTTTCAACATCTACGAAGTTCGTGAACGTTGGTACAACGACAGTATTACCGCAGCACGTAATGTACCAGAAGCGTCCTCTTTTGCAGCACAAACCCCGCTTGCCGTGTATTCTCAACAGTTTGCCGATGGCGGCTTCGATGGAGGTGGGATATTATCGCGCAAACGTCCGCTCATTTTGCGAAACAAAGCATTGGTGGCGCAGTGGATAAATTCGGATTCCGTACAATGGCGCAATAGCGTATTTGGTATTGCTCTTGTTCCCAGCAATGCAGCAACAGCAATCTTTCGCTTCGATGAACCCGCGTCTATTGTTGTTCGTTTCAAACGTCCGCAAGATTCGCTCGAACGCTTCTTGACTATCTTTGAAGATGCACAAATTACCGTTGGACGCACGACCACACCAAGTAATCCAGCGGCAAATGAAGTGATTGTGCAAGGCGGTACCGCACTTCGCACCGCACTTACCTTCGACACCCGCTTCATTCCTGCTCTCTCGACCATTCACCAATCAGAATTTATACTGCCAATTGATACCATACGCTCGCTTGTTGGTACGTGCGGGCTGCCAAGTTCATTGCAACTGAGCTTTATTGACCCTACGAATCCAATGGGTATTGATCCAGCAGTGCGCATTACCGCAACAGGCTTTTTGAATACCACCACAGGAACAGCGCGATACATTTTCTCAAGCGGCACAACAACATCCCCAAATATGCTTGGAATCATACAGCAGCTCACGAAAGTCGGCGGACGGGCAAATATACTACTTCATCTTACGCCACAATTATTCGATGGTGCAAATCGCAGATTTATTCGCAGCGATGAAGAACAAATGTTTAATCGCCTTGTGTTTAGGCGGCTGCGCGGTTCTGCCGACCCTGCCTTTCGTCCGCGCCTAACTATTACGTATTCAGTTCGTCCGCGATAAAGAGAATACTTTTTCGCTCAAAACTCACTTTCAGAGCAATTCTTCCAAAGCAATTCTTGAATTCAAGATTTCTTATGCAATTACGACGAAAAACCCTCCCATCTCGCACACTGCTAAATGCCGCATCAATGCTGGCGTTCATGCTTAGTTTTTCTCTCCCAATTTTACAAGCACAAACCTCTGGTGGCTCAAGTTATTCTGTGTTTGGTTTGGGTGATATTGTCGAGAGTCATAGTGCGGCATTCGATGGCACGGGCGGTGCAGGCATGGCTTCTACATCGGAATATGCGGTGAATTTGCTCAATCCTGCTGCGTGGAATGCGCCACGTGCTACGCGTTTTCAAATTGGCTTCAACTTTCGGCAATTTATCAATACAAATGCAAACGGCTTGACCACAGCACAAAATGGCGGCTTCTTGCAGGGTTTTTCATCGGTCTTTTCGATTGACACCGTGCGTGGTATTAGTGCTGGCTTCGGCGTTGTTCCCCTGAGTTCGGTGCAGTACGCCTATGCCGTGAATCAAACCTTTGCTGGTGGTCTTCAAACTTCTACGCTTTTTCGCGGTTTAGGCGGTTTGACAGGCTTATATCTCGGTGGTGCGTATCAAGTTGCTCCCAAGCTCCATCTTGGGCTTTCTGGGCAATATAATTTTGGTACAGTAGAATCCGAAGTTCGCACTGAGGGCAGCTCTTCCTTGAATGAAGGGCGCACCGTGATTACGGATGTGTACAGTGGCGCGTCGGGGAAACTTGGTCTGCAATTTACGGGCATTCCGAATCTCTCTATTGCTGCCGTTGCGGGCTTATCTACACCGCTTACGGTTTCGAGCCAGCGTCGCAGCACGTTCTCTTCCTTTGTGGCAGATAGCGTTGATACAACAATTAGCACAACACAAATGCCGCTCGAAATCGGCATTGGACTGGAATATCGCTTCGGACGCTTGACCTTGCTTGCCGACGCGCTCAGTAAGGATTTCTCAACGTTCAATTACCGCACGAAAACACGAAACGATGTCGCTTTCCGTCGCTCGAACCGCGTGAGTATTGGTCTGAGTTTTACGGGTGAAAATACCTATTCCGCAACATTTCTCCAAACGCTTGGATATAGCATTGGTGCGGGGTATCATCAGCAATACTACCAAATTGCAGGACGTGGAATTGATGAAATTTATGGCTCGCTTGGTTTGCAAATTCCCGTTGCGCGGCGTGTTTTCTTCGACCTCGCCGCAACGATTGGTGTGCGCGGTACAACAGAAGGCAACCTGATTCGCGAAACGTTTGGACGTTTTACATTTTCGGTCAATGTTGGTGAAATCTGGTTCCAGCCGTTCTTGCGCGAATAATGCGCGTGGGATTCATTTCTCTTCTCGCATAGAATTGACGAACAAATCACGTGTCCAACGTCAGTCGTGGCACAAAGATTCTTATCTGCATTTGTGGACGACATCCCGCACTAATGCTCGCAGAAAAGAATGTTTGTGCCACGACTGTTTTTATAGCGTTCGTCTATATTCCACATCTTCATCCCTCATTTTTCACTTTTTTCCAAAAGCAAATCTGGTCGGCGGAGGCGTGTTTTTTCAAGAGCTTGCTGCTCGCGCCACGCCTGAATCCGCTTGTGGTTGCCGCTTTGTAACTCCTCTGGCACAGCAACACCGCGAAACTCCGCAGGGCGCGTGTAATGTGGCGCGTCCAAAAGCTCGCTTTGGAAAGAATCGGAAAGCGCGGACTCCGCATCGCTCATCGCGCCTGGAAGTAAGCGCACAATCGCATCCACGAGAACCAGCGCAGGAAGTTCGCCGCCCGTCAGCACGTAATCGCCGATAGACATTTCCCGCGTTACCAGCATATCCCGCACACGCTGGTCAATGCCCTTGTAATGCCCTGCAAGCAGGATGATATTGCGCTTCAGCGATAATTCATTGGCAATGGATTGGGAAAAACGCTCGCCGCCATCAGGCGTGAGGAAAATAATGTCGTCATAGTTTCGCTCGACTTGCAGCTTTTCAATACACGCAAAAATCGGCTCGCATTTCAGAATCATTCCCGCCCCGCCACCAAAGGGTTCGTCGTCAATTTGCCGATACTGTCCCACGCCGTATTCGTGCAAATTATGCACCACGATTTCCACCGCGCCCGCATCCTGAGCGCGTTGCAGAATACTCGTACCCAAGACCGAACCAAGAACCTGCGGCACGGCTGAGATAATATCAATGCGCATCCAGCATTCACGCGCTTTCTGGGGTTCTCGCTTGGGCATGGAGAGAGGAAGAATGAGGTAGAAAAATTTAGAAAAATTTAGAAAAAATTTACCGTTTACGCAGCTGCTTCGTACCTCCGAATCGCCTCGTCTTGCTGCATAATGTAGCCAAGTTCATCCACGCCATTTAAAAGACAATGCTTGCTAAAGGCTTCAATTGGGAAGGTAACGCTTGTCCCATCGGGTAACGTGAGTGTTTGTGTGGCTAAATCTACGGCAAACGCTGCATTCGCGTCTGTCTGAATAAGCGCGAAAACCCGCTTCAAATCTGCTTCGCCAATAACAATCGGCAGCAAGCCATTTTTCATGGAATTATTGCGGAAAATATCGGCAAACGACGAAGAAACAACTGCACGGAAGCCGAATCCACGCAACGCCCAGGGCGCGTGTTCGCGCGAAGAGCCGCACCCGAAATTGTTACCCGCAACAAGGATTTGCGCGGTATTGGCGGGTGCTTGATTCAAAATAAATTCTGCTTTGGGCGAACCGTCATCGTTGTATCGCCAATCTTGAAAAAGATGATTTCCGATACCAACTTTATCGGTAATTTTCAGGAATCGCGCGGGAATAATTTGGTCGGTATCAACGTTCTCCGCCGCTAGTGGTGCGGCGTGTGAGCGAAAAGCGGTATATTTTTCCATGAGTTTTGCTGGATGAAATGGAAGATGAAAATATTCAATTACGCAACGGTACGAGTATTTTTCACACGAATAAGCTCTGCTGCAATGCTGACAGCAATTTCCTCTGGCGTGTCGCTGCCAATATCTACGCCCAATGGTGCGTGAATGCGAGCAAGCCAATCCCGTGAAACGCCCGCCGCTTCTGCCTCGCGGAAGATAGTCGCAATTTTTGCACGGCTGCCCATCAGTCCGCAATACGCGAACACTTTTGGCGATAATTTCGTGTGCGAATTCCCTGCAAGGCTCACCAATGCTTGTACATCGGTCGGATAGCCAGAAGTAAGTATTAGCACAAAGGAGCGCGGGCTTTCGGGAATATGCGCGGCAATCTCGGTGTACGGCGTAGTGATGATGCGCTCTGCAAAGGTATTGCGGCGTAAGGTGTCGGTTGTGGCAATATCGCGGGAATCCAGCACAATTACCCGAAAACCGAGCCACGACAGCTGCTGCGAAAGTGCCAATCCAACGTGTCCGCCACCAACGATGTACGCCGTACAAGGCGCACCAATACGCTCGCGGTAGCACCAATCCTCGTCTGTGGCAAAACGAAAGTCATGCTCCAAAGTGTCGGGCAAATGAGTAAAATTACTACAATTGCTATCAGAGGAATGCTCTTGCAACAAGATTTCATGCGGTGTACACTCAAGAACTGCGTTGCGGTGCTGCGCTGAGATTTCGGCTATGCGACGAACAAGTGCGGCATCCTGCGCAAAAAGTGTGATGAGGAGAATCGTTTGCGAGCCTGAACAAATCAAGCCCGAAGGAGTTTTTTGCGGATGCTTGAAATGATGAAGTTTTCTGCACACTCGCACGGTTGCGTGCGTGCGAAGGATTTCCTCTGCTTCGGCAATAAGCCGTTGCTCCATAATTCCCCCGCCGATTGTACCTTCGGTACTTGTTTTTGCGCGGTCTTCACGCCAAATTGCCATTTTGAATCCCGCATTTCCGGGCGAGCCTTTTTCTGAGGCAACCGTCAGCACAAGCACTGTGTTTATGCCTTGTTCAAGCCTTTCAGCACAATGTTGCCAGAATGCGGTTTGGTGCGTCATAGTTGGTGGACTTGCTTATTTCGCCAAAGAGCGTGTTACGACGCTTTTCCCAGCAAAAAGTAGGTTGTGAGTGCGCCCTTGCTTTTCACTTCAATCGTGCCGCGTTCCTCGAATTGATACGCATTTCCCAAGATTGCTTGCACATCTTCCGAAACATGAATTTTCCCTGCCATGCCATGCGATTCCAGTCGTGATGCGGTGTTTACGGTGTCGCCCCAGAGGTCGTAGGCGTATTTTTGTGTGCCAATCACGCCCGCCACCACTGCGCCCGTGTGAATGCCGATGCGCATTTGAATAGGCGGTGAAATCTGCATCGTTGCTTGTTCGATGTGTGCGAGCATTTGCAATGCCATATCGGCAACAGCGCGGACGTGGTCGTCTTTGCGAGCATTCAAGCCACCGCAGACCATGTAGCAATCGCCAATCGTTTTGATTTTTTCGAGGTGGAGTTCTGCTGCAATCGCATCGAAGTCGCTAAAAATCACGTTGAGCATGGAAACAAGATATTCTGGCGAAGTTGTTTGCGCAAGTTTAGTAAAGCCTACAATGTCTGCAAATAGCACCGTTGCGTGGTTGTGCTTCTCAGCAATTGTTGTTTCGCCAGATTTTAAGCGCGAGGCGATATGCGCAGGAAGCATATTTTGCAAAAGCTGTTCGGATTTCTGCCGTTCAACTTCAATTTCGTGGGTGCGCTCGGCAACTTTTTGTTCAAGTGAGGCATTGAGCGAAGTCAGGATGCGGTTTTGCTGCTCTAATTGCAAGCGTTGTTCTTCGAGTTGTTGTTGCTGAGAAAAGCTGCGAAGAGCCTCGCGGAGCGTCATCACAAGGTCATTTTTATCCCAAGGCTTCGACAAATACCGATACAACTGCGCTCCATTGATAGCATTGGTAACGCCTTCAAAACTACTTTGCCCTGTAAGCATGATTTTACGCGTGTCGGGGCAAAGCGTGTGCGCTCGGCGCAATACTTCGTCGCCCTTCATTTCTGGCATGATATAGTCGCAAAGCATTACCGCCACAGGTGTTCCAGCAGTTTGGAGGGTGCTTAAAAGCGATAAAGCATCATTGCCGCTTTGCGCAAATTCAAATACGCATTCGCCTGAAAGTGCCTCTGAAAGCTCCATTTCAAGGCTTTCTAAAACAATTTCTTCATCATCAACACAAACAATAGTACGGGAAGAATCTAGCATGAGAACAATAATAATGCGGTAAAAAGACAAAAGTAAACGCAATACGACAGACAAAAAGATACCGTTTTTGTGCGTTTTTTCCAAGATTTTTCCCGCGCACGTGGCGGAAAAAGGGCGTAAAACCAGCGTCCTCGCCCTTGCCACATCCTTTGAGTAATTCGGACAGAACGGAAATTCTTTCGTGCAACTGCGTGTTTTATTGTGCGAACAGTGCGGAAAACCGTATTTTTGTGGAATGAAACAAGGTAGTGGAATGGAACAAGGTAGTTTTATTTGCACTACTTTTGCTACAATTTCTCAGAAAATACTGCGTCCACGTTATACAAGCAACACCGCATTATTCCTCATTCTTCTTGAGAAATCTCTCGAATAACACCAATAACCATGAACACTGCAACAGCACTTGATTTTAACGTCGAAAGCATTCGCGCAGAATTTCCCATTTTGCAGGAAAAAGTGCATGGGAAGCCGCTTGTGTATTTGGATAATGCCAATACCTCGCAAAAGCCGCGCTCTGTTGTCGAAGCCATTGACCACTACTACCGCGCAATGAACAGCAATGTCCATCGCGGGAATCATTTTCTCAGCCAGCAAGCCACTTCCGCGCTCGAAGCCTCGCGCCGCGCCGTGCAAGCATTTATCAATGCCGAAGAGGAACGCGAGATTATTTTTGTGCGTGGTACAACCGAAGCTATTAACCTCGTCGCCTCGTCGTATGGCGATTTTGCGGTGAATGCGGGTGATGAAATCCTCATTTCCGCCATGGAGCATCATTCCAATATCGTTCCTTGGCAACTGCTCTGCGCCCGTAAGAATGCGGTCTTGAAGGTCATTCCCGTGAACGATGCAGGTGAATTAGACATGGAAGCATTTGCCAATCTCCTTTCCGAGCGGACGCGCATTCTTGCCATTACGCACATTTCCAATACGCTTGGCACAATCAATCCCGTAAAAGAAATGATTGCCAAAGCTCATGAATACAACGTTCCCGTGCTGATTGACGGCGCACAGTCCGTGCCGCACGAGCGCGTGGATGTGCAGGACTTGGACGCAGATTTTTACGTCTTCTCAGGGCATAAACTCTTCGCGCCGACAGGCATCGGCGTTCTCTACGGCAAAGCAGAATGGCTGGAGAAAATGCCGCCCTATCACGGCGGCGGTGCGATGATTAGCTCGGTAACATTTGAAAAAACAACGTATAACGAATTGCCGTTCAAATTTGAAGCAGGAACGCCGCACATTGAAGGAATCATCGGGCTTGGCGCGGCGATTGATTACGTTCAGCGCGTCGGGCTTGACAACATTGCCGAGTACGAGCAAGAACTTCTCGCCTACGGAACACAAGCATTGATGGGGCTTCGCGGCGCATCCAGCACCACTCCCGCCGTGCGTATTATCGGCACTGCGGCGCAGAAAGCCAGCGTTATCTCCTTTATGGTGCAGGACGCACGCGGCGCGGACATTCATCCGCACGACGTTGGGACGCTGCTGGATAACGACGGTATTGCGATTCGTACAGGGCATCATTGCACACAGCCGCTTATGAAGCGGTTTGGCGTTCCCGCAACCTGCCGCGCTTCCTTTGCTTTCTACAACACCACCGCCGAGATTGACGCATTGGTGCGGGGTTTGGCGAAAGTGCAGAAGATATTTGCGGTGTAAATTTTTACAAACCTTCCCGTCCGACGGCTGAGGGGTGATGAAACGCTGCCGTCGCACGGGTTTCACGGTAATGATGAACGGCGGCTCTCTTGGATAATTTTTGCCGTGAAACCCGTTCTACAGTTAAGAAACGGTAGGACGGGAAGAGCTAGACAACGACAACATTCATTTTCCAATTTTTTCAAATCTTGCTATGAAACCACGTTATCTTATCGGCGGCGCAGTCGCGCTGGTGTTTGTGATAGTCGCAGCGATGTCGCTGGACAATAGTAAAATCGAATATACGAACTTGAATTACGCAGCAAATTCTGGCAAGCGTGTTCAAGTAAAAGGCGCGTGGGTGCGCGACAAAGGCTGCACCTACAACAGCAACGAAAACACCTTCAGCTTCACCATGCGCGACGACAATAACGCTGAGGTAAAAGTCGTTCACAATGGCGCGAAACCGAATAACTTCGAGCTTGCAGAAAGCATCGTGGTAAAAGGGCGCGTCGAAAATGGCGTAATGCAAGCAGACCACATTTTAACAAAATGCCCGTCGAAATATGAGGGTAATGGTCAGCAAGTACGGCAGTCGATGTAAGTTCATTATTGCCCTCACCCCGCTCTACGAGCGACCCTCTCCCAAAGGGCGAGGGTTGAAGAAAGTGGTTTTATGTTTTGCCCCTCTACCTCTGGGAGAAGGGTTGGGGTGAGGGACTTCTCTCAAGTAAACACAAATTCGCACCAAATTTTCTTTTCATTCATTTTTACGGAGAGTGGCTTTATGAGTTCTTTTGGTCGTTCCCAAAACACAAACTTTCGCCAGCAACAGCAAGGTCCGCGCTACAACATTCGGTACAAAACCAGTAATCCAATGCTCTCAGAACGCCGTTTCGCCAGCGTCCCGCTTGCCGATGGCGAGCGCATGACGATAGACGGCACGGCAAATAAAGTTGGCTTTTTGCTGTTGTGCTGCCTCACAGGTGCGCTCTTTACGTGGTCGCGTGCGATGGACGGCTCAGGAATGGGCTTCGCGCTTGGCGGTGCGCTTGTTGGCTTTATTTTCGCCATTGTTACCAGCTTTAAGCCAGAATGGTCTGCCGTAACCGCGCCTATTTACTCGGTTGCGCAAGGCTTGTTTATTGGCGGCGTTTCGGCAATGATGGAAATGCGCTATCCAGGAATTGCGCTGCAAGCGGCTGGTTTGACCTTTGGTGTCTTTTTCTCGCTTCTCTTTGCCTACAAAACACGCCTCATCCGCGTAACCGAAACCTTTCGCTCTGGCGTAATGATTGGCATGATGGGCTTAATGGTTGTGTATTTAGTGAGCTTTTTCGTGCGAATGTTTACGGGCTATCCGCTTGCCTTTATCCATGAAGGCGGAATGTTTGGTATTATTTTCAGCTTGGTTGTGATTGCCCTCGCCTCCGCAAATCTGCTCATGGACTTTGATTTTATCGAATCCGTCGCCGAAGAAGGCGCACCGAAGTACATGGAATGGTTTGGCGCATTCGGGCTGATGGTAACGCTTGTGTGGCTTTACATCGAGATTTTGCGCCTCTTGGCAAAACTTCGTGATGACGACTAAATGTTTTTTGTAGAACGGTCAAAAAATATGGATAATGCTCTTCCAGCTTTATGCGGCGGGAGTTTTATCCATATTTTTTGACCGTTTTTTTTGTTACTTTTGCGGTGCGATTGGTCGGATATGTGCAATGTTGTCGCATTCGCCCCCTTGATAAAGGGGGAACGGGGGATTAAACGGCTCAATGCCTCTTCAAATCTCCTCGTTACACGCGGCAAATCCCCCGTTCCCCCTTTATCAAGGGCAGGGCTGTTAAGTTCTCGTGTTTGCCCTCATCCCAACCCTTCTCCCAGAAGGAGAAGGGCAAGACACAGAGCCGTTTCTGAAGCCCTCTCCTTCTGGGAGAGGGTTGGGTGAGGGCTTCACGGGAACAGAACTTAACAGCCCCCCTTTGTCAAGGGGGCGAATGAGTGAAATTGCCACAAAACCTGACTAGTCGCCTGTGTGTTATCCGCTTTCCCATTTACAATTTTCACAACACTTCACGCATCCATGAGACGTTTCCACCGCATTATTTCTCTTGCCACAGGCATTTTTCTTTTGCTTATCACCGTAACAGGTGTGCTGTTGCACGTGCAGGAATTTCAGGAAGAAGAGGAACGCGAAGAACGCAAACCCGCACATAATCTCGCTTCTGGCATCCCCAATGATTGGACACTCGCGCTCAACAAAGGGCTTGCCGCCATTTACGCCGCCGACCCGAATGTGCATATAAAGCGCATCCGCATTGACGTTGAGGAAGCCAAGCCGCGCCTTGTCGTGCAGACCGACGGCGAAAATGCGCTGAATTACGTGTTGTCGGAAAACGGTACTATTTTGAAAGCAAACAAGCCCGAAAAAAAACTCCTGCTCCGCCTCCACACAGGAGAAATACTGGGCGAAGCGGGCGAAGGCTTGAACCTTGTTATGGGACTCGCGCTCTTGGGATTACTTATCACGGGCGGCGTAATTCTTTGGCAAATGGTACGCTCTGCGCCGAGTATTGGTGCGGGTTTTAAGCGTATTATGGGCTTGAAAAACTAATTTGGAATTTATCAAACAACTCGCCTTGCACAACCCATTGCCCTCACCCCGCTCTTCGAGCGACCCTCTCCCAAAGGGAGAGGGTTTACCGAAAGCTCGCTCTGAAGCCCTCTCCCTCTGGGAGAGGGTTGGGTGAGGGTCTGCACAAGGCGAGCAACATTTTCACACAAAGGACATTGCATGAGTTTTTGGAAACGAACCGTAAGTTGTGGTGCGCTGCGCCCCGAACACGCTGGACAAACTGTTACGCTAAACGGCTGGGTTGCGCGGGTGCGTGACTTGGGCGGCTTGATTTTTTGCGATGTGCGCGACCGCTACGGCTTGACGCAAGTCGTCGTCGTGCCAGAGACCGACGAGCGCGTTACGGCGACGGCGCGGGAATTGGGCGCGGAATTTGTTATCGCCATTCAAGGAACGGTGCGCCTCCGCGAAAGCCCGAACCCGAATATGCCAACGGGCTTGATTGAAATTCTGGCGAGCGATATTCAGATTATCAATCGCGCAGAATTGCCGCCCTTTGAGATTGTCGAAGGTTCGCAAGCGGGCGAGGATTTACGCCTTTCCTATCGCTATTTGGATTTGCGCCGCGCCGATTTGCAACGCAATTTTATCATCCGCAACAAGCTCTACAAAGTTACGCATGAATACTTCGCCGAGCAGGATTTCCTCGAAGTGGAAACGCCTATTCTGACGAAATCCACACCCGAAGGAGCGCGTGATTTCTTGGTTCCGAGCCGTTTGCACAAAGGAAAATTTTACGCACTTCCGCAATCGCCGCAGCTTTTCAAGCAATTACTCATGGTGTCGGGTTTCGACCGCTATATGCAAATTGTGAAATGCTTCCGCGACGAGGATTTACGCGCCGACCGGCAGCCAGAGTTCACGCAAATTGACGTGGAAATGTCCTTCATTCAGCAAGAAGATGTGCTGAATTTGATTGAAGGCTACATTGCGCGGCTGTGGAAAGAGGTTATCAACGTCGAGGTGCCGCTTCCCTTCAAGCGTATGAGCTTCCACGACGCAATGACCCGCTACGGCAGCGACAAACCCGATTTGCGCTTCGGTATGGAGCTTTCCACGATTACCGACATTGTGAAAGATTCAGGTTTTGGCGTGTTCGCAGATGCAGCAAAGGCTGGCGGCGTAGTCGCGGTGCTGAATGCAGAAGGTTGCGGTGAATATTCGCGCAAAACATTGGACGAACTCACAGAATTTGCCAAAAAATACGGCGCGAAGGGCTTGGCGTGGATGAAGTTCACCGCAGAAGGCGTAAACTCGCCCATTGCAAAATTTTTGGACGAAGCAAGCATTGAAGCCATTAAGCAAGCAACGGGCGCGAAGGTTGGCGATTTGCTGCTCTTCGGTGCTGGGCAAGGTGGCAGCGCAGAAATTGAGCGTACCTACACGATTTTGGGTGCATTGCGCAATGAAATTGCTCGGCGCGAAGGTTTGTACGAAAAAGCGGCGGCAAATGGTGTGTATTCCTTCCACTGGGTACTAGATTTCCCGCTTCTGGAATACTCCGACGAGGACAAACGCTACATCGCGCGGCATCACCCCTTCACCTCGCCCATGCACGAGGACATTCCGCTTTTGGACACAGCACCCGAAAAAGCCCGCGCTGTGGCGCATGATTTGGTCATCAACGGCTACGAAGCAGGTGGCGGCAGCATCCGTATTCACCAAAACCCCGTGCAGCAGCGTATGTTCGAGCTTTTGGGGATTCACAAAGAAGAAGCCGAAGCAAAATTTGGTTTCTTGCTGGATGCCTTGAAATATGGTGCGCCGCCGCACGGTGGCATTGCGCTCGGTGTGGACAGATTAGCCATGCTGCTTGCTGGAACAACCAACATCCGCGACGTGATTGCCTTCCCGAAAACGGCAAGTGGTCTCTCGCTTATGGATAATTGCCCATCCGAAGTTGCTGAGAAGCAGCTTCAGGACGTGGGTGTGGCGGTTGCGGTGAAGAAATAGTCGCTCCAGTGTGAGGGTCTCACTTCCCAGTGAGGCTCTCACTCGCACACAAGCATTACCCAAAGTGAGACCCTGACTAATACCGTTTCGATTGTAAAATGAATAGTTTCAATTCTCCGAAACAAGGCAGCATGCTGCCTTGCTAAAATCAAAGTATTCAAAATACAGTAAAAACGGTATAAGAAGTCAGAGCCTCACCAAAAAGCCTCACGAATAAAATTTTTCATATTTTCCTTTTCCTTCATGATTACACTCTTGTTTATCGGCGATGTTGTTGGGCAAAGCGGCTTGGAAGGCTTGCTGAAAGCTGTTCCCAGCCTTATGGAACGTTTTTCACCGCACTGTTTTGTGGTAAATGGCGAAAACATTGTTGATGGCAAGGGACTCAGCGAAAAAGAGGCTGGAATGCTCTTCAATGCTGGTGTTCACGTGATTACGACGGGCAATCATATTTGGGAAAATTGGAAATCGCGTCCGCTGTTGGCACAAAATCCACGTGTGCTGCGTCCGCACAATTACCCAGCAGAAAACCCTGGAAGCGGCATTACTACTGTGCAGATAGCCAATGGCTACACGCTCGGTGTGGTGCAAGTGCAAGGCAGAACCTATATGCAGCCGATAGATTGTCCCTTCAAAACGCTGGATGCCGCACTGGATGAGCTTCGGCGCAAAACAAATATCATCCTTCTCGACTTCCACGCCGAAGCGACGGGCGAGAAAATTGCGATGGGCTACTACGCCGACGGGCGCGTCAGTGCTATGCTGGGAACGCATACGCACGTGCAAACCAACGATGCGCAAATTTTGCCGCGTGGCACAGCGTATATCACGGATGTCGGCATGACGGGTCCATCGGAATCGGTGCTGGGAATGAGTATTGATGTGGCACTGCGCCGCTTCCAACTCCAAACAGCGCATAAATACGAGCTTGGTACGGGTTTTATCCGCGTGAGTGGCGTGTGTGTTCAGATTGACGAACAAAGCGGCAGAGCGCGTTCTATCGAAGCCTTTATGCTGCCAGACGTGCAACGGAGCGTGGTGTAGGGCGGTGTTTGATGTATTCAATCATCTCTTTAATTTCTTCTCTCAGAGTGGCACAGACATTCTTGTCTGTGAGCATTAGTGAGGGTTACAGGAGGAAACACAGACAGTCTGTGCCACTGAAGATTGGATTACACTTACTTGAGATAAGATTCTATTGCGATTCAAATTTTTCAACTTCGACACTCACTCCTTTCGATGAATTTTACTTTTCCTCCTCTCCAACACATACCCAGCTTTGATGCGGGTTTGCAAGACTTTCTCCGCATTGTGGATGAATCCAAAGAATGCTGCATTTGTACGCACATCAATTCCGATGGCGATTCGCTGGGTTCGCAACTTGGCTTGAAATTGTTGCTCGAACAGCGCGGAACAAAGGTGTGGTGCATGAATCCGAGCCACGTGCCGGAGAATTTGCGCTTTTTGCCAGAGAGTGCGAGTATTCAGGTTTTTGAAGAATCGCGCCACACGGAACTGCTCGCAAAGGTAGATACTATCTTTGTTTTGGATGGCAACAGCCCTGCAAGAATGCGCGGAATGGAAGCAGCCATTATGGCTTCGCCCGCACGAAAAGCCGTGCTAGACCATCACCAAGAACCTGCGGAATTTGCCCACGCCTACGCCATTGACACCGATGCTTGCTCCACCGCCGAGTTAGTTTTTCGCCTTGTGCGTGTGCTGGAAACCCGCGAAGGCTCGAAATATCTCACAAAAAACATTGCCGAAGCCCTCTACACGGGCATTATGACTGACACGGGCAATTTCCGTTTCCCGCGCACCGATAGCGATGTACACCGCATCATTGCTGAGTTTCTTGATGCTGGCGTAGAGCCGTTTACGGTGTATGACAATGTTTTTAATCAAAACCCGATGAACCGCGCACGGTTGCTGGGCGCGACGCTTGCCACGATGCAAACCTATCACAACGGTAAACTCTGTATTATGCTTGTAACGCATGAAATGATGCGTTCGACAGAGACAAACGTGGACCACATTGAAGGTTTCGTCGAGCAATCGCTTGGCATTCAAGGCGTGGAAATGGGCGCGTTGGTGGTGGAACTGCCCGACCAAGTGAAGATGTCGCTGCGTTCAAAAGGCTCGCTTCCCGTGAACAAAATGGCTGCCCACTTCGGCGGCGGCGGACACATCAATGCTGCTGGATGCCGCTCTACAACACACTCGGCGGCAGAAGCAGTGCAGGAAATTATCCGTATTTCCAAAGAATACCTGAAGAAAGTATGAAGGATGAAATATGAAGGCTGAAGCGTGGAAGCCGCATAAATACACGCCATAGCATTGACAAATGACCAAGCAACTACGCACCAAATAACCAAGCACTAAGTAACTACGCAACCAAGTACCCAACTATGCAACGCACAGCACTTATCATGGCAGGCGGCTCTGGCGAACGCTTCTGGCCCCTTTCTCGTCGCACGAAACCAAAGCAACTTTTGAAGCTCGTCTCGCCCGACAAAACAATGTTGGATGAAGCAATAGAGCGCATTTCGCCGCTTGTCGCGCCAGAAAATGTGTTCATTATCACGAGCGAGGCATTGCAAGTAATTATGCGGGAAAATCTGACCATGCTTCCCCCAGAAAACATCATCGCCGAGCCAATGAAGCGCAATACTGCGCCGTGTATCGCCCTCAGTGCGGCGTACATTGCCGAGCGATATGCGCATTTGCCCGTGCAGGAAATTTCGATGGCGGTGCTGACGGCAGACCATTTTATTGAAAATGCAGAACGCTTCCGCACCAGCGTTGATGCGGCTCTCCGCCATGCTGAAACGACGGGCGATATCGTAACCTTTGGCGTTCAGCCCGTGCGTCCAGCGACGGGGTATGGCTATATTGAAATTGCCAAAGGGCAGACGGCAAGCGATGTACAGGCAATTCCAGTGGAGAGTTTTCACGAAAAACCGAGTTTGCAAACCGCCGAAGAATTCCTCCGACAAGGGCGTTTTTTCTGGAATAGCGGGATGTTTTTCTGGCGGCTCGACACGATTGTAAGCGGCTTGGAGCATCATTTACCCGAAGTTGGCTGGAAAATCAAGGAAATGCGCAGCGTTCTGGCAGAGGAAACCCGCACGGCAAGTATTGGTGCGCCTTCTGGAACGTTAGAGATTTTCAAAGCAATGCCCGATATTTCGATTGATTACGGCTTGATGGAACGTGCGCATCACGTCGCGGTTGTGCGCGGCGATTTCGGCTGGGACGACGTTGGCTCGTGGGACGCGCTCGAGCGTGTCTATGCGCCCGACGAAGCAGGAAATATCAACGTTGGCGGCAGTTTGCTCATGGATAGCAAAAATTGTATCGTGATGAATAACGTTGGCGAAGAGACGCTTTCGGTGGCGGCGATTGGCATTGAAAATCTCGTTATTGTCGCAACTGCCGATGGAATCTTGGTTTGTCCGAAAGACCGTGTGCAGGATGTTCGCAAGGTGGTAACGGCGTTGCGTGAGCAGAGTGGTGAGAAATTTGTCTGAGATGACATTTACTGGACTGGGATTTTTTGGGATTCTTTGGATTACTGGGATTGTGTGTATTTTTGAAGAGTTTGACTTGAATTGAAGGAGATATTTATCCCAGTAATCCCAAAAATCCTACGAAATCCCAGATGAGTACAAACATTTCTGAAGTTCCCAGATAATACAGAAGGCTTTCATGGCAAAAAAAACAGCACCGAAAACACCCGTCAATACAAAGCCCAGTTTTGCCGCAAACACAAGGCTACAAGCCATTGTGATTGCGGCTTTTGCCTTTTTGCTCTATGCGCACACTATCTCGTTCGACTACGCTGCGGACGATGGCATGGTGATTTTAGGACACAGCATCGTCAAGAAGGGCTTTGCGGGCATTCCCGAACTGCTCACGGGCGATAGTTTTCGCGGGCTAGACGAGGCGGAAGGGCGCACGGAAACACGCCGCACGTACCGTCCGTTATCGTTTATCAGCTTTGCGATGGAGTATCAGTTTTTTCAGAAAAATCCTGCTGTTAGCCATACCCTGAACGTGTTGTTCTACGCGCTTGTGGGGGCGATTGTGCTGTTTTTGTTGCGGCGTTTGCTGCTCACGCACATTGATTCCTCGCGCAAGCACAATTACACGTGGACAATTCTTCCTTTTGTGATTTCCTTTCTCTTTATTGCACATCCGATACACACCGAAGTTGTTGCCAATATCAAAAGCCGCGATGAAATTTTCGCTTTGCTTTTCCTCGCACTTTCGTTGCTTTTTGCGCTGAAATATTACGACACTGCGAGCGGAAAGCAGCTTCTTTTCTCGTCTCTGAGTTTTGTTTTCGCCTTGCTTTCCAAAGAAAGTGCCGTTACGTTTTTGCCCGTTTTTCCGCTCGCGCTGTGGTGGTATGGGCATCGGTGGAATGGAAATGTGAGCGAAAAAACACTTGATTGGAAACGTCTCTCTATCGCCTGTACGCCGCTTGTCATCTTGGCTTTGGGCTATTTAGCACTTTGGTTTGGCATCATTGGGCGCGTGGAGGATAAACTGTACTACGACACGCTGAATAATCCTTTTGCTAATGCGAGCTTTGCCGAGCGCACCGCTACTGCGACCAGAATTATGGGCTTGTATTTGCTTAAATCGCTTTTTCCCGTAACGCTTTCGACTGGCTACACCTACAATGAAATCCCGCTTACGGATTGGTCAGATTTTTCCGCACTTGCGTCTCTCTTTGTTTTGGGGAATCTGCTCGTGGGAGGCGCGTATTTGCTTGCTGTGCGGAAAAATATCGTGGGTTTATGCGCTCTGGCGTGGTGCAGCACCTTAGCGATTGCGTCCAATTACTTCGTCTATGCGGGCGGTTTGCTAGGCGAACGATTTTTATTTACGCCGTCGCTCTTTGCGATGCTTGCGCTGGGCGTTGCTGCGGCGTTGCTGCACGAGCGTTTGCCGAAGGAGCGGCGTGTTGTGGTGATGCTCGCGCTCGTGGCATTTGGCGGTATTTATTCAATAAAAGCATTTGCCCGTGCAGCAGACTGGAAAAGCACGGAAACACTGCTCCGCGCCGATGTGGAGAACACTCCAAACAGTATCCACCTACGCCGAATGTACGGTGGATTGCTGTTGCAAAAAAGCGGCACAGCGACACAAGACAGAGCGTCTCAATTTGATGCAAGAAAGAATATTCACGCAGCCGAAGAGCAATTCCGCGCTGGACTCCGCATCAATCCTACTATTGCGCCAAGTTTGGTGAATGGCATTGGGAATATTTTTGCGGCGGAACGTCGCTATGATTCAGCGATTGCGTATTTTCGTGCGGCGTTGCGATTGAATCCGAACAATGCGGTGTATCAAAAAAATCTCGCAAACGCGCTTTCGGTGCAAAGTCGGATATTTTTTAGTCAAAATACGCCCGAAGCGAGTAATAATGCGCTTTTGCTGATGGCAGAATCTGCACAAATATTGCCAACGGATTCCACGCTGTCAAATCTTGGCGCGATGTTTGCACAACAAAATCGTATAGATTCCGCGATTGTATATTTGGAAAAAGCACTCGCACTCAATCCGAATCTTGCACGGGCGCGGTCAAACCTCGCCGTGTGCTTGAAAAAGCGTGATGCACTGGGAAACGCTAACAGAGATTAAAAATCACTTCGACTGGGATTTTGTGAGATTCTTGGGATTACTGGGATTCTTGATGTCTTGAATTCACAATACGTTGAGTATATTGAGCGAAAGAGTTTTGCGAAAAAATCCTCAAAATCCCAGTAATCCCACACATCCAATACAATCCCAGTTCAGTTCGGTACATTTCAGCATC
The DNA here is from genome assembly GCA_013298775.1 of Ignavibacteria bacterium. GTDB lineage: Bacteria > Bacteroidota > Ignavibacteria > Kapaibacteriales > UBA4661 > PH2015. The sequence goes on along the minus strand of JAAFIV010000040.1, from coordinate 18,917 downwards.
ACAGATAATCAAAGACAAAATTTCTTGTTTCACATAATCCCTCAAGTATTTATGCGCCTTTCAAGCATTCTCCTCGCACTTCTGGCGGTCGCAATCGTGGGTTGTACAAAATGCGGCGGTCAAGAAGAAGTTATGAATCAAGTGCAAGCCGAGAAATCGAACATTCTCGCAGAAAAAACACGCACCGACAGCCTCTACCAACAGACCTTGCGCCAAGTTGATGAAATGATGAGCGTTCTCTCGGCATTGGAAGCCGAAGAAGGTATCGTCAAAACGCTCGGACCAGAGCGCGGCGAATCTTCGGTGGACTTCCGCAAACGCATGGAAGATATTGCCCGCAAAATGAACGAAAAAACGGCAATGATTCGCAAACAAGCCGAAGAAATTGGTCAGTTGAAAAACAAACTCGCCGCAACCGAGAAAAAACTTGCCAGCGTTTCGGCAAAAGCAGACTCGCTCACGCAGCTCATTGGCGAGCAACAGCAGGAAATTATCGCGTTGCGCCAACAGCTCACGGCATCGCGTAAAATGGTTGATTCCTTGAAAACGAAGCTGGCAGAAAAAGACCAAATTATCAACAGCAAAGTGCGCGAATTGAACTCCGCGTACTACGTTATCGGTAAGCGCGACGACCTTATGACCAAAGGCATTATTGACAAACAAGGGCAAATTCTCTTCTTCGGCGGACGCATTTCGGTCAAGCAAAACTTTGATACGAAAGACTTTACGAAAATTGATATTTCGTCGCTCAAAGAACTGAAAATTGCGTCAGCAAAAGAGCGCACCTCGCTTGTCTCCAACCACGACGCAGACACCTTCGAGCTTGTTCCGGCGGGCGATGCAGAGTGTTTATTGAAAATTAAAGATGAAAAAGCCTTCTGGAAAAATGCGAAATATTTGGTGGTGATGACCGAATAATGCGAAGGTGAATTTTCAGGCTGCCTGACGCATAAAAAATCGTTACAATCCGCTCCGTGTGTGTATATTTGCCACGCAGAGCGGATTTTTTTGTTCTGTGTTTACATTCCCAACTAACCTTACGCAGCACGTGTACTGCCCTCACCCCGCTCTTGCGAGCGACCCTCTCCCAAAGGGCGAGGGTTTGTCGAAAGCTCGCTCTGAAGCCCTCTCCTTTTGGGAGAGGGTTGGGTGAGGGGATTACTGCTGCGTAAGGCGAACTTTCCATCAAAACTTCACTCGCCGAATGATTTCTCTTTTTCAAAACTTCCTCGCACGACTGGGGCGCAGCGTCCTCAACTTCACCGCAGAAACAGGGCGTTTGATGATGCTCTTGGGCGCAGTTATTCGCTACACACCGCGTATTTTCAAGGACCGTCGCTTGGTGTTGGAGCAGATGGCGATTGTCGGTGCGGATTCGCTCGCGCTTGTGGTGCTGATTGGCGCGTTTACGGGCGCAATCGCGGCATTGCAGGCAACGAACCTCTTTGCCAAATTTAATCTTATCGGCATTGCGCGTCCTTTTATTGGCGGTTCGATTGCAACGGTCGTCTTTACCGAGCTTACGCCCGTGTTGATTGCGCTCGTCATTGCTGGTCGCGTGGGCGGCGCAGTAACGGCGCAAATAGGCACGATGCAGGTTTCCGAGCAGATTGACGCACTCGAAATGATGGCGATTGATAAAAACCGCTATTTGTCCATGCCCCGCGTCATTGCTGCTCTCACGATGATGCCTGTGCTGGCGGTCTTCTCAAACATCGTTGCCATTATTGGCGCGTATCTGCTCACCAGCTTCAAGTTTGATTTCTCCTCGCAAATGTTTTTTGATTCCATTCAACGCTTCTTTTCGCTGACAGAAATTGGAATTGGCTTGTTCAAATCGGGTGTGTTTGGCGGGATTACGGCACTGATTGGCTGTCATTCTGGCTATATGACCGAAGGCGGCGCAGAAGGCGTTGGGCAAAGTACGGTGCGCTCTTTCACGCTCTCGGCGGCTTCTATTCTGCTTCTGGATGCGGTGTTTGGTGGGATTTTATGACAAAAGCGCACAGGAAAAAAGCGACGAGAGAAAGTGAAATTTTCCGTATATTCTAGTCTTCTCATAAACATACAGGGCGCAGACAAGAGTGTTACGCGCTACTGATACACACTGGCTTCGGTAGCACAGACACTTTTGTCTGTGTCCGCGTAAAATACTGGCTTCAGCATTTTCCTTCATTGTGAATCTTCTTTTGAATCTTCATCGGTTATGAATAGTACCTTCAATCTTCCCGTCCTTCAGCCTCCCTCGCCCGTGCGTGCGCACACCGAGCAAGCGATTGATGCAGGGCGAATCAAAGAGCAGTTTACGGAATTTTTGAAAGAGAAAAAGTATCGCAACACGCAAGAACGCTACTTGGTTTTGGATGCCGTTTTGGAACAGGAACACCACTTCAGTGCCGATGAACTCTATCTCGCCCTGCGAAGCGCACACGTGCAGGTCTCGCGGGCAACCGTCTATTCCACGCTGGACTTGCTCACGCGCTGTAATATCCTCGTAAAACACCGTTTTCAAGGCGACAGTGCGCACTTTGAATTAACCGACAAAATGCCGAACCACGACCACCTGATTTGTACCGAATGCGGGCATATCGTGGAATTTCAAGCAGACGAACTCAGCACCATTCAAGACCGCGTCGCCGAAGCAAATGGCTTCAAGCCGCTTAAACACTCATTGCAGATATTCGCCGTTTGCCAAGATACCCGCAGTTGCGAGCATAATAAAGTGTAATGCTTTGGGTTATTATTTGTTCGCTTCCTGTTAAGAGTGCTTTAACATCTTACCGGTAGAATTGCAAAGGATTATACTCTCGTTGTACTCTCGTAATGAGGTTTGAAAATGCTCTTCCACCGAAAATTTCCCAAAATTGATTGAGCATAATCCTTTGATTCTATAACACTTTACTTCTTCTGCCCTGCCTCAACCATCAGTACCCACCAAGGTTTGCTATAATCCACCTTATTTGCTGGCACAACGGGAGCTTGTTTCGGGACATCGAACATTTGCCAGAAATTCTTTTTGTAGTCGGCATCTGTAATTTCAAAATTCTTCGCTTTTTCGCGGTCTTCGAGGTATTTTTTGTACGCGCCGATAGGCTCCATTGGGTTTGCTTGCTTCATTACTACTGTGCCGCCGAATTGTTTGTATAAGGCTTGGTCGAATTTCCAGACTTGAATAGTGCGATTGGCAAATTCTTTTTCCTGTGCCGATGGCTCTGGAAGCGGCTTCCCAAGCTGGTCGAGTGCGTTTTGTAAGTTTTTCTTCATTGCGTCGGCTTCTGCTTTTTGTGCTGGTGGTACTTTGCCAGCCGCCATGTCCGCATTCAGTTTTTGCAAGGCTTGTTGGAACTGTGCTTTTTGCAATTCACGAGCTTTTTTTGCATAATCAAAAAACGACGTTACTTCGCTCGGCGCAACTGTAATACCTTTTTCCTTCACAAACTGCTGCTGAAGCGGTTCCCAGACCATTGAAGCAAGTTTGACATAGCGAATTTGTGTCAGCCATTTCGGGTAGTCTTTTTTCAATTGGGCTTTTGCTTGAACTTTAATTTTATCATCGGGTTCAAGCTGCGATGCAGTAATAGTTTGCTGTAAAACGCGAGCGATTTGTTTGTCCACTTTTTGTGCAAAGAGCGTTGGCGCAAAGGCGCACACAACAAGCATAGTGAACGAAAAAAGCGTTTTCGAGAACGGGCGGAAAAAGGTTGTTGGCAATGTGCGAAGGCTCATTCAATACTCCGAAAATGGATGATGTTTTATGGGGATATTTCTTGTTTTCTGTGAAGCTCCTCCGTACACGACAAAATTCTTTCAATAGTGGCACAGACATTCTTGTCTGTGAGTGTTGGTGCGGGTTTCAGATAAACAATACAGACAAGAATGTCTGTGCCACTGAAGCCTGATTTTATCTATTGTTCAGAGATTTTGTTGTGTGCGAAGGTGAACCTCTCACAAAGAGGCGAGGCGCAAGATACAAAAAATGTTGTATCTAACGAATCACGAACATATTGCTAGCGCACAACCATCACGCGCTGCACAACAAGTTCGCGGGCGTTGCGAAGCTGCACCATGTACACGCCGCTTCGCAAAATCGCCATTTCTGGCACAGCGAGTGTATTCATGCCCTGTACAGCCTGTATCTGCTTTTGTGGAAACTGTTCTTGTCCAAGTGCATCCGAAACGCGCAAAATGGTGAGTTCAGCATCTTTCGACCAAAATTCCACATTCATTTCCGTCGAAACTGGTTGCGGGTAAATTCGTTGAATGCTGAGTGTGCCGAGAGGAGTTGTAATAAAGCCATAACCAGTAGCATATCTTTGCCCAAGCAAGCAAAAATACGCCATTGGAACGCCTTGCAAACGGAAGGGTGAGTCGGGAATACGACACAACGCTCTCCCGAAGGGCTGCACATCAATCAGAATGCCTGGTGCGCGGGTTTGGCGGCTGGCGGTCGTGCGAATGCTGGTGAGCGTGTCGTTGCCCGCAAGCACGAGGAAGCGCAAGGTATCAATCGGAATGTTTTCGCTATTGTCGCGCACTGTCCATTCGACGGGAATGATGCGCTCGCCAAATTCTACGCGCCCACGCGGTGTCCTTCCTTGCGGAAAGAGCATTGTTGCGTTCAAGCGGAGTGTATCGCGTATGGTTGTGCCAAGCGGAATATTTGAGCGATTGCGCAGAAAGACGAACATTTGCACCTGCTCGCTCGGATTGGCGGAAGCATCGCTGATACTCAGTTCGCCCGTGCGGGAAATCGTTGAAGCCGTGATTTGAAGCGTGTCGCGGCGGGAACAATAAGTTGTGCCTTGTTGGGTAAATTCTTGGAAAAATGGGAAACGTGCCGCAAAATTCAGATTACCCGCGCCGCCCGAAAAGCGCACCGTTACTTGCTGAGAGGAATTTGGCGGAATTGGGCTTGTTGGCGAGAAGGTAATGGCAGTATCGCCTGTACGCCGCGCCAGTGCTGATGCGAGGTCGAGAGGAAGGCTGCCGCGATTGACAATCGTAATTGTCGTGCTGGCAGACATATTCGCCTCAAGGCGCGGAAAATCTATGCTCGTGGGAATGATAGCAAAATCAACAATCTCGCGTTGCACACGCAGAGCGGCTTGTACGGATGCGGTCGAACTTTCGGCAATGCGCAGCGTATCGGCGAAAATTCCGCTTGCAGACGGCATATTTCCTGGCGTGAGGGCAAGTGGTAAGGCGTAGCGTACAGGCAGCGTGAGCGTGTCGCGCGGGCGCAATGTGTCTGGCGCAGAAACAATGCTAAAAGGCTGATTGATACTCGCTTGTAGGCGCGTCGCTGGTGCTGTACCGACGTTGGTAACGCGCACGAACATTTGCCCCGTATTGCCGCAGGTTGTGATTGGTGGCGAGGAAGCAATGATGCGGAGTTCAGGGCGGGAATTGATAGTTTGCGAGAAGGAAATTGTGTCGCGGACACGCTGCGTAGGGCATTCGCTCACAAAGGGCAGGCGGGCAGTGTAGGTGCGCCCTGCAAGACCGTTGTTCATGCCGCTTCCATTGCCTACGAACCAGATTTTGAGCGTGAGGCTGGTATTCGGCAAAAGAGATTGCGGAATGGCGTTGCCGCTTGGAACGGTCTCGCTTGCAAATTGGAAAAAGCGCGTCGAATCTTCCAGCGAAGGAATACGCCCTGCCGCCAAGCCCGTACTTGCTGCATTCGCACCTGCGGCATTTACCCACGCGCGAGCGAGATTGCCGACATTGCGCACGGTGAAGCGCAGCGTATCGCCCGCTTGCGCGGGTTCGATGCCGTTTCCTGCGAGCCAACGATTCGGCAGTACGCGCGGTGCAAGGAAATTCGCAAACGTAAGCGAATCACGCTGAATTTCCGCCGAAAGATTCACAAATGCGCCCAAGCTCGACATGGAATTGCTCGTAACTACCAGCACTGCATTCGCCAAACCCCGCGCCAATCCTTGCGGCGCGAAGCGAATCAAAATTGCGCCCGTACTTCCTGCGGGAATAGTGCGCGGCACAGAAACGATGCTGAACGCATTAAGCGTACTGCTCATTCCGCCAGAAGCCGCACGAATACTTGCTCCGGTGCTTTCAATGATTAAATCTCTATTGCCACCATTGCGCAGAGGAACGGCAAACGTGGTCGTATCGCACACTGCCGATGCGGGCGAAGCAAGCGCGGGCAAGCCTTCCAAAAGCGCACCGTCTCGAATGCCAGTTCCTATCAGCGTTGCAGTGGTGGTTTGTCCTGTTTGTGCAATGGTGAAAAGGATTGGGACGGTAAGGCTTCCAGTTGTGTTGGGGCGAAATGCTATGCGGAGTTGCAACGTGTCGTTCGGCGCAAGTGTGGTTTCCATTGGGACTCTTCCCAAAAAGCTAAACACATTGCCAACACCGAAAATACGAGGGTTTCGGAGCGTTATTGGCGTTGTGCCTGTGTTGCGAATGACGGCGGTAATGGTGCTGTCGCGGGTGGTATTGATGAATTGAGTGCCAAAATCTACGACGATTGAGCGCAAATCCAGCGTAATACCTTCGCCGATAATTTGCCGAGTAATTCTATCGCCGCTGAGCGTTGTAAATACAAGGTCGGCGGTGTCGCGCCCTGCTTGTGTGGGGGTGTAGCGGAACTCCACTCGTGTGCTGTCATTGGCGGCAAGCGTGAAGTTTTCTACTGTGCCTGAAACAAAGGAAAATGGCGTAGTGGTGCGCCCTGCACGGGGGAGAATTTGAATAGAACGGAACGGAATCGGGTATCTTTCCGTATTCAGCAATACACGGGCGGTAGAATCCTTTGACGTGCCGACGGCTGCTTGCTTCATATTGACATCAAAGGCTTGCGGCTGCGGGCGGACAATTGCCCAGAGGCTATCGGACTGGTCTTGCTGAAGCGGAAGTTGTTGGCGGATGTACCAAATAATTGCTACTCCATCATTCTCAGTGCTCACAACACGGCTTGGCGGGTTACTTGCGCTACCATCCCAGCTAAAAAAGGCAGTGTTTACCCTTGAGTTATGCCCTTTCTTATTTTTAAGTACGACCTGAAGCGGCTGCGCGATGTTCATAAGGTCGAACACGAAGATAGAGTCTGCCGCCGTTGCCACAAGATAGTTTCCTGATTTATCAAAAGCAACGGTATTAATAGCATCATTCGTGGTGATGGGAGCTTTCAAAAGTGGGTCTTCAACTAACACACCATTTTCGAGCTTGAGGAAAAATATTCTACTGCGACTGTCCTGAACACCACTTCTGCACGCAACCGCTATGCGGAAAAGCTGACCGTTATTCACTAAGCGGGCATCAGCAGAAAGAATGAAGTCGGGCGCAGTCCATTCCAACGGTGTATCGCCTGTAAATTCAACTGTATCGCGGAAACGCCATAATTTGAACTGATTGCCAATTGTCGCAAAAATATCTTTACCGCTTGGGAAAACAAAATCTGCAATACGCGTATTTCCTCGACTGTTGGGGAGTGGTAAGACATTAATTGGACGTGTATTGTAGGAATAAACATTTATTCCTGTTTGCATATCATTCGCGCCAGGCGTAAGCACAAGTTGTAAGGTATTGCGGGGATTGAAGCGAAAAGCACGAGGGTCGGATGTGCTTGCTCCAGACACTGCCGGCGAAATACCTCGAAGCAAGCTATCCAAAAATTGAATATTCGGACCTAAACACGCGGCAATGACGTTTGCTGGGTCAAAGCTATAGGACGCTTCGTTAATACGGGCGGGTGGGTCTGATTTGGTTGAACGAAGAAATGCTCCAGTATTCCCGTCCCAGAGTGCAAAACGTCCTTGCCTATCAGTGGTCAGCACATTATTACCCAGAATTGTCCTATCAAACTGCGCCCCTGTCATTTCTACAGGGTCTGGAAGGCGGAGAACAATCGCACTATCATTGGAAAACAAAGAGGTAGTGTTATTCTTTTGCTGCACGCGCATAAGGCAGGTACTGCTTGTCACCTGATTCGTAATTTCAGGAATCTTGTTCCACACGTGGCGTAAACCAAGTCCTTTATCGGTAATCAGTTTCCATGTTCTACCCGCATCTAAGCTGTAATCAAGGCGTACTGTGTCGCTTGGCGAAATGCCCCGCCACGTAATGACGGAATCACTACCAAGTAAAAATATTTCGCCGCCATTAGGGTGCGTGAGCTTGAGGGGTTCAGCGTTTGCGGCAGGACGTGAGCCACGAAAGCCCGCCGTTCCGTAAAACTCAAACGTACAGCCATTTTCGGCTTCCACGCGGAAGGTGGTAAAGCGGTAGCCGTCGTCGGGTGCGGTATAGCGGATGTTGAGAATTTGCAGCGAATCTGTTGTTCCCGGACGCAGCGTAAAGGCAGTATTGGTGCTGCTTGGCGTGGAAAGTAAACTCACTTTGAAGGCAGTATCGGTGGAAATAACTCTGCTAATGCGCAAGGCTGGCAACGCGGTATTGCTATACGAAATCGTGATTTGCTGCGGTCCAGAGGTCGTGCGCACAGGAACAGCACCAAACCCCAGCGCATTCGGCGTGATGCGGACTTGCGAAGAAAGTGCCGACGACGGCGAGTAACGTGTGCGTGCCGTTACGCCCGGAACTTGCGCATGCGTGAGCGCGACGGCGCGTTGAGCGGTATTACACGAAAGCTCACTTGTCCATTCGATAGTACAGGGCGCGTCGTTGCGAAGCTGATTAGCAAGCGAGCGGTATAGCTGCAATGCTTCCTCTCTGGAACTGATATTATCATACAAGCGACTTCCTGTGGGTACAGGCGTGTTCAGGTTCTGCACAATATCACGCAGCACGGTCGGTGCAGGAAAGCCAAGCGTAATGCAAATAATTTTCACGCCCAAGAGCCGCGCTTGCTGGGCAATAGCGACAGCATTCGCACCAGAAAGCCCATCGGTGAGGAAAATAATAACTTTATTTGCATTTTTTCCTTGTGCAGCGAGGTTCAGTGCGACGGAAAAGGCGGTCGCATAATCTGTCCCGCCATCGGCGTAGGGCAGCAGACCTAAACCAGCGCGAAGCTCGTCGCGGTTGGTCGTAAAAGGGTTGATGATAAAGTTTGAGTGATTAAACAACGTGATTGCCAGTTCCGAGCCATCATTTTGTAGTGCATCAACAAAAGCAGTAGCGGCTTCTTTGACGACGTTCATCGGTATATATCTGTTCATGCCTTGTCCGCGTGGCTCTTGCATTGAACCAGAAACGTCAATCGTCAGCACAGCAGAAAGCGGCGCGGGATTGGGCGGAGGACACACGAACGAACGAACGGTACGCCGCACACCATCTTCAGTGAGCGTAAAGCCCGCCGCATCGGTGAGGCGATTGCCGTTTGCATCGAAGGCATAGACTTGTGCGCGAAGCGTGGGGAAATTTTGTGCGTCGAGGGATTCTATCGAAAGAGATTGCGCGTGCAGCAAGGGAGTAGAAATATCAGCAAAAACAAATGCACAACACGCAAGAAACAACAATGCCCCACGCAAGCACGCATGCCGCATGGAAGCCGCAAAGGGAGGAAGCAAAAAAGGCATAGCTCAAGGGGATTTGAAAACAATACCGCCCGAAAACCGTGCATCACGCGGCGGACAGTATTTCTACAAATATACGTTGGAAGAGGAAAGTTACATAAAAGTTTAGTGAGAAAAGTTTTTTTTGAAAATGTTGTTGAAAATGTTGTTGAATATGTCTTTTGAATATGGTGCGACAGAAAAAGATACAGCCGATAAATTCATCTTTGATAGATTTTTGATACATCTTTGAATAAACCTTTGGACGTTTCTTTTCATCCTACAAAAGTTGTTCTGTGAAAGGCATTATTTTGTATCATGTTTTTATGATGAAAGTATGGTACGCTATTTGCATGCAATGACAAAAGTGCTATATTTGTCCCACTTTCGAGATAATGGTATTTTAGTGGCGATAATTTGGCACGTGAATTCAAGACAATTTATGTTTATGTTTGACCTTGCTTTTGCAAAAGGTGAAATTCAAAGGTGAAATTATGCGTTTATCAATTTTTCTTTCGCGGAATTCCAAAGTAGCTCGTTTTGCGCTCTTGGTTGTGGTGATAGCCAGCACGTTTAGTATTCATGCCGCATACGCGGAGTCATGGCTCCGCGAAACCTTTCGGAATTGCCCCGAAAATAAAAACGTTTCCCTCATTCCTTCCAATACCAATGTGGTAACGATTGACGAGGAAAATGGCGTGATTCGCGTTGTCAATAATGCTACGGGAAAGCCGATTGTAACGGTGTTTCGTATCTACACTGGCAAAGGCGGCGTGGAATTTTATGCTCACCAGCGCACTATTGGCAATGGCAATGAGTGTACATTTCGCGGGAGAACGCATTTTTACTCAATTGCAACCGATACCTCAAACGTCAGCAAGTGGACGGATATTACCTTCCAAGTATTACCCAAACTCAAACTTTCCGATTTCTACGGCAAGCGCGGACCCAAACTGCAATTCGACGTTGAATGCGTGATGAGTTCTACGCAAGAACATAGCACGGCGGGCGACGGCGTGGCTATTCACTACGGCATTCCAAACTTTGGAAACCGCATTTTTGCTCGCTTGCTGCCGCAGTGTGGCGAGGGCAAGAAAGAGAATCTTCCTGAATATGAAAATATCTTTGAGAAAGCAGAATTTTCGCTCATCGAACTGCTCTGGAGTACAGAGGAAAACAAGTTTGAGATTGATGTAAAAAAATAATGAACGTGTGAACGTGTGATTGTGCCTACTTTTCCAGCGATACCAGTCTAGCAGCGATACCAGTTTAGCGATACCGCGAAGGAAAATGAATCAGCATCATCACGCACCATCATTCGTTGAGTTTTGTTGAGTTTCGTTAAATTATAGCCGAATGCACGGTTGTACGCACTTGCTTAAAGTTAAGCGCGGACCGTGCATTCGGTTTTTTTATGTGGTGGTATGGACTTGTGGGCGGAGAAATTTTCATCATTCTTTTGCACAATCTCGCACTTTCTACGTGTGGAAATGCGGCGGCTTGTGTATCTTTGTTTGTAGAAGATGTGTCTGTATGCAGCGTACACGTTTGCATGCCGACATTCTGTGAAACTGTGAAGGTATCGAATGGATAATTATCCAGTTTTCGCCGTCTTTTTACCCGTGAATCTCTTTCTTTGGAACATTACTCTGTTGCAATTATGTACACTTTCTTTGTTCAGAACTCACTCTATGTGGTTTTAGTGATTGCGCTTACTGTTTGGGCTGGAATAGCCTTCTATCTTTTGCGCTTGGAGAAAAATGTCAGCAAACTTCAAGAATCGTGGGAACAAGGACGTTCCTCAGCATCTGATAAAAACTAGCTTTCTGTGCAAATAGATGTGTGTTTCTTCTTGTCATTGCTTCTTCGCTACAAGAAACTTTTTCCGCACATCGCCGTAAGACTGGGTTGCAGACGCATAATGTGCGTGCTACACATCAATTCTCACACACCGATAGAAATACCAAACAGGTATGAGAAGTATTTTCCGCCGTTTATCGAACAGCTTTTCAACGCATAAGCACACCTCCGCTATCGTGGTAGGAGTGCTTTCCTCTGCGCTGATGACGTTGGTTGATAGTTTGTTTCTCACCAGCGAATCATCAATGCTGCGCGGTGTGTCGTTAGGATTTACTTCCATTTTGAAGCTGGCAATTGCGGCGAGCTTTGGTGGTATGTTTGCCACCATGTATTCTATCCGCCCTCAAACCGATGAGCTTGAAGAGCGTACCATTACAAGTCTTGTGGCGAAAGAATCACCTTTTCAGCTCTTGCAACAAGGCGGAATGTTTATTCTCGTGTCGTCAATTGCAACGATTGCGGGCGCAACGCTCTTCAGCCAAACACATAATTTGAATACCAACGACGCGCTCTTACGCTTTTTCTCTTCTATGGGCGCTTTGACGTTTGTCGCGCTGGTTGTGCGGCAATTGCAATGGTTAGACGCGCTTATTCAAATTCGCCGCACAACGTTTACCGCTCGCTTCCGTATTATCGCAATGGTTGTAGCTGCCGCGCTTGTGGTGATGCAGGTTTTCTCGGTGGTCTCGCATATTGATACAACGCTCATTTTGGGCGGTACACTCGTTGGTTTGGGAATGTTGCTATTTATCGCGACGGCGCGTATTTCGTGGATTTCGAGTTTTAGCAAAGACCAGAAATGGAAAGCCTTCGGCGTAGCCTTTATCACGATGGTTGCTTCGATTTGGCTTAGTTCCAGCTTAGAAAGCAGCAATCAAATTATCGGCTTTTTGGAAAAATTGCTCCCAGGCGCACGAAACTTTGCAATGTTTTCCTCAATTTTATCCGCACTCCTCTTTTTACGCATTTCCTTTTCCATCGGTATTGCTCTGCCAACGGCGGGAATTATTGACCGCAAAATCAACGAAGTGCGCTCGCTAGCGTATTTGAGCCGTACTATCTCGCAAGTCTATGATTTGGAGCGGCTTTTGGGGATTGTTACCACAATGATTCGTGATGTTTGCGGCGCAACGTCGTCGTGGGTGGAATTGGAAGACAGCGAAACCCGCACCATGTCTATTGCGGCGCAGTTGAAAATTTCGCAGCAAGAATTGCAAGTGCTATACAAAGACGGCATTTTGCGGAGCATTCTCGCCCAGCAAGGCGCACAGGCACTGCATTTTGAGGCATTGGACGAAGAACCAGCATTTGTGCCAATTTATCCGTACACGACAGATTTTGCGCAGTCGCTCATTGCCGTTCCGCTTATGCTGGATAATCGCCGTATTGGAACGCTTTTTGCCGCGCATCGCGATAAATTCATCTTCGAGACCGAAGATATTTCCTTGCTTTCCGCCTTTGCAAATAACATCAGTATTGCGATTGAAAACGTGCGCCTGTTTGAAAATTCCCTTGAACAAGAGCGATTCAAACGTGAAATGTTGCTTGCCCGCGAAATGCAGCACAAACTCCTGCCAAAGCAACTCCCGAAAATTTCGGGCTACGACATTGCCGCATATGCCTCGCCCGCGCTGGAAGTCGGCGGCGATTACTACGATTGCGTAAAGCTCGGGAATGGTCTTGACTGCTTGATTATTGGCGATGTTTCGGGGAAGGGCATCTCTGCTGCGTTTTATATGGCGGAGCTAAAAGGCGTTGTATTGGCGGTTGCGCCAGAGAGTTCGTCGCCAAAAGACCTTTTGTGCCGCATCAATTCTGCACTCAAGGGCAGTATGGAAAAAGGTACGTATATCGCCATGACCGCCGTTTCGCTTTGTCCCGATACCAACGAACTCGTGATTGCACGCGCTGGACACACCCCCGTCGCGCTGACGCATAATGGAGAAACGAGCTTGCATACGCCAAAGGGAATTGGGGTGGCTCTTGTGGTACGAGAGACCTTCGAGCCAGCATTGGAGGAAATGAAAATTACGTTGCAGAAAGATGATATCTGCTTGCTCTTTACCGATGGCGTAAACGAAGCCGTAAACGCAGAACAGGACGAATTTGGCACAGACCCGCTCCATACCGTGCTACAACAGAAAAACCCTGAAGCCCGATTCATTGTTGGTGAGATTGTACGCCGCGTATCGGAATTTTCCGAAGGCTTACCTCAGCACGACGACATGACGATTATTGCGGTTGTGGCGCAGAATCAAGCTCCCATACACCTTGCTAAACCAGTTCCGCAAAACACCACACCGCGCCCGCTTCCTGAAACAATGTCGCATTGAAGAAGAAAGTCTATTCGTCATTCTTCGGCATACACGTTCGCATTGTTGTAACGTTTTGCATCAAAGATGCTTCTTCGATAAAGGAAATATCTAGGTTTTTATGGATATTTCTCATAATTTTGCCAACGTTTTTTTACACCACCCCCAATACTTTCGTATGATGAATCGTAGTACGCTTCCTTCTTTTGTGAACAAGCTCTCCCTTATAGCTTTTATCACGCTTTTCGGCTTCATGGGAATATTTACAGCATCAGCACAAGATGATAAACTGAATCAGTTTTCGTTTGAAGATGTACCAACGGAAGATGTACGTCCACCATATTTTGCGGTTGCTGGTGGTTTTACAACAACGTGGCTTTTCACGAATTTGACCGACCTCAACGCCTTGACAAATGGCATTGTTGGTGGAAATTACACATCTCCGCTCCTCATGTTTGGTGGCGAAGGCTTTGCTGCGATTGGCTTTATTCCGAATGTTCGCGTAGGAATTATGGGCGCGACGAGTTTTAATCTCTTGCAAAACGAAGCAAAAACACGTCGCACAGAATTTACCTTGAGCTTGACTGGTCTCGGTATTGATTACGCAATCACGCCCGTAAAAGGCTTTTCGATTATTCCAGGCGTGGTCGGCGGACTTGGCGTATCAAACATTGAAATCACGCAAACAAGCGGTTCGCAGACATATCAGCAAATTCCACCGACAGCAACAGCAACAAATTATATGCGCCGTTTACGCTCAAATTTCACGTACGTCCAACCGCGCTTGAACATTGAATACGCCTTCACTTCTTTTTCCATGTTGCGCGTGAATGCGGGTTACAATCTCTCGTTCATGGGCGATTGGCAAGCCGACAACGCCTCGCCAGTAACAGGCGTTCCAGCAGGAATTAACGCCACAGGATTAAGCATCCAGGCAGGATTATTCGTCGGCTTGTTCAATAACTAAGCCGACGCGCGAAAGGGCTTATAGCTCAATGGTTAGAGCAGCGGACTCATAATCCGTTGGTTGGGGGTTCAAGTCCCTCTAGGCCCACAAAAAAATTACAAAAGCTGCATAAACACTTATGTTTATGCAGCTTTTTGTGCATTCTGAGGTCAAATATTCACAATGAAGTACAATGCAAAACAAGTAGTTGTATGAATAATACCGTTTTGATTTACATTTCACTATATCTGCGAGGCAAACAGTCTCTTACAACTAATAGTCCCACCAATGCGCTGTCTCGACTACGTGAACCTCATCGAAGAAGATGCCGATGGCTTACTTGCCCAAGAAAAAGCAAGCCATCAAGTTCAATATGGAAAAACGCTGCATTGTCCGTGAAGTCCGTGTCGTAATGCGCATCTTGCCAATGATGAAACAAGAGCGTTCCTGCCCGGCACAAGGTGCTTCCTTTCTTGTTTATCTCGCGGAGTTATCCGCGAAGGTGCATAAAGAAATACGCATTTTCGTGGTAATGCCAAAGTAATTCCTGAATGTTCGGTGTATATTCCACTCCTGTTAAAATAATTCCATCGAACTTGACGGTATGTTGTTTGTTCCAAAAGGTTTGACCGGTGCTGAGTGTTTTCATACTGTCCCCGTGCTGTCTTTGTAATCACTGGTGGATATTGTGGGCTATATCGTATAGGACGTTCGCAAAATACTGAGTTTTTCACCACGTCTCTCAAAAAACAAAAGCTCTACGAACAAGCATGAGGTGGTGTACGTATCGGAATTAAAATTGAATCGAACCAATCTTGAAGGGGAAAATAAAATATAAACGTGGCGGTCCAAGCGGCTTTCCATCTGGTGCGAAGCTAAATTCCAGCGCAGGTGAAGGCAGTTTGATAAGATTCAAATATTGCCGAAACCAATTCCAAACGGGACCACCAGAGGGCAAGAGCTTTTCCATATCGTAGTCCAGCGCGATGATATACCGGCGCGAAGCATCTGCCCACTCCAGATTTCGTGCCGCATAGCCAACACTAATGTTCAACCATGAGGGCCAGAACGGTTTTGCTTCTTCCCACAGCATTCCGTGAATGTTGAATGAAAACCACCACGTCCACGCGCTGTAATCATCAATCGGATTGCTTGAGCCTTTGCGCGTCTTTTCACTCATCCATGGCGCAGGAAAATAGGTAGCTTTGTAGTGGATATTCGAGAAAAATGGAACAAAATGCTGTAAAATATGCAACACCGAACCTGCGGTATTTGCATACACATCGGTTGGTGAGAACCCCCAATTTCTACCAAATCCATCCTGCACTTCCACAAAAAACTGATAGCCTGCGCCAATCAAGCCACCGCTCACCACCGCTAAATCGTGGCTAAAACCAGAAGTAAGCAACGCATCGGTCGCAAACTTGGACATCGTGTACGCTGCGAACATATGTCCACCTTTATCTGCGCCATACTCAAGGTCGCCGTCGTCAATAATCCGAAACGTAGTACGGTCCGACCAAAAAGCATTGTATTGATAAATTTGCAGACCGCCTAAGACCGCCGTAAATCCACCGCCAACAAGCGCGGTTTTGAGCGGGTCGAGTTGGGTGTAGTTACGCACTGGCGAGCCATCAAGTGTGAATCGGTGCGGTCTTTGGGGGAGTGCGATGCTGTCGCTTGCAACTTGTGTGTTGGTGGTGGTACTATGAGTAGTACTATGAGTGGTACTATGAGTGGTACTATCAGTAATTTTGCTCAATGGTGTCGTATGCAAGGGAATATCAGCAGAAGAATAATGTTCACGATAATCTTCACAATAATATTCACAACAATCTTCCAATCGCTGATTATTGCTGGTGTTTGGGGGATTATTCCTGTGAGACGAAACATCCATACCCGCGACCGGGTGGAACTCAAGAAGCGTTGTATCTTGCTTTGAGGGTAAGACAGAAGCGGCTTGCCAAGCAAGAACGGATGCGCTTTGTAGCGAGAAATTGTGCAACACTACGGCACACAATACCATGAAGAAACGACAGGGAAGGCGCATATATTCAGGGAATGTAGTATTGAAAAATGAGGTGCTATACTTCTAAAGTAAGGGGAGAAATTGCATGTTGTGAAACCCGCACTACGGCAGCGTTTTTGCACTTCTTGAGCTGTAGGACGGAAAGAGCGTCTCAACTTTTTTAGTGTACATGCGAATTACAAGGCAAAGATGAGAGCAATCACTCCCTTATGGTAGTGAAAAAGAATCTAAACTGTGCGGCAGATATTGCTCAAACATCAAATTACACTTTTTTGCTGATAAAATCACCCGAAAGAGAGTGATTCAAGAGCGAAAATACGCTGGGTGAACAAGCCAAATGGTGTATATTTACTGCATCATTAGGCTTGTTTCATTTTCAAGTTTTTTCATTTTCATAACAGCACCATGAAAAAATATCAATACACCATTTTGCTTGTACTCTTCGCCATCACACTCCATGCCTGCAAGCAGCCTCCCATGACGCTTGCCAATCCGCACGAGGCATTCGTGAAGCAATTTTTTCAAACGTTTAATGCCCACGATTGGCAAGCATTTACAAAAATGTATGCCGATACCACTGACTTCAAAGACCCGTCGCTGGGAACAGGAATCGTCAAGCAAAGCCGTGAGCAGACCATCAAGAAATATAGCGAACTTCAGCAGATGTTTCCAAATATCAAAGATGAAATTGTGAGTATCTATCCGTCGGACAGTACGCACGTGGTTGTAGAGTTTGTTTCAAGCGGAACAGCGCAGGATGGCACGTCGTTTCGCTTGCCAATTTGCACAATTTTCACGATTGAAAATGGCTTGATTACAAAGGATTTTACGTATTTCGATAATTCAGGAAAATAGATTTTGCTGATTCCAGCAAATGTATAAACTGCTTACAAAGGGCTGAAAGGTGTATATTTGCTCCATCGTTCAGCTTTTTTTCATTTATACCAAGTTCTTATGCACATTCCAGAGCAATCACATAGCGCAGTTGTCGCATTTATCCAATCCATGATGCCGATGCCGGTGGATAAAGCGAGTATTATCGCGGCGCAATTCGAGCGAAAAACCCTCGTGAAGCATGAGTTTGTGCTGCAAGAAGGGAAAGTCTGCAATGAATCGTATTTCCTTGAAAGTGGCTACATCCGCGCTTTCGCCTTCGACCCCGACGGCAACGATGTTACCTTCAATATCTTTTCTCCGCCATCCTTTGTGAATGATATTTCATCGCTTTTTCGGCGCGTGCCAACAAAAGAAAATCTCCAAGCCCTGACAGAATGCGCTCTTTGGACGATTCCTTACGAAAGATTACAAGCAAATTTCCACGCCATGCCAGAGTTTCGTGAGTTCGGACGGATGATGCTGATTATGAGCAACACCAACCTCAAAGACCGCATGATTTCAATGATTCGGGACACTGCCGAAGAACGCTACGCCGCACTTTTGCACACCAAACCCGATATTTTCCAACACGTGCCGCTCAAAATTATTGCCTCGTATTTGGGGATTACCGATACCTCATTAAGCCGCATCAGAAGGGAGTTTGCACAGAAATCGTAAAGAGAATTTTCAAGCGTTTTGATTTCTTGCCAAATGCGAAGAAGATTCCGCGAAGGAACACGTAGATTTGTGCCAACACTGTAAGCTGAATGCTTCGGTGAATATCCGATGTTCCACTTTTCCCCTCAATGCCATGAATCCGCACATTTCTTCCGTCCCAAATTGGGCGATTGCCGCGTTTATTTTGAGCTTTATTGTTGCAACGTTTACGATTATTCAAATTGTTCGCAAAACCACTCTCAGTCTGGGGTTTGAAGCCTCAAGAATACGAAATATATCAGTCGGAATTTTCGGTTTTTACACCGCATATTTTTCCTACGTTTCGGTGCTTTCGTTGAACGGAGTATTTGCGACAAACACGCTTCCACCGCGCATTTTGCTGCTTACTGCTTTGCCAATGGCGTTGTTTCTTTTTGGTATGGCACGCTTCAATACCACCTTCCGAACGCTGTTGGAGGAAACGCCATTAGAAGATTTGGTCGGTATTCACCGATTCCGCATTGTGGGTGGATTTTTCTTGCTGGCAGCTTTTTTTGGTGAATTGCCCCTACGCTTCGCACTTCTGGCTGGCTTTGGCGATATTCTCTCCGCCGTAGGAGCAATGGGCGTTGCATGGGCAGTCAAGAACCGCAAAGAATGGAGCTTCCCAGCCGTTATTGCGTGGAATATCTTTGGCATTTTGGATATTGTGAACGTGCTCATAATGGCAATTTTCGCAGCACGTGAGGCGATTG
>JAAFIV010000004.1 GCA_013298775.1 Ignavibacteria bacterium | reverse complement strand
TACTCGAAGATGAAGATATTGCGATGCGAAAACTTCGCGCGATGATTGTGGAAGCAGACCGCACGGCAAGTATTTGTGCGGAGTTGTCGTCTGTTGAAGAAGCAATGACGTGGTTTCGGGAGAATGTTGTTATTGGGCGCACCCACATTGACCTGATTGTTTCCGATATTCAGCTTTCCGACGGTCTTTCCTTCGAGGTTTTTGAGGCATTTTCGCTGACAATTCCCATTATTTTCACGACTGCCTACAATGAGTATGCCGTTCAAGCCTTCAAAGTGCATGGACTGGATTATTTGCTGAAACCCATCCGAAACGACGATTTGAAGCGGGCTTTGGAGAAATTTCACCACAATAAACTCCTCTATTCCGGCGACGCTCTCCGCGAAGTGCAACGCTTACTTTCTACAATGCAAAATGAGCGTAGTACGAGATTTGAAGCTGTTTCCGCGCCAACGTTTTTGACTTCTATCGGCAGCCGCATCATTCCTCTTTCCGCAGAAAAAATTGCATTTTTTTTTGTAAAAAACGGTCTCGTCCGAGCAATGGTCGAAAACAGGCAGGATTACTCGCTGGACGAGACCTTGGAAGAAATCGAAGCGCGTTTGCCGTCGCACCTTTTTTTTCGAGCAAACAGGCAGTACATCATCAGCCGCAAGGCAGTTGCGAGTGCGGAGGCATACTACGGCAATCGTTTGTTGGTGCAATTACAGCCGCCTGCGCCAGAAGCTGTTATTTTGAGCAGGGAAAAAGTAAGCGCATTTAAGGCGTGGCTGAAGGGTATGAATAACTGAGAAAAAGAAATACGCGAGTGTGTTCATTTCAATATCATTCGTTCATTCGCCCCAAAAACACGTTCTTTCGCCCCAAAATTCTTGTCCATGCGACCGCAAACTTGTATGTTGCGGAAAATTTTGGAAGTATCATGCTCAATGTTCAAAAAGCATCGTTCAGCAAAGCACGGATACTTCAGACTTCTTCCTTCTTAATTCTTGGAGAATGTTTATGAAATGTATGAACAGAGTAGTACAGCTTTTTGTGATAGCCACCTTCATACCACTAGCTTTGACGAGCCTTGTAGCGCAGGAGGGCGTATCTGTACCGACAAGCACGCAGCAATCTACTTCCTTGCCAAACTATGTGCGCAATCCTGAATACACCTTGACGGGATTTGGCGTGTACGGCGGCTATGATGCGGGTTTGCATCGTGCAAACTTCGTTCATTTTACAGGGTTTCCAACGTGTTGTGTGCCGTCGTCATTTGGTTCGGCAATCGGTACGGGCTGGGCTGTAGGCGCGACCTTCGACCATTCCTTGACAAATTGGCTCATGCTGGATGTGCGTGCAGGAGTGAGCAGTGGACGTGTGGAGCTTTCCAAAACGGAGAATGTGCTGGCAATAGCGAGAACAGGTGTTCCGCAAGAATTTCCCATACGATACAGCAAGGATATTCAACTGACAACAATTCACTTCGACCCCGCATTAAAGCTGCGTTTGCTACCAATTCCGACGACCGTAACGTATGCGCCGTCGTTATATCTTTCGGCAGGTGTCGGTGTGCGGTATAGTATGGGGCAACGCTTCAGCTCGAAAGAGACGTTGATGGATTCCACTGTAAATTTTGTTTCCCCCGATGGTCGTATTTCTGCGGTGCGCAACGTTATTGACAACAAGGAAATTCCCCGCTTCAATACGCTGCAAGTTGCGCCATTTCTGGGTTTGGAAAGCGATATTTTTCTTGAAAGCGAATATCCTGCGAATTGGGTGATTGCGCCGTATGTGCGCTATTATTTCGGTGTGCAGGAGATGGCAGACGGGCTGACGGCACGAGAAAAAACAAACTCAAGTAATCCATTTGAATATCGGGAGAGCAAAGGTTCATGGCGCATGGATGGCGCACAAGCTGGTATTACGTTCAAATATCGTTTGTATTATTTGCAGAAAAATCCGTAGTGGCGAAAAATTTTTCACCACTACGTGGATACATTTTTACGTCTAATGCGAATTAAAAGATAGTTTTTGACACTGATTAAAATGATTGAACCGATAAAACTGATAACTAATTGAAGAATAATGATTTGAAAAGATTTCTTTTATATCATTTCACATCATGTATCTGTGAAAATCATTTTTACCAGTTAAATCAGTGTCATAAAAATCAACGACTCAGCCTAACTTTTAATTGGCATGTCTAATCTTTATACGGGTCTTTTTCATCTTCGCCCGCCATCGCAACGCCAATCGGGGTGAGCGTGTGGAGGATGCGAATTGTTGCGGCGTGGTGTTCCAGCACTTCTGGCAAACGCTTGTAGCAGTGCGGTGATTCGTCCGTTCCTGCGCCGCGCAATTCTACCTTGCTTGCTTGTACCCATTCTTGCATCATTTCTCGGCTGATAAGTCCGGGCGAAATAAGTTCTTTGGTGCGATAATTGATTTTCCCGCGAGCTTTGGTGCGGCTCATCACGCGTCCTGCGCCGTGAATGGTGGAATAGAGCGAATGGATGGACTCCTCTGATTCTACGCCTTCTAAAATTACGGAAATATCACCCATTGAACCGCCTACAAAGCCGCGCTGCCCAGGAAACGCGGGCGTTGCACCTTTGCGCACCACCCAATAGTCCTCGCCGCCATGTGCTTCTTTCCATGCAAAATTGTGGTGATTATGCACTTCGTCCAATACCTTCGCGCCCAGTATTGATGCTACTTTCTGGCACACCCAATCGCGTCCAGCGTAGGCGTATAGTCCTGCGAGGCGCATTCCCTCCAGATAGTCTGCACCCAGCGCGGATGCTTCGTCAATCACGAGTGGCTCGGCATCCATCGCATCTTTCGCGCCACCTTTTTCAAGGAAGTACGATGCAATCGTGTGTCCAAGCCCACGCGAACCAAAGTGAACACCTACCCACACACGGTTTTGCTCATCGGCAAAAATATCCACGTAGTGATTGCCGCTCCCCACTGTGCCGAGTTGATTACGAGCTTTATCTTTGATGCCGTTGGAAGGGCGGAGTTTCCACGCGTCGTCGTCGAAGAGGGTATGCTCAACGCGTTCATTATTTTTGCGTCCCATACCAAAACTTATTGCTTTCCAAATGTCGTCCATGATGGTCGAGATGTTGGCGCGAACATCGTTTACATCCGCATCCAACAGCACAGCTTTGTTTCCGCACGCAATATCATACCCCACACCAGACGGGCTAATTCGCCCCTTGTAGGCTACTACGCCGCCAATCGGCACAGCATAGCCTTTGTGGTGGTCGCCCATGAGTGCGACTTTCTCTGCGCTTCGTGCGCAGACGCGGATTTGCTTCAACGCCTCTTCATCAATCGGGTCTCCCCACACGGGGATAGTGTTGTCAATAAGTTGCATCATTTGAAAAGAAAATTAAAAGCGTACTTCGCAATCTGGGAGCAGTTTCTTGATTTTCTCCTGCTCTTCGATGGAAAAATTATTGCTGCTAAGAACCAGCTTTTTTAAGAACGTTAATTTTTCTATGTCTGCCGGAAGGCTTGTCAGTCTATTGCCGCCCAAATTCAGTGTTTTCAACGTTTTCATTGCTGCCACCGTTGGTAAAAGAACACCTAAATTCAGGTTCGGATTATTCGTAAGCGCGAGCATGGTGAGTTTTGAGAGCTTGGTCATTTCTGGCGGCAAGCTCGTAAGCTGATTACCGCCTAAATACAGCGTTTGTAAGTTACCAAGATTACCAATTTCTGGCGGCAAAGCGTTGAGTTTATTGCTCGTGAGCGTAAGAATGCTCAAATTTGTGAGTTTACCAATTTGCGCAGGTAGCGCAGTCAGTTGATTATTACTGAAATCAAGCTGCTGTACGCTTGTAAGATTGCCAATATCCGCCGGAAGCGTCGCAATTTGGTTGTTCCACGCAATCAGTATTTGCAATGCCGAGAGTTTGCCAATTTCTGCGGGCAAGGTTGTGAGTTTGTTGGTATTCAAAACGAGCTTGCGCAATTCTTTCAAATTCCCAATTTCTGCGGGCAAGACAGCCAGCTTATTCGTGCTTACGTCCAAGGTTTTCACGGTGCTGAGTTTGCCAATTTCCGATGGAAGCGTTGCTAATTCATTGTTCCAAAGGTTCAAGGAATGCAAATTCTTGAGCGAAGAAGCAATCGTAAGTGCGCTGGCATGGTTCAACTGCGCATTGCCGCTTACATCCAGCACTTGGAGATTCGTCAAGGTGGTAATCTCCGATGGAAGTGCCGTCAGTTGGTTGCTCCAGAGGTTCAGCGATTGTAAATTTTTCATTTGCACAATTTCGGGCGGTACGCTACTCAGCTTGCTGTTTTTGAGATTCAACCGCAGAACTTTTGTAGGTTCTTTCAATGCTTCATCCATCGAAAGATATTCCTTCTGAGCCGCCAATGATGCACTGTCCAGCAACACTCCTTGCGCAAGTGCGGGCAAAACCTGCGTTGCGAGCAAACACACGAGCAGTGCCAATACAGCACAAACGCTCCGAAGGTGAGAGAAAATATGAAATACGTTCATAAAAATAAAAAAGAGAAGGTTCAAATTTGGTGTTCTCATCAAGAGCGACCGCAATATGCCGTAGGAGCATTGATGCGGTGTTGAAACAATAGCTTTGCTAAAAACTTTACTGAAAAATTTTCGCCACTTTGAATAAATCCGACGAGAATTCCTGCTTTTCTGCCTTTGCCCGCGCAAGATTGATAAATACTTTCGGTTTGCCAGATTCCACGCCGATTGCGACGGTAGATTTTCCCGTTTCAATTAAGGAAGGCATTCCAGTAATCGTCAAAATGCTATGGTCTTCGCAGAATTTTTGCGCTCCCGAAACGCCTGGCGCAATATAGACCACATCGGCATCATCGGCTTCGCGAGCGAGCTGTGCCATTTTGCACGCTGATGCTTGGATGCCAATGGCAATAAATCCGTTTAATGCTTCATCTTTCACAATTGAAGAAGCATCGGAGAAAACAATCACCACTTTGATTTGCTTGCCTTGCAGCGTTTTACTGAGCGAAAACACTTTTTTCAGCAAGACCACATGAAGCTGCACAGGAACAGGAATGTCCTGTGCGTAGCTAACGGTCGGGGTCGCCGGACCCAGCATCAGTGCGCCTGAGAGGAGCATCAGAAAGGGTATTGCAACGCGAGAGCGTAGCGTGGAAAGAATGTTCATCATAGTTTTGAAAGAATATGAGGGGATGATTATAGGTCGAGTTTTTTTGAGAATTGCCCTCACCCCGCTCTTGCGAGCGACCCCTCTCCCAAAGGGCGAGGGTGTGCCGAGAACAAGCTCTGAAGCCCTCTCCCTCTGGGAGAGGGTTGGGTGAGGGAGCTATTTCACCTGCAAACGATACGCCGCCCGCACAACAATTTCCCGCGAAGGACCAGCGAGTACGGCGTTTCCAGCATTATACGGTTGAATAAAATCATAGTTTGAGCCAAGCGCGTCGTACACGCCCGCGCCTATGTCCAAACCCGCAATCTGGAACGCATTTTTGAGATGGATAAACACATTCAAAAGCGCATGAGGCTTGGTTTCTTGGACGGTTTGCACTCCTTCAAGAACCTTCAATTCCGAAACCGTGTAACGGCTGGAAAGGAAAATAAACGAAGGATTGATAGTAAGACCTTCCAAGATGGAAGAAAGATTAAACGAAGAATTCAGGCAAATTTTATGTGGCGCGAAGCCAAGCAAAACGTTGTCGTTGGTGAACAAGGATTCTTGCCGTCCCTCACGGCTGGTGCGGAAACTCCACACGCGATACGGATTGAGCGCACGAACACTATCGGGCAGTCCGTCGTAGTTCGCTGTGTAGAACGAATATCCTAAATTAACATTTCCCCACGTATCTTTGAAGAAATATTCTACTTCCACGCCACGTGTGCCTGTACGGGCGAAGTTTGCGTAGCCGCCGCCGCCAAAGACAATCGCATCGCGAATAGAAATATCGAAAATGTTCGCCGAAATAAACATGTTGTATTGCAACTGATAGCCTAATTCCACTTCCAGAGCCGTCGTCAGCTCTGGTTTGATAGCAGGAAAGAGGCGGATATTTTCAATGGACGGAGCGCGGAAATTCTGTCCAAACAGTGCTTTGAAATTAAAATTGCCAATCGTTTTGGTAATGCCGAGCCATGGCACAAACGCGAGTGGTACTGCGCTGTGGCGGTCCATACGCAAACCAGCATTCACGTTTACAATATCGGTGGTGAGCAGAGCTTGGAGAAATACGCCCACGTTATTGTACTGCACGGTGCGGCTTTGTACGCCATTGCTATCGCTCCACAAGGACGAAAGCGGGTCGCGTGAGGACGCAATACCGTTATCAACATAATATTCGGTGCCGAGCGTGAAAAAGAGGGCTTTGGAAACATCTACCGATATTTGCAGACTTCCCGTGAGGCGTTCTACCGATTTATCAATCACAAGAAAGTTAAAGTCTGATGCGGGATTGAGGGCAACCGAATCCGCAAGATTCCAGGGCTGCTGCCGCGTGTAGTTGATGCGTGGCGTAAGCGTCACTCGCTCGGAAATTTTCCAATCGTAGCGGGCATCAGCAATGAGCGAGGTGAAATTTGTACTGAAGGTTTGCGGCAGTGTTTTTCCGATACCATTGCGCATGGTCGTATTGTAGCGGTCGTACAGGACGCGTGCTTGGAAATCGCCGTATTTGAGCGAACCGTTGATGTGCAATGGCATGGTTACTTGCGCCCCAGCCATTGGAAAGCTCACGCCGTCTAGCCCAGTGTACATGCGGTCGCTGGTATTTGCTTGCCCAATATATGCGGACGCGCCAATAGCCACATTCCCGAAGCTCTTGCCAATACTGATATTGCCGCCATATCGCCCCAACGCAGACGACATCTGCCCAACATTCCCCGACACCGCTACACCGTTGATGTCCTGCGGCAAGCGCGTGATGATATTGATAACGGTAAGTTCCGCAAAGCCGCCATAGAACGACGAGCCAGGACCGCGTATTATCTCAATCCGTTCGATGTTATCAAGAGGAATGCGGTTGGCAATTGGCACAGTGGCAAAGAGGAATTCGTTGATTTGCACGCCGTCAATCATCACGAGCGATTTCCCTTCATTCGCCCAATTCCCCCGCGCTCCAAAGCCGATAATTCCTTGCACGTCGCCGCCAAACTCTACGCCCGGCACGAGGCGCAGCACATCTATGAGGTCGCGTGCGCCGGAGTTTACAATTTCCTCGCGCTTAATCAAGGTTACAACGCCTGGCACATCCTTTTTTGCCAAGGGCTTTTTCGAT
Source organism: Ignavibacteria bacterium (assembly GCA_013298775.1). Lineage (GTDB taxonomy): Bacteria > Bacteroidota > Ignavibacteria > Kapaibacteriales > UBA4661 > PH2015. Next base: position 217,205 of record JAAFIV010000004.1, on the reverse strand, counting down.
GCAACCTGCATCAAATCTATGTCCAAGAGCTTATCAAAATCAATGGAGTCCAGTGCGGTGATGTCCATTTTGGAAAAATCCTGTGCCGTTGCTGTATGCGGCATCATTGCTAGGATTGCAAGCAATATCACGCAAAATAGCGCACGAGCAAAAGCTCTGCACGGTGGTACAACTATCATACATTCCCTCTTCATGGTTCTTGATTATATGCGCCTTTGAAGGCACTGCTGAATGCACTTTCGCCTCTCCTATCTTGTGAGGCTCTCAATTCTTATTGAGGGTCTCACTTTCTACAAGCAACTTTCCACAAGCAGCTCTCTACAAGCAGCTTTCCACAAGCAACTTTCTACAAGCAGCTCTCTACAAGCAGCTTTCCACAAATATTTCCGTAGTGAGAGCCTCGCTGACGGCTTTGCGTCAAGAAGCGAGACCCTCACGAAGAAAAGTAATTTTACCGCACCACTGTAAACAAGGTACGTACTCGCTGAATCGGTGTTTCGAGCGAAACCAAATATGTTCCTGGCGGATAATCCCGCACATCCAGTATTTCTGTTTGTTCTCCGGCATCTTTCGGGCTTGCTGCAAAGATGCGTAGTACATCGCCACGCATGTCCATAATTCGTAGTGTTACGACTTGCGGTGTTGCGAGATTATAGGCAATCGTCAGATTTTCCGCCGCTGGATTCGGATACGTGCGCACCATTCCTTGCGGTGTTGTGGGTGGTGTTGTGTCCACGCCGCCGGGCGTAAAGACGAAGCGGTCTTGCGAAGACGCAATGCCTGTGGGTGAAGAAATGACAATCGTTCCGCTTGGCAAGGTGCCTGTGCGCGGCATGAACAGTGTCATTTCATTGACGCTGATTAAGCGGAACGGAATTGCGACACCGCCAATAAACACCGATGTAACCGTCCCGAAATTTTCGCCAAAGACTTGAACGACCGTTCCCACGTCGCCGCGTGTTGGCGTGAACGAGGTAATAAGCGGTGCTGCGGTGATAAGCGTAAACGATGTCGTGCTGCTGACCACGCCAAATGGCGTTGTTAAGCCAATGACACCAGAAACGCCTTCGGGCGGCACGGTGAGCGTTACTTGCGTCGCGCTGACCATTTGCGGTACAAGGCTTACGCCGCCGATGCTGGCTTGCGTTGTTCCTGCAAGATTCCGTCCCGTAATCGTGATGCGCGTTCCGGGTCTGCCGCGAGCGGGTGAAACACTCGTAATGGCGGGCAATACAGGCATTCCTTCTGTCCGCGCCATGCCGCCTTGCGTAATCACCGTTACCACATCATTCGGCGTAACGCCCGCCGGAATAGATGCCGTCAGTTGTGTAGGATTCACGACCGTAAAGGAAACATTTGCCCGACCGATATTTACGTTTTGCGTGCTGGTGAAATTCGCCCCAGAAATACGCAAAATCAAGCCTTGACGGCTTTGCTCAAATACCGCTTTGGCAATGCTTGGCGGCGGAACGTAGCGGAATGTTTGCTGCGAAATACCAACGCCGCCACCGCTCGCGATAGTAATGGTGCCGCTTGCCGCACCCGAAAGCGGAATGGTAACGGTAATTTGCGTATCGCTATTCACCGTAAAGGGAACGCTTACATTGCCAAGAATCACGCTGCTCGCGCCCGTAAATGCTCGTCCGGTGATAACAACGACCGTACCAACTGCACCAACGCTCGGCGTAAAGGAGATATTGCTTGGCTGCGGAATGAAGGTAAATCCTGCGCGAGTACCCGTACCTCCTTCAGCCGTTACCGCTACGGCACCCGTCGCGCCGGAGCTGACGATTGCTGTGATTTGCGTTGGCGAAACGAGCGTAAACCGCGCTGCGGGCATGCCGCCAAACGTAACCGCACTTGCTTGGGTAAAATTTGTACCAATAATCGTCACTGCTAAACCCGCACCTGCTCCGCGTGGCGAAAAACCTGAGATTGCGGGCGGCGCAATAAAACTAAAGCCCGCTAATTCAATCGTTCCACTCGATGCCGTTACACTCACGCTGCCGTTTGCACCCGTCCCAACAACCGCCGTTACTTGCGTTGGGGAGACAAATGTCCATGACGACGCTGGTACGCCACCAAAACGCACTTCGCTCAATCCTGCAAAATTTGCTCCGTTAATCGTAATCACCGTACCAGAGCTTGCCCGCGTCGGTGAGAACGAGCTGATACGCGGTGGCGAGAGCAGGCTAAAGCCATTTCTACTTGCCGAGCCGCCCTGCGTCAGCACAGTAATTGTGCCGCCCGTCGTGCCTTGCGGAACGCTTGCGCGAATAATTGTCGGCGAAACAACGGTAACATTTGGCGAGAGAACGCCGCCAAAGCTCACTTGCGCGGTGGTTGTAAAGTGTATTCCTGTAATCGTAACAATGTTCGTCGGCGCGGCGGAAAGCGGCGTAAAACCGTCAATCACAGGCGCATCAATGAAGACAAAGCCTTGGAGCGAATCAATTCCGCCCGGAGTACGAACAGAAACCGCACCATTCCTTGCTCCTTCGGCAACAATCGCCGTGATGCGCGTATCGGAAATAACTTCGTGGCTAATTGCCGAAATTCCACCAAAACGCACTTCCGAAGCACCTGTAAAATTCGTTCCTGTGATAGTCACCGTGCCGCGTCTGCCGGTGCTTGCTGGCGTAAAGCTCGTGATTTTTGGCGCAAGAACGAAGGTAAATCCTGGACGCGAGCCAGAGCCACCGAGTGCTGTTACGCGCACCTCGCCTGTTGCACCCGTCGCAACCGTAGCCGTGATGCGGTTTGCAAGTACGCTGAAGGATTCTGCTAGAACGCCGCCAAAGCTCACCGCGCTCACATTGATAAAATTCTCACCCTCAATCACGACTGTTTGCCCTGCACCTGCACGAGATGGCGTAAACACAAGTATCTGTGCGGGAGGGACAAATGCAAAGCCGCCTAATTCTACTCTGCCTGTTTGTGTGATAACTTGCACCGTTCCCGTCGAACCCGTTGCGACGTATGCTTCCAGTTCTGTGGAAGAAATGACAGTGAAGCGGGTCGCTGAAACGCCGCCGAATCGCACATCGCTGACACCGATAAAGTTTGTCCCGCTCACAAAGACACGTGTTCCGCTCCCTGCGGTCGTTGGGTTGAAATTTTGAATCGTCGGCGGTGGCGCGACAAAACTAAACGTTTGCGCTGAAACGCCCACACCACCTGCGCTCACGACCGAAACGGTACCATTCGAGCTGTTTGCTCCAACAACGGCAGTGATGACGGAATCGGAAACAACAGTAAAGCTACCTGCCGCCAAGCCACCAAAGCGAACCACCCGCGCACCAGTGAAATTGCGCCCGATAATACGTACCGTTGTGCCAACTTCGCCTGTTTGCGGAGAAATACTGGCAATGCTTGGCGTGGGAACAAAGACGATACCTGTGCTAGAAGCCACACCGCCAAGCGTTGCCACCGTTACGCGTCCTGTCGCACCATTGCCCAAAATGGCTTCAATGCTTGTTTGCGAGAGTGCGGAAACGCTTGCTGCCGTTACGCCGCCAAACCACACGTTTTGTACGGTGCTGAGGTTTGTTCCTGAAATCATCACACGTAGCCCTGCACCAGATTCTCGCGGCGAAACATCCGTAATGGTCGGCGCGGGAACAAAGGTATAGCCCGCAACGCTGGCTGTTCCTGCGGTTGTGGTAATGGAAATGCTACCCGTTGCACCTGTTGCGACGACTGCTTGAATTTGATTAGGCGAGACCACGCGGAAACTTGCTGCCGTTACGCCGCCAAAGCTCACGCGGGAGGCACCCGTGAAGTTAAAACCAGAAATCGTAATCGTCGCATTTGAGCCGCTGACGGTCGGGTTAAATCCTGAAACCGTCGGCGGTGGAAGCGTGGTAAAGGCGGAAGAAACCGTTGTTCCGCCTGGGTTGGTGAGCGCGACAGCACCATTGCCCGAAACAACAACGCTAATTTCTGTGGGCGAAACAATCGTAAACATCGCTGGAACGCCGCCAAAGCTGACTGCTGTTACGTTGGAGAAGTTTTGTCCTGTAATCGTTACCGTTGTTCCCACAATCGCGCTTTGTGGCGCAATGCTGGTAATCACGGGAATGGGAATAAAGGTAAAGCCTGGCAACGTAGCCGTGCCGCCTGGAGTCCGCACACTTACTGCGCCAGAAGCTCCATTGGCGACAATCGCGGTTATTTCGCGAGAAGAATTTGCCGTGAAGCGTTGTGCATCCACGCCGCCAAAACTCGCAGAACTGACGCTGAGAAATCCTGTGCCAGAAATGGTAATAACCGCGCCTGGTCCAGAGGATTTTGGGGTAAAATCAGCAATCGTCGGCATGGGGAATTGGAAGGTAAATCCTGCAAGAGTTGCCGTGCCGTCGGGCGAAGTTACCGAAACATTGCCCGACGCGCCTTCTGCTGAAACGAACGCTACTATTTGCGATGGAGAAATAACTGTAAAACGTTCTGCTGGAATGCCGCCAATACTCACGGCGGTAACACCCGCGAAATTTGCACCAAGAATAGTTATCGTCTGCCCAACTCCAGTGGACGTTGGCGAGAAGCTCGTGATGCGCGGTGCGGGCAAATACACAAAACCGCTCAAACTGCCCACGCCGCCTGGCGTAGAGACCGTTATCGGGTCGCCAGCATTAACAGGAACAACTGCCGTAATTTGCGTCGCAGAAACAACGGTAAAACTTGCCGCCGGACGACCGCCGAAGCTGACCGCTGTCGCGCCCGTGAAGTTTGTACCTGTCAGCGTAATCGTCGCCCCAGGTTCGCCGCTTGTAGGCGTGATGCTGGTGATAGTTGGATTATTCACGAAGGTAAATCCTGCTGTCGCGCTTGTGCCGCCGAGCGTTTGCACGGAAACCGCTCCCGACGCGCCCCCCGCAACAACTGCTGTAAGTTGCGATGGATTATTGACCGTAAAACTGGTTGCCAAAACGCCGCCAAAGCGCACTGCTACAACATTTGTGAAATTTGCTCCCGTCACTGTTACGGGCGTGCCAGTTCCTGCCGATGTTGGCGTAAATGCGCTCACAATGGGCGCGGGAATAAAGGTAAAGCCAATCCGCGAAGCCACGCCACCTGTCGTGTTCACCTGAATAACGCCTGTCTCGCCGCTTGCGGGAACGGTTGCGAGAATTTGCGTTAGCGAAATAATGACAAAACTTGCCGCTGGAACACTCCCAAAAAATACCCCCCCAACGCCCGCGAAATTTGTTCCCGTAATCAAAACGTTGATGCCCGGACCTGCGCTCACGGGCGCGAAGCTGGAGATAGTTGGAGCGGGCAAGAAGGTAAAGCCCGTCATTGTTGCCGTGCCGCCAGAGGTCGTTACCATAACCGAGCCAGAGGTCGTGTTTTGGCTAAGAACAGCCGTTATTTGGGTTGCAGAAACGAGCGTATAGCTGGCAGCAGGGAAGCCGCCAAAGCTCACGGCGTTCAGCGTTGGGAAGTTTGTACCGTTGATGGTAATTGTCGCGCCAGAGGCAGCGGTTGTTGGTGTAAAGCTCGTAATGGTCGGCGTTCCAGCAAAAATAAATCCTGTCGAATTTGCTGTGCCGCCTGGCGTAACGACTTGCACCGCGCCACTTGTTCCCACACCAACTGTTGCCACAATTTGATTATCCGACATCACCGAAAAGCTCAATGCTGGCGTGCCGCCAAAACTCACTGCCGTTGCACCAGACAAAAACGTTCCGTTGATAGTAACCGTCATGCCAACACCTGCTGTTCCGGGCGTAAAGCTGGTAATCGTTGGCGGTGGCGCGAGATAGACAAAGCCAGCCAGTGTGCCAATACCGCCCGCCGTTGTTACCGAGACCGCACCAGTGGTGCTTCCTGCGGCAACGGTGGCAGTTATTTGTGTGGGAGTATTCACCGTAAAACTTGCCGCCGCAGTACCGCCAAAGCGTACTTGCGTCGCGCCCGTGAAGTTCATTCCTGTCAGCGTTACCATTGTTCCAGGAGCAGCATTGGGAGGTGTGAAGCTGGTAATGACGGGCGTTGGCACCCATGTAAAGCCCGCAAAATTGCTTGTTCCGCCGGGACCTGTTACCGAGACGTTACCGCTTGCACCGCCCGCAACCACAGCATTTATCTGGGTTGCAGAAACAACGGTGATGCTTGTGGCTGGAACGCCACCGAAAGTCACCGCCCAAACGCCCGTAAAACCTGAACCCGTGATAACAACGGTCATCGTCGGACCCGCGCTTGCTGGCGCAATTCCTGTAATGGTCGGTCCCGAAAGGTAGGTGAAGCCAGGCGAACTCGCCGAGCCGCCGGGTGTCGTTACTTGAATGCTGCCCGATGCACCGCCCACTGGCACGGTTGCGGAAATAAGATTCGGACCCAGCACGAGAAATGTTGCTGGAATGCCGCCAAAACTGACCGCCGTTGCACCCGTGAAAAACGTTCCTGTGATAAGCACTGCCGCGCCTGTTCCTGCGCTCGTTGGGGTGAAACCAGAGATGGTAGGCGGTGCAATAAACATGAAGCCCGCAAAATTTCCTGAACCGCCCGGACCCGTTACCGTAACGTTTCCGCTTGCACCACCCGCCGCAACCACAGCATTTATCTGGGTTGCAGAAACAATAACAAAACTTGCGGCTGGAACGCCGCCAAAGCTCACCGCCGTTGTTCCCGTGAAATTTGTGCCTGTAATGACGACCATCGTGCCAGCAGGTGCGCTTGTTGGGGCAATACCCGTCGGATTGGGTGGCAAAAGGTACGTAAATCCTGGGCTTGTTCCTGTGCCGAAGGCAGACGTAACCTCGACATTGCCCGTCGCGCCAGCACCGACCGTTGCGGTAATCATTGTGGAAGACCCAACGACAAAACTTGCCGATGGAACGCCGCCAAAGCTCACGCCTGTTGCGCCCGTGAAGTTATTCCCAAAAATTGTTACCGTTTGCCCCATACCGCGACTTGTCGGTGTGAACGATGAAATAACGGGAGCGGGAATGTAGGTAAAGCCGCCGAGTGTTGCTATTCCGCCAGGTGTTGTTAATTGCACATTTCCCGATGCGCCAAGTGCGCCGACCGTAGCATTTACCTGTGTTGGGGAAATAATCGTAAAACCCATTGCTGGCATTCCGCCAAAACTCACGCCCGTAACGCCAACGAAGTTTGTTCCGTTGATGGTAACGATATTGCCACCGCCTTGGCTTAATGGCGTGAAGCCACTTATCGTTGGTGGGAAATAGACATACGTAAATCCACCTTGCGTTGCTGTTCCCCCTGGACCAATGACGGTAATATTCGCGCCGACACCGATACCAACGGTCGCGGTGATTTGCGTTGCCGAAACAACGGTAAACGGCACAGAAACGCCGCCAATTTGCACCTGCGTTGTGGGCGTAAAGCCTGTTCCCGTGATGGTAATGACATTGCCCAAGCCGCCACTCATGGGCGCGAAACTGGTAATTGTTGGTGGGGGAATGAAGGTAAATCCTGCTTGTGATGCGGTGCCGCCAGGTGTAGTTACTGTCACGGAGCCGCTCGCGCCCGCGCCGACTACGGCGGTAATTTGTGTATTGTTATCCACCACATAACTTGCCGCATTTATGCCGCCAAACTGTACTTGCGTTGCTCCCAAAAAGTTATTGCCCGTAATGACGACTGTACCGCCATTTCCCACGCTTGTTGGCGCGAAACCAAGAATAGATGGCGCAGAAGCACTATGCACAAAACCGCCAAGTACGCCAGTACCGCCCGGCGTTACGACTTCCACATTGCCGCTCGCACCCGCGCCAACAGTTGCGTTAATTTGCGTTGGAGAAATGAAGGTAAATCCTGATGCCACCACGCCCCCAAAGCGCACTTGCGATACACCCGTAAAGAAATTTCCAATGATAGTTACCATTGTTCCCGCAATGCCCGCTGTTGGGCTAAAACTCGTAATGATAGGCACAGGAACAAAACTAAAGCCAGGCGCATTCACGGTTCCGCCAACGTTTGACACCGTAACATTTCCCGATGCACCTGCGCCGACAACGGCTTGGATAACCGTTGAACTCATAACATTCACACTTGCTGCTGGAACACCGCCAAAACTCACTGTACTACCAGGAGCAAAGTTTGTTCCATTGATGGTAATTATTGTGCCAGCTCCACCTGTCATGGGTGCAAAGCTCGTAATGGTAGGCAAAGGAGCAAACGTAAACGCCATTGCTGCTTGTGCCATCCCGCCCGGAGTGAGCACCTGCAATGGCGAGACTGCACCTGAAGGAACGACCGCCGTTATCACAGTTGGTGAAACAATGGTAAAGGCTGTGGCATTGATGCCGCCAAAGGTTACGGTGGTTGTGCCAATGAAATTACTACCGTTAATCGTTACAACGGTGGTAGCTCCTGCGGGATTGGGCGAATAGCTGGTAATAGCGGGAACGGGCTGCCATGTAAATCCTCCCTGCGAAGCAGTGCCGCCTGGCGTAACCACTTCGACAAGACCAGACGCGCCGCCTGCAACGGTCGCGGTAATTTGCGTAGCAGAATTGACTGTATAATGCAGCGCATTCGTTCCACCGAAGCGTACCGCCGTCGCACCGAAGAAATTCGTACCAGTGATGACAACAACCCTACCAAAACCGCCGCTTGTGGGCGTGAAGCTCGTAATCGTCGGCACGGGAGCCATGAAGGTAAATACTCCGCCAGTTCCCGTTCCGCCAGGAGAAATCACTTGTACTGGTCCTGTTGAGCCAAGTGCAAGTGTTGCGGTAATTTGCGTAGGAGTATCTACTGTAAATGATGCTGCATTTGTACCACCAAAGCGTACTTGTGTAGCGGGTGTGAAGTTTGTTCCCGTGATAGTTACGACTGTTCCAGCAATACCGCTTGTCGGCGTAAACATTGTAACAGTAGGTTGGGGATGCCATGTAAAATTGGCGACGGAATTTGCCGTACCGCTCAAAGTATTGACTGTTACCACGCCTGTTGCACCAGCTCCAACCGTTGCGTTTATCTGCATTGCCGAAATAGGAGTATAGCTCATAGCTGGTGTGCCACCAAAACTTACTCCTGTAATATTCTGAAAATTTGTTCCCATAATGGTTACGACGGTCGTATTTCCACCAACATTTGGTGAAAAGCTCGTAATCGTTGGTGGTGGCGCGAGAAAAGTAAATGTTCCAAAATTGACCAAACCACCAGGTGTGACGACCCGCACAGGACCAGTTATGGCACCAGCTGGAACGGTGACATCAATTTGCGTATTGGAGACAACGGTGTAGATGGGGCAAAGCACGCCCCCAATGCGGACTTGCGTCGCGCCCGTGAAGTTATTGCCCGTAATGGTAACAACTGCGCCCGCCGCCGCCATTGTTGGTGTAAAGCTCGTGATGGTGGGTGCTGCAAAGGTGAAGTTGGTGGGACTTGAAGTAGCAGTACCGCCCAAAGTGGTAACCGCGACAGGTCCCGTTGTACCTGCGCCAACAGTTGCTGTGATGACGGTCGCGCTGTTGGTGTTAATCATCGCGGGTGTTCCGCCGACGGTAACGTTTAGTGCGCTTCCAAGATCGTTGCCGTTAATCGTAATCACCGTACCGACAGGTCCTGTTGTTGGCGTAAAGCTCGTAATGGAGGGCGCGGGAACGAAGGTGAACATCGTCGGCGTAGAACTTCCAACACCGTTTGGCGTGGTTACTTGCACAAAGCCAGATGCGCCGCCTACGCCAACATTACACGTAATCTGCGTTGGGGACACAACAACGACACTCGTTGCTGCAACACCGCCAAAGCTCACGCTGGCAGGAGCGACGAAGTTTGTTCCTGTAATCGTTACTGACATGCCAGGACCACGCGACATTGGCGTAAAGCCAGTAACGGTGGGCGGTGCAAGAAAAGTAAAACCGCCTTGCGTAGCTGTGCCGCCCAGATTAGTAACAAGCACATTGCCCGACGCACCAGCACCGACCGTTGCGGTGATGCTCGTGGCAGAATTCAGCGTAATCGTGGCTGGAACACCGCCAAAACTCACGAGCGTGGCAGCAGAAAGGTTCATTCCCGTGATAACGACCGACGCGCCAGCAGCCGCACTCGTAGGCGCGAAGCTGGTAATTATTGGTGCGGGGATAAACGTAAAGCCAGTTTGAGTCGCCGTGCCGCCGGGCGTAGTAACGACCACATTTCCCGTCGCACCGCCGACAGCGACAGTGGCATTAATTTGCGTTGCGCTGACAACCGTATAACCCGCCGCTGGAACACCACCAAAGCTCACTGCTGTCGCGCCCGTGAAGTTTGTTCCCATAATGGTAACAACCATACTTCCACCTTGGCTCGTCGGAGTAAAGCTCGTAATGGTCGGTGGAGAAATGAACGTAAACATCATTGCTGAAAGGGCAGTACCACCAGCCGTTGTGACGGCGATATTGCCTGTCGCGCCGCCCGCACCTATTGTTGCGGTAATTTGATTTGCATTGACAACCGTAAAGCTGGTAGCTGGCACGCCACCAAAGGTTACGGCTGATGCGCCCGTGAGGTTTGTTCCATTGATGGTAACAAGTGTGGTTGCGCCGCCCGACATTGGCGTAAAGCTCGTGATGGTCGGCACGGGAGCCGGAGCAATGGCGCGAATACGATGATTGCTGAGGTCGGCGATGTAGGCATTGCCCGAACCGTCCATCACAACGCCGCTTGGTGCGCTGAATTGAGCCAAGATACCAATCGCATCCATAAAGCCCGCCGCACCGCTTCCTGCCAAGGTGGTAACAATTCCGCCCGGAGTGATGACTCGAATCCGATTACTACCATTTTCTGCGACAAGGATATTTCCTGCGCCATTGACCGAAATTCCGGTGGGAGAATTGAACAGTGCTGCTGTGCCTGTACCGTCGGCGTAGCCACTGGTGTTGCCCGCAAGCGTGGTTGTTGCGCCAAGTGCCGTCGTTACGGCGCGAATACGATGATTGCTTTGGTCGGCGACATACACAATCGTTCCTGCACCATTGACCGCCACTGCTACGGGAAGGTTGAATTGCGCTGATGCGCCCGTACCATCGGCAGTGCCGCTTGCTGCGCTGCCTGCAAGGGTTGTGACTACGCCAAGCGGGGTAATTCTCCGAATGCGATTGTTGATGTAATCCGCGACGTACACATTGCCCGCGCCATCAACGGCTACGCCTGTGGGGAATTGAAATTGAGCAAGGGTTCCGGTTGCGTCATTGAAGCCATTCACGCCGCTTCCAGCTAAGGTGCTGACTACGCCCGCCGAGATTTTGCGAATGCGGTGATTACCAAAATCTGCCACATACACATTGCCCGAACCGTCCACCGCAACGCCCGTTGGCTGGGTGAATTGCGCCGATGCTGCTGGACCATCCGCCCAGCCAGCAACGCCTGTTCCAGCGAATGTTGTTACCACACCAAGCGGCGTGATGCGGCGAATGCAATGATTGAGCTTGTCGGCAACGTAGAAATTACCGCTTCCGTCAATCGCAATGCCGTTGGGTTGGTTGAATTGTGCGAGAACGCCCGTGTTATTCGTTAAGCCCGCCGCGCCACTTCCGGCAAAGGTCGTAACGGCTTGCGCGAAGGCGTGTGAATGCTTGTGCGGCAGGAAGAAAAAGCTCCCCATACAAACACACCACAACACTGCGAGCAACGAGCGTAGCAACGCGGCAGAGCGCAATGAAGACGTGGTTGTCTCCACGGTTGTCTTGAGATTGCGCAAACGAGAGAAGGAGGCGAGAGACATCATAAAAGCAATAAAAGTGGCTTCAGCACAAGGACGGTAGGAAGAGGCATCAGCTCTTCAAAGGACATGTAATCTTGGCAAAAGCAAATGAAACATTGAAAACCCTCAAGTACCGTCAAATCTAGTCATTTAACGGTACAAAACCAAACCTTTTGCGGTATTTTATGTGATGTTTCTGACGTTTAATGGTAAACGATGAGGACTTTCGCAAATGGCACAGATACGACTGTTACGCTGCCATCTGAACCAGATTTTATGCGACTTTGGTAGAACAGACACTCTTGTTATCTGTAGTGGAGTAGAAGTCAGAGAGTTCTTTGACAATGAGAGTTTTGATAGTCCATGGAAAATGGCTTTGCAGATTGTCGCATTCGCCCCCTTGATAAAGGGGGAACGGGGGATTGCTGTTTTGCGCGGTCTCCACCACCCCAAGCTCACGCGAAGGCGACCCAATCCCCCGTTCCCCCTTTATCAAGGGGGCTGCTAAGTTCTGCCAATTTTGCCCTCACCCCTCGCTGCGCGAGACCCTCTCCCAAAGGGCGAGGGTAGATTTGGAGAGGTTTCCAAAGCCCTCTCCCTCTGGGAGAGGGTTGGGTGAGGGCTTCGTGAGGACGGAACTTAACAGCCCTGCCTTGATAAAGGGGGCGAAGGATTGATGCGGCTTTCACGGCATTGTCGGCAAAAGACCGAACTACCAAAACTTTCGTTGTCAAAGACCATACTACCGTCTCCTCCAGTGCAGGTAACACTCTTGTCTGTTCCATACAATGAGCATATTGCGAAAGTTCTAACGACAAAAAGCCTTGCGAAGACCATTCTTCACAAGGCTTTTTTGTAAGACCACATATCAAATCAGGAGACAACGAGATAGGAGAGAACTGCCCTTACGGGCTACCCCAATGGGCGTAAAATTACGACAATGAATTTCGACTTTTCTTATTTTTGCTCTTTTACAAGCATCTTCATTGTTTCGTAATCTACGCCCGTGCGACGCAAGAACTCACGATACGAATCGCTGAAGATTTCAACATCGCCACCGATTGTAGAAGCATCTTTGTACGCGCTCATTGCACGGTAGGTCAAGCCATTTTGCTCGTAGAACGATGCAAGCATAAGTTTGTCAAGAGCGGTTGGTTGTGCATTTTGCTCGTCGCGCAATGTTTTCAACTGACCATTCAAGGAAGCCATTTCTGCGTCATTGACCATGTAAATACAGTAGCTTTCTACGGTCGGAGCATTCGCGCCAACTTGGGTAACGCTCCAGTAGTAGCAACGGTCTTTTTCCAAGCCAAGTGATTTCAAATTCACAGTAACTTGTGTCTCGGTCAATTCACGCTTGAAGCGAACATTCTGGCTTGCGTCCGTGATAGTAAAGAGATACTGCGGAGCTTTGTTACCATCAACTGAGCCGCTCCATGTAAACGTCATTTCATCGTCAATGGTTTTGGTGGTGCGTGGCGAAACAAGGCGAAGTTTGTTTACATTCAGCGACATTTCTACGCTCGCACTTTTGATGTTTTTGCCTTCTTCTGCGCCTTTTACCGACTGCACAACAAAGCCCACCAATTTATCCATACCGTTTGATTTCGACGATACTTTGCCAAGCAAATCTTTTACGGGAACAATACCTTCTTGGCGCAATTCCAATGCTTTGCCGCTTTTGTGTACCAAGCCCAAATACACGGGTCCTACCATGCGAAGTTGGTCGGTCGAGGTCAAGCCCGCGCCAACAGCAACGCTTTTCTTTGTGCGCTCAAGCGTAATGGTGCCTTTGCACGCAATAATTTTGAATACTTCATCACCTTGCGCAAAAGCAAGTGTGGGAACGATAAGCAATGCAAGGAGCATCGCAGCGAGAGATTTACGAGTGTTTGTCATACTGACAACTCCAAAAATATTTGTGAAAAAAGTAATGTTAGAAAAGTCGTTTTTCTTCGTTGGATTTGATTGGCACATCTCTCTGAGAGGATGTTCGTTGCTCTTCCTCAGTGTACCTGCTACAAAAATGCAACAAGCAGAACACAGATACAATAACTTTGGGGCGAAAGGGTGTTTTTTTGGGGCGAAAGAACATTGGAGGCACTTTTTGGGGTGAAATGTCGTGAATTACCACGAATTTCTTGCTCCTAATTTCACTTCCCACTCGCGCTGTTGGCGCATAAATACGCTTGAATTCGCCGTTACCGCCGAGCGTGTAATTTGCAGGACAATATTGCGAAACAGCTCTTGGTCAAGGAAGGAACGGAAGGGAATATCTATCGAAAAGCTCGTGTTGGGCGTGTTTGTGCCGATGTCATTGCCAATTTGCCACAGTACACCCAAGTTGCTGATTTCCCCTGTAAACTGCACCCGTGCTTGCTGCAACTCAAGCGGCGACCCTGTGCGTCCGCCCGCAAAGAAAATGTCTGCACTCCGCACCACGCCTGTTCCTTGAAGCAAATCGGTGAGAAGGCGCGAGGCGAGCGATGAGGAATTTTGCGTAATTGCCTCGCCAACACCGCTTCCCAGCGCGAATTCATCCTGCGTTCTGCCAAAAAGAAGCAGCATAATTGCATCGTTCTGAATTTTTACCGAATCGCCCACACCTGGCGCGTTATCAAGCAAGTAGCTCATTTTGAGGTTTGGCGATTTCTTCGTTCCCGTAATGCCGAGATTCACCAAATACTCGCTTGTACCAGAGCGGTCGGGCTGCGTGCGTTGTCCGCGCAAAGCGGCATTGATGCTGAGGCGCGGATTGCTCATCACGCCCGTATTGAACGCCACTTTGCCCGATGCGTTGAAAATGCGATAATACTTGTAGGTCGAGCCGTCGCGCAATATCAAATCGCCGAAAAGCTGGTGTTCATCGGGGCGGTCGGGCGTTTTTACGTAGCGGAGCGGGGTTTCGGGATTTTCCTGCGCCAAATTTGCCACAAGTTGCTCAAACGGTCCCCATTCCATCGTTACCGAAAAATTCCCTTTCAATTTCACATTCAGCGCGTAGTCAATTTTTTCCGCAAAGGTGAGTGGTGTGTTGTTCATTCGCGCATTGGTCATGGGCGCGTTGGTCATACGCACATTGGTCATTGGTGCAGTGGTCATGAGTGCCGTGGTCATTGGGACATTGATGCTATCATTCGGCGCATGACCAATGACCAATGGCAAATGGCTTATTGCCAATGTTTCATGCCCATGCTCGTCGTGCTGCTGCAAAACGGCTTGTTCGGCAGAAAATTCGGCAAGCTCGGCGGCGGAAAGCTGCTTGGGAGCAAGGTTTGGTGCGCCCTCTTCGATTTGCGAAGAATCACGCTTCATCAGCAAGGTATATTCTTGCTGATTGCAATCGCGGGCAGTAATGGCGCGTCCTGTGCGGTCTTTGGTAATTGTTTCAAAGCAAAACAACCGATTTTCCGATTTCACACTGCGAATTTCGGGGAAGTTCACCTTTGCCGCCAACACGTTCACATCACCGCGCAAATACGGCTCTTCCAGCGTTCCGTAGAAATGGAGCGGCTTTTCGCCTGTCGCAATAATCACATCGCCATACAACTGTGGCTGCGGGATGCGCGAAGCATTGCCCAGCACAAACAAGCCCTGTTGCGGTATCTGCGCCGTTACATCGAAACCCGTAATATCGAAGCCATTTACCGTGACGGTGCCTTTTGCCGTAGCGCGTCCTTTCGGATAATCCAACGGGTCGTTGGCGAGTTGGAGCTGCTCGACCGTAACGGTGCGGTTCAGCAGGGTTGCTTTGCCTTCGGCGAAATACTTCACATTCGTTGCTTCAAAAATAAACGACGAGCGAGGAATGACGGCGTTTCCACGATAGATGATGCTGTCCTGCGTGGTGCCAGAAATCGTGAAGTGCGCATCGGCACTGCCTTGCAGATTGGTAATGCCTGGCACAAAAATATCCACCGCACCGAGCGGAAGCTCATTTGCATCGAAGCGAATATCTATCGGCTTTCCAGAAACAATGCGCTCTTCCACGTCGGTAAAAGCGAGGTTCAGGGGAAATGTTTTCGCGGTAATGCGCAACGTCTTCATGCTGTCGAGCGAGGAAAGACGCGGCTTGTCGGCAAAAAGGCGTGGATTCTGCACTTCTGCCGTTCCGCGCACGGTGGAATCGTGATGCGTGGCTTCGAGTTGCAGCGTTCCCAAAAATGTGTTGTTATAGACAACATTGGACGCATTCATCAGAATGTTCATGCGTGGCTCGGCGGGAATGCCCGAAAGCGTTACTTGAAGCCGCTCCAACGTGCCTTTGAGCGGCGTAAGTGTGGGAATACGATTCTCCTTCGTAAACAAGCGGTTAATGTCCTGAAGCGGCATAGATTCAAGAATAAGCTGCGCATTCGAGAAATGGTCGAACCACACCTGACCGCTCAAATACGCCGTTTCGCCGCGTGGACGCTTGAGTGCAAGCTGTTCAATAAGCAAACCTTCTTTGTTCAAAATGGAGGTCATTTTTCCTTGCGTTGTCCATTCCAAGTCATTGCGATACAGCAGCCATGCGGTGTCGAGCGTAAATTCCGTATCGCGGCGACGCATATCCAAAAGAGCTTTGGTGTAGAAGGCAAGTGTGGAGTCGCTCGCCGTCGCGCTCCCCCCAACGCTGCTGTATAGCCCGCGCACGTCGAAATCGAAGGTTTCGCCCGTGTAATTCGCGCTGCCTTTGGCGTGGCGGAAAATGAAGTCGTTCACGCGAAAGAGCGAATCCATGCGGACGCTGGCTTTTGCGGCAATGACGTTCAGCGAATCGCCTGACGAGGCGTGATGGAATGTGCCTTGCAGGGCAGCATTCGCAATTTCTACCGATGTGCCGTCGTCGGTGTAATAAAACTCGCGGATGTGGGATGAATCCACGCGGAAAGTATATTCCTGCGTTGTACCCCGCATGGAGCCGTGCATCTCGCCACGACACTGAATTTTTACAAAACCGCTAAAAAGCCGTGAAATTTCAATATCGCGGGGAAGCAAGGAAAATTCAGCATCAAGCGGCTTTGCAATGGCGGGCTTCTTGATGTAGAGACCTTCGTAGGTCGAGGCAAGAACGGAATCCCGCACAAAATGGTACTTGCGGCGCACAGCAAAAATGGTATTGTCAATTTCATTCGCAAACGACGACACAAAACTGGGCATCGTAAAGGTTCCGCGCACGTGCGCCTCTGCCAGCTCGGATTGCAAATGAAACTCGCGATAGAGCGGGTTCTGCGGCGTTGGCAGATGCTCCAAACGCGCTGAAATGCTAAACGGCTCGAAGGCTTTTTTGGGAGTGCGAAAATCGGTGGCGCGTAAGGTAAGAATTCCTTGCAAACTATCAGGATTGAAGCTGCTGCCAAGCACGTTCATTGTGAAAGAAGCATCGGTCTCCGAGCCGGGAAACAGCGTGAGGCGATACAAATCCAAATGTGCAGCACGAGATTCTATGCGGTAGGTGGGCTTTTCCATGTTTTGCAGATTCACCACGCCATTCAGCCACAAATCGGCATTGCGTGGAATATTTTCATCAGTATCATCGTCCAAAACAAAGTCTGCTGGGCGATTCCAGTGCAGATGCGCATTGTTTAGCGTGATAATACCAGCATCGCGGAGCGTGGCATCCAGCGAAAGCTGGTCAAAGCTGCGTCCTGCAATTTCAGAGTTCGAGGCTTCCAGTTGCAATGCGGTGTTTGCGTCTTTTAGCGTCAAACCTTGCCCTTTGAGCCTAATGTTTGCATTCAGCGAACTTTTTACTCCAGGATTATTGGCAATCGCACCAATATCTACGCCGCTTGCAGCGACGGTTGCCTCGTAGCGGGCAGTATCCGTGCGGGCATCGGAGGGCGCATGAAATCTCGCATCCAGCGTTGCCGCGCCCGAGCCGCTTTTGAGCGCGAGTTTCGTTTCGAGGTTTTGGAGTGTACCCCGCACCGTTCCTTGCTCAATTGCTAGAAAATTTACTCCGCTCAGGTTTGGAATTTTTCCTTTTGCCACAAGTCCAGGCGCGAAGCGGCAGAGGTCGGCATAGGAAATGCGCATGGGATGTATTACCACGTCGAGTGCTGTTTTCGCCAGTATTTGTGTGGGTTTGAGCGCGTTCGGTTTGTGCAGACTGTCATTCCACGAAAGCAAATTCCACGCGGCATTGGTGAAATTTCCTTCCAGCGAAAGCAGTGTTTGTGCAGCATTGGGACGGTCTTCGCTTGAATTTTCATTAGAAACGGTCGTGAGCGATAAGGTTTTGAGCGTGATGCGCGGGAGCGAGCCGTAAGCATCAAGGCGTAAGGCAAGTTTTCCTGCAAAGTCGTCGAGTGTGGGCGTGAAACGTTGCACGTCGCGGAGGCTGATAGAATCGGCATGGAGAGCGGCTTGTAGATGCAAGGCATTGATTTGTGCGCTATCCAAAGGGCGAAAGATATTGACATTATCCGCTACAAGGCGCATTCGCACAAGGGATTCATCTGTTTGATAGCGAAAATGCTTGAGTTCTGCACGGTGCGTATCGCATTGCACAGCAAAGGCAATATCTCGCACACGCAGATTTGATGCGGTCTCATGGAATGATAAATGATAAAGCGAAGCCGTACCTTCTTTGGTACGAGGATTGAAAATTGCGGAAAGGGAAAGGTTTACACTATCGAACTGAGCGCGGGCAGCATTGAAGCGGTGTGTGGGCATTGCCGCCACTCCAGCACGCTGTAAAGCAGATGCTATCTGCGGAGCGAGCAGGAATGCGGGCAAGCGCGGCGTGGGCTGAGAAAGAGAGTCGAAAACCCGCACAGAACCTTGCTGTATTGCAAAATCGCGTACTTCCACGCGCCAACGAAAGGGTTTTGGTTTTTTTGTGGTATCAGGCGGGGGCAGAAGGTGGGTGAAATTCCACGAAGAATCCATGCCACGAAGCAAGATAACACGGGGTTCTACGAGCTTTACGCCATTTAGCATAATCTTCCGCACGAACAAAAACTGCACATCGTAATGCAACTGCAATTCTCGTGCTTGTAAAATCGTATCGCCAGAGGCAATCATCCGCAAGCCAGATAAATTCAGGTCGGAAATGAGGGAGCCAGAAAAGTCATCGAATTCTACTTTTGCTTCCAAGCGAGCATTTACCGCATTTACCACCGTTTTTACGAGCCATTGTCGAAGCTGAGGAACACTGATAAACACCGCAACAGTAACGCTAAACACCCCCAAAAGCAGCATCAGTGCTAACACTGTGCGGCGAAACCAGAAAAAGAACCCGCGCCGCTTTTCGCGCTTGTTAGGCGCAGACGACGTTTGTTCGCCAAGCGTTTGTTCGCCGAGCGAGGATTCATCTGGTGTTTGGGGTTGTATGGGTGTTTGTTCGGTCATTGAACGTGT
The DNA here is from genome assembly GCA_013298775.1 of Ignavibacteria bacterium. Lineage (GTDB taxonomy): Bacteria > Bacteroidota > Ignavibacteria > Kapaibacteriales > UBA4661 > PH2015. Next base: position 198,199 of record JAAFIV010000004.1, on the reverse strand, counting down.
ATGCAGTTTCGGGAAACCCGTTCTATACTTAGGAAAGCGTAGGACGGGAAGAGGGCGAAAAAATGTCTAAAAAAATATGCTCAAATTACAAGGATTTATGACGCTTTCCAACGAAAAGAGTTGCACTGCTAGGGGGAGAAAAATATCTCCCTTGAGCATTTTTGGCATGGGAATTGAATGTATAAAATGTGGGCAAAGAAACTCTTCCAAAGGATGGCAAAAAGCCTCCGCAGTGGGTGAGATTTGCCCGAAAAAATCTCGTTGCTGTACCGCATCACTCCTTGTGTTTATGCTAACCGTAACGAGCAAGGAGAAGTGTATCTTTTTCGTATTGTTGTCTTGTTTTGGCGCATTTGTTCGATGCTTTTGAACTTCATTTGGTTGAATAAACCTGTGAGGAAATTGAGCGGTCTCTTCTCAAGAACAAGCACGCTCTCAAATAAATTGGCAGACAAGAGTGTCTGCCCTACCGAAGCCAAGTATCTATTGGTAGCGCAGACTCTCTTGTCTGCGCCACACGATACTTACTTCATTATGTTGCACAACCTTACCGTAAAACCCGTTCTATCGCTCGGAAGCCTAGTCTATGCGCACAAGTCTGAAGAGCGCGTGAATGCTTGTCTCCAGATAGCCCCCTTGATAAAGGGGGCGGCGAGCAGAGCGAGCGGGGGATTTGTCGAAAGACGCTTCAAACCTCAAATCCCCCGTTCCCCCTTTATCAAGGGGGCGAATGCGACTGCTACTTGTGTGCATAGACTAGGCTCGGAAGCGATAGGACGGGAAGAGCTACTGGATTGCCGTACAAAAAATTACATTCTCACAACAGAACCATAATTTTCCACTTTATTTCATTTTTTTGGAGACGCTATGATGCACGCACGCTTGCTTCGTTCTCTTTGCGGAATGGCGTTGCTTCTGGCTTTCAGCATATCATTTATGCCCCTTGAAGGCTTTGCGCAGCGCAAAGTTCCCTCGAAAGAGCTAGCCGCCCGATTTATCAAACTCGGTATGTCGTACCGAGAGGGTGGCGATGCCGATAACGCTTTGTATTTCCTAAACAAAGGTCTCAGTCTGTCGCGGCAAACAAAAAACCGCTACTGGGAGGCTGCTGCTTATGAAATGACCGGTTTGGTGTACAAGGATTTGCGCGATAAAGATCGCGCTGTTCAGAACCTTCAAAAGGCTCGCCGAATGTATAACGACATCATTCGCTCGCCCAATGGAAGTCAGGTAGCGATTGAGCGCGAGCTGGAACAGGCACAAATGATGGACTACAATGGTGTCTATGAAAATGAAACCGCGCTTGCCCAGCAGGTAGAAGTTTTGCGCAACCAAGTAGATTTGCTGAAAAGCGAAAATGCTGCCTTGCGTGAAGAAATTGCCATGTTGCGCGGCGAAAGTGGTTCGAGCCTCGACCGCTTTGATTCGCCACCACCAGCATCGCCCTATCCCGCCGTACAGTCGCCACCGCGCCCGAACGGTCCGTACAATAGCGCATTTAACGTTGAGCCAATCAACATGCTGGATTTGGACGCTCTCGAAAATATGAATGGGTTTACGTCTCTCGAAGAGGCATTGAAGAACCCCGACGCAGTGGTGAAGCTGGATTTGCAGAATAACGGCATGAAAGCCTTGCCGCCAGAAATCGGTCGCTTCCGCAATTTGCAATATCTGAACGTCAGTCGTAATCAGCTTTCTGAGCTTCCAAGAGAAATTGGTAATCTCGCACGTTTGCAGGTTTTGAACGTGAGTGGAAATCAAATTGACGTTGTTCCCGCAGAACTACGCCGTTTGCAGAGCTTGAAACAGCTGAATCTTTCCACGAATTTGCTCAAAAAACTTCCACCCGAAATTGGTAGTCTTACCAAACTAGAGTTTTTGGATGCGAGCGAAAACCGTCTCACGCAAGTTCCCGCCGCAATTGGCTTGGCAACAAACCTCCGCACCGTGTATTTGCGTACCAATTCGCTGACCACCTTACCGCCAGAAATTGGCAAACTCAAGCGTTTGCGCGATTTGGATATTGATGATAATTACTTCACCGATGAAGATTTGGACATCGTTTTTGCAACCTTGCCCGATACCAATATCATCACCCAAACCCAGCAAGGCGCACAAACAGGTGGTGGCGAAGAGCCTGCACCAGAAGACAACGGTGGACAGTAAGAGGAAAGGATGAAGTATGAAAATGTGAAGGATGACAATATGAAGGATGAAATGTGAAGGCGAAATAGCACAATGTTGATTCAGGAATATCTCTGCTCATTATCAGCATCTTTCCTCGCAACATGTGTTTGCTCCTTCCGCTTCAATACCGTCTTTCAGGCATTTTCGACTTTGTACTAGCTCATTTGTACTAGCTCAACGACATTGCACTCACGATTACAAAACTCAATCATTCAATCTGCGAATATTTATGAAACGTTCATTCTTTCTTTGCGTTGTGATGCTGTGGCTGGCATCATATATGCTCTGGAGCCAGACGACGCGACGCGCCCCCGCAGGTCGGGCAGGTGCAAGTCGCGCTCCGGCTTCAGCAGCACGCTCCACAGCCGCTCGTCCCGCGACAGCAGCGCAGCCACAAATTGCCAACGACCCGCCCGCAGGCTCGTCTCGCGTGGGGTCAGTCCGTGCGAATGCGCCTTCTGGTGGTGTTCGCGCTCCTGGTCGCCCGGGAACTGCGCGTGGCGTGCAGGTTCCGCGCACTGGCACAACAGCCGCACCGCGCCCCGTTGCGCAAGTTCCGCGTACACAAATTGACTACTGTACCTTATGCGTTAGCACGCTTGCCTCTATTGAGCATCCGCTTGTAAGCGGCTCATTGGCTCGCCATGCGGCATTGGGCGGTGGTGGATATGGTATGGGCGGACAGTATCTCACCTACGGCGCAAATCCGTTTTTGATTGATTCCTACTCCATTTTCTACAATCCCGCGTATGCCGACCGCTACCGCGATGCGATTTTTGTCAATGCTGGTTCTATCAGCTCTGGTCCAAATTCGCAGCCGCTTTCGAGTTTTGGCGGTCCATCGCTGGGAGCAATTTTCTCCATTAGCCCGCGTGTTACGGTGGGTGGTATCGTTTCCTTTGAATCCTTCCCGGGCGTTACGCCAGTGAATACGGATATTGCAAGCGGTATTGCTATTGCGAGTATCTTGGGTTTGGGATATACTGGCTTTGCGCCGAATCCAAACTTTACGCTCATTCGCGCTCGCAACGTTGCACAATTACAAACAACCTACAATACTGCGCCTGAAAACAGCAAAGGTGGTGTGGTGTTAGCGGCTGGTATATCCTACGCTTCTACGTCGCTCGCGCCGCTCACTTTGCAGCCGCGTCCGCAAATTGGCTCGAACTTGACGCAAATTGGCTTCAATTTTGGCATCCTCGTTACGACCAATACAACGTCCATGCTGGATTTGTCCGCTTCGCTTTTGCTACCACGCGTTTCGCTGCCCTTCCCGAACAGCACCAATAGCTCTGCTGTCTATAACAGCACGGTTGTCGGCATCAATGCTCGCTATATCGCACGGTTGTCGAAGGAATTTACGCTTATTCCAATGGCAAATATCTACGCCGTTGGTAGTGGTTCGCCGTACTTTGGAAATATGAACAGTTTCGATGGTGGTCTTGGTTTCAACTATGCTTCTGGTCCGCTTTTGTTTGTCGGCGGTATCAGTGTGAGCGTGACTGGCGGCGGCAATTTGCCCTCGCAAGGCGTGATTGGCGCAGGTCCGATTTCACAAGAGTTGATTTTACCGCGTTGGAATCTTGGTGCAGAATATCGCATCATTGAATGGTTCAAGATTCGTGCAGGGTACGCTGGCTATACCTCGACTTCGCGTAGCAATGATGTGGTATTCCCGTCATATTTCAACTACGGGTTGTCGCAAGGCGTTTCGCTCGGATTTGGTCTGGAGTTTGGCAAATTCACACTCGACCTCACCACCGACACACGCACCTTGCAACGCGGCTTTGGCAATATCGGAAGTGGTGAACCGACCTTTGGTTTTGTTTCGGCGAATTTCCGGTTTTAATGCTTGCGTAAGAAGACCCTCACCCAACCCTCTCCCAAAAGGAGAGGGCTTCAGAGCTAGATTTCGGCATACCCTCGCCCTTTGGGAGAGGGTCTCGCGGAGCGAGGGGTGAGGGCAAACGCTCGCTGCATATCACCATCAGTACGAGAAGGAATACCGTTCACACCCCTGATTTGATGCGGTGTTGCGTGGTATTCCTTCACGTGTTTGCTTACGAATTGCTTGTGTATCCTTGATGCAGAGGATGGTTTTTTCTTCACTTTTATTTAGAATACTTATGCTGTGGAAGCCTGATTCTACCGCGTTTGACGGGCAAAATTCCCTTCTCTTCGCCACGCAAAGGAAACGCAAACATCAACTGCTTGCGAGTTTTCTCTGCATTGCGCTTGTCTGGGTGCTGCTTCTCGTCTTGGCAATGTCCAAGTTGAGTGCGCAGTCTCTTTTGACGATTGCGCCCGTCAGCGACCTCGTAACCGCACTGAATACGCCAGTTTCAACGCAAATCCGCATCACGGATGCAAACCCAAATTCCGTCCTGATGCTCGGTTTGGCGGATGACCCCGCGCTTATTCCCAATGAAAATATCGTCATTAGCCAAACAGGTTCTGTTCGCCAGCTCACGATAACGCCCACGCCCGGACGTTCTGGCACAACCGTTATCACGATTATTGGCACTAATGCCGTTGGGCAGAATGCGCAAGTTCTTTTTAACATCACTGTTGGCGGGGCAAGTTCTGCGCCCACAATAAGCAGCATTCCACCAACAGCGACCGTGCAAGGCAATCCCGTAACGGTGAATTTTACCATCACCGACACCGACCCCAGCGCAGTAAACGTGAGCGCGAGCAGCGACAATGCGCTTCTCGTGCCGCAGTCTGGCTTGCAGGTAACGGGCTTTGGTGCCTCGCGCTCGTTGCGCATTTCGCCAAGTGCAACGCAGTTTGGTTCGGCAACGATTTCGATTACTGCTACGAATCCGAGCGGTTTTTCTTCGCGCCAAACCTTCCAACTTACCGTCAATCGCGCTGACCAAGCCACGCCGAGCATTACCTCGCCTGGCGACCTCGTTGCGCCGATTGACCAAAGTGTGCTTGGATTTTTCTCGGTGCAAGACCTTTCGGGTCCGCAAAATGTCGTTGTTACGGGCAGCTCGAATAATCCTACCGTGATTCCGACCGAAAACATTCGTGTCACTGGCGTTGGTAGTGCGCGGACGGTTTCGATTACGCCCGCTCCGGGTAGGTCGGGCGAAGCGGCGATTGTGCTTCGCGCCATTAACCAAGCGGGTTTGAGCGCAATTACGGTCTTTACGGTGTACGTCGCAAATCCCTTCGCGCCCGCACAAATACGGAATCTTCGCGATACCACCGTATTACAAAATACAACGCTCGTCTTCCCCTTTACCGTTATTGATGCAAACTTGAGTACGCTCCAGTTGCAGCCAACTTCGGCGAATCCGGACGTTATTCCCGAAGCAAATATGCGTATTACTGGCACGGGAACTTCGCGTACACTCATTGTCAATCCTAATCAAAACCGCTTCGGAGAAGCCGCAATCGCTATCACGACGCTGAACCAGAATGCGTTCCGCTCGTCGGCATTGCTACGCATTACCGTTGTCGCGCCGCCAGTTTTGGGGACAATTGCACCGCTCTCAACCCGCATCAATACTGCTGTTCAGGGAAATTTAAGTGTTGCCGATGCAAATCCAGGAACAGTGAATTTTACCGTTTCCTCGTCCAACCCAGACCTTGTGCCGAATGCAAACGTTTCTGTTACGGGAACGGGAACAAATCGTGTGATTACCGTAAACCCCGCATTCAACCGCACAGGAACAGTAACCATCACGCTGACAGCCACAAACAATGCGGGATTAACGGCAACGACCAGTTTTCCCGTCACCGTTTTTCAACCGCAAACTGCGCCCAGCGTTGGTGCGATTGCCAATGCCGCAACCCAGCGCAATGTGCCAGTATCACTCATGTTTACGGTGAATGATGCCGATGTCAATACATTGCGGTTTAGTTTTACGTCGTCGAATCCGTCGGTTTTTCCCGCACAAAATATTATGGTAAGCGGCACAGGAACGATGCGGATTGTAACGCTTATTCCCTCACCAAATGCGGTGGGAAGCGCGTTTATCACGATGACCGTAACCAATTCTGCTGGACTTAGCACGAATACGAGCTTTACCGTAACCGTCGTGCCACCGCCCGCACCGCCAACACTGAGCGCAATTATCAATCTCACCACCGAGCAGAATCGTCCCGTTACGATGCAGTTTGTGGTGAGCGATGAAGATATTCCCAGCCTTCAACTTCGCGCAAACTCAAATAACCAAGCCTTATTGCCAGATTTTAACCTCCAATTTGGCGGTTTTGGCGCGTCGCGGAGCATCACGATTACGCCCGGACTGAATCAGCTCGGAAGCGGCGTAGTTACTATCACGGCAACGAATCGGCAAGGGCAAACGGCGACGTTGGTTATCAACGTAACGGTTACGCCACCCCAGATTCCACCAACGATTCAGCCGATTGGGAATGTCATTTTAGGACAAAATCAAACCACCAATCGCACCTTGATTGTCAGCGACCCGAACTTTTTGAGTACGCTCACATTCCGCACCGAAAGCTCCAATCCGTCGCTCCTTTCCACGTTTGGCTTGCCGATAAGCGGCTTCGGAACGCAACGTAATTTGACCATTGCGCCAAATCTCAACGTTTCCGGTTCATCGGAAGTGCGTCTTACGGTCACGAATCAGCTTGGACTGAGCGCGAATACGAGCTTTTTGGTAACAGTCGTTCCGCCGCCCATTATCACGCCGCCAACGATTCCGCCACCGAATACCACTGGGACTCCTTTGCTTGAAACCCGCGTCAATACAAGCACGAACTCCTCATTCACGGTTGTGGATAATAGCGGCTTTCCGCTTCGCTTCACGGTGCAAAGCTCGAATACGACGCTTGTTCCTGTGGATAGCGTGCAGGTGATTCGCGATGGAAACACGGTGCGGGTGATTATCAATCCAGCACAAGACCAGACGGGACGCGCTCGCATCACCGTTACGGTGAGCAATGGTTTTGCCTCGTCGGTGATTTCGTTTGATGTGGACGTGAAACCGAATCCGCCCGTTCCGCGCATTCCGTTCCTCATTGCACCGCCGAATAACACAACGGGTTTGCCAATAAATCAGAACCAATTCCGTTGGTCGAGCGTGCCGGGCGCGGTGCTATACCATGTTCAGATTGCGAATGATTCCTTGTTTCAGCTCATTTACCTCAATAATCCCGAACTGACCGATACAAGCTGGATTATCACGACCTTCAACATAGAACGCCAGTATTTCTGGCGTGCGCGGGCATTGTTTGGGCTTACGCCCGGCGATTGGTCGGAGGTTTGGACGTTCCGTACAGGGCGTGTTCGTCAGGGTGGTGGAATATTTGCTAATAGCGTCAATGGCGCAGAGAGTAGCAATGAAGCGGTGTTTGCAGGACAACCACTTGCAAGTTCACAGCAAAACGTTGTTCGCATGATTGGCTCAGATGCCGCACAAATACTGAGTTCCGGAGCGCGTTTGATTGCAAATATTCCAAACCCATTCAATCAAACCACGCGCATAGAATACGAACTTGGTGAGGATTTGGAGGTACGCTTGGAAATAACGGATGTGCTTGGTAAACAGGTGGCAGAGCTTGTGCGCACGCGCCAACGAGCAGGGTTATACTCGCTTGATTGGAATGCACAGGGATTGCCTTCGGGCGTGTATTTATGCCGCTTGCACACTCCCAAGCAAATACTAAGCCGCCAAATGCTCATTCAAAAATAAGATGGGCATGATTGGTGGGGAGAAAACCCAAAAGTAATGATTTGACCCGTGTGATGGCGTGAAGAGTGTATGAACACTGCCGTTGCACGGGTTTTCTTTGTGCAATATTTGATTCCGCTCAACAATTTGCTTCGGATTTGCGGAATTTACGCTCCTGAGCAATCAACCCAAGCAACTCCAAGGTTGTGGACACAATTACATTCCATTGGACAGACAAGAGTGTCTGCTTGTGCCGAAGCCAGTATTTATGACCACTCTTGTCTCAAGCCTCTTCAAATACATTTGACAGACTACTAGGTTTCATCGCAATCTATGTTCACATTGCTCGATACCAGTCTGCTACCGTATAACCCGCACCATTGCTGTCCATCGGCGGGGTTTTGGTTCTTCGGGAACAGTGCTGGTGATTTCGCACACATACGTCCCTGTTTCGATTGCTTCCAAGTGCATGTCCATATCCCACACACCTCGCGCCAATGCTTGCGCGGGAAGGCTTGCTATTTCTACGCCGAGCATGGATAAAAGCCGCACTTTCACGAGTTGCGCCTCTTCTGCATCAATGCGCAGCGTAATTGTTTGAAATGCAGGGTCGGGAAAATGCTGCGCAAACAAGGTTTTTCCAGTGTTTTGCGCTTGCCCACCGTTGAGAATACCTGCTGCATTGTTCGCTACTCCTGTATTCCGAATCGTTGGGCTAAGGCGCACCGTCGCGCTACACCGCGTCCCGACAAGCTGCGCTGGCAAAATACCATCGCCAGCAAGAATGATTTGTTCACGAAAACAAAACGCATTGATGGTCAGCGTATCAAGGAATGATGCGCGGTCGGAGGGATTAAAGCAAATGGTGAGAGTGCGCGTTCCGCCACCACGCGGCGGTACAACAAGTGGAAACTGCGCTGGCGGCACGGAAAAGCGCGTATTTCCTGCAAGTCCGAGATTGAGCTTTTCTGCGAAATTATTATCCAAAACAAACGGTAGCACACCATCATTTTCCAGAATAATTCCACCGCAAGCCCGCGCCGTTGCGTTCACATCGCGGAATCGGTATTCGTATTGTTGCAATGGTGTTTGTGGTGTGGTTGCTGGCAGCGAAAGGCTACGAAGCGCACTAATACTTGTGTCGGTGCTTGTGCGTAGGCGCAGCGTGTAGCCTTGAATGGTATCGGAAAGGCGTGTTTCATTGCCAACGGAATCGCGCACAAGAACGCTGTATGTGGCATCCAGTCTGGGATTGACGACCGTAAGGGTGATACGTTGTGGGCGTTTGGTGCTGTCGTACAATTGCGTCGCATTGGGAAGAGGATTTGGATTGACGAATTCGCGACGAGCAGTGAGATTACTGAGTTGGAGTGCAATCGTATCCACGCCCGCATCGAACGTGCGGTTATCGGCGGTTTCAAGAACGATGGTACGATTGCACGAATCCGCCGAGCGCGTGAGCGTAGGCGCGAGGCGGTCTTCGGCGGCTTCAATTCTGATTGCTAAGATATTGCGCGTGATGCAGCCGTTGGAAATCGTGAGCGTATCAACAAATGTTCCGTCGCTATCAGTGCGAAAACAAAAGCTGACCGTGCCTTCGGACGAAGGTTCGATACGCACTGGGCGAGCAGACCCCGAAGCAAATTGCGTGGAGAAAAACTGCGGTGAAGAGCGCGTAAAACCGACGCTTTGGATGGTTTGGTTTGTCGCGCCATAATTGCGAATAGGCAAGCGAAAGCAGTAATCGCGCTTGGTGGCAAGGCGAATCACGCTGGAAGTAGAAACCACAGCATTGGTGCGGATTCTGGGGTCGTTATGCACGGTATAGCCCGGTACGGTTATGCGCTGCACGGTGCGCAAATCCAGCGAATCCACCGCAATAAGCCCAAGTTCGCCATCTTCGTAGGGATTGTTTAATTCTGCCTGAAAACCCAGTGAATCTGCGGGGTTGGGGAGATTTCCGAAGCGAAAGCGAATATTTCGTTGTGTTGTGCGAAGCGTATCGTAGAAAAATATTTTAGAATCGGTAAATGCGCTATCAAAAACACGCCCCGCAATGCCAGTACAGGTGCGGTTTACAACGATTTGCGGTGGTCGAATATCAGTCTCAAAACGCTGCCCACCAATGTAGCCATAGGAATTTGCCCGCCCATAGCCAGCAAGCGTGATACCAAACGCGGTGTCTGCCGTCATATTATGCACTCCCTCGCTAATTGGCACCGAAGCGTAGGAATAATCGCTGTTTGCAATGGGGCGAAATAACAGTGGCGGAATAGTGCGATTATCCAGCAGCACGGTATTTGCTCGCGTGGAGGGTACCACGATACTGACAAAATGTTGCTGAAAAGCAGGTTCGGTGCGGTTTGTATTGCCGTTGTTATTGGCTAATTGCGTTCCTTGCACGCACGCAAAACGGTAGCGTGTGAGGAATTGCTCTACGGGCGGGACGATTGCCAAAAAAGGGTCGCCTAAGACGGTGTTTGGGTTTGATGTACTGCACTTGTACGTTGCGACAATCACAGGTTCGGAGCATTCAATGACGGCACTTGTGCTGATAGTTAATTCCAAAAATTTACCTGATTGGAGCGTTGCTCGCGTTGCACCGTTTACCTGAACAATGGTGTTGTCGTAGCCAGCAATCACGCGTACAAGGTCGCAGCCGTAGTCGGGATTGCCATTGCCGCCAGGCAACGCAAACGGCGCAATGAGCGCACGCCGCCCCCAGACTTCGACGGGCAGCATTTGCTCCACAAGATAATCTCGCGAACTCCTCTGTCCGGCAGGAATAAGTGCGCGTTCGTGTCCGCCATAGACGACAACTGGCTTAGAAGCAACAATGCGGCTTCCTGTGAGGTCGGCAAACGGATTTGCCAGCGTCGGCGTAAGCGAAACCAAGTACGCATCGCCACGATTGAGGCGCACGGTATAGGTTGTCGAATCGCCATTCCACGTTTTTACCGTCGGGGTAATATCGACGAGGGTGCTGTCGTACGGCGCGACAATACTAAATTGCGACATGGTTGTTGTACCCAAATTCACATTTGCACCTTGCGAGACGACATTGCTTTGGTAGGATGCAATCACGTATTCACGCCCCAAGACATCGGTTGGAAAGGCGAGAAACGCATCGCTCGTGGTGGAGGCAACGCTGAGACCATAGACGGTTACTTCTTCGGTGGAAGTGATGTGAATAGCGGTGCGAGAAATGGTGGGCGCGAAGAGTTCCAGTTCCGTATAGGCAACATCCAACGTATAGACTTCATTTGCTGGAAGAGAAAATGGGGTGTTTTTGCGCACGCCCATATTGTTCACATAGTTGATATTTCCTTGCGTTGGGCGTTCACTGACAATCGTTATGTACAGGCGGTCGTAGATTGTTCCGGGGGTGTGGTGATTTCGCGGAAATGCCATCCAAAAATCTTTTCCTCTGCTGTCGCGAATAGCTTTCGGTGAAATTGGGATTGTTTGCGCGGGAAGTATCTGCGGAAGAAGTATTTGTGCAAAAAAGCACACGAGCATCGTTACTCGAAACACCTGAAAAAATGAGTGTGTAGAAGGAGTGCGAGAAAATTGAACCATAGAAAACTCCCCGAAAAGAGCAGAAAGAACAATAAAAAAAAGGAAGCAGAGTGCGCATTGTATGCTCGCAATTGCAGGGAAAACTTAGCATTTATTCTGAGGAAAATCAAGGGGGAAAATTGCAGGAGAAATCACAGGAAAAATCACTGGAGAAACTTCATAGCATGCTGCTGTATGTATTCTAAAAATCTACTCGAAATAAATTCTTATGACAGGGTTTTTATGCAAAATTATTTGTAGAATCTCAGCAAATGCGCTATCTTTCAGGGTGTTCAGGGAATACTTCGCATTCTTTATATCGGTGTTCCTTTCTTTATCTTCCTTCTTTCCTTCATGTTTTTTTGAGAGGTTCGTATATGCTTCCGTCCCAACGCAGTTTGTCCAATTCATTTTACGCGCTGCTCAGCCTTCCGGCGACCGCAATGGGCTTCGCGCTTTGTGTCCAGATTTCCGCGCTGTCGTGGATTATGAGTACGAAATATCATTTGAACATTGAGGAAGTGGGCTTTGTGTGGGCTTCGGGTCCAATTGCGGGTATTTTGGGACAAGTAATTATCGGGCTTGTGAGCGATGGTGCGTGGTTTTGGGGCGGTCGTCGTCGTCCGTTTATTTTGATTGGCGGCATCCTTGCTGCGCTCATGCTACTTGCCATGCCCAATGTTGATACCATTGCTGGTGCGCTTGGGACAAGTAATTTGCTGTGGATTGGTATTGCGGTGGCACTCGTGCTGGATTTATCTATCAATGTCAGCTTTAATCCCACACGCAGCATCATTGCTGATGTTACGCCCGAAGGAGCAACCCGCATAAAAGGCTATACGTGGATGCAGACCATTTCGGGAATGTTTGGCGTGGTTGCGTATCTCATTGGTGCATTTCTTGGCAATTACACGCTGATTTACGTTGGAGTTGGACTAGTCTTGTTGTTTTCTATTCTTCCGACCTTATTCATTTCCGAACCACGCGAACTCGCTACCGAAAACACCAGTAATAATGCGGCAGAGAACGCAGTTGGCAAAACAGACTTACCACAATTTTTACGTATTTGCTTTGCGCATGCGTTCTCGTGGTTGGGCGTACAGACAATGTTCGTGTATATGTTTGCCTTTGCCAAGCAAATGATGCCCGAAGGCACAAACGATGAGGGAATTGGGCAGGTCATTTCGATTGCCTTTGCTGTGCTGAATACGGTTGGGTTTGTATTGCCAGTTGCTGTTTTAGAGCCAATTGCACAGCGCGTCGGACGCGTGCGGACGCATCTACTTTCGCTTGCCGTGATGTCGCTTGGGTATTTTGGTTTAGTTGTGTTTGGAAAAAGCCCCGCAAGCGTGTATGGCTTGATGCTCGTTGTTGGAATTGGCTGGGCAGCAGTAGTGAGCTTACCTTTCGCGATTATGACCGAAAAAGTAGATAAAAATCGTATGGGACTGTTTATGGGAATTTTCAATTTATCGGTGGTGATTCCACAGCTCATTGCCAGCCTCTTTGTAGGGAAATTTATCCAAGCGGCGGCGGATAAATCTATTATTTTTACCATTGCAGGCGCGTCCTTGGCAATTTCGGCGGTATTGTGGTTGCTGGTGAAGGAGATTGAAGGCAGTTCGGAAGGGCAGTCTGTACCGAGTGGTGGCGGGCATTAAGGATTTTTTGTAACTGGTCAGGTTCTACCCCGTCGGGCGGTTTCTTGACCGTCCGGCGGGTTCTCCGCTCAATAAAGCGTCCCGTGTACACTCGCCGGACGGCTACTGCTCTTGTGATAACAGCCGCCCCCAGGCGAGAACATCACCTGACCAGTTACGATTTTTTTATTGCAAAGTTCCACAAAAAATATCCTCAAAAAAACAGCGAAGCCGCTTCAAACCTTGATTTGAAGCGGCTTCGCTGTTGTACGTATAGTACCAAAAAAATGTCGGGGCGACTAGATTCGAACTAGCGGCTTCCAGCTCCCAAAGCTGGCACTCTACCGGGCTGAGTTACACCCCGAACCGTGATAAAACCTTGATGTTTCAACCAAATGTCTTATCCGAAATTGTTTCATCCAGCGTTTTACCCTTTTGGTAAGGTTGTGGTTGTTTGAAACAGATTACTAAAATACAGCTTCTTTTAATACTTTCCAAATAATAATTGTAGACAAAAGTAAAAAAGCTAGTATTAGTGAGCTTTCTCAACGTTTTTTTCGATGCTTCCTTATTCCACCGTCACACTTTTTGCCAAATTGCGTGGCATATCCACGTTGCACCCGCGCTCCACTGCGACGTAGTACGCCAAAAGCTGCAAAGGAATTACCGACAGCACGGGCGTAAGCATGGGCAAGGTGTTGGGAATGGTAATCACGTGTTCGGCGAACTCGGCAATGCGCGTATCGCCCTCAGTAGCAATAGCAATAATTTTACCGTTGCGGGCGCGTACTTCCTGAATGTTCGAGAGAACTTTATCGTAAATTTCATCCTGTGTGGCAATGCACACAACGGGCATGTTTTCGTCAATGAGCGCGATTGGTCCGTGCTTCATTTCTGCAGCCGGATAGCCTTCGGCGTGAATGTACGAAATCTCTTTCAGCTTTAATGCGCCTTCCAGAGCGACGGGGAAATGATAGCCGCGTCCTAAGTACAAGAAATTCTGCGCCTTTGCATATTTTTTTGCAATGCTCTGAATTTGTGAAGAATGGTCGAGAATAGCTTGAATTTGTTCTGGAACCCGCTCTATTGCTTGTGCAATTTCCATTCCATCGCGCTGCGACAATCGCCGTGTTCTGCCCAAATACAGCGCGACCAGCATAATTGCTGCGAGCTGCGAGGTAAATGCTTTCGTCGAAGCCACGCCGATTTCTGGTCCTGCGTGGAGGTAAATTCCCGCATCAGTCTCGCGGGCAATCGAACTACCTACAACATTGACCAAACCTATCGCCGTCGCGCCTTTTAGCTTTGCTTCTTTGATTGCCGCCAGCGTGTCCGCCGTTTCGCCGCTTTGGGAAATGGCAATCACCACATCATCGGGCGTAATCACGGGGTTGCGGTAGCGAAACTCCGATGCATACTCCACTTCAACGGGAATGCCCGCAAGTTGCTCAATGATGTATTCGCCCACGAGTGCCGAATGCCACGAGGTTCCACATGCTGTAAAAATGATGCGCTGGGCGCGGCGGAGCTTGTCCAGCACAGGATTCAAGCCACCAAGCCGCACTGTACCTTCACTTGCAAGCAAGCGTCCGCGAAAGCAGTCTTTGAAGGTGCGCGGTTGCTCGTGGATTTCTTTCAGCATAAAGTGGTCGAAACCACCTTTTTCAATGCTTTCGAGGTCGAATTCCACTTCATGGATAATGCTATCGGTCGTTTCGTTGTCAATGGTTTTCGTCGTATAGCCATCTTTGGTAAGAATAGCCATTTCATCGTCTTGCAGGTAAATGACGTTGCGTGTGTGCTGCAAAATTGCCGAAGCGTCGGAGGCAAGAAAGTTCTCGCCTTCGCCCACACCCACAAGAAGCGGGCTTCCGCGTCGCGCACCAATAAGCACATTTGGCTCCAGCGTGGAAACGACGGCAATCCCAAACGCGCCTTCTACTTCGCACAACGCAAGGCGTACTGCCTCTTCCAAGTTTTTTGTCTTGGTATAAAAGGAATGAATAAACATCGTCAAAACTTCCGTGTCGGTCTCGGAACGGAAGACGTAGCCTTGCTTTTGCAGACGTTGCTTGATGGCAGCATAATTTTCAATAATGCCGTTATGCACAAGCGCAATCGTGTTTTCCATGTCGGTATGCGGGTGTGCGTTCACGTCGTTGGGTGCGCCGTGCGTTGCCCAGCGTGTATGCCCAATGCCAAGTGTACCGCGTAGTTGTGCGGCTTTCACCGCTTTTTCCAACTCCACAACTTTACCCGCTTTTTTACAGACCGTGAGCGAGCCGTTCGCAAGCGCAATACCTGCTGAGTCGTAACCCCTGTATTCAAGCCGCTTCAAACCAGTAAGAATAACCGATGTTGCATTTTTGCTACCGATATAGCCAACAATTCCACACATCTGAAAACCTCGTTGCTTGTGAAAAATTTGAGAAGAAGCATTGTTGCTTGATTGTTGCTTGTGTTCAAGGTACTTTTTTGAAAACAAAGCCGAACAAAGACACGTAATTTACGGAAAATACTCCGCATTTTAGCAAAATGATATAACGACGCACGGAACGTGATACCACATAAGATTTTATCGCATCTGCGCATTTTTTTGATTGTGTGTTTTCTAAAAACTCCGTAGCTTTTCGGCGTACGTTGTTATCATATCTGTCTCAGTATCATACAAAAAAAAAATTTCAATAGTGGCACAGACATTCTTGTCTGTGAGTGTTGGAGCGAGGTTCAAGCGAAAAATACAGACAAGAATGTCTGTGCCACTGAAGCCTGATTCTATACGCTCTACAAGGGTTTTGTATGGTACTTAGCATATCTGACATATTTTCTCCTCAATCGCGCTTTAATGCTTGATTTCTTCATATAACTATGATTCTCCAACTCGAACCCAAACTCGCCGCACCTTCTACCGACGCGCTTCTCGCTGCCGTAAAAGGTATTGGTTATCAGCCAACACACGTAACGACGCAGTTTGGAAGCTATGTCGTATGCGTTGGGAAGAAAGATTTTGATATTCGCACACTCGGCTCTTTAGCTGGAGTGCGTGATGTTCACTACGTTTCCGATGATTATCAGCTTGTTTCGCGGAAGTGGAAAGTCGAGCGGACGTACATTGACCTTGGCGATGGCGTAAAACTTGGCAATGGATATTTTCAAATCATGGCAGGACCGTGTTCGATTGAAAGCGAAAAGCAAGTAGAGAGCGTTGCAAAACACTTGAAATCATGCGGTGTTCGTGTGATGCGTGGTGGCGTGTTCAAACCTCGCAGTTCGCCGTACAGTTTTCGCGGAATGGGTATTGAGGGCTTGAAAATGTTTGCTGCGATTTGCCGCGAATATGGCATCAAAATTATCACCGAAGTCATGGAACCCGCACAAATAGAGCCGATGTACGAGTATATTGATGTGTATCAAGTCGGAGCGCGGAATAGCCAAAATTTTAATCTGCTCGATGAACTCGGCAAAGTGGATAAACCCGTGATGATTAAACGCGGTATTTCTGGCACAATTGAAGAACTGCTGTTTGCCGCAGAGTACGTGTTTTCTGGCGGCAACGAGCGTCTGCTGATATGCGAGCGCGGCATCCGTACCTACGAGCGAGCGAGCCGCAATACCTTCGACATCAATGCCATTCCCATTCTCCGCGACAAAACGCATTTGCCCGTCATTGTCGATCCTTCGCACGCCATTGGTCTGCGTGAGTTTGTCGAGCCAGTCGCGCTTGCAGGTGTGATTGCGGGCGCAGATGGTGTGATTGTCGAAATCCATGAATCTCCCGAAGATGCTGCCTCCGATGGCGCACAAACACTCAATTATGAAGAATCTGCGCGGCTTTTCCGCAAAGTCCGCGCTGTGCTGAACGTGCAAGAAAACTGGTAATCTGGTTATTGGTTATTACTGAGACTACTTGAGGGAAGCAATGCTCCCCAAGCTAGTATTCACGAGGCTTTGAAGCTATTGCAACTGAATCCTCGCATTCGGTTTTTTTTATTATTCTCAATTTTCAATTATTTGGAGTTTGCTTTATGAAAAGTTTTTTCTCGTCCCTGTTTTGTGCCGCGCTGTTGTGCTTGTGCCTGAGCCAAACAGCCTTTGCCCAACCCGATGCAGGAGCAATTCGCGGAGCCGCACCCGTGCTAGACACTACGAATAAATGGACGGTGAAAGGCAGTTTTGGCTTGAATGCTGCTGGTTTGTACGTGTCGCAATGGCTGGGCGGCGGTCAGAATAATGTGAATATTTTGAGTTTATTTGCTGTGTCGGCAAATTACCATAGCAGCACGTTTTCGTGGGATAATTCGCTCGAACTCGGCTACGGACGCACGTTCTTGGGGAATAATCTGGAAAATAACCGCAAAAGCGACGACCGCGTTATTTTCAATTCCAAAGCTGCACTCCCGATTGCACCGAACTTGCGCGGTATTGCGCTGGTGGATTTTCGTACGCAAATGGACCGAGGATTTGATTACACACGCCCCACCACACCGCTTATTTCCGACCTTTTTGCGCCCGCCTTTCTTATTGGTGCAGTGGGTGTGGAATGGAAACCATCCGATAACTTCAACGTTCTTATCGCGCCCGTTACTGGTCGTATGGTGATTGTCGGCGATGCGCAACTTTCACGCGAAGGCGCATTCGGCGTTACGCCCGGAACCACGAGCCGTGCGGACTTGGGCGCACTCCTGAACGCACAATTCAAACAAGAATTGGTGAAAGATGTCACCTTCCAAACACGCCTCAATTTATTCGCGCCATATTCTAATCTTTCGCAAGTCGTGGTGCAGTGGGAAGGCTTACTCGTAGCGAAATTTTGGCAATTCTTCAACGTCAGTATTGCGGCGGATTATCTCTACGACCCGAAAATTCTTTTGCCTGGCACAACCACTGCGGCACAGCAATTCCGCCTTGTTCCAGCCTTTGGTTTCAGCTATCCGTTTTAGGAATCAGCGACATTCAATGAAGCCCTCACCCCGCTCTGCGAGCGACCCTCTCCCAGAGGGCGAGGGTGCAAGAGGTGATGTGTCTTGCCCCTCTACCTCTGGGAGAGGGGTTGGGGTGAGGGGTAAAGGATAAATACGCTCGCACGCTCGTTTTTTTTATTATGTGCAATACAAACAACGCCAAAGCAGCATAAATGCTTGGCTTTTTCAATCTACTTCAATCTACTTTTAGGAGTTCGCTATGGGAATGGTACAGGAATTCAAAGACTTTGCCGTTAAAGGCAACGTCATCGACCTCGCTGTTGGTGTCATCATCGGCGGGGCATTTGGTAAAATCGTGTCGTCGTTGGTGGATGATGTCATCATGCCGCCGATAGGCTTGGCACTGGGTGGTGTCAATTTCAAAACCCTTGCTATTACACTCAAAGAAGCCTCTGCGGACGGCAAAACAGCCGCCGTATTGCTCAAATACGGTAATTTCTTGCAAGTAACTTTTGATTTCGTCATTCTCGCGCTGGTAATTTTTATGATGGTCAAGGCAATCAACAACATGAAAAAAGCTGAAGCTGCCGCACCGCCGCCACCGCCAGCAGGACCGACCAACGAAGAAAAATTGCTTATGGAAATTCGTGATGCGTTGAAGAAATAATAAACGCATTCAAGCAGACAATACGAAAGCGCAAACAGAAGGCTATTCCTTGTGTTCGCGCTTTTTTATTTGGGAGTAGTTGCTGAAATATTTTTTCAGGAAAAATCGTTGCACTGCTCTCAAACTTTTTGCAGATTCGCACACAATTGTTGGTGAGAATTTTGGTTTAAGGTGGAATATATTTGTGTGTGGAGATTTCGCAATGATGAGCTATTCAAGAAGAGAGAAACAATCCTTCAACGTAAGCAATAGAGCCATTAACAGAAAAAAAAGCGTATCGCTCTTTTTTGCTGTAATGTTTCTTTCTGCCTTGCCAATACTCGCCCAAGAAGAGCGTGGAACCGCGCCGAATCCAAGCAAAGCAATCACGCAATACCACCACGACACGTGGACACGCGACGAAGGCTTACCTTCCAACAGCGTCCTAACGCTTTTTCAAGCTGCTGACGGCTACATTTGGTTTGGCACGTTTGATGGTTTGGTGCGCTTTAGCGGGACGCAGTTTACCGTTTTCAGTAAAGCTGTTTCGGAAGGTATCAAGAACAATGGTATTTGGTGTATTGCCGAAACAAAGAATATAAACGCCCCAAACCCGCATCCTACCTTGTGGATAGGCACAAATGGCGGCGGGCTACTCCGCTACGAACACGGGAAATTCACGACTTTTGGCGTAAAAGAAGGCTTGCCGAGCGATGTGGTGTTGTCGCTTGCCGTGAATCCGCAGGATGGAACGCTGTGGATTGGCACGCGCAAAGGCGTATGTATGCTGCGAGACGGCACAATTACTGCCTTTGGCAAAGAACAAGGCTTTCCTGTCGCGCCCATTAACAGCCTCGCGCTGGATACGTCCTCGCTTTTGTGGATAGCCTCGGCGCAAGGTTTGTTCGCAGCGCGTGAAGGCAAGATTACACCAGTCTTTCAAGGAATTCCTCTTGCTGATTCTTTGCTCAAAACTCCCATCAAAACGCTCTTCCACGATTCCCGCAAAACGCTCTGGATTGGCACACTCGGCAAAGGCGTGTTTGCCGCTCCAGATGGCATAAATACTCGCTCGCTCACACAACTCACCACGCAAAACGGTCTCTTAGACAATCGCATTCAAGCCTTCGCCGAAGACGCAGCAGGAACGCTCTGGATTGGCTCTATGGGCGGACTTTCGCGCAAACGCTCTCTTTCAAACACGAGCATTGATGCGGTGTTCGATAATTACACCAAAAAAGATGGCTTGACCGATAATCAAGTGTGGTCGCTGATGACCGACAAAGAAGGCAGTCTCTGGGTTGGGACGTATCGCGGGGGATTAAATCGTTTCAAAAACGGGAAATTCCTCACCTACACCGCGCAAGAAGGCTTGGTGGACGACTACACGTACAGCATCCACGAAGCGCGAAACGGCGACCTCTGGGTAGCAACGGCGGAAGGTGTAAGCCGCTTCACGCCAAGTGTTGGGGGTTCTTCTTCAACGCAATCTTCTTCAACGCAATCTTCTTCAACGCAATTCTCTTTTACTAATTTTTCCAAAGCAAACGGCTTGCCCGACAACATGGTGCGCACTATCACGAGCAGCCCTGATGGTGCAACGGTCTGGCTGGGAACATATCAGGGGTTGTGCCGCTTGCAAAATGGGAAGTTTACAACATTTTCAACGGCACAAGGATTACCCGAAAACCGCGTCAGAACGCTCTTTCTAGCAGAGGACGGAACGTTGTGGATTGGCACAAATGCTGGGCTGGCAACGATGCGAGGCGATTCTATCCGCGTTTTGACTGATGAAAAAGGTGTGTTGAAAGGAACGTCCATTATTGGAATTGTTCGTGGGAAAGGCGCGTCGTTACTGCTTTCTACCGAAGGGAAAGGCTGGTGTCGGTGGGAAAATGGCGCGATGACAGAGCATCTGACCACAAAACAAGGTCTTGCCTCCGATGTGGTGATGAGTTCCTACGAAGACGCGGATGGCACGGCGTGGATTGCGACCAACGCAGGATTCTATCGCTGGAAGAACAAGGTTTTAACGGCATTCACGCTGAAAGATGGCTTGCAGAGCGAGTCCGTCTATACCATTCTCGAAGACGAGCAAGGAATGTTCTGGCTTGGTGGCAATGACGGGATTCAACGTGTTGCAAAAAAAGATTTGAATGCGATTGCTGACGCAAAAGCGCAAAACGCACAAGGTGAGAAGCAAGGTCAGAAGCAAGCAATCACGCCACTTCAAGCCCGCCTTTTCGGACGCTGGGACGGCATGAAAAGTAGTCAAGTAAGCGCACCATCGCTTGCGTGCAAGGCGCGGAGCGGTGTGCTGTGGATGCCGACCTTGCGCGGGATTGTGGGTATTGACCCGAAAAATCTTGAAATGAATACACTGCCGCCGCCCGTGAAGATTGAACGCTGCATCACCGAGAGCGATACAGCGAATTTGTTCGCACCTGTGACGTTTGCAGCAGGAACGCAGCGTTTTACGATTTCTTACGCCGCGCTCAGTTATCTCGCGCCATCGCGGGTACATTTTCGCGTGAAGCTGGACGGTGCGGATGAGGATTGGCAAGACGTGGGGACGCGCCGCGAAGCAGTGTACATGAATCTTGCGCCCGGCAGCTATACGTTTCGCGTTCGCGCCGCCAATAACGACGGGCTTTGGAACGATGAAGGCGCGGTGTTTTCGTTTGAATTGAAACCGTATTTTTATCAAACGTGGTGGTTTCGCGGCTTTGTGCTACTTTGCGTGATTGCGCTTGGTTTTCTGGCAGTGCGATACCGCGAGAGACAAGCCTTGAAGCGGGAAGAAGAGCTTTTGGCACTTGTGGAAGCTCGTACACGAGAAATCACGTCCGAAAAAGACCGCACAGAACGCGCACTCACAGAAGCCGAGCAATTACGCCATTCTGCGGAAGCATTGCAGCAAAACGCCGAAGAACGGCGCAGGTACCTTTCGGAAAGCGTTCAGTATATTTTGCAAGCATTGGATGAAGTTGCGCAGGGGAATTTATCTGTTCGTCTGGAAGCAAGTAATGACGAGCTTTCTGGTGGAATAAGCGCACAAACCTTGCCGCAAAACAAGTACGATTCTGCATATCAGGATATTCGGGAATTATACGACGGCATCAATCGAACAATAGCAATGATGAGGTCTATCGTCGGTGGTGTGGCAAATGCGGCTTCCGAAGTAGCCTCGTCGGGTGAGAATATCAATCGTTCTGCGCTGTCGCTGGCATCCTTTGCCGAGCAGCAATCAGGCAATGCGGGCGATGTAGCAGCAATGATGCGCTTGGGCGTTGAGGAAATTTCAGAAAATGCTGCCACCGTGCAAGCCTCATTATTGCTTGCGTATGAAGAACGGAAAATTGCGCAAGAAGGCGATACGATTGTGAACCAAACGGTACAGAAAATCCACGATATTGCGCGGCTTGTGGACGTTTCCTCCAAAAATGTTGCCGAACTTGCTTCTCTCAGCGACCGCATTAGCGACATCACCGAAACTATTCAAACCATCGCCGACCAAACAAACTTACTCGCGCTGAACGCCGCGATTGAAGCCGCCCGCGCAGGCGAGCAAGGACGAGGCTTTGCGGTGGTTGCGGACGAAGTGCGGAAACTCGCCGAAAGCACCGCCACCGCTACGAAGGAAATTAGCGCGACGGTGCGGACGATTCAAAAGGAAATTGCTTCGGCGGTGCGCTCGCTGGGCGAAGGAGCAACACAAATGAATGAAGGCGTACATCTTGCTGAAAAGACCCGAATAACCCTCCAACACGTGGTTTCAAGCGCGAATGATAATGAAAAGCAAATGAGGCGTATCTCGGAAATGAGCCTTGCACAAACCGAAAAAAGCGCAGAAAGCCTGAAAAGTATTGAATCCATGCACACTGCCACACAGCACGCCGCCGCCGGCATTGCGGATATTGCCGAAGCAGCCGAGAATTTACGCCGCCTCACAAGCGTAATGCAAGAGCAGGTTGCGCGGTTTTCGTTGATGTAAAGATGTGCAAAACAACAAAGCCACATCATCCCAACGTATCAGGATTGATGCCAAGTTCGCGTAATTTTGCCGCAAGAATATCTGCACGAGTTTTTTCCTGTTCTGCACGAGTTTTTTCCTGTTCTGCACGCTGATATTCCACGCGAGCTTTTTCCGTGCCTGTCAGAAGCAATGCGCCTGTTTCGGGATTACGCCAGCGCAGCCACGTATCCCAATATCCTTCTACATCTCCCTCCCACAGAACCAGCTCCAAACCTAGCTCTTTGCTGAGGAACACGGCATCAGAGTATGAGGTTTTTTGTACGGGAATTTCCTCGTAATAGAGATTCCGTGTTCCGTTGGGCGATAAACGATATGCCTCGAAAGTATTCTGCACAACATCATGTAAAATATACTCTGGAACCCGCATAATATCTTGATAAATTTCTTTTTTTATGCCTCTATCTGCCGCTTGAGTGCTTTCGGAGAGAATCTCAATAACAAGATTCGGGAAACGCTCTTCCTCCCACGCAACCCAGGATTTACGCAGTCTTCGAGCTTTCGCACCCAAAACCACGAAGAAATCTGGTGCGCGAAAGTTCTGCTTCCGTGCTTGCACCATGCTGTAATACAAACCCATGTTGCCGTGAATAGCCACATCTTGCCGACCGAGCGCGGTGTAGTGCTGCTCTAGGGCTTGAATCAGTAAGGTCATTTGGGCGAGGTGTTTTGCAGATTCCATTGGTTCTCCGTCGTCGTAAGGAAGTTCATCTTCGGTGAAAGGAATAGGAAAATCGGTGGGAAGCGCGAAGAGTTCTGCATCATGCGCCTCGCTCATGCTTTTTTGTTCAAGACTTGTTTGTTCAAGACTTGTTTGTTCAAGACTTGTTTGTTCAAGAACGATGTCTGCCATAGCGATTCCTCCTTGTTGGTGGAAAATGGTATTGGAAGCGTGTATCTGCATCAAATTTACACTGCAAATACGCGGAAAACAAATATCTGTGCAGGATTCGTGGTCGTGGATTTTTACGTATTCTCACTGCAACCGCGCCACTACGCGAAGGCGCACGTAATCTGCTGTCCACGGATTATCCGCTTCTGCTTCGTTGTGCAACGCGCTTCCATGCAAAAGCTCTTCCGAGCGCATGATTGCTTGCTCGCGTAGGTCGTCGGAAATATCATAAAAAATTGCTCCGCCAAACATTCGGAGCCAATCTGCCACGCCATGCGAGCCTGCAAGCGGTGTCGGACGGTCGAAATGCCACAGTGCTTCCACGCGAAAGCCGTGTTTCTCCAGCAATGAGGTGTACTCGGCGGGCGAAGGAAAATAAAAACGGTCGGGAACATCTTTCTGCGCGAGTTCCTGCAATGCTCGCCGTGCTGCCGCACGAATCTGTGCGACATTTCCTTTTCCGCCAAATTCTGCAACGAAGCGTCCATGCGGTTTCAGAGCCTTCGCAAGCGAGCGAACAACGCCTTCCGCGTCGGGAATCCAATGCAGCGTGGCATTGCTAAAAACCGCATCAAACCGAGATTCTGCGCCAATACTTTCCATCGTAAAATCTGCTGCATTTGCTTGAACTGTGCGGAGTGTGGGATAGAGCCTCCGCGCTTCGGCAAGCATTTCCGCCGAAGCATCCAAGCCTAGTGTTTGTGAGCCTTGCGCAGCGATTTCATTGGTTAAATGCGCCGTTCCGCAGCCAAGGTCGAGAATATGCTCGCCCGCTCGTGCATTCAAGAGCGAAAGAAGGTCTTTACCAAAGGCAGCAACGAAGGAGTGCTGCGATTCATAGAGCGTTGTATTCCAGGTCATAGATGTAGGATGAATTGAGAAAAAAAATGCCGAGTGCAAGTCGTTATGCGGTTTGTAAGGGTATTTCCCTTGTAAATCTACGAAAAAATCACGCTTTTCAGATATGATTTCGCTCCCAGCGAAAAAACTTTTTAAGTTTTTAGGGCAAAAACATTACTTTTTTATTTTTCTATTGACAAAGGTTAAAATGTTTCGCATATTTGTAAGTGTAAGTTAATTTTATTTACTTTTAGTTTTTCTTTTGCGCGAAGCATAAAGCGCGAAATAATTCGTAAAAAATCTGTTCCATAATCTTCAGAGGGTTTATAGAAATGATTACTTCCTTCAACAAAAACTGGCTTGTGCCGTTTGGCTTACTCGTAGCAGTGAGCATCATGGGTATCTTTGCTCCGTCATCGGAAGCATTGGTCAAAGGCGGCGCAATTGTGCCAGGCGATGTAGCGTGGATGCTGTGTGCAACGGCATTGGTTCTCTTTATGACTCCTGGTCTTGCGTTTTTCTACGGTGGTATGGTAAGCCGTCAAAACGTGATTTCAACCATGCTCCAGAGCTTTATTGCAATGGGCGTTGTGAGCGTGTTGTGGATTTTTGTTGGGTTCAGCCTTTCCTTCGGCGATAGTATTGGCGGGCTTATTGGCAATCCGATGACCTTTTTTATGTTTGGTCATGTAGGCAGCGCGACGCACCCAACCTTGTCCCCAACGATTCCGCTTGTATTATTTGCAATGTTTCAGTTGAAATTTGCTATCATTACTCCCGCGCTTATTACTGGCTCCTTTGCAGAACGGGTGCGCTTTTCAAGCTATTTGCTCTTTATATGCCTTTTCTGTTTGTTCATTTACGCGCCGCTTGCACACTGGACGTGGCATCCGGACGGCTTCTTGCGCAAATGGGGTGTCCTCGACTTCGCAGGTGGAACGGTTGTTCATATGTCGGCAGGTTTTGCGGCATTGGCAGGTGCAATCGTGCTTGGTCGCCGTAAGGCACACGTTGAAAGCGAAACACACGCACCAGCAAACATTCCCTTTGTAATTTTAGGGACAGGTATGCTTTGGTTCGGCTGGTTCGGCTTCAATGCTGGCTCTGCGCTCGCTGCAAACGAAACCGCCGCAATGGCATTTACCACCACGAACACCGCTTCTGCGGCTGCGGCTCTGGCGTGGGTATTCTTTGATGTGATTCGCGGACGCAAAGCATCTGCTTTAGGTGCGTGTATTGGTGCGGTTGTAGGTTTGGTGGCAATTACTCCGGCAGCTGGATTTGTCAGCGTTGGCGTGAGTATCTTCATCGGTACGGCAGCAGCAATCATCAGCAATATGGCAGTATATTTCAAATCAAAATCTTCCCTCGACGATACGCTCGACGTATTCCCATGTCATGGTATCGGTGGCGCATTTGGTATGCTTGCAACAGGCGTATTTGCTTCTGGCGTAGGCTTGATGAGCGGTCAAACAACAACATTCTTCATGCACTTGCTCGCGCTTGTGATTGTCGGCAGTTTCACCTTTATTGGCTCTTTTGCCTTGTACAAAATTACCGACCTTATCTTGCCGCTCCGCGTATCGCCGGAACAAGAAGCTGTCGGTTTGGATATGAGCCAACACGGTGAGTCTCTCAGCGATGAAGATTCCCTCCTAGACCGCGTAAAAGCTCTTGTTTAGGGGCAATCGGACTCATAAAAAGATGAGGGCTGAGGGATGAAATGAAGATGCGAGTGTGGCATCCACTCTGCCCCCAAGAAGGAAAAATACGATGAACAACTTGATGAATAACTTATGACGATTTTTTAAGGGGACACACACACTCCACACTCCGTTTGATGCGTGTTTGGTTTTGTGAAAACCTAGCCAAACATTCAAAAACAAAAACCTCGCAACGTCTGATTTTATCAGGGTTGTGAGGTTTTTTATTGATAGCTTTTTGTTGTTGGATAATCTAGGATATTGCCGTATTTTATCCCCGCGAAAATGTACGAAGTCGTTCCAAAGTATTTTGATGGTAAAGTTCAGAAAAACACTCGGTTAGTGCGCTGTGAACAAGGTATTGCTGGGGATGTAACTCTTCAAGGTATTGCCCTATTTTCTTTCTATTGTTACGTGCATCATTTGAGATGTTTTTTAGCTTTTCCTTTTCTCCTCCTCAATTGCTTTTCATCGCTGCATGAAATTCTTTTCCTCCATATTTGCTGCCATCGTGCGTCAAGGCTTACGTCTGAGGCGATGGTGCTTTATTTCACTCGTGATGCTGGTCTTTTCGAGCGCGTCGGGTATTGACCTTGCGGGTCAGCAAGGCTTGTTTGAATCATTGTATATCCTCAAAATGACAGGAATGGTGCGTTATCCAGCAGAGCGAACAAATGGAGAATACATTATTGGCGTTGTTGGCAGTCCCGATATTGCTGCGCAAATTGACCGTTCGCTGACGGGAAAAAAAGTTGGCGAGCAAACGATAAAAGTCCGTCTCTTCGATGAAATCACGGGTTTGGGGAATTGCCACATTATTTTTCTCCCCGACCAATACAGCAAAAAACTTGCTCGCATTCTCGATGCTGTGCGCGGAAAGCCCGTGCTGATAATTACCAAAGGAACAGGAATGGCGCGGGAGGGCAGCCATATCAGTATTTTAGCAAGTGGCGAAAAGAAATTTGAAATCAACAAAAAAGCAGCCGAAAATGCTGGTCTTCGCATTCAAGACGAGTTACTGCGCCTCGCAACGATTGTCGAAGGAGGTCAGTAATGGATATTCTTACTTCGCTTATTACCCGCATGAATACTATGCTTTCAGTCTTTGCAATCGTTGTCTTGGCAATATCGTTTGCGCATGAAGCGCAAGCGCAAGAATCCTTGCCAATACAAGCAAATATGGCATCAGACAAGCCCGCACGCGCCTTCCAGACTAAACCCACGCGCAAGCAAATTTTGGCAATGAAATTCGAGGAACTAAGCGCATTATCACTGGAAGAATTAACCGAACTTTCTAGCATTGTCGGCGTATCGTCGGTGGATGAATTGCTCAAACTCCTCGTCAATACTGCTTCCAAGAACAATGAAACCTTGAACGACGCGCCTGGCGTGATTTCCGTCATCACGGCACGAGAACTACAACTTTTTGGCGCACGAACACTTACAGACGCGCTTGATTACATCGTTTCGATACAACTTTTTGCAACAACGCTGTATCAAGGAAATATGACGATGCGCGGCGATTTGTACCGCTCCATCACAGCTAAACATATCCTCATTCTTATCAATGGTCGCCCGCTTCGAGAATCGCTTTTTGGTGGAATTTACGCTCAAGTGCTGAATGGTTTTCCTCTTGCATCGGTGGAACGGATTGAGGTTTTACGCGGTCCCGGTTCAGTTTTATACGGTACAAATGCGTTTACAGGAACGGTAAATATCATTACCAAAATAAGTAACGAAGTCAGTATTCATGCGCTTGGTGGCGGAAACGGCACACTTACGGCATCGGCAAATGCAGGAATATCTTTTGCAACAGGGCTTGGCGATGGTAGGATTGATGCGGGTTTGCTATACAACAACAATAATACAGCATGGAATGTGCCATTTAATTTGCAGCCGCAAGCAGGTCGTCCGCAGCGCACTATCACGTACAATCCTTTCCAACGCTCGCTCAGTGGTTTTTTATCCGCGTCGTTGGGCGGATTCAAGGCACAAATTTTTGCAACGGATTACACGGCAGCAACGCTTGGTCCGCAGGCAACACGCTCGCAATTCGACCTCACCAATCGTACCATCAACGCTGACATTGGCTACACCCATGAATTTAGCGAGGTTCTCTCGGCTTCGGTGAATGGAACGCTGAACGTCTATGACACACGCCATTCGGAAATACTGCGCTCCAACGACGCACTTGGTGAAATTACCCTTGCCTACAAGCCTCAAAAGACGCTTCAATTCTTGCTTGGTGGCTTGGTGCATAGTCGGAGTGGCGTAGGAACAATAACAACAAGCGGAAATGTGCTTGTGCCGGAATACAACCAAATTTGGTGGAGTGCGTACGCCGAAGCGCAGTGGCAACCGCTTGAGAACCTGAAAATTCGCGCTGGAGCGCAGTTAAACAAAGCCGTGAACATTGATGCCGCTGTGTCGCCGCGTGTTGCGGTGATTTGGAACATTACGCCCGAACTTGGCGTGAAAGCCTTCTACGGTCAGGCATTTCGGGCGGCGGCAGGATTTGAGAATTTTACGCTTTCTATGAATGGCGTGGGAAATCCGCGTTTGCGCCCCGAAACGAATGAATCCATTGACGGTGAAATCTTCTGGGAGCAAGGAAACATGCGCCTTGCGGCTGTATACTACCGTTCATGGCAAACAAACCTGATTGCACCGCGAAATGTTGCACCGCCTGGAAGACCGCCTGAAAACGTGGTTTCAAATTTCCTCAGTTTTCAAATGGAAGGCGCAGAGTTTGAGGGCAAATACGCCCCGATCAATGAACTCTATTTCTTGGGTTCGTTCTCATATCAAACAAACTACGCCGAGATAACGGCACGAGACATAACGCTGATGCCATCGTTCATGGTAAAAACAGGTATTGGCTACGATATGAAAAACGGCTTTGCGGCGAGCGTCTTTAACATTTACAATTCTGCGCCAAATAGCCCTGCGATGCCTGGCGGCGGCGGGATGGCTCCAGCATTTGTGAATCCTACCGTTGTGGCGTATCACCTACTGAGCGCACAGGTGAACATTGATATTACCGAACTTGCAGACTTGTCAAATCTGCCGCATTTTATTGTGAATCTCCGTGCCGAAAACCTCTTGAATGCTGAGACGGTCTGGATTCCTGATATTACGCGGCGTATTAATTCTTTGCCGCTTTTTCCCGGACGCGGCTTCTTTGCTGGTTTGACGGTGAAGTTTTAAGGTTGTGTAGATTTGCCAAATTGAGCATATTTGCTTGCTTCATTCACCACAGAAGCGTTCTCACAGGTGGGTTCTCGCACGAACCCACCCATTTGGCGTTGTTTTTTACCACAAAATTTCACTACAAAAAAATTCCTTGAATTCAAGTTCCCTTTTCTCTTCACGAACCCATGAAAATAGCTACCTCATTTCAAACAATTCTCCGTAATCTCGAATCTGCACCCGCACTGAAGCCGCTTTTGGAGCAGGTTCAGAACATGAATGCACCCTCCGAGCCGCATCATATCAAGCATTTGTTCGGTTCGCTTCCCGCCGCCGTTGCCGCCTTGCTCTGGCAAACACGCCAAGAAGCGCATACACTCGTGATTGCGCCCGACGACGAAAGCGGCGAGGCTCTTCGCAACGACCTCGCAAGCCTCATTGGTGCGGAAAATGTGCTGTGGTACGCCGAAAGCGATAAAAAACTCGCGCTCGACGCAGAACAGCTCGACACGCAGCTTATCGGCGTAACGGGCGCACTGACCGCGCTTGTAAGCATGACGCACGCTTGCATCGTCGCGCCCGCACACGCGCTGCTCTTTCCCGTTCCTGCGCCAAAGGAATTTTCCCAAAACGTCCTCACGCTGCGGCGTGGCGAGGAGCGGAAGTTCGATGAATTTGTTTTTACCTTGACTTCAAGCGGCTTCGACCGCAAAGATTTCGTCGAAACAACAGGCGATATTGCCGTGCGCGGCGGCATTGTGGATGTGTTTCCGCCGGGCATGGAAAATCCGATTCGCATTGAATTTTTCGGCGATGAAATTGATTCCTTGCGTGAATTTGACCCGCTTTCGCAGCGTAGTATCAAGGAAGTGCAGGAAATCGCGCTTGTGTCGCATCTCTTCCACAACGACGAACACCACATCGCCGCAACCCTGCTTGATTACTTGCCCGCCAGCACTCTCGCGCTTCACGCACAGCCCGAAGCGATTCAATCCATGCTGCACGACCTTCTCCATTCCGACAATCATTCCTACGATGTTTCCGAAGAATCCCTAGAACGGCTCCATTCCTCGCTTCGGAAGCTACCGACTGTTGTGATGAATGGTTTGGGAAATGACGCAACAACAACCCTGATGGATGCCGTTGCACAGCCGAATTTTCAAAGCTCGGTTGCGAATTTGACGGTGGAAATTCGCCGCTTGATAGCGCGTGGTTATGCGGTGTTTGTGTCGTCGGAAGGGCAGGGACAGATGAAGCGGGTGAAGGATTTGTTGGAAAGCGCGTTGGAGGGTGGTGTGGGTGCGGAAGCCCTCCCCATGCCCCTCACCCCAGACCTCTCCCACGCGAAGCGCGGGGAGAGGGAGAAAGAAAAACAAAAGCCCTCTCCCTCTGGGAGAGGGTTGGGTGAGGGTAACATTGACGCTCTCGCCGACACCGACGAAACCCTCCAAAAGCTCGTTCTCATGCCGCTTTCGCTCACCGAAGGTTTTATTTGCCATGAAATGAAATTGGCGGTATTTACCGAGCATCAAGTATTCATGCGGCGTAAGGCGGAGAAGCAAGCATCGGAGCGAGCGCGAGGCGTGAAGTCTTCCCCGAAAGGTATTTCCATGAAGGAATTGCAGCAGTTGAAGCGCGGCGATTACGTTGTGCATTCGGATAAGGGAATTGCGCAATTTGATGGCTTGGAAACAATCACCGTTGGTGGCGGCGAGCAAGAATCGGTGCGGCTTCTCTTTGCGGGCGGCGACAAAATGTACGTGCATTTGAACTACATCAATCGTTTGCAAAAATACTCCGCCGAAGAAGGAAACGCGCCTGTTCTGACCAAACTCGGTACGGGCGAGTGGTCGAAGAAAAAGGAAAAAACAAAAAAACGCCTAAAAGATATTGCCCGCGACCTCATCAAACTCTACGCTGAACGCAAGATGCAGTCTGGCATTGCGTTCCCTTCGGACTCGCTCTGGCAAAAGGAAATGGAAGCCTCCTTCATGTACGAGGACACGCCCGACCAAGCCACCGCCACAAGCGACGTAAAAGAAGACATGATGTCCCAAACGCCGATGGATAGGCTCATCTGCGGCGATGTAGGCTTTGGAAAAACAGAAGTGGCAATACGCGCGGCGTTCAAGGCAGTGCAAGCGGGAAAGCAAGTAGCCGTGCTTGTTCCAACGACCATTCTTGCCGAGCAGCATTTCTCCTCGTTCCGCGACCGTTTGCAACGCTACGCTGTGCTATGCGACTGTTTGTCCCGCTTCCGCGCTACTGGCGAGCAGAAAGAGATTCTCACTCGCGTGGAATCTGGCTCGGTGGATATTTTGATTGGCACACACCGCATTTTGAGCAAGGATGTAAAATTCAAAGATTTGGGCTTGCTGATTGTTGATGAAGAGCATCGTTTCGGGGTTTCGGCAAAGGAAAAACTGCGTCAAATGCGCGTCAGTATTGACACCTTGACGCTCACCGCAACGCCAATCCCGCGTACACTCAACTTCTCGCTCATGGGCGCACGCGACGTGAGCGTCATCAACACGCCGCCGCGCAATCGTTTGCCCGTTAAAACGGAAATTACGATGTGGAATGCGAAAGTGCTGCGCACGGCGTTGGAGCGAGAATTGGCGCGGGGTGGACAGCTTTTTGTCGTGAACGACCGAATTGGCAATTTACCGACGATTGCGGACAATTTACGCGAACTTGCGCCGAACCTCCGCATTGCCTACGCGCACGGGCAAATGACTCCCGAAGAATTGGAAAAGCAAATGGAAATGTTCTTGGAACGCAGAGCCGACGCGCTTTTGGCAACGAAAATTATCGAATCGGGCATTGATATTCCGAATGCAAACACGATGATTATTTTCAATGCGGATAATTTCGGCTTGGCGGAACTCTACCAGTTGCGCGGGCGCGTGGGGCGGTCGAACACGCAGGCGTTTTGCTATTTGCTCATTCCGCCGCCGCAAACGCTCACGCGGCAAGCACTGAAGCGGCTTCAGGCAATGGAGGAATTTAGCGAGCTTGGAAGCGGCTTCAATCTTGCCATGCGCGACTTGGAAATTCGCGGAGCGGGGAATTTACTGGGCGCGGAGCAAAGCGGGTTTATTTCGGATATTGGGTTTGAATTGTACCAAAAAATCCTCGACGAAGCCGTACAAGAGCTGAAAACAAGCGAGTTTGCGGACGTGTTCGCGCCTGAAAAGCAGATGCACCGCCGCACCAATGCGCTTGGCGAAGTGGAAGCGATTGAATTACCAAAGAATGACGATTTAACCGTTGATATTGACGGCGACGCGATGATTCCCAAAAACTATATCAGCAACGAAGTAGAACGCTACGAATTTTACAAAAAGCTCTTCCGCTCAGGAACGATGCAGGAAGTAGAGGCAACCACCAGCGAACTCCGCGACCGTTTTGGCGCACTCCCAGAAGCCGCTCTGCGCCTCGTGGATGCGGTGCATTTGCGCATTGCCGCGCTGGAAACGGGATTCGGACACGTTTCCTTCAAAGGCGGCATTCTTATTTGTGAATTTCCACCCGAAGAAAAAGTGCGCTTCTACGAAACGGTCTTCCAGCCGATGATTACTGCGCTGACGGGGATGAAATCGGTGCAGCTCCTTCCGAAAGGGAAAAAAGTGCTGGTGCAAAGCCGTGTTGGGAGCTTGGAAGCCGCGCTCATGCTGCTTCGGCAGATAATTGAGGCGACAAAAGCACAGCTTATGGCAAATGCAGACAGTGTGCAGGAAGCGTAATGCGCGAAAGCTGCGCACGGCTTGATTTCAAGCGGAATCTATCGTATATTGAGAGTGCATTGCAACGGGCGAAATAGGTAACTACGCAGGTGTCCTCCCGCCCAAGCGGCTGTTATCACAAGTACAGTAGCCGTCCGGTGGGTTCTGTGCAGATGCCCCGCCCGCCGGACGGCAGCGTATCTGCACTCCTCAGCCGCTTGGACGGGGAAGAATTTCGATAACAATAATCACGCAAAAAACACCTTTCCTTTTCACACTTTTTGGAGCAACATAATGGCTCAACTCGGCACAATTCCTCAAATGCTTTTGCCCGTCATGATGACGCTGACGCGCGGAAATCCGTCCGTAAAAGAAACCGTGAATCTTTCCATGAACTTTGAAAGCGTCGCGCTGGATGCGGATGGTATCAAGGCGTACACTGCGTTTTGCGGTTTTCAAAGCGGCGTGGTTCCTGCTTCGTGGCTGTATTGCTTGGCGCAACGGGCGCAGATTCGGCTTATGCTGGAATCGGGCTTTCCGCTTCCCGCGCCTGGTATGGTACATATTACCAATGGTTTGGAACTATTGAACGCGCCCGACGTAAGTAAGCCCGTCAGCATTAGCGCGTCGGCGGAAATACCTGGCAAGCCAGGCGGTTCCTTGTTTCCGCAGTTTACAGTGGAAATTTCGCAAGGTGCGACCAAGATTGCACACATCACGAGCGGCTACATCGTCAAGCGCGGTGGTGGCGACAAGGCTGCAGAAGCATCAGCGGCGAAAACAGAATCGCCCAAGCCGATAGATTTTTCTGCCGCAAAAGATGGTGGTAAAATTGTCATGCCGGATAGCATCGGATGGGACTACGCAAAGGTTTCAGGCGATTTCAACCCCATTCACATTG
Source organism: Ignavibacteria bacterium (assembly GCA_013298775.1). Taxonomy (GTDB): domain Bacteria; phylum Bacteroidota; class Ignavibacteria; order Kapaibacteriales; family UBA4661; genus PH2015. The sequence continues at coordinate 164,309 of JAAFIV010000004.1, read as the reverse complement.
CTGGATTTGCGGCAAAAGCATTTGGTCTGCCCGGAAAATTGGTACACGGTTGGTATTCTGTTTCGATGTTTGCGTCGGTGATTGAAAGCATCAAAAAAATGACCGTCAAAAAGATTGATGTACAATTCGCCAAGCCAGTAATGATGCCGACGACCGTAAATATTGAATACCTCGAAACAAGCGGCGCAGATATTCATTTTCGCATCACGAGTTTGAACAAAAAAGGCGATACTGTGGTGCATCTGACGGGTTCAGTTGCGTAAGCAAAAAACGCCCGTAAAGCTCATGAATACTAATCTCTACGTGAGGGTCTCATTTCAGATGAGACTCTCATTTTACATAAGGCTCTCACTTCGCGTTATGAGAGCGTTACCACAGTGAGACCCTCACTGGGAAGTGAGAGCCTCACTCCATGCAGGTAATTATTTGCTTCAAATCCAGCAATAAAGCGGCTTTCACGGGAAGAAAGCCATATTTTTTTCATTTTATTTTGTTGATTTATGTCGTGGTTTTTGAATCGCACTATTCGTTTTAAAATTCTTTCGGTTTTCGCGCTTGCCCTCGTCGCCGCATTGGTGCTGAATTATCTCACCTACCGAGATAAGCAGCAGATGAATCAGTACACAAAAAATATTACTACTAACTGGATGCCGTCTATCACGGGTATTACCTCTATGCAATCGGCGGTAGCTATTGGGCGCGTGGCAGCTGTACGCCTGATGTATGCTGATTCCGCCGAGCGTGATTTTTTTATTCACCGAGCCGATACTGCACACCAAGAATACATCAAGCACGAAGCAGCGTATGCGGCTCTCCTTACGCAGGGATGGGAAACCGAAAAGTATCAAGAGTTAAAGCGGCATACAGACGAATACTATGCTGACGTTCAAAAAGCCGAGGACCTTCTCTCCGCAGGGCAAGTGGACGTGGCGCGAGATGTCATGCTCAACAAAGCCCGTGCGCAATATGACATTATTCGTGGTGTATTGCATGAGTTGGTCGAGTTCAACGTAAAAGGTGGCAATAAAGAAGCCGAACTCAGCGATGAATTCTTTGAAAAATCTTTGCGGCACAGCATTATTGGTATCGTGGTGAATGGAGTATTTGTCGTGCTGTTGGCGATTGTTATTGCGCGGCTCATTGCAAATCCCGTCAAAGATTTGGAACAAGCCGCACGCAGCGTTATCAAGGGCGATTTGAACGCGCATGTGCAGGTGCGCAGCCGCGATGAAGTGGGCAAACTCGGAACAAGTTTTAATCAAATGGTGGCAACAATTCGCCGAGCGAGCGAGGATGCGAAAGAAAAAACGATTATTGCCGAGCAAGCCAGCAAACAAGCGGTTCAGGCGCAATCCACCGCCGAAGAACAGGGCGAATACTTGAACCGCAGTGTGGGCGCGATTATGCAGGAAATGAGTCTTTTTTCTGGTGGAGATTTGACCGTGCGTGTGCAAGCAGAACGCGCTGGCGACGATGTAGCAATGCTCTTTCAGGGCTTTAATTCAAGCGTTGAGCAGATGAATAAAGTTGTGCAGCAAATTTTAGCAAATACCGACCGCGTTAATACTGGCACACGGCACATCAGTTCAGCAACGATGCAGCTTGCAGCCACCGCTGAGGAGCAATCTTCGCAGACATCACAGCTTGCTGCTGCTATCGAAGAAATGGCACAAACCGTTGCCGAAAATGCCCAGAATGCGCTTCGCACCTCGAATGTAGCCGAAGAGAATCGCCGTCAGGCATTGCAAAGCGGTGAGGTATTGCAGAAAACATTAGGAACGATGCGGGATATAGGCGATGCAATTCAACATTCCGCAACCGTGATTATGCGCTTGGGCGATTCTAGCCAAGAAATTGGCGACGTGGTGCAGGTGATTACCGAAATTGCTGACCAAACAAACTTGCTTGCCTTGAATGCAGCGATTGAAGCAGCCCGCGCAGGCGAGTCGGGACGCGGCTTTGCGGTCGTTGCTGATGAAGTGCGAAAGCTCGCCGAGCGCACCGCCGAAGCCACGAAGCAGATTTCAAGCATGATTCAAACGCTTCAGCGCGACTCAGAAGCGGCAGTGCAGTCTATTCGCAAAAGTAGTGCGCAAGGAGACGCAGCAATTGAGCTGGCAAATCAGGCGGGAAGCGCACTAGAGCAAATTATTCACGGAACGCAAGAAGTACAAACAATGGTACGGCACATCGCTGACGCAAGCGAGCAGCAGTCAGGCTCGACGGAGGAAATTGCTAAAAGTATTGATGCCATGTCGCAATCGGCGCAAAGTACCGCCGAAACGTCGTCTGGCATTGCCCGCGCAAGCGAACAGCTTGATACGCTTATGGCAGATTTGCGCCAGCTTTTAGGCTTATTCCGCGTCGAGCGAACGATGATGCGCTAAGAGAGCGTATCCTCTGCAAAGCCGATGAATACTTGTGTTTACGTGAGGGTCTCACTTCAGAGTGAGGCTCTCACTTTTTTATTGTACTTTTAGAAAATAGTGAGACCCTGACGAAGAAGTCAGAGCCTCACACCACAATTACTCGCTTTTTTATTGCACTTTTAGAAATTTTAGAAAATAGTGAGACCCCAACGAAGAAGTCAGAGCCTCACACCACAATTCCTTCCCACATGGCACACCTCCTTCTCTCGCCCGATGCGGCTGCGTATTTTTACCGTGAGATTACGGAGTCGCTCTTTGTGGCAAATCCTCCGCAAGGCTCGTCAATACTGATGTTGCGCTCTGTGTTTGCTGAAATTCTGCACTCACTTACCGCCGCCGAACCCCAGCTTTTTAGCGATATGTACTCGCGTTTGGTCTTCATTGCTGATAGATACGAGCTTCCCGACTATATCCGCCGCGAAGCACACGCTTTTCGGCGCATTGCAACGAAAGCGCAGCGTAAACAGCGCACAAACATTGACCTCGCAACCCTGCACGGCGCGGCACGTGCGCTCGCTTTGGTGGTGTTTTATTTTTCCGAAGTTCGTGCCGAAGAGCCGCTTCGTACCGTGCTTTTGCAAGCAAAACCGCTTGCGCGCGAGGCTGCTCGTGTCCGCGCTCAAACCTTACCGCTTTTGCGTTGTACTATTCAAGAACTTTTCCCCGTTGAAAACAAGCACGGACGCGCCATTCAGCCCGTGCAAGGCTTGTCGCATGAAGGCGAAACGTTGGTGCTGCGCCTCAGCGACCCTTGGCACGAGACGGGGCAGCTCGTCTGGGCGGGCGCGACGTTGCATTGTACGCAGATGCGCCACGTGGAAACGAATTTTACCGACAACGACGACGGCACACGCTCCGAGACCAGTATTTACGAGACTTCCAATGATTCCGTTGTTGTACTGGAGCCAGATTATCTTATGGACGTTACCGAAATTGCCGAATGCGTCCAGCGTCCCTTACCGCACGGCGGAAACCCGCGTCTTTCCTTGCTGAAGAAGTTTTTACCAACCGAAGCAAAAATGTCGCTCGTGGGCGGAAACGTCGCAAACTACGCTTTCGACGCGCTTTTGTCGGACAAGAATGCACATTTCGATACCGTTTTTCAAACCGCAATCCTCCAGAGACCGCTCCAAATCGTGGCTTTGGAGGAAGAGCATCCCGACGCGCTGGCACGATTGCGCTTGCAAGCGAGCATGATTTTTAGCAATATCAAAACCTTGCTGGGCAATTTGAATTGGGACAAAGCCAGTATTGAAGCCAGTTTCATGGCTCCGCTCTACGGCGTACAAGGACGTTTGGACTTGATGCTGGAATACGACGACGACGCGCGGCGCAAGACCGTGATTGAGTTAAAATCTGGCTCGCCGCCCGTGAATGGTACGTGGGAGAACAATGCGGCGCAGGTAACGTGCTACAATCTGCTTTTGGATGCCTGTTTTCGTGAGCGTTCTGGCGATAGCTCTATCTTCTACGCGCAAGATTTGACGCGCCCCTTGAGGAATGTTATCAACGATGCTCGCTCTAAACAATTCGTCCTTGCGCTCAGAAACCGCATCATTGCTCAGGAACACGCCGTGTTGTCGCGTCAATTCAAGCCCTTGCGCGAGTTGCATCCTGAACACATTGGCTTGCTGCCACCTTTTTTGAGCGAAACCGTGCGGCATTTCGCCTTCGCTTTTGCGGGCGCGAGTAGCCTTGAACGCAAGTATTTTCAGGTCTTCACGGCATTTGTGATGCGAGAGAATTGGTCCACGCGCTTAGGCGGCGAGCGTTCACGCGGGTTTGCTGCGCTCTGGCGAACAAGTCTGACTGAAAAAGCCGATAACTACGCGGTTTTGAGCCATTTGGAATTGGACACAGAAACCTCCGACTTCGCGCAATTCCACCTCCACTTCCGCCGAAGCGAGCAAACATCAGCCCTTGCGAACTTTCGCGTGGGCGATATTGTGATTGCCTATCCAATGGCGGAAAGTGTAGAAGATGGCGAAGAACAGAAAGAAGAACAAGACGAACGCACCTTTTTACGCGCTTCACTGGCAAAAGGCTACATCAAAAGTCTGACGAAAGAGCGCGTCGTGGTGAGTTTGCGGAATAAATTGCTGGGTGAAAATTTGTTCTCTGGCGAGCGTTTATGGGCGATTGAACCAGATTTTATGGGAACAGAATTCAAATCGCAATACGAATCCTTGTACGAATTTCTCCGCGCCGATGACGCAAAACGCTCATTATTGCTGGGCTTGCGCGAGCCTGAATTCACGGAGGAAGCAAACATCAGCTATCCAGACCTTACGGACGAACAAAACGAGCGTTTGCGCCGCGCTATGAGCGCGAAAGATTATTTTTTGCTGCAAGGTCCGCCTGGCACAGGAAAAACCTCGCGGATGCTGAAATCTATGGCGCGGCATCTCTTTGAAAACACCGATGAACACGTGCTGCTGCTTGCCTTCACGAACCGCGCTGTGGACGAAATGTGCGAAGCGTTGAAATATGCGAAAAAAGACACGCCAACGCTTGATTTTATCAGGCTTGGCGCGAAAGAATCCACCAAGCACACCGACCGCGTGTTGTATGCGCAGATGGAAGGCAAAAGTATTGAGGAAATACGCGCCTTGCTGAAGGGAACGCGGATTATTGTTTCGACAATTTCTTCGCTCCTCAAAACGCCAGAATTATTGGCAATCAAAACCTTCGGTACGGTGATTATTGATGAGGCATCCCAAGTCGTAGAGCCGCAACTGTGCGGTTTGCTGACGAAATTCCCGCGCTGCATTTTGATTGGGGACGAGAAACAGCTTCCCGCCGTCGTTGTGCAGCCGGAGCGTGGCACGTTTACAAGCGATGCGGAATTAAACGCCGTCGGTATCGTGGATTTGCGTACCTCGCTCTTTGAACGCTTGCTCACACGCTGCATTCAGCAAGGTTGGCACAAGGGCTACGGCATTATTTCGCAGCAAGGGCGTATGCACCAAGCACTCATGCGCTTTCCAAACGAACAGTTTTACAATAGCGTTCTTACGCCGCTTGCAGCATGGCAGCGCGAAGAGCAAGCATTTATGCCGCTTGGAGAAGAATTTGAGCGAGGTAGCCTGCAAAGCTCAGAAATACTTGCTTCGGAAACAGCATGGGAAAATGTTCGTGAGCGTATTGGCGAGAAACGGCTTGTATTCTGGTCTTCAGAGGTAGAAAAGCAAACAAAAGTCCATGAGCAAGAAGCGGTGCGGGCGGCAGGTTTGGCGGCGTATTTCCGCGAGCAGTTGGGTGAGAGCTTTCATGCGGGCAGCATCGGCATCATTACGCCCTTCAGGGCGCAGATTGCCGCCATTCACCGTCATTTGCCAGAGGAATTGCGAACAATGGTGAGCGTGGACACGGTCGAGCGGTATCAAGGCAGCGAGCGCGATGTAATTATCCTCTCTTTTGCCGTGAACTACCCGTCGCAGCTTGCTTCGGTGCAATCGCTCTCCGCCGATGGCACGATTGACCGCAAACTCAACGTCGCGCTCACACGGGCGCGGCAGCAGCTTGTGGTGCTGGGCTGTGAGGAAGTATTGGCGAAGCAGAAGATATTTGCCAAGTTTTTAGATTTTGTGCGGTCTGCGGATGGTTTTGTTGAGCATCCGTCTGTGTGAGGCTCTCAATTCTTATTGAGGGTCTCACTTTCTTTACCAAAGTGAGACTTTACCAAAGTGAGACCCTCACTAGGAAGTGAGAGCCTCACCAGTGCCTCATCTCTACGGTTTCTTGCGGCACATTGCCCGCGTGTAGGGTATGTTTTTTTTGAGCGAAAACACTTCTTGGTCGGTTTGCACAGACAAGCTCCATGCCGCATTATTGCTAGGTTCTTCGACGGTAAAAAGTCCTTGCTTGTCCAAAATTTCACGCTGCGCAACGTCTACTTCGGGAACATCGGTCATAAGATACAAGGTGCCGTCTGCACGTAGAACGCGAGCGCATTCCTGCACGAACTCTGGCGTAAATGCTCGTTTGAACTGATGCCGCTTCTTAAACCACGGGTCGGGAAAAAAGTAAAAAATCTTCTCCACGCTGCCTGTTTCCAAGAAACCGAGACCATTCGGCACACTGTACCAAAGTGCTTGTGCATTGCCTAAGCGACCGCCTAGTCGCTCGCCTTCAATCACGCTCTGTATCCAGCGCACGGCGTATTCGCGCACTTCCAAGCCAAGCACGTTTTTTTCGGGCGTTGCGAGTGCGGTTTCCAAAAGAAATTTCCCCATGCCACAGCCGATGTCCACAAACTGAGGCGCAGAGCCGTTTGCAAAGTGTTCGTGCCACGACATTGCGGGATGCGTGGGATACAGCGGCGGATAGTACCTTGGCTCAATGCCGATGCGCTCTCGCGCCATGTACTGGTTCGGGCTGACGTGATGCCGCGAGCGCGGGCGTGGGTATTTTTTGTAATCAATCACATTGCTCTCAAACGAAGTATTCATCAGAGGTGTGGGTGTATCATTGGTCATAGTTTTTCCATGAACATCATTCAAAAATCATAGTTCAGCCATGCAATTTACCAAGAAAGCGCGAGGGCTGGTAATTTTTTATGCCCGTTTCTCTGGTTGAAGTTTAGATAAAATCGTGCGCTTTTGCCCTCATCCCCCGCCTTCTCCCAGAGGGAGAAGGAGCTAAGACAAAGAAAATCAAACGCTTCTAAAGCCCTCTCCCTCTGGGAGAGGGTTGGGTGAGGGCAATCGTGGACGCAAGGTTTCATGCGGGTCGCAGAATTTTATCTCAACTTCAATATGGATGCCGCATCGAAAGGAAGTCGAAAGGAAGTTTGTAAAGAATGACGGAAAGAGTGTATCTTTGTGCATGGCTTTTGCCTGAATCTGACTGTATTTGCTCCATTGAGCATTATTGGACATTCTTTGAGCATTATTTTAGCATTGTTTTAGCATTGTTGAACATTCTTGAATTTCACCACACCGCATTTTATGGCGCAGAAAAAACATACCATTCTCATTATTGATGATAATCCCGCAAACCTCGAAGCTATCGGGGCGTGTCTGCGTTTGGCGCAAGAAGAATATACCGTTTTGACCGCGCCAAATGGTCAGGAAGGCTGTCAGAAAGCCATTTTTGCGCAGCCAGATTTGGTGATTATGGATTGGATTATGCCCGAAATGAGCGGTTTGGAAGCCTTGATGTTGCTCAAAGAGCGCACCGAAACACATGATATTCCGGTGGTGATGCTCACTGGGCTTGGTTCGGCGAAGCATGTGGAATATGCCTTAAATGCTGGTGCTTCGGACTATCTCCGCACGCCAATTGATAAAACTGAACTTTTGGCGCGTGTCCGTGCAACTCTTGCCTTGCAGGATTCGTATAAGGAAATCAAACATCAACGCGAGAAATTAGAGGCGCAAAACCACGAACTTGTGGCGTTGAATCAGGAAAAAAATGAGTTTTTGGGAATTGCCGCGCACGACCTCAAAAATCCGCTGAATAATATCGCCGACCTTGCCCGCATTATCGAGCAAGATACAGATATTATGCCGCTTTCAGAGATTAAGGAATTTGCAAAACTTATCCGCGAATCATCGGCAAAAATGTTTGAATTAGTGCGTAATTTGTTGGATGTGAATGCAATTGAACGCGGCGGTATTTCCGTTCAGGCGCAGCGATTCGACCTTGTTCCGCTTGTCAATGGTGTTATCGAAAGCTACACGCAACGTGCCGCAAGCAAAGGAATCACGCTGCATTTCGACTACGAACACGAAGAAATGGTTGTCTTTGCCGATGAACACCTCAGCGAACAAGTCATGGAAAATCTCATTTCCAATGCCGTTAAATACTCGCCGCATGGGAAGAACGTTTTTGTAAGGATGAAGTATGAGGGCGGAAGTATGAAGCAATATTCAGCCTCAGATTTAGACCCAGATTCAGCCCTCAGCCCTCATACTTCCTCCTTTCTTCGCGTTGAAGTTGCTGACGAAGGTCCAGGAATTTCGCCCGATGACATGAAAAAACTCTTTGGAAAATTTGCTCGTCTTTCCGCGCAGCCCACTGGTGGTGAGCATTCTACGGGTTTGGGGCTTTCGATTGTCCGCAAACTCGCCGAAGCAATGCACGGCAAAGTGTGGTGCGAATCGGTGCTGGGGCATGGAGCAACATTTTTGCTTGCTTTGCCAATTGAAGCGCGTTCACCTGAGGTAGGTTCACTCGAAGAAGCGCAGAACATCACGGATGGTGCGGAATGAAGCATTTGCAACGCCTCGCCGAACTTGAGGAATTATCAAAAACCGCAGCTACGGAAGAAAAACGCGTAGAAGCCGCATTAGAACTAGCGTTCGAGCTACGGAACAACAATGCAGCAGAAGCAGTACGATTGCTCGAGAGCATTCGTCATAGTGCAGAAAAAGCTGATGAGGAGCAGGAGGCACCCTCGCAAACACGCACGGAATGGTACTTTGCGCGTGGCGTAGTGGCATCGTGCAGTTTCGAGTTTGATATTGCACTGGAGGCATTGTTTCAAGCATTGGAGCGGTTTCGCCGCCTGCATGCTCAGGAAGGCGAAGTGCGTGCTTTGCGGTGGATTGCGATAACTTACCGAAATATCGGGATGTACGTAACGGGCTTGGAATACGCAGAACAGGCACGAATGCTGGCGAAAGAGCTTGGTTTGATAAATCTTGTCGGCTATGCCACGACGATTGTGGGCGACTGCTACATGATGAACAAAGAGCCAGAAAAAGCTATCATTGAACACCGCGAGGCATTGCGTGTTGCACGAGAAGTTCAGGATGGTGTTCTCGAAAGCCAAGCATTATGGAGCCTTGCGCGGGAATACGAAGAAATGAACCGCCTTGATGATGCCATCGCAACCTACCGCCAAAGCTATGAATTACGCCGCGAACAGGGCGACGCAATGGGCATGGGAACAAGCAATTACGGCATGGCATCCGTGATGGAAAAGCAAGGAAAACCCTGCGAAGCACTGAAAGAATACCATCGTTTAGCGCGGTTGTTGCGGGACTCTCCCGTGGGGTCGCCGCAGGCAGAGGTATTTATTAACCTCGGCATTGCGCGGGTATTGAAACGAAGCAAGAAGCCCGAAAGAGCGCGTAAATACTTGCTGGAAACCTTTGAGTTTGCGAAGAAACACGGCTCGGCAGGGACGGTGCTGGTGAATGTCTATCTTGAAATGGCGAATTATCTCAAGCAAATGGGAGAGTTTGAGCAAGCATTGGAGTATTACGAATATTACCACAAATTGAACCAAGACCTGCTCCAACGCGAGGCACAGCAAACCTCGCAGTATTTTCGGCAAGCATACGAATTCGATAAAGCGCGGCAGCAAAACGAGATTTACCGTCTGCGCAATGAAGAGCTTGCTGAGGTGAATCGCCAAAATGAGCGATTGCTGCTGAACGTGCTGCCAGAAGCCATTGCAAAGCGCATGAAATCAGGTGAAACGATGATTGCAGAATACTTCGAGAATGTAACGGTACTTTTTGCGGACATTGTGGATTTCACCCAACTTGCTGCCAAGCACTCACCCGAAGAATTGGTCAGCCTTCTGAACCGCATCTTTTCTGCTTTTGATATTTTTTCCGAGCAGTACAATTTAGAAAAAATCAAAACCATTGGCGATGCGTACATGATTGTAGGCGGCGTGCCGCATCCGAACCCGCATCACGCCGAGTCGGTGGCGAATATGGCATTGGAAATGCTAGAAACGATTCACTTGCTCTCGAAAAGTCTGCCAAGCCCGATAGATATTCGTATTGGCATTCACACAGGCGCAGTAGTGGCGGGCGTTATCGGGCAGAAGAAATTCTCCTACGATTTGTGGGGCGATACCGTAAACACCGCATCACGCATGGAATCGCACGGCGAAGCAGGGAAAATCCACGTGTCGGAAACAGTGCAGCGTGCATTGGCAAGCACATTCAGCTTTGAAGCACGCGGAACAATGGAAATCAAGGGAAAAGGCGTGATGAACACGTATTTTCTCACAGGACTACGATGATACTTACTCTCGCAACCATATTCGAGTTGATATTTTAATTTGCATCTCAATTCACACCTCCAGCATTTATGCGCCCTTCAAGACATATTCTTCCGTTTGCTTTGGGATATTTATTGCTTCTTTTCGCGCTTAATCCATGCCCCATTTTTGCGCAAACTACGCCGCAACTCCGCATAGAATCTGCACGTGGGGCGTTGGGCGAAACTATTTCTGTACCGTTTCGGCTTGTGGGGCGTGGTCTGCAAGGCGAGACGATGACGCTGGAAGGTCGTTTGGTGTTATCGAATTCAAGTGTTGTTTTTCCAGTAGAATGGCAATTCCCACAAGGCGCACAAAATCTTGCTTCACGGCTTATGCGCGTAAATGACTCCACGTATAATTTCGTCGTAAACTGCCGCCGAACATCAACTTCAAATCACGATACACTGGCGTATTTACGATGCGAAATTCTCGCCGGCTCCGATACGGTGTCCCAGATTCGCGCAAGCAACATGCGCTACACGGATTCGCGTGGAAGCAGCGCAATTCCTGATGTTTCGGGGAGCATTTTTGCAACAATACTTGATGTGTCAGTACCATTTGTGCGCTTTGCACAAATGCAAGCAAATGCACCAAATCCCGTTGTACGCGGCACAGCAACACGCTGGGCATACACTATTGATGCGCCTTCGGATATTATTTTTTACATTTACAATATTGGCGGCGAGGAAGTAGAGCGCATTGAGCGCAAGCAGGGACGCGGTTCACACATTGAAACGTGGATTCCGCGAGGGAATATCGCAGCAGGAACGTATTTTGTGCGCTTCACGAGCAATTCCGGCGATGTTGTGCAGCGTTTGGTGATTGAGTAGAGTAATCACCTCCAACAAGCTCAATGTGAGACGTAATGCGCTCTTCACACGGAGCTTGTCGAATAGCATGTTTCACATACAATCTGGGCAAAAAACATTATTCATTCTGCGAACCATCACCAAGAAGCAAACGCGGCGGCGCGAACCATAGAAGCGAGCCAAGCGGCGGACTTTGGCGACCAATACCGATACAGGTTACAGCCGCTTTTTTGTAATCCACATTAAAGTTTGCCGCACCACAGACCGACCCCACAAGGTAGCTTACACACGGGTCGTGCGTAACAAACATAATTTCCCGATGCTGCTTCACTTCTTGAAACAATGCGGCAAAAGATTCGTACCGACCATTGGGAGTGATACGGTTATCCTGCAAACGCTCGCCCGTATAGCCTAACTCTTTTGCCAAAATATCCGCAGTTTGGATAGCGCGAGTGTAGGTACTGGAGACAATAAGATGAGGTTTGATGCTCATTTGCGCGAGTTTTGCTCCGATTTTTTGAACGCGAATGCGCCCTTCTTCCGTAAGTTCGCGCCCTGAATCTGGCTTCAAAATGTTGGCTTCTTCGGCAATGCCATGCCGCACAAGGTAAATAGTATTCATAACAACGTAGAGATTACAACGTAAGAGTGAAAAAGAGTACAAAAAATTGCGTGAAAATTTCCTACAATGCCGATGAAATCTTCTGTCCGCCCTATTGTATGCAATTGCATTTGCCCAAAAGAATTTCATAAAACAACTTGTAAATTTACAATACTTTAGCGAATTTCATGCACAGAATATCTGGAAAATTATCCGAAATGTAATATTTTTCCACATTTTGTGAATATTTCGCTCTCATACTCTTTGTGCAACGCTTTTGTTGCGTCATTTTTCTTTTGAAATTTCATTTGAAAGGTACTCTATGCTTATCGTTGATTCTATTCGTAAAACGTATAAGGGCGGAATTAAAGCCGTTGATGGCGTGTCTTTTCGCGTGGAAAGTGGCATGGTTCTTGGCATTCTTGGTCCCAATGGTGCAGGAAAAACCACAACGATTCGCATGATTTTGAATATCTTGAAGCCCGATGAAGGCACGATTACTTTTCAAGGAAATCCCGTCCAAGAAACGACGAAAAGCCAGATTGGGTATCTTCCTGAAGAACGCGGACTGTATCGTAAAAGCGCGATTGGCGATAGCTTACAGTATTTTGCCGAACTCAAACATCCGCAGCCTGAAGCAAAAAAAATCGTCGCAACATGGCTTGAACGCTTCAATCTGGGTGGTATGGAAAAGCGGAAAATTGAAGAGCTTTCCAAAGGAAATCAGCAGAAAGTGCAGTTTATCGCGGCGGTGCTACACAACCCCGATTTGCTCATTTTGGACGAACCCTTTTCTGGTCTCGACCCTGTGAACCAGCTTCTTTTCAAGGATGTCGTGCAGGATTTACGGAATGAGGGCAAAGCCATTATTTTTTGCACGCACCAGCTGGAATCGGCGGAGAAAATTTGCGATGAAATTGTACTGTACAATAAGGGAAAAGCTGTCGTGCAAGGCACTGTTGAAGCGGTAAAGCAACGTTTTGGCTCGAATACACTCCGCGTGGAATTCGACGGCGACGCACAGTTTCTTTCCTCGCTTGCACTCGTCGAAAAAGCGGAGATTTTTCCGCATTACGCCGAGCTTATTCTTCGCGAAGAGGCGACGCTGAACGAGCTTCTACCGCATATCCTACCACATTTGACCTTGCATAAAGTCGAGCGCGTCCAGCCTTCGCTCTTGAGCATTTTTATTGATATTGTCGGGCATGGAAATGTGCCGCAAGATTTTTCGGTCGGGCAATAACGAACAAAGACGTATAAAAATAAGACCCTCAATACCGCTTCATAGCTGGTACTGAGGGTCTTGCATAGAACACTCTTGCGATTCTGTCCCCTGCTACCTGACGGTTATCGGATAACCGTAAACTGCGCCATTGTACTCATTCCCTCGCCCAGAAGCCGCACAAAATATGCGCCTGCCGACAATGAATGAACATCCACCTGCAAACGCTCGCTGCCCGAAACCGTGCCAGAAATTACCACCTCGCCGCGCGCATTCACAATCTGCACACGCGCTTGACCCGTGAAGGCAGGTGCATCCAGCGTCAGAAGCTCGCTAGCGGGGTTTGGCGAACACGACAACGCGCCAAAACTCGCACCATTACTGGCTTTGAAAGCCGTACTGCTACTTGCACTACTACTTGCACTACTACTCGCACCGCTATTGGCAATGGAGGCAGATTTTTCTGCTGTGGCAAGGGCGTTCGATGGGCGCACGAACAGCGACGCATCCACCAAAATGCCGTAGCGTTGGCGGTCGGGATTTTCCACCATCAGCAATGCCGTTCCAAAGGTCGGAGCGGGATAATCCGATGGCACTGCCACTTCAAACTCAATATCCGTACCGCCTGGCAGCACCGTTACTTGTCGTCTGCCAAGAATTGCCGTAATGCGCGGGCTGAACGCCACACCACGTACGATAAACGATAAATTGCCGTTCACCCAACGCGGCGTTATGCTCGTGATAAGCGGCGCGTTGCGACCGATAATCCGCACCGTTGCTGAAGTTTCCTGACCATCCATGTTTTGAATGCGAATGCGCACTGTACCGTTTCGCACATTCATTTCGGCTGGAATATGCACCCGCACTTGGTTTGCCGACACAACGTTGCTGTAAAAACTCTGCTCATCGTTCAAGAAAATCCGTGCAAAACCGTTGCGGAAGAAGCCCGTACCGTTCACAAACGTTGTAAATGCTTCGCCGCTTGCGGTGGTGGAACGGAGGCTAAGGTCGCTGGCAAGCGGTGGCGCGGCTTGCACAATAGCAAGCGTTGCCGACACAAGCGCGTCCCCAACCTTCACCGATATTCGCTTCGTGCCAGAAAGTCGTGCAAAGACGGGAACAAGCACCGTCGCGCCCGTGGAACTTGTGCCAACAATCGGCAATGAAATACTTCCTTCCAACGCCTTACCATTGCTTGCAAGTGGCGCGAGGCTCACCGACGCATACACAGGGATATTCTGCCCTGCAAGGAAGATGCTCGCGTTTTCATCACCAGTGGTAATCGTTTTTGGCAGAATGCCCGTCAGTACGGGTGGTTCTGGCACTTCAAAGGTGAAAAAGCCGCCCGACGTGCTGCCAAGCGGTGTTGTAATATTCACCGAACCCGTCCCGCCGCCACCCACGACCGCAACAATGCTGCCGCCTTCCATACGGAAACTCTGTGCTGGAACGCCGCCGATATTGACCGCGCTCACGCCAGTAATGTTGAAGCCTCCAATCGTTATCGTTGAGCCAAATGTCCCCGAAGCGGGAGAAACGCTCGTGATAAGCGGCACTGCTGGACCAACATTCACAACAATCGCCGTCGTTGCTGTGCCTTCGCTATTTGTGGCGGTAATCGTTGCCGTAAACGTGCCTTGTTCGGAAGGAACACCCGACAGACTGCTTCCAGCAAGCGTTATGCCCGACGGCAACGCGCCCGCACTCACGCTTACGCTCGGCGTAGGGTTGCCGCTCAAGCCCAGATTTGCACCAAACGGCAGACCGACCGAAGCAGAAAACGTACCGCCTGAAATCGTCGGCGCAGTAAGCACTGGCGGCGGTGGCGGTGGAGGCGGCACAATAGCAGCATTGATAGTAATGTTGAGCCCCACCGTGCTGGTATTCCCCGCAATATTGGTCGCTCGAACAACGAAGGGACCAAAGGTTCCCGCCATTGTCGGTGTGCCAGAAAGTACGCCCGCGCCAGAGAGCATCAGCCCTGGCGGCAAGGTTCCCGAAAACAGCGTGTAGGTGGGAGTGGGCGAGCCGTTGGCAACAAAGGTGTAGCTGTATGCCGCGCTTTCTGTCCCTGCGGGCGGCGTGGCGGCTGTAAACATTGTGGGTGCGACAGGCGCAGGGTCGTTAAAGTCCAGCGTCAGCGAGGCAGGATTTAAGCCGCCCACAGCCGCCGCATTATTGCTCGTGAGCGCAGCATTGGTGAAGTTCAGCGTTACGGTTGCATCGTCCATGTTAGCGTGTGCCGCCGCCGTGCCTGTGAAGGAAATACGCGCTACCGTTGCCGATATGCGGTTAATTGCTATCGTCAAGCCCGCAGGTACGCCTGTTGCGGTGTAGTGCGTGCCGCCGCCAGTGAACGCGCCTGCTGGAAGCCACGTATCACTTGTGAGCGTTACATCGCGGGTAACGGTGATGGTGCCGTTATTCGCACCTGCTTCGACAAACGTTGTGCCTGTGTAGGCGGCGGATGGTCCCGGGTCGTTGAAATCAATCGTCAGCGATGCAGGATTTAAGCCTGTTACTGCCGCCGCTACGCCACTTGTGAGCGCGGCATTGGTGAAATTCAGCGTTACCGTTGCATCGTTGGCGTTGGCGTGTGCTGCCGCCGTACCGGTGAAGGAAATACGCGCCACTGTCGCCGAAATGCGGTTAATTGCTATTGCCAAACCCGCAGGTACGCCCGTCGCGGTGTAGTGCGTACCACCGCCTGTGAACAAGCCCGCAGGAACCCACGTATCGCTGGTAAGCGTTACGTCTTGCGTAACGGTGATGGTGCCATTGTTCGCGCCTGCTTCGGCGAACGTTGTGCCGGTGTACGCGGCAGTGGGATTATCGTTGAAGTCTAGTGTCAGCGACGCGGGGTTTAAACCTGTTACGCCTGCTGCATTATTGCCCGTAAGCGCTGCATTGGTGAAATTCAGCGTTACCGTTGCATCGTTCACATTTTGGTGTGCTGCTGCCGTTCCTGTGAAGGAAATACGCGCCACTGTTGCCGATATGCGGTTAATTGCTATCGCCAAGCCCGCAGGTACGCCTGTTGCGGTGAAATGCGTGCCGCCGCCTGTGAACGCGCCTGCGGGAAGCCAGGTATCGCTTGTGAGCGTTACGTCTTGCGTAACGGTGATAGTGCCATTGTTCGCACCTGCTTCCGCGAAGGTTGTACCTGTGTAGGCTGCGATGGGATTATCGTTGAAGTCCAGCGTCAGTGAGGCAGGATTTAAGCCTGTTACCGTGGCTGCATTACCGCCTGTGAGCGCGGCATTGGTAAAGTTCAATGTTACCGTTGCATCATTCGCGTTTTGATGCGCCGCCGCCGTTCCTGTGAAGGAAATACGCGCTACCGTTGCGGAGATGCGGTTAATGTCTATCGCTAAACCGCCTGGAACGCCCGTAGCGGTGTAGTGTGTGCCACCGCCTGTGAACGCGCCTGCTGGAAGCCATGTATCGCCCGTGAGCGTTACGTCGCGGGTAACAGTGATAGTGCCGTTATTCGCGCCTGCTTCGGGGAAAGTTGTGCCAGAGTAGGCAGCAGCGGAATTGACGATAACAACCTTACGGATGCGATTGTTGTTTATGTCAGCCACAAAAAGATTGCTTACACCATCGTTGCATACGCCGTAAGCAGTATTAAACCGCGCTCCCGTGCCTGTGCCATCAAGAAAGCCAGTAGTACCATCACCTGCCAGCGTTGTTACCACACCTGTGGCGATAACGATGCGACGGATGCGGGCGTTGCCATTATCCGCCACAAAAAGATTGCCCGCACCGTCGCTGCACACGCCAATAGGAAAATTAAACCACGCTCCCGTGCCTGTGCCATCAACAAAGCCATGTGCACTCGGAAAGCCCGCTAACGTCGTTACTACACCCGTGGCAATGACGATGCGGCGGATGAGTGCGTTGGTCATATCCGCCACAAAAAGATTGCCTGCTCCGTCGCTGCACACGCCATGAGGATTACGAAACTGCGCTCCCGTGCCCGTGCCATTAAGAAAGCCAAATGTACCATTGCCTGCCAGGGTCGTTACCACACCCGTGGCTATGACGATGCGACGGATGCGGTTATTGCCACCGTCCCCTACAAACAGATTACCTGCACCGTCACTGCACACGCCCTGAGGAGTATTAAACCGCGCTCCCGTACCTGTGCCATCAAGAAAGCCAGCAGTACCATCACCTGCTAGCGTTGTTACCATACCTGTGGCGATAACGATGCGGCGGATACGGTTATTGACCCGGTCCACCACAAAAAGATTGCCTGCTCCGTCGCTGCACACGTCAACAGGAGTATTAAACCGCGCTCCCGTACCTGTGCCATCAAGAAAGTCAGCAGTACCATCACCTGCTAGCGTTGTTACCATACCTGTGGCGATAACGATGCGGCGGATACGGTTATTGACCCGGTCCGCCACAAAAAGATTGCCAGCACCATCGCTGCAAATGCCAGAAGGACCACGAAACTGGGCTCCCGTGCCTATGCCATCAAGAAAAGCAAAAGTGCCATCACCCGCTAGGGTTGTTACGACACCTACTTGCGCGAAAGAGTTATTGGTGTGCGTGAACACGAGAAGTGTCAGCAAAAAAAGAAATATTCGTAAGGTTTTCATATTTTTTTAGGAATAAGGATTTAAATGGAAAGAATTATGAGAACCCGACCAATAAGGTTAATTGCAGTACCAAGTGCGTTCAAAACGTCAGTTGCTGTCCTGAGGTTCTTAATTGACTTTTCAATCTCATTCGTTGCTACTTTGGTTTTTTGAAGTAGTACGGTAAATTGAGTATGGTTCTGGTCGAGTTCTTTACGAAAAACTTCATAGTAGGCATCGCGCAAAGCGTCGTGCTCGTTTTCCAAATCATTTACCAAATCACCGCCACCTTCATTGAATGCTTCCTTCAGAATTTTCGCCCTATCTTGCTCATATACGTTAATAGCTTGAAGAATTGAGCTTTTCAACATATCGGAATTTATTTTTACCGTTGCCATCGGATTATTCCTTTTCTATTTTTTTAAGCACAACGTCAAGTTTGCCTAAGATTGCTGTAATTTCGCTGATTGCAGGCTCGTTTTTAGCCAATTCAGCGTGTAGTTTTTCTAGTGCATCAAAGCCGTCATTAACATTTTCAATGTTGTCCAGAATATTATTGCGGAGGGAATCAGCCTCCGCAAGTTTTTTGAGCTTATACAACTGAAAATTAATGGTTTGGGTAAAGGGTTCTTTGATTAATTCTTTTAACCGACTAGCTTCAATGTGGTTTTCTGCAAGATTATTCAAGCCATTGGCAGTGGATTGATACGTTTGATTAAGATAATCTTTCCATTGTACTTTATCCATTTCCCACAATGACTTATAGGACTGACAGAGAGAATGCAGCACTTTGTTATGCTTTTTGA
The DNA here is from genome assembly GCA_013298775.1 of Ignavibacteria bacterium. Taxonomy (GTDB): domain Bacteria; phylum Bacteroidota; class Ignavibacteria; order Kapaibacteriales; family UBA4661; genus PH2015. The sequence continues at coordinate 145,848 of JAAFIV010000004.1, read as the reverse complement.
TTTCACCTGCTTGAATTCCTTGCGCAACCATTGTAGTAATTTCAGGTAATGCTGCCGCAACCAAAGGAGAATTTTTGCTTTTTGATAGTCCCTCAACCGCTTTACTGACAGCATCTACACCATCTTTTGCTTTATCAGCAAAGGCAACGTCTGAAAGTGTATAGAATACTGAATAGCAGCGTTTTAGAGAATCGAAAAGCCCTTTGCGCTCTTTGAGTTGTGAATTAAAGGGAGAAACAAATTTTAACTCGCTAAGTTTTACTGAAGCGGGATTGGGATGACTTATCACTTTTTGCAACCATTCCTGATTAACATCAACCAAATGATGCTTTTCAATTAAGGAATACGATTTATTAGCAGCAGCACATAACTCCTGTCCTTTTGATGCTACAGAGGCAGCACGTTGCTGGATAGATAGTGATGTTGCGGTACAACTGGCAAGGTGAACAATAGATGCTCCAAATAGCAGAAGCAAAATGTACCGCGCTTTAGAATAAGACCTGTTAAAGTCGTAAACGAGCACATCACTTGCTATCTTTGGGAAATTGAACCTTTTCATAAGCATTTGTAAAAGATGAAAAAAAATTGAATTAGGGCTGTTGTGATTTTCTCTTTGGTGCGGCGCGAATAGGCGGCGTGAGCGTTGTCATAGGCATCATTCCTTGTGTTTGGGGAGTATGGAAAAACAGAATTATTGTTGTAGATTGTGTCTTTTCGGGTTGTATTCTTTTCACTATTGCGTTATCTGTTATGATGTACCGTGAGTTTAGCATTGTCATTGAGCGCGATACCGAAGGCTATTACGTCGCTTCGGTGCCAGAACTACGCGGCTGCCACACCCAAGCCCGCTCGCTTGATACCCTGATGGAACGCATCAAAGAAGCGATTGAACTTTGCCTCGAAGATTGCCCAGAACCCGCAGAAGAACTGGAGTTTTTGGGCGTTCAACGCATGAGTATTCCTCTCAAGCCCCGCATTTCCAATCACCCTTCCGTTTCGTAATATTGTATGCCCCACGCTCCTGTTCTCACTGGGAAAGAACTTCTCCGCGCTTTGCAAAAAGCTGGTTTTGTAGAAACCCGCATCAAAGGGAGTCATCACATTATTGAACATCCTGACGGTCGAAAAACAGTTATTCCTCTTCATGCTGGCGAAACCATTGGTCCAGGACTTTTGGCACAAATTCTCCGCGATTGCGAGATGAGCCGAGAAGCCCTCAAAACGCTGTTGTAACTGGTGCGAAAGCGTCATTACGGCATCATTCCTTGTGTTTTGAATTGTTGAAAAAGAGATATGAATAGCACAAAAAGTAACAGCCCGCCTTACAAAGGCAGTCTCTCAGAGAAGACCTGAACAGTTGGATTTTTCTTGCTTATCAGATATTGAGTATCTTTTTGCACATATAACCTTGCAGATAACATTACACCACGCCCTTCGGGGAACGTCTCCTTGTTTTTCTTACTTTTCGGATTTTCAGAGAAGCACTTCTGAAATATCACGTGATAATTGCACTAAATATCTTCTGTAAGATACTGCTGCTTAATGGCTTAATCGCTACTCATTTACTACTCATTTACTACTTATACTTAACAATTGCCCTATTCGTCTGTCAAATAAGTTTTGTGTGGCGTGAGCGATTTCTACTCATTTTTACTCTTCTGATTTTTGTGCTTCTGCTCGAAATGAGAGGAATAGCGTGGTTCAGCGTTTTGTTCAAGAGCATAAAACAGTGTTGGGTTTTCTCCCTTTATCGTCAAGAGGAAATCCGCAAGATGGGTATTCGTCTCCAGCTCTAGCTTTTGGCGGATCCGAAAACGATGATTTTCCACCGTGCGCACTGAACAATGCAAACGCCCCGCTATCTCGCTTGACGACAAGCCTGCCCGCAAAAGAATAGTAACAATCAGCTCTTGACGCGTGATGTCTGGCGAGCGTTCCCGCAGATTTGCGACAAAAACAGGGTATTTCAAGAGCGTTTGAATGAAAAGTGTCGATTTCATGCGGCTCTCTCCCTATAAAGCGGCGATGAAATAATTGGCAGTATTGATTCTCTCTTCGACTCTTCCTGAAATTTTTCCCGAAAGTCTCTCTGCAATGCGTGAATGTGTTGCAAGAGCCGAAAGATGCGGCTTTTCACGTCGTTGGGCGTGAGTGCGAGTTGTTCAGCAAGGTCGGTGTCGGTGTAGCCGTACGCAAAAAGCCGTACGCAATGCAGGTCGGCATCGTGGGTAATAGCAAAGATTTCACCACGCTTGCGAGGGAGATGCAAGAGATTATGCAAGAGAAGCCGTGCGATTGGTGCGGAAATTTCTGCCCGTGCGGAAGCAAGATTGAGCATCATTTCTTGCAACGTCAGTGGTGATGCGCCTTTGTAAACACAGCCCATCGCGCCAGATTCTATACACTCTGCGAGCAGTTCATCGGGTTCGGAATTTGCTAATAGTAGTATTGATGCGGATTCGGAGGAAAGTTGGCGGATATATTCGGTGGCATCTGGCACGTCGGGCAGGTCGAGTGCAGTCAGTACGACATCGGGCTGCACGTTGGGCAGCGCAGCAAGAGCGGATGCGGCATTGGGGAAGGTGGCAAGGCACTCTATATGCGGCATTGTATTCAGAAGCAAAAACAAACCGTTTCTCGTCTGCAAGCGAGATTCTATCAGCACTATACGGCACTTCATAACACAAAAGAAAAGCCATTGAACAGAATTTCTTCGTGAATGCGTACTAAGCGAACAAGCAAGCAAGGACGCGCTTTTGAAGAAATGTGAATAATGGCAAATCTAGTGCTTTACGAAGCGGCACAAAACCGTATAAACGTCGTATTATGAGTTGGTTAGCAGGGAGACTGTAATTTTAAGGAGATAGACAAACGTAATTTCGTCGTAGTGGTGTGAAAGAATGAGAACAATCACTTCGCAAATTTACTCAGCATCTCGGAGCGAGATTGCACCTGCACTTTGCGGTAAATGTTGCGAATATGCGTACGAATGGTGGCATGGCTGAGGAAGATTTTATCGGCAATTTCTTGATAGGACAACCCTTGCGCGAGAAGTTCAATAATTTCCTGCTCGCGTTTGCCAAGGCTGTATTCATGTGCTTCTTGGGCGGAAATACTTACTTCCGCTTGGCTAGGTTGGCGTGGTTGTGCTGCTTGCGCGGCGGCAATTTCCTGAAACGCTTTCAAAACTTTTCGCGCAATTTGGCTCGACATCGGCGAACCGCCGCTATGCAGGTCGGCGATTGCGGCGAGTAATTCCGCCGGTGGTGTGCTTTTTATCAAGTAGCCCGTCGCACCCGCGAGAATGGAGTGATAAATATTTTCGTGGTCTTCAAAGACCGTCATCATCATTATCTGCGCGGTCGTTCCTTGCTGGACGAGCTGTTTCATGCACTCAATTCCCGATATTCCGGGCAGTTCAATATCCATGAGAACGACATCTGCGCTAAGGCTTGGAAGCTGCTCCAATGCTTCTTCCGCGCTGGAGAATGCTCCCACACAGGTAAAGTTTTGACTGCTTCCGATGAGGAATTCCAGTCCTGTCCGAATTTTTGCATTATCTTCGACGATTGTGACGCTGATTGGCATTGTTATTATCAAAAAAGTTGAGAAATTATGATTATACCGAGAATAGAAACAACGCTCTTCCCGTCCGACGGCTGAGGAGTGCGTGAACGCTGCCGTCGCACGGGTTTCACGGCAATAACGCTCTTCTGGGAAACCCGTGCTACCGCGAAGAAGCGGTAGGACGGGAAGAGGAAGATTTTACACGCCTTCCAGCGCAAACCTTACCGTAATCACCGTGCCTTTGCCAAGCTCGCTTTCCAACAAAAACGTCCCGCCAATTTCCTCTGCCCGCCGACGCATTGTTTTCATGCCGTGTCCGAATTTCCGACCTTCCAGCGACGACATCCCGCAACCATCGTCGCGCACAACGAGTGTACATTCAATCGCCGTGTTTGCCGCTTCATTGCTTGTGTGGGGAGCAGATTCTTCTGGAAACGAAAAGATAATTTCCACATTTTTTGCATCCGCATATTTTACGATATTATTCAACGATTCTTTCACAATCAAAAATAAATTCCGCCGAATGAGTGATTTTAAGCGGTATGGCGGAGCTTCGTCGGAAAAGCGAATAGCATAGCGAATGCCCGCGCTGCGCAAAAACGTCGAGGAATACTCGCGCGTGTAGGCGAGGAAATGCGGGAGTTCGTCGTGGTCGGGATTTAATGCCCAGACGATGTTGCCGATAGATTTTACCACGTCCTGAGCTGTCTCCGAAAGCGTGTCCACGTGCGGGCGCGAGGGCATTTCACTGGAGGTTTGTTGTTTGATAACTTCGCTGAGTATCGCAATGTGCGTCAGCCCAGAGCCAATTTCATCGTGAATATCCGCCGAAATCCGCTCCCGTTCTCGCTCGCGCTCGATTTGAATTGCCCGCTCCCGCTCCAATTCCTGCACCCGCACCGCTAGGCGTTGCCGCGCCACAAAGGAGGTGAGCGCAATCACGCCGCCCAAAACACTCACTGCCAGCAAGGTCAGAAACCACGCCGTTTCCCAGAAGGGTGGCGTTACGGCAAGCGTGAGTCGGGCTTCCTCGCTGCTCCACGAGCCATCGCCCTGCAACGCACGAACGCGAAACACATACTCGCCACCGCGAAGATTCGTGTACGTGGCTTCCCTACTTGTTCCGGCGGCAATCCAGTCGCGGTCGAAGCCGTCCATTTTGTAGGAATATTGCTGATTTTCCACCACCGTAAAGCCCAGCGCGGCAAACTCGACCGTGATGATATTTTCCAAGTACGAAAGCGGCAGAACCCGCATATATGCTACGCTGGAGTCGAGTTGTACGAGGCGGTTGAATTTCCTCAAGCCCGTGAGTGCGAGCCTTGTAGGATTCGGATTTTCCCGAATCGAATCGGGGTGAAATATCGTCAGCCCGCTTGATGTGCCAAAGTACATTGTGCCGTCGGGGGCGCGGTAGGCAGCGCGTGTATGCTCATTGCCCGCAATGCCGTCCGCTTCAGTAAAGACGCGGACTTGGAGCGTCGTCGGGGTTGGAAAACTCACCCTGCACAAGCCTTTATTTGTGCCAATCCAGAGCCGACCCTTCGCATCTTCGAGCATTGAAATAATGCCGTTATCGGGCAGACCGTCCTCGACGGTAAAGCGCGTAAATGCTTGTGTTGGGGAATTTTTACCAGAATTATTTGGATGAGATATATCTAAACGATTCAAACCCAATCCCGTTCCCGCAAACAGCGCACCATTCCTTGCTTTGAGCAAGCACGACACTTGGTCGCTGCTAAGAGATGTGGTGTCATTTGCACGATGCCGAAAGTGTGTAACGGTGTGGCTTTCGGGGTAAAATTTATCTAAACCCGCCGTGTCGGTTGCAAGCCAAAACGCGCCATCGGTGTCGCGCAGCATTGCCATAACCCGCGTGGAAGCAGGTCCAGGCTTACTTCGTGGTGAACGTGTCTGTGGAATAAACGCCGTTGCCGAATCTCGAAACATTGCCGAGTGAACCAAACCCGTTCCCGTGAGAGCAAGCCAGAGAGCGGCTTGTGGCTGTTTTTCGCCCGAAGATGCTTGTGCTGAATCCAGCAACATTGCCTCAACAAGTCCAGGCGTTTCCAAATACTGACGCGGATTATTCGTTTTGATACGCCACGAGCGCGGATGAAATGTCTTGTGCGCCTTGATGTTATCAGGTGTTGAGCCGTATTGCACCATACTCACGCCGCCGCTATCATTCCCAATCCAAAGCGTCCCTTTTCCATCATCGGCAAGTGCTTGGATAAAGCGGTGGCTGAGGGCGTTGGGATTGGAAAGATTGCTTGGGAAATGAGTAATAATGCGGCTTGCGGGGTCGAAATGCTGCAAACCCGCATTCATGGTGCCAATCCACACACCCGCACCGCTACTGCCTCCCAAGGCAGTAATCATGTTGTCGTGCATATACAGGCTTGATATTTGCTGATTCTGAACGGAATTCTGCAATGATGAATTGCTCCTAAGCACGGTAAATTGCGGCTTGTGGGGATTCCACACCGACACGCCCGCGTTCTCAGTGCCAATCCACAAAATGCCATTGTGGTCGCGGTAAATGGCGGTGATGAAGTTGCTGCCAAGCGGTTCGGGATGCGATTCGTCATGCTGGAATGTTGTCCATTCCTCGCTCCATGCCTCATGTTCAGGCACAGCATTCGGCTTGTAGCGCACCAAGCCGCCGCCCCACGTGCCTATCCAGAGCGTACCATCGGTTTCACAAAAAAGTGCGCTGACAGTGTTGTTCGACAAACCGCTCTCGCTCAGTGTTTGTGCGGTGTTTGGGCTTGTTCTGCTCCGAAGAACGCGCCGTATTCCACCTTCTACTTTGGGAAAAATGTGCGCAATGCCGCCACCCCAGGAGCCGCTCCACACGCCGCTTCCAGCACAGGGAGCAAGCGCGGAGGTGAAGTTCGATTTCATATTGATTGTCGAAGTCGAAGCCTGTGCAAAGGCTTGTATTGATGCGCTGTTCAGGGAGAATTTTTGCTCAGAATGTTGCAGCTTGGGAAAGGTAATGCGGTACGTGCCGCCGCCTTCGGAAGCCACCCACAACGCGCCATCCCGCGCCGTTGCTACGACCGTGAGCGAACACTCGTTGGTGCCGCATTCGCCGCCGCGAAATTTTCCCTTGAGGCAAGTAAAGGTGAGGCTTGCAGCATCGAAACGGTTCAAACCGCCATTGTAGGTACACACCCACAGACAACCCGTAGAATCAAGCGTGAGCGAGTGAACGTTGTCGTCGCTGAGACTACGCGGGTCGGCGGGATTGTGCCGAAAGTGTGTAAAGGTCTCGGTTTCGGGCTGAAATGCCGCAACGCCGCTATTGTGCGTCGCCACCCAGAGTGTTCCTGCGCGGTCTTCGAGGATGTCCATAATGTCGTCGTTGATGAGAGCGTGAGGTTTTGCGGGGTCTGCAAAGAATGTTTTGCAGCGATAGCCGTCGAAACGGTTCAAGCCGTGATGCGTTCCAATCCACAGAAAACCGCGCTTGTCCTGCACAAAACAGGTAATGCTATTGCTGGAAAGCCCGTGTTTGCTGGTGATGCGGTCGAAGCGAGGTGGGAAGGTTTTTGGGGTAGTATTGTGTAATAAATTTTGTGCAACACAAGGAATGATGAGGCTTTGCAACATCATCAAATAAATAATCGCCAAAGAAACACGAGAAAACATCATACCTCAAACCAAAGAAGAGCGAGACTGAAAACAGAGCGACATAAATGTTGAAGTGTAGATAAACTCTTGCGCCGCCCTCATCCCAACCCTTCTCCCAGAGGGAGAAGGGCAAGATTCTATGCGGGTTCTGAAGCCCTCTCCCTCTGGGAGAGGGCTCAAGTGAGGGCTTCGTGCAGGTCATGGTTTTATGCGGCTTTCAGAATTTTATCTAAACTTCAAAAACGACTACTCAGAAATTACGCACAAAGCGTTGATAAACAACGACACATTTCGTAGAACAGCATAACACTTTAATACACTACTACTTACAAACTACTCATTTTTTTTATATGAGGCTGAAAAGATACACGTTTCTGTTTGCTTCATCAACAAAAAATTCTATTTTCGTGCTGATTCTCTATCAGAATTTTGTCTGGGAAAAATTCATCATTTTACCTTACGTACATCGCCCTCACCCAACCCTCTCCCAGAGGGAGAGGGCTTCAGAGCTAGTCTCCACCAACCCTCGCCCCGCGCTTCGCGTGGGAGAGGGTCTCGCGTAGCGAGGGGTGAGGGCGGCACGAGGGTATGCGTAAGGTGAATTCATCATTTCACCGTGTCTGCGGTATCACGCTTTCAAAGCTCGGCTGTGCCAGTACATTTCGTGCAATATTTTCAAGTCAAAACCTAGCTTTGATGCCGCTTACAGCAGACTGCGTCCACGTTTTTTGCGAGGTTGTCTATGAAACGATTGTTTCTCGTGTCAATGTTTTTTGTCGTGTGCCTTTCGCCTCTTTTTTCGCAAACAAATTCAACAAATCTTACCCCCACAAACCGCTCCATTACTGGCGTTGTGCGCGAAGCTGCCACAAAGCAGCCGCTATCGGGTGCGCGGGTGATGCTGCGGGGAACAGTGCTTGGTGCTATCACGGGCGCAGATGGCGCGTTTCGTGTGCAGATTCCCGCAAACACAAGTTCTCAAGCGGTGTTGGAAGTGTTCTACGTTGGGTTCAAAACGAAATTTATCCGCCTTGATTCCTTTGCTGAACAATCGCCAGAAGCCGCACAAAATGGCACTTCCCCGAAAGAAATCCTTCTTGACCTCGACCCCGCCCGCACCGATGCCGTTGTGGTAACGGCGATTGGCATTGAGAAAGCGCAAAAGACGCTTGGTTATGCGGTTTCGGAGCTACAAGGGCAGGAATTTTCCGAAGCCCGCGAAACGAACATTTCTGCGGCACTCGTGGGCAAAGTCGCCGGAGCCCAAGTAAATATCAATACCGGTGCGGTTGGCTCTTCGACGCGCGTGATTTTGCGCGGCGTGAAGCTGCTGGGCGCGTATCAAAATAACCAGCCTTTGTACGTCGTGGACGGCATTCCGATTGACAATGCAAGCGGCTCGCAGCCGGGCAAGTACGGCGGTGTGGACTGGGGCGACGGCATTCAGCATATCAATCCCGACGACGTGGCTTCGATGTCCATTCTACGCGGTGCGGCGGCTTCCGCGCTCTACGGCTCGCGGGCGCAAAATGGCGTGATTTTGATTACCACGAAAAAAGGCACTATTGGAGGCTCTCGAAACGGCGTGGGCATTGAGTACAACGGCAATCTCAGCTTTGAAACGCCGCTTATTTTGCCCGATTTGCAAAACGAATACGGACACGGCTACGGCGGCTTCACGCCCGCAACACGAGCAGACGCGCTGGATGCAGGTACGGTCTCTTGGGGCAGCAAAATGACGGGGCAAATGGTAGAATTTTTCGACGGAGTGCGCCGTCCCTTGCTTCCGCAGCCGAACACTATTGCAAATTTTTACCAAACAGGTAGAACGCTGACCAATACGGTCGCGCTCTCAGGCGGCACCGAAGCAGCAACGGTGCGCTTTTCCGCCTCGAACATGGACAATAGCGGCATGATTCCGAATAGTTTTTTGAATCGCAGCACCTTCACGCTCACTGGCGGTGCGTTGCTTGGAGACCGCATCAAACTTGAGGCGAAGGTGAATTATGTGAATGAATCTTCCAACCGCACCGCTCTTGCCGACCTCGCCAATCCCGGACGCAGTTTTATGTACATGGCGCGAAGCATCAGTAATGAGATGATTCGCTCGCACCGCGCCGCAAACGGAGAAGTGGTCAGCTTTACAAGCGATGCGTACAATCCGAATCCGTACTTTTTGATAAATGAACATTTTGCGCGCCAAAGCGTTGAACGCCTGATTGCATCTGCCCTCGTGCGCTATACCATCACCGACGAACTCACGCTGCAAGTCCGCGCTGGACGCGACGCGCTTGCTCGCAACAACGCTTTCATCGAAAGTACGGGAACGCCGTATAATCCGACGGGTGCGATATACGATTCGCGCTCAAGCTCTGAAGAAATCAATGCCGACGCGCTTTTGACGTACACGAAATCGCTTGCCGAAAAAACGAGCCTGACCTTTACGTTGGGTGGAAACGCGATGAATAGTCGCTTTGAGGGGAATTACGTCAATGGCTACGAATTTATTTTGCCCAACATTGTGAACGTTGGCAATGTGAAAAACCGCGATGTGTATTACGATTTATCCCGCAAACGCATTTTGTCGGTGTTCGGAACAGCCCAGTTAGCGCATGACAACTGGCTTTTCGCCGAAGTTACGGTGCGAAATGATTGGTCGTCCACACTGCCCGCCTTGAACAATTCCTACTTCTATCCGTCGGTGAACACAAGCATCATTTTGTCAGAATTGATGCGACTTCCAGAGGCGATTTCCTTTGCAAAACTCCGCGCTTCCTACGCGCTTGTTGGCAGCGACACCGACCCCTACCAACTCACGCAAACCTACGGCATTGACCAAACCGCACATCAACCGCGTGGAAGCATCACCATTGCTCGCGCGTCGAGCTTTGTGATACCGCTTTCGAGCTTGCGCCCAACGCGCTCAAACACGCTCGAACTCGGCATAGATGCTCGCTTTGCAGAGAATCGCTTGGGAATTGATGTTACGTGGTATTCGCAGCGCGTTTTTGACCAAATTTTGCCCACCGACGTTTCCTATACCACGGGCTTCCGCCAAGCAATTATCAACGTTGGCGAGATGCGGAATGACGGCATAGAAATCGTGCTGACCGCAACACCGCTTGCAGGGCGGCTTCCCAGCGAACTGCGCTGGGACATGAGCGCGAATCTGGCGCGGAACTGGAATCTTGTCGCCTCGCTCTCGCCAGGGCTTGAAACCTTGCTCTTGGAGGAAGGGCGCAATCTTGCAAACGTCGTGGCGACGGTGAATCAGCCTTACGGCGTGCTGCAAGGCACGGGTTTTCGGCGCGATGCACAAGGGCGCATTTTGCACAATGAAAATGGCGTACCGCTTCTCACCAACGACTACATCCCGCTTGGGAACTCGACTCCGACGCTTTTGGGCGGCTTCACCAATACTTTCGCGTGGCAGAATTTTACCCTCAGCGCACTCATTGATTTCCGCTTCGGCGGGCAGATGTTTTCCTACTCCAACGCCGTTCAAACCGACGTTGGCAATCACAAACAAACCCTGAAAGGGCGGGAAGAGGGCGTTCTCTCGGAAGGCGTGTTGGAGAATGGTCAGACGAACACCAAGCGTTTACGCGCCTCCGCGTACTACCCCGTCATTGCGCAAGCAGCCGAGCCGTTTATTTATGATGCAAGTTTTGTGAAATTGCGCGAGGTTCGCTTGGGGTACGTAGTGCCTGAAGAGCAGATTGCATCAGCCTTTGGGGGAATTGTGCGTGGGCTGGCGGTGTCGCTTGTGGCGCGGAATGTGGCATTTTTGCTGAATTTTGTTCCCGGCATTGACCCGCAAACAAGCTACACCAACGCCAACGGACAAGGCTTAGAAATGGGCGCGTACCCAACGGCGCGGAGCGTGGGCGTGAATGTGAATCTGAAATTTTGAGAATTTCACCAAACGCAGCACGCGCACTGCCCTCACCCCTCGCTCCGAAGACGGCGCGAGACCCTCTCCCAGAGGGCGAGGGTTGTGGAAATGGCTCTGTCTCTTGCCCTTCTCCCTCTGGGAGAAGGGTTGGGATGAGGGGGCGCAAGAGTTACCTACATTTCAAAATACTTTCCTTTACCATGAAAAAAAACATCCTTCTTCTGACTACAATCCTCCTCGCACTCAGCATCAATGCTTGCTCTGAGCGGCTTGAGGACGTGAATATCAATCCCACACGCGCCACAAGCGCAGACCCGCATTTGCTCCTCGCAAACTGTCAGCAACGCTTGGCGGGCGAATCCTTGCAAGGTTTTTCGGTGCAGTATGGCACGCTTTCGTGCGTGGTGCAGCATCTCGCGCCTGTCTATCACACGGAGTTCGACGTTTTTCGCCCAACGCCGACCGCCACCGACCGCGACGTGTGGCAGTTTCTCTTTGCGGGATTTTACAATATGCATAGTCCCTTGCGCATTGCAGAGGAAATCATTGAGCAAAGCCGCACAAATGCTGACTTCGTGAATGTTCGCTCGGTAGCGCGGATATTGCGCGTCGTCCAGATGCAGCGTATTACCGACCTTTTTGGCGATGTACCGTACAGTGAAGCAGGCAAAGGCAGCCTCCCAAGCACGACGCTCGCGCCCAAGTACGACACACAGGAGGCAATTTATACCGATATGCTGAAGGAATTAAAAGAAGCGGCGGCAGCGTTGGATGCGAGCAAGCGAGAAATGAGCAACGATGCGGTGTATCAGGGAGATGTGGAGAAATGGCGACGCTTTGCCAATACGCTGCGTTTGCGCTTGGCAATGCGAATTTCAACGGTTGCACCAGCACTGGCGCGGCAGCATGGCGAAGAGGCATTGCGCGGTGGGCTTTTGCGCTCGAACAGCGATAATGCGTACACGAATTTTATCGCGTCCAGCTTTTGGTATCGCAATACGCTCACGCCCTTTGCGGTAACGGAAGATTTGTTTACGCTCAGTGAAACGCTCGTCGAGCGCATGAAAGCGAGCAATGACCCGCGTTTGCCAATTTTTTCTGATAAAATGCCCGCCGTCGGTTTACCAAATGGATTGTATTTTGAAGAAAAAAGAACGCTCGACAGCAACAAACGCGCCTCGCGCCCCAGCAAACACTTCGCTCCAGAGGATTTTTCGGGCGTGAACATGATATTGTGTGCGGCAGAGGCAGAATTTTTGCAAGCAGAAGCAGCATTGAAGGGCTGGTCAGGAACGCAATCGGCGCAAAACCACTACGAGCGCGGTGTTCGGGCGGCACTGACGCAATACAGCATTTATCCAGAGAATCCGCCAGTGATTTCGGCAAGTGCGCAAGACGCATATTTACGCGGCGCGGAGGTTGTCTTCACGCAGAGCAAAGCATTGGAGCAGATTCACACTCAAAAATGGCTTGCACTCTTCCTCGACGGCTACGAACCCTACGCCGAATACCGCAGAACGGGCTTTCCGCGCTTGAAACCTGCTAGCCCGCGTGGAAACGTAACGGGCGGCGCATTTCCTGTGCGCTTGCTCTATCCGCCATCGGAATTTACCTTCAACAAAACCAACGTGGATGCCGCCGTACAACGTGCGGGTGCGGGCTATGAGCGCATGACTGCGCCGGTGTGGTGGGATAAGTAGAGTTGTTGGGAGTAGTGTACTACAGCAGACAAGATTTGCAAAGAAGCTCGCCTTTCCCTATCTTGCTCGTGATTCCAGTTCCGTTCACTTTTTGCCCTACCGTATGACGACCGATGAAATAACGATTCTTTGCGTTGATGACGAGCAAATTATTTTGGAAAGCCTGCAAATGCAGCTTGAAAACTACTTTGGAAGTCGCTTTAATTTTGAATTCTCCGAAGACCCTGCCGATGCACTGGCACTTGTAGATGAAATTGTTGCCAATGGCTCAAAAATGCTGGTGATTGTTTCGGATTGGCTTATGCCCGAAATGCGTGGTGATGAGCTTCTGACGAAAATTCATGCAAAATATCCGCACATTGTCAAGGTTATGCTCACGGGGCAAGCCGATGTGAGCGCGGTAGAAAATGCAAAAGTAAATGCAAACCTGCATCGTTGCTTGAATAAGCCTTGGAATGAGCAAGAATTAATTGAAGCAATTGAGTCCGGATTGTCAAGAATTTAAGAGGTTGAAATGCGCTATTTTATCAAACCTCTTTTGTGGGAAGTGATTACTGTCTGTATCTTGGTTTGGAGTGCTATCTCCTGTGTATTCCTTCATGCACAATCTCCTCCAACGAATATCCCCGCAACACCGCGTCCACTCTGGCTTCCCGATGCTGATTTCCCCCAAAATGGTCAGTTTTTTCCACGTGATAGTGCTGGACTGAGCGCGAGCCTATGCGTTGGCGGAATACTGTATGCCGATTCCGTGAAGAGTGCGTATTTGCTGGTGTTTAAGAACAATCTACCCTACAAACAGTGTGAAATTTCTCTCCCGCCGCTTGCGTACAATATTGCGCTAAATGCTATTCCAACAGAGCGACGATTTTATGCCGAATGTAGTATTGGTGCGGAATGCAGCTCGTATTCCTTCAAACTTGGCTTTCGTACTGCTACGTGGGATAGCGTCGTCGCAGCGCGTGATAGCTTGATTTGCGGCGATGTGCTGCTCGTGAGCGGGCAATCGAATACTGTTTTGGGGAAGCCACTTACCCCGCTTGATGGCTTCGGACGGACGTTCCTCGACACCAACGGCGTTATTATTCCCTATGGCTACGACCAGCAGATGCGCAATCCTGTATGGGTAAGTACGCGCCTTGCGCAGAGCAAAGGCTATACAATGGGCGGACTTGCGCTCGGCGTGCAGCAGCAGATTCATCAAGGGGTGAATATCCCGCTTTGTATCATGCACGGCGGCGTAAATGCGACCACGATTGAACAGCATTTTGCTGATACCAATGCAAATACGCGTGTGAAGCCAAATAATATTTATGGGAATTTATACTATCGCTCAGAGCAAGCAATGGTCAGGCACGCAGCGCGAAGTTTGGTGTGGTATCAGGGCGAATCAAATTCCGATGCGAGGCACTATGATTCTCTCTTTTACATGCTCCATTATAGCTGGATGCAAGATTATCCAAACTTGGAGCATATTTACGTCGTGCAGATTCACGCTTCGATGTGTATGAATTACGACCAGCACAAGCTCAAAGAAGCCCAACGCCAGCTTGCACGCACCCTCCCGAACATTACACTCATTAGCAGCAATGCCGTTCCCTTCCACGATGGTTGCCATTACAAGGATTCAGGGTATGTCGTGCTTGCTGAGCAGATTTCTCGGCACATTGCCCATGACTTTTACCACTCCCGCGATGCCCAGCATCTACACGCTCCCAACATTGAACTAGCTTTTTGGTTAGATAGCGCACATTGTGAGTTGATGTTATCTTTCTCGCACAATCCCCTAGAAACGCAGAATATGCTCGCCATCACCGCAGATACGAGCGTTGGCGGGAAGAAACATACGATTGCCGAAGCATTTTCTTTTGATGATGAGACAGGCGCACACTCACGTACCGGCTCAATAGCAGACGTGCGCCCTGCGGGGTTTGACAGTGTTATTTTGACGCTTCACGAGCCGCATAGCTCTGCGCATTACATTTCCTACGCGCACAAATCATACTATGCTAATTCACCTGGTGTCGTGTATCAAGGTCCGTGGATTGTGAATTCACGCGGGATTGGGGCATTATCTTTCAATCATGTTTACATTTTACCTTGGCAGCCCTAGAAAAAACTATTCCCGCAAGCCAGTATTTACCGAGTTTCTGGGCGATATAAGCTCTCTTCAGTTATGACCATGTCCAAGGGAATATCGTGCGCCTCGCGGGGAAGTTCTGGCACACACTGGCACTGAAACGCACAGCCAATTTTCGCAATTCGAGGAAAAGTATTGTCCGACAAGCCAGCAAAGAAGCGGTCGTAATGCCCTTTCCCATACCCAATCCGATAACAGGTATCATCAAATCCAAGAAGTGGGACAATAATGCACATTGGTAAGTTTTGCAGTATTTTTTTGTGCCAATCGTATAGGTGGTCAGGAGAAACCTGTGGAGTAGGAATGCCAAAGGAATCAGGAATGAAGAGGGTTTCAGGATAAACTTCTGCGTGTAGCATCTCGTTTGTTGTGGGGTCAATGATTGGCACAACAACATTTTTTTTCTCCGCCCACGCACGAGTAATGATGCGCTCTGTGGCAACTTCCGTCCGAAAGGAAACGTAGGAATGTATTGTATCAGCAGACTGCCATTCCTGCGTACAAAAAAGCTGCTCGGCAATACGCATACTTTTTTCTTGCCGTTCTGCTTCAGAAAGAGCTTGCCGTGCGGCTTTCAGGTGTGTGCGCAGTTCGTTTTTCGTCATGGAGTGCTATTGAGTTTATTGTAGCCACACTGCGGGATTCAGCTTATGTCGGTCGTGCCAAAGTTCAAAATGCACATACTCACCGTCGGCGGCTCGACCGCTTACACCCAGCACGGTACCTGCTTTCACGGCTTGTCCTTGTTGAATTTTCACCGATGCTAAATTTGCATACACGGAGCGAAACGTATTGCCATGGTCAATAATAACAAGCGAACCGTAGCCCGGAAGCCAATTTACTAAGGACACGGTTCCCTTCGCAACCGCACAAACACTTGTTCCTTTGGGTGATTGAATGTCAATTCCCGGATTTTCAATAACGGTACCAGTTGCGGCGTTGGTATGCGCACCAAAGCTATGCAGTGTGCGGTGTGCGCCCTGCACAGGAAAAGGCAACGAATGGCGACGGAATCCCCCGCGAACACTGGCAGCACGGGCTTCGTAGGTCGCTTGGTTTGTTTCTTCTTCACTGGACGAATGCTTGCGCGACGCGCCAGAACGCGCTGAAGATGACGGCTCAGAAGCCGCATCATTACTGGAGTTACTCGAATTATTCGATTTTCCCACCATTCCCGCAATAATACGTTCCATTTTTCGTGCGCTTGCTTTTTTCTCTTCAATTTGCTGCATAAGCTGTTGCTTTGTCGCCTGCAAGCCGCGTAGTTCCTTTTGTTCCGACTTCAATTCCCCAACAACTTTATTCTTTTCCGATTCTGTTCGATGTTTCATCTCCGCAGCTTCGCCGTATTCGGCACGGAATCGCGCTTGTGCTTCGGCAAGCGAATCGCGCTCGCGCTGAACAAAGTTCAAGCGTTTATCGGTGTTTGCGGCTATGTGGCGGACAATTCCTTGCGTGAGGAGTTCCTCTTCCATCGCACCAGCGCGGTTCAGATATTCCGCATCGGAGGCTTCGCTGTGCAACCCCAGCATCCGCACTACTGCTGCATAGCGGCGGCGAAGTTCTTGTGCGTTTTGGTCGGTACTGGAAATCTTTTTTGCGGCAGAACGCACAGAATCTTGCGTTTGGCGTAACTCAACGGATATTTTCTGTAATGACGTTTGTAATTGCTTATCTTTTTCGCGGTAGGACTTGATGTGCTGCGCGGTCGCGCGTTCTTGCTGTTTTACGGCACGAAGTTTTGCGCGGTCGCGTTCGATATCACGCTGTAACGTGCGCAGTTTGGATGCCGCAGGTGGCTTTCCGCCTTGTTTCTTTTTCGATGCTGCGTTTGAACTTGCGTGGGAACGTGCTTGAGCAACAGCTTTTTTGCTAGACGATGATTTTTTTTGCGATTTTTTTTGAGGTGAAGCAGGAAAAAGAGCAATCGGCAACCAGAGGAAACCTATCACCAATACAAGCAATGATGCGTTGTTGCGGTTAAAAAATAGCTGTGTATGTTTCATAATTCATCCCTCATATTGCATCATTCATCTTTCGTCTTACGAAACACGCTTCCGCTCAATGAATAGCATGACCACAACGCCAATAATGAGTGGTAACGCGCCTCCCAGCACGGTAAGCGTGGGAATAAGCCATACGCGTTTCCATGAGTAAATACGCCCTCTCTGGGGTTCGTATTGTGGAAAGACCACCTCGACAATTTCGCCATCGCGGAATTCGGGTTCTTGCGAGCCAGCGCGGTCAGTAAAGCGCACCGCTCCTTGCGTTGTTTCCAAGCGCACCATTGGAAAAAAGCCCCCTTCGACTTGCATCGTTTTGATGACGCGCCCTCGCGTGAAAGTGCTGTTGTCAATCTCAGTTTTCACGTTGGAATACTGCACCAAGCCATAGAACAGCAATGGCGCACCCGCCAAAAGCGCGACGGCAAGCGTCATGCGTCCACGATTGCTTATTTGCTTCAATCGTATTTGCTCGAATATTTGTGCGAGATTTCGCGCCATGTGAGAAGGTGAAAGTTGGATGATAATGCAGACGTTGTTTCAAGTATATTGAGGACTTTCGCAAACGGTTTGTTTCATGGGGCAGACAAGAGTGTCTGCCGTCTTTGTACACGACAAAACCTCTGAAAAGTGCATTAAATCAGGCTTCAGTGGCTTGAGACTTCTTGTCTGTGTTCGTTGCTTGAACCCCGCACCAACACTCACAGACAAGAAGTCTCACGCCACTATGAAAAAAGTTTTGTCGTGTACAGAGTGTCTGCCGTACCAAAGCCAGATGAAACTGAAGCCTGACCGTGGCGCAGACACTCTTGTTACCTGCACTGGAGTAGACGGCAGTATGGTCTTTGACAACGAAAGTTTTGGTAGTTCGGTCTTTTGCCGACAATGCCGTGAAAGCCGCATCAATCCTTCGCCCCCTTGATAAAGGGGGAACGGGGGATTGGGTCGCCTTCGCGTGAGCTTGGGGTGCTGGAGACCGCGCAAAACAGCAATCCCCCGTTTTCCCTTTATCAAGGGGGCGAATGCGACAAGCTGCAAAGCCATTTTCCATGGACTATCAAAACTCTGATTGTCAAAGAACTCTATGACTTCTACTCCACTACAGATAACACTCTTGTCTGCGCCGTTTGCGAAAGTCCTAATCCTTAAAACTCTTCCGTGTTTTCGCGACGAATACTTGCGCCAAGCAAATTCAAGCGTTTTTCAATCGCATCATAACCACGGTCGAGGTGATAGACACGTAAAATCTCGCTGCGTCCTTCCGCTACAATAGCCGCGAGAATAAGCGATGCACTTGCCCGCAAATCAGTGGACATCACCGTCGCGCCGCTTAGTTTCTTACCGCCTTTGATAATAGCTGTATTGTCCGCCATTTCTACATCCGCGCCTAAGCGAAGAAGCTCTGGCACGTGCTTAAAGCGGTCGGTGTAAATGGTATCGGTAATGCTGGATGTGCCTTGCGCAGTGAGCATATACGCCATCCATTGCGCTTGCAAATCGGTGGGAAAGCCTGGATATGGCGCGGTTGTTATGTCCGTCGGCTTTGGCGATTCGGTCATGGTGAGCGTGATACTGTCGCCGTTCACATCTACTTCGCAGCCAGATTCTTCCAGCTTTGCAATCACCGCCGCAAGGTGATAGGGATTGATATTATCAATGGTAATTTTTCCGCGTGTCATTGCCGCCGCAATGAGGAATGTTCCTGCTTCTATGCGGTCGGGAATGGTTTCTTCGTTCACGGGTTTGAGTTCGCTCACGCCTTCAATTTCCAACGTTGTTGTGCCGATTCCCTCAATCTTTGCACCCATTTTCACGAGCATTCGCCCAAGCGCGGTTACTTCTGGCTCCAATGCTGCATTGGTGAGAATAGTTGTACCTTTTGCGAGAACTGCCGCCATCATCACGTTTTCCGTCGCGCCGACGCTGGAAATATCGAAGTGGAAACGCGCCCCACGCAAGCCACCATTGGGGGCTTTGGCATTCACATAGCCATTTTCAATCGTGATTTCCGCACCTAATTTTTCCATACCTTTTAAGTGCAAATCCACTGGACGCGGACCCCACGCACAGCCGCCGGGCAAGGAAATACGCGCCTCACCGTACCGAGCGAGAATCGGTCCCAGAACGTGAAAAGATGCACGCATCTTTTTCACGTGTTCGTAGGGAGCTTCAAACGAGGTGATGTTTGCGGTGTCCACAAACAAGTCATTGTCGTTCAATTCGCAATGTGCGCCCATTGCACCCATAAGGCGCGAGAGCGTCCAGACATCGCGGAGATTCGGGGTGTTCGTGAGATGAAATGCGCCCGGAGCAAGGAATGTCGCGGGCATGATGGCAAGGGAAGCATTTTTCGCGCCAGAAATGGCAATACGACCATTGAGCGGTTTACCGCCCGTGATAACGAATTTATCCACAGAAACGAAAGGAAAGTGAAAGGAAGAGGTACATTCGAGCTTGTACGCCCGAATGCGGTTGCTGCACCGCAAAAATACTCATTTTTTTGGGAACGCCAATCAAGAAGTTCTCAATCAAGTTCTGCACGAAGGAAGAATGAGGCGGGAAGCACGATATACTCAACAAGGGTAGGACGCTCTTCTCGTCCGGCGGCTGAGCAGGGCTGTTAAGTTCCGTCCTCACGAAGTCCTCACGAAGCCCTCACCCAACCCTCTCCCAGAGGGAGAGGGCTTTGGAAACCTCTCCAAATCTACCCTCGCCCTTTGGGAGAGGGTCTCGCGCAGCGAGGGGTGAGGGCAAAATTGGCAGAACTTAACAGCCCTGCGGCGGCTGAGGAGTGCGAGAACGCTGCCGTCGGGCGAGTTAAACGCATACGATTTTTACCCATTTTCAGTAGAGAAGGCTACGACTCAGGATGAAATGTATGGTAGCGACCTGATGAGGCACATCAGTTTGTCGGTGTTCCTTGCCTGAATCTCGCACCAACGCTCGCGAACAAGATGATTGAGTCGCTTCTTGAAGAGCAAAAATCACTCATCTGCATAGCGTCTATTGCCAATTGCTCTCCCCTACACCAATTCCATCCAATGCCCTTTTCC
The DNA here is from genome assembly GCA_013298775.1 of Ignavibacteria bacterium. GTDB lineage: Bacteria > Bacteroidota > Ignavibacteria > Kapaibacteriales > UBA4661 > PH2015. Next base: position 125,851 of record JAAFIV010000004.1, on the reverse strand, counting down.
CACCCCTACAACCCGCACGCCCGCTTTGCGCAAGGCTTCGGCGGTGGTATCGGAAATGATATTGAACGTATCGACAACGACGCGAACGCCCTGCAAGACTGATAGAATCTGGTTTGCATCCATTTTGAGATACTCGCTGTGGCGCACGGCAAAAACGGCTACGTCATGCTTCAGCGTGGAGAGCGCGTCCAGACTGGTTTCTACGGGGAGTTTCTTTTCCACCCAATAGGAAACAAGCGGGTCGTGGAGTTGCATTGTCGCGCCTTCTTTTGTGCAAGCATCGAAAAAAAGTTCGGTGGGAGAATAGCGCGTATCGGCAACATCGTTCAAATACGACACACCCAGCACGGTTACGTGCTTTCCAGCGAGGCTTTTCCAATCGTCGGGCAGCGCGGATTTCAGCAAATCCACCGTTGCATTTGGCATGAGGTCGTTGGTGTTAATGGCTGCAAGCGACATTTCAAGCCGTTTATCGGATTCAAAGAGCGTGGAATACGACCAGTCCGCCAAGAGCGAATCTTTGGTAAGGCAGTACCCACCTACGCCAAAGCCTGGAGCCATGATATTTCGGTGCGTTGGGCGGACGCGAATTGCTTGAATCACATCGAACATATTCACACCCGCATCCTGCGCAAACTCCGTCCATTCCTGCATAAATGCTATGTTCATGGCGCGGAAGGAATTTTCCAACACCTTCGACATTTCGCTTGCCGTTGTGGAATGAAGTTCGGTGAGCGGGAAATCGTTGGTGTTGATAAATGAACTAAGAAAATCCCGTACAACCCGCTTGCCTTCTGGAGTTATCGCAGAATAGACACGAAAAAAATTGGTAATCGAACTCAGGTATTCTTTGCCCGGCATCACGCGTTCGTAGGAGTGCGCAAGGTGGACGGTGCTTGTATTTAAGCCGCGTTCACGCCCAATGCGCTCGAACATTGGGTACAAAATTTTCTCTGTCGTGCCAGGCGGAACGGTCGTCTCCACGAGAACAAGCGTGTTGTTGCGAATGCGCTGCGCAATCGGCATGATTGCTTCTTTGTAGCGGTCGAAGCTAAAATCGTAGTCGCGGGCATTGCCAAGCTGCTTTTTCTTGATGTCGAGGTGAATATCAATCACGACAATATCGGCGAGCGTGTAGGCAAAGGGCGAGTAAGTTGCCGTGAGATTTCCTTGCGCATGAGCCGTCTTGTACGCCGCATCCAGACTAGCATCGGTGGAAACGACGGATGCCAATCCCGCATTTACTCGTGCAATTTTCCAGTAATGTTCTTCGGTCGGCAAATCCACACCGATAACGTTGTAGAGCGCAGTACCGCTTGCATCTTTGGCATTTGCAACGGCGGCAGCCATAGCAGTTCCCACAAATCCCAACCCTTGAATAACGACGGTTTTGCGCGGGTTTGCGGTAAATTCTTGAAGGCGTACTTGTTCCTGTGTAGCGTTGATGCGGTATTCGTACTGTTCGCCGAAAGGTGAGCGTGAGAGCATAGTTGAAATGAGGGAAATTATCGCAGAGAATGAATCTGCAAAAAGAGGTATTCGGTCAGGTAATTCTCTCGTCGGGCGGCTGCTATCACAAGCACCGTAGCCGTCCGGCGAGTTCTTTGGGGGTCGTGTGGAAGTTGTCCCGTGTACACCCGCCGGACGGCTACTGCTCTTGTGATAACAGCCGCCCGACGGGATAATACCATCGCCAATTACAAAAAAGTGTATCGTCAAACGAGATGACAAAATTACGGAAAAATCGGGGATTTCAGAAATATTACAACAATGGATTCACTGCCAAGGGAGCTTGTTCAAATCCACATTGCCGCCCGAAAGGATGATACCAACACGTTTCCCGCGTACATCCAGTTTTTGTTCCAAAATAACCGCTAACGGCACTGCGCAAGACGGCTCAATAATTATTTTCAAAATTTCCCACACCGTGCGCATAGCCCCGATAATTGCTTGCTCCGAGACTGTATGAATTTCGGAAACGCACTCGCGGATAATCAGGAAATTCAGCTCGCCAAGCGAGGTACGAAGCCCGTCGGCAATGGTGCGCGGCGGCGTAATGGCGGGATAGCGCACACCGTCGCGGAAGGAGCGAAAGGCATCGTCGGCTTCTTCTGGCTCGCAGCCAATCACCTTGATTGTTTTGCTCATGGACGTAGCAGCGAGCGCAGTGCCACCAAGCAAGCCGCCGCCGCTCACGGGAGCCATGATAAAATCAAGATTTGGTGCGTCTTCCAGCGTTTCTTTTGCGCACGTGCCTTGTCCTGCGATAATGCGGGCATCGTCGTAAGGATGCACAAAGGCAGCATTGGTGCGCTGGAGAACCTCATTTGCTGCCGTTTCGCGGTCGTGCTGGGTTGGTCCGCAAAAAATGATATTCGCGCCATAACTCTTCACCGCTGCTTTTTTGATGTCGGGCGAATTGTCTGGCATGACGATATGCGCAGGAATCCCGCGAGTACGCGCCGCAAGCGCGAGAGCAGCCGCGTGATTGCCTGAAGAGTGCGTGACTACACCGTTTGCAGCCGCTTCATCGGAGAGCGAAAAAACAGCATTAAACGCACCTCGTGCCTTGAATGCGCCAACTTTTTGGAAGTTTTCGCACTTAAAAAAAAGCTCCGCGCCTGTGCGCTCATTCAAAATGCCGCTCGTGAGAATCGGAGTACGATGAATGTACGGTTTTACGCGCTCGTGAGCGGTTTCGATGTCGGCAAATGTTGGTGCTGTGGTGGAAGTGTGCATTGTGTTGTTTGTTATGGAGAAAAGTTCTGGGAACAAGGAATGATGCGGCTTGTCAGATATACACATCAATCACTGCTTGCAATGCGCCCAAAAGTTCGGGCAAGTTCGCAAGCGCGTAGCGGCGGGAATCTATAAGCAATGTCTCGCCTTCGAGACGCAGAAAGAGCCATTCTGTGCCGCTTGTAATTGCTCCGTGAACAATTTCAATGTTATTGTCTGCCTCTTGATTAAAGAGCCGCGCAGCAAGCATTTCTGCGGCGCACTGCCCAACACCTGCATCCAAATTTTCACGCTTTGCTTCAACCAAACAAATAATCGGTGCTTTCACTTCAATAGGAACACTGCTGCGTGAAAAGAGAAAATCGCAATATCCTACCAAGCCCCGTTGCTTATCTACTTTTAATTCATACCCCGAAAACAGAGTGAGATTTTCAGAATTTTTGCGACGGATAAATCGTAGAATAGGAGAAATCAGATATTCTGAACGTGCTTTTTCTGTGAACATTGGATAGATGATATTTTCCGCGAGTTCTGCACTCAAGAGATTATCAGCCTCACAAGGTTTCACATTGACAAAGAGTGTCGTTGAAGTAGCCGTAATCCCAAAGGCTTTTTCAAAACTCGTCAGGGTGAATTTACGATACGACATAGACTGTTTCCTTGATTTCCATACCAGTTTTAGAAAATTCTTTGCTGAAGCGTGATTTTACGCCACTTCCAGCGCATACCGCTCTTCCACGTACTTTTTTAATTTCTCCATAAGCCACTGCGGAGTGCTGGTCGCGCCGCTAATGCCCACTGTTTTCACGCCGTCCAGCCATTCATCCTGCACTTCCTGAACGTCTTCGATGAAGTACGTGCGCGGGTTTGAGGCTTTTGCGACGTTGTACAACACTTTGCCATTCGATGATTCGTGTCCAGCGATAAACAGCATAATATCTTGTGTTGCGGCGAAGGCAGCAAGTTTGTCTTCGCGTCCAGAAACTTGTCCGCAAATCGTGTCTTTGGCGTGAAATTCGACGGCGATATTTTGCATGGTATCAACAATCAGTTCTTTCACGCGACCTTGCAAGGCATCGCGGAGCGCGTAAAATGTGGGTCGGTCCATGGTCGTTTGTGAAAATAGCACGGTTTTTCGCTCAACATTCACGTTCGACAAACCTTCCTCCACCGATTTCACCACAATACATTCATCGTTGCACACGCCGCGCACACCAATCACCTCAGCGTGGTCTTTTTTGCCAAATACCACAACTTGATAGCCTTGGTCGTAGAACTTCCGCACACGCTCTTGCAGCTTCGTAACGACGGGACAAGTAGCATCAATCAACTCAATGCCAAGCTCGAATGCTTTGCGATACGTGTGCGGCGGCTCGCCATGCGCACGGATGAGAACACGAGGCATAGAGCCACTTGTAGCGGCATCGGCAGAAATGCGCTCGAAATCTTCTACGTGAATTGTTTGCAAACCCTTGTTCTGGAGGCGTTCAATTTCCTTCGGGTTGTGGATGATATGCCCCAAAACATAGACAGAATCATACTTCTCAAGGTATTGCTCCGCAATTTGTACCGTGCGGACAACGCCCCAGCAAAAGCCAGAATTGGCATCAATAGTTACATTCATGGTTATTGGTTTTTTGTTGATGTTTTTGTTGTTTGCTTTTGTGTAGAGACGAGGATTGGTGCGGTGTATTGCCTTTTGTGCCTGAAAATTATTGCACCAAACCTTGTGCTGGAATGCGGAAGCGGCAGTATTGCGTGGGGAAGCCGTTGCGATTATTCAGAAAATTGGTTTCTTGAATCCACTTTGCCGAATCAAGCCGCGTCAGTCCTTGTCGCAAGGTGATTTCCGCTACAAGATTTCTGTTTAAAACGTCTTGGGTAACTTGAAAACGATTCTCTTGAAAAAACGGATAGCTGATGCGATGCAGCACCCGTGCGCTGATGCCACGCGGAATGCTCAGAACGGAATCGCGCACACCGCTCCCGCGAAAGCGAGCCTCGTAGGAGCGCGTAGAATCAAGGTTTTCAATGATGAACCATGCTTGCGCGGGTGTGTAGCGAAAATTCAGTTGATAATCCCGAAACGTAATGCCTGATGCCGTGTCCAGCCGTGTTTCGCCCAATTTCCAATCATTCCAACGCTGAGGGGTTTGCTCGTAAATGGCGTGATAGGCGACAATATCATTCCACATCACGCGAAGCGAGGGAATACGCGGTGGTGGGAGGTTATCGCCCGAACCCCAAAACTCCACATAGCTTGTTTTCATTGTATCAACAACGAAAAATCCTTCACGCTGACCAAAATACAAAATTTCCTGACGACCATTCTTGACAAAAGCAAGTTCGTATTTGCCAAGTGGCGGAGCTTGTTGTTGGTCAAGATTCACCGTATAGGTCGCAACAACAGTGCGCTGCTGGCAAGAACAAAAGCAGAGCAAACAGACAAACATTGCGCACAAGAGCATACGTTTTTTACTTTGGAAGCCGCACCAGTACGTGGCTCTATGAAGAAAGAGCAGGGAAAGATTCATAGCAATCAAAAAAGAATGAGAGAAAATATCAGTAGAAAATGCTTGGAAGGCTCGTCATTGCTTATCGCTTCGCCGAATAGCGCGAAGATATTGCGCTGTTTGATAGGGCGGCGGACGGTAAAAATACTGCCATTCACCGCTTCCAAAGGGCGTTGTGGCGCGGGAGCGTTCAATGATTTTTTCATTGGTAGAAGTGTTGAACACTTGTAACAACGTGATGTAGCGGTGCATATCTTGAATGAAGTTTTTATCGCCAGAATCAACGTCCGTGTTGAATTGCAACAGCATCGCACTCTGTCTGGGGGACAACGTGAAGCTAGAATCGAACGCACCGCGCACAGGATGAATGGCGGAGTACTCCACGCGAAAGGTAGATGTGGTCTCATTCGCCAGCATGATTTGCGTACTGACATCCGAAAAACCGAGAAAAAGTTTGGAATCCCAGTAGCGCGTGGCAGATTTTTTGGGAACATAATCAATGGAATACCAGTCTTTACGACGTTCTGGCTCGCGGACATAATTTGCTTGATAGGTCATCATGCCATCAATGCGCACCTCCAAACTTCGCACACGCTCGCCTAAGTACAACGTGGCTTCCTTACTGTTTCCAGCAGGAATATTGAACTCTTCCAAGAGGAGCTGTGGTGAGCTAAGGGGAAAACTCGGTATTGGAATACCGAGTGGATAATCTAGATAGTTACTACGAACCCTCTCAAATGCTAGGTTTCGACTCGAAATTACCGAACCTGAAACAACAGGCGCGACGACGATAGAATCCTGAAACGTATCGGTGGAATAGCGCACAATTACTTGCTTGGCAGAATCTACGAGTGTTTTATTGATGACAATATCAAACGTGTACTGAGAATTCGTGACGCAACTTGTGAGCAAACACGCCAGGCACAGGGCTACGAATCCGTAAATAATCGTTGCAGAAGAGGCACAGACAGGAGTGTCCGTGCTACCAAAGCCTATCTTCTTCCGTAGCGCGGACACTCTTGTCTGCGCCACACGACGCGAAAAATATTGCAAAAAGTTTTGCGAAAAATATTGCCAAATCGCGCTTAAAAACAGGAGGTAGTGCATGGTAGTACCTTTGTGATTATGAGAAATGGAACTGTATCAATGGAACTGTATCAATGAAACTGTATCAACAGCGAATACTAATGTACGCTAAAAAAATGAGCAGAACAACGACGTAAATAGTGGACTGCAGCCCATTGCTCTCGTTTTTATCCTACGTCCTAATCTTGATTATCGAACAATTACGCTCCCTGCAAACGCTTCCCACGCGAGAGCCACACGCAGCGCAGCACCAACGCTGCCGTACAAGCTACCGCCGTCCACGCGCTTACGCCTACGGTCGGTACGGCGGAATGCTTTACACCAATGCCAATAAACGCCCAGAGCAAAACACCCACCAAAAGCGCATCATTTCTTGTTTCTGTGATAATTGCTCCCAGCGTAACAGCAACAATGAGCATAATACTTGTCCACGTTGCTGGGGAAACGCCAAAGCCGCTCCATTGCATGTCGTAGAGGAGGGCAGTTGCGTTTGCAATCGTTGCCACACAAATCCACCCCAAATACACGCTGAACGTGAAACGCAAACACCAGAAAGCACCACCAGTATAGCTGGTTTCGCCAACGCCCAAGCGAATATATATCATCACGAGCGAAAAAAGCAAACCCAGCATCACGAGCATAGTGAGAGGATAATAGCCGTAGTGCCAGAGAAAAATCCAGCCGCTATTCATTGCACAATTGAGCATGAACCAAGGGAAAATAGCCTGAATCGTAGCATTTGTGCGGTTTCGCGGCAAGAAAGAATAGACAACAAAAGCAATAAGCGCGGTGTAAATCACGCTCCAAATCGAAAACACATAGCCCGCCGGAGTAAAATACACACGAAAGCTATCGGAAATGGCTCCAGTAGAGCGGTTGTTGAGGGGAAGCACCACAGCAAGCGTATTCATGACAAGCGTGATAAGCGTTGCAAGTGCAATGAGAATTGGTTGCAAAAGGGTATTCTGTGTTTTTGAATTTACGGCGGTACTCATCAGTTGTTCCTCAAAAAATGGCGTAAAAAAATATGAGGTGAATTGTCCAAACAAAGACGATATAGCTCTTTTCTGCGTGTATGGCAAGTATAGTGGCACACAAGAATTTGTCTGAAAGCGGGAGAATAGCTACATTTGTAGCTACGTTTACAATTTTTGTTATTTGCCTTCACCATTCTGCTTTTATACGGCTATGCTTCATAAAACTGACCCCGATGTCATTTTCACCTATCTCACCGATGCTTCCAATATGCCGGGCGGAAGTGCCGATGAAATCTACATTCCAGAATCGCAAGACGAATTGCGCGAGGCTCTTGTACGCTGTTCCGAAGCGGGAAAGCGCATCACTATCGCGGGAAGCGGGACAGGGCTTGCAGGAGCGCGTGTTCCCTTTGGTGGCGCGGTGATTTCTACCGAACGATTGAACAAAATTTGCTCAATTGATGCAAACACGCTCCGCGCAGTCGTAGAGCCAGGCGTACGCCTTTCGGAATTTCAAACAGCATGCGAAGAACACGGCTGCCTCTACCCGCCCGACCCCACCGAGCGTGCAGCAGCAATGGGCGGCACGGTGGCGTGTAATTCCTCTGGCGCACGAACCTTCAAATACGGCGCAACACGGGCGTTTGTCGAAGGTTTACGAGTATTCTTGCCAGATGGAGAATGCTTGCGCTTAGAACGCGGTACAACTCTTGCTCGCGATGGAAAATTAACCGTGCGAACAGAAAGCGGAAAAGAATTAACGATTGCACTGCCCGCGATTTCCATGCCAGAGATGAAGCATGCGGCGGGCTATTTTATCAAGCCCGATATGGATGCAATTGACCTCTTTATCGGCTCGGAAGGCACGTTGGGTGCGATTGCTGAAATTACGGTGCGTCTTCTTCCCATGCCAGAGCGCATCATTGCTGGTGTGGTCTTTTTTGATTCGCTTGATGGCGTAATGACCTTTGTGGAAGAAGCACGCCAACGCTCGCAGGAAGAACGCGCCAAAAATATCAATATCGGCGCGGCTTCTGGTGAAATTGACCTTGCCACACTTGGCATAGAATCTCGTGCGCTGGAGTATTTTGATAAACATGCACTGGAGTTCGTCCATGAAGAATATCCCCGCATTCCCACGAGTGCGGTAGCGGCGGTTTGGTTCGAGCAAGAGGTAAACGACCACACTGAAGAACGCTTGCTGGAACTCTGGTACGACCTCATTTCCCGCACCACGACGCTGATGGATGAATGCTGGTTTGCTATCACCGAAAAAGACCAAGAAGAATTGCGCGAATTCCGCCACGCCGTTCCAGCAAAAACCTACGAGCGCATCCGGGAATTGAACCAGCGTAAAATTGGTACCGATATGGCTGTTCCAGACAAGCATTTTCGCACTCTCTACGACTTTTATGTAGAGGAGTTTACGAAAGAAAAACTGAACTACATTATCTTCGGACACATTGGTAATAGCCACGTTCATGCAAATATTTTTACAAATTCACCTGAAGAATTTACCCATGCAAAAACCGTGTATCATCGCTGCGTGATGAAAGCATTAGAGCTGGGTGGCACGATTTCCGCCGAGCATGGTGTTGGGAAAATTAAAGCACCGTACCTGCGCGACATGTATGGAAATGAAGCAATGAAGCAGTTTGCAGAGCTGAAGCGCATTTTCGATGCGAAAAATTTGTTGGGTGTCGGCACAATGTTTGAAGCAGAAAATTGAGAAAAATTGTCCTCATACAATGAACAGCTTGATTGTAAACATGATTCCTTTTCGCCTACTTGCGTCTGTTGGTGCGGTCTGTACGCTTCTTTTTGCGGTGTCGCGGTTTACTCTTTCGGCGGAAAACTCCGCAAGGGAAACGCTCAATATTGAAAAAGACACAATGCTCCAACGCCAGCGTTTACGCGCCTTGGCGAATCATTTAGAGTTTTCGCGCATTTGCGATACGGTCTATGTGTTGGGTAATCGTTTCTTGGAAGTAAATTTGCAAACCCAGCATGTTACCGTGCGCTTCCGAAATGGCGATTCTCTGCGTATTCCCATCTCGACCGGAAATGTGAAAATTACGGACGCTATCGCTACACCAACGGGTATTTTTTCCATTCAAAGCAAGACCCCAGAAGCCTTGTCGCGCCAGTTCGACAATACGAAAATGCTGTGGTGGATTGGTTTTAATTACAACGTTGGGTTTCATGGCTTGGAACGAGATAGTTACTACAAATACTTGGGTGTACGCCCAAGCTCTCATGGTTGCGTGCGTACAGGGCGCGAAGATGTAAAAAAACTGTACGATGTGGTCGAACTTGGCGACCCCGTAATCGTGTACGATACCATTCCCGCCAGAATTCTTGCCTTTGCTGATACGTCACGTTTTGCCTTCGACACCACACGCGCATATCTTCTCGGTTCGCGAACAAAATCGCGTGGAAAGCTGATGAATGAACGTTTAGAGCTGTTGTATAACGGGAAACGTATTGCCGAACAACAGTTTTCGCTCTACATTCCGCGCTGGTATCAGCTGCGTCCGGGCGGTTATAGCGTTGGCAATCGTGATTCGCTCGTTGCTCCGCAGGAGTATCCATCCACCATTGCGGCAGGTTTTACGCGCTCTCCGCGAGATTTTTTTGCGCATACTCTGGATAATGCTTGGTTTGCAAAAGAACGCGCTCTTCTCACAAAACCTCTTTCTGTAAATGCGGCGGATTCTCTCAGCGAGGCGGCATCGGATTCTACCAAACGTCATCCGAAACCTTCGCGAAAAAAATCTCGTACACGCAAAACGGCAAAAGCATCCTGAGAACCTATGGATATGGGACGCGAGCGAAGTATGTTCTCACATTATCAGGCTTTGGTAGGGCAGAGACACTCTTGTCTGCCCCTCTTCAACACCGCATAAAAACTCGCAGACAAGAGTGTCTGCGCTACCGATGAAGATTTTGGACTACATGATTTCAGTTGGAAAGAATCCCTACCTCATTAGTGGCACAGACATTCTTGTCTGTGAGTGTTAGTGCGAGATTCAGGCGGAAAACACAGACAAGAATGTCTGTGCCACTATCTGTCTTTTTACCTTTTCAACTCAAGACCGTACCTGATTGCCAACTGAAATCATGTAGTACCAAAGATTTTTTTGTATGCTCCAAAGCCGAAGAGTACAAATTTTTGACTATTCGACGATAGACATAGCGTGAATCCAAGAGTTTTTGTATTTTTTGCGATACTTTTTCTTCATAACGAGATACCACCATACCTGTACAGTAACTGTACAGTATTTCATAGCACTGCGATACAGAATGCTGATGGAACAAGGGGTTCAGAGCAAGGCTCACAGCATTTCTGCTTTATTGTACGACTTTATTCACGAGATTTTTTACCATGAAAAAAACTCTCTTTGTTGTTTTTTTGCTAGTTGTTGGTCTCTTCCCTACGCTTTCTGCGCAGATTCCGGAAGCAGACTCTCTGAAACAACGCCTCGCTGTCCTGCAACAACGCCATTCTTTGCAGGATACCATCGTGATTTCCTGCCTGAATGAAATTGCATACAGCATGCGCAATAACCATCACGATTCCGCGCTGATATACGCACACGAGGCATACCGCCGCTCTCAGAACGCACGTTTTGTGCGAGGGCAAGCGAGTTCACTTCTTACACAAGGCATTGTGGCTATTTACGAAGGTCATTACAATGCAGCACTCGACCTGCATTTGCAATGCTTCGACCTCTTTGTTTCGCTCAATGATTCCGTCCAGCAAGGTTTTGTGCTGAATAACATTGGCTATTTGTACAAAGCGCAAGGAAAATATGCGATTGCAAAGGATTATTTTGTGCGCTCAGAGGCACTTTTTCGCAAACGCCACTACACGCCTGGATTAGCCTTAGTCTATGGAAATTTGGGCGATATTGCGCTGAAAGTTTCCACACCACAAGAAGCTCTTGAAATGGAGCGAAAAGCACTCGCGCTCGCGCAACAAGAGAATGAATCCTACCTTGCGGGCGTTGCGCTGTACCACATCGGCACGATTTTCTCTGCCACTCAGCAATACGATTCCGCTCAACACTACCAGCAACGCGCCGTACAGCTTTTTTTGAATGATGGCAATAAATCCTACGCAATTCGTTCCCTCGACAATCTGTCGGCAATCTGCGCTGCTGAGGGGCGATTCCCTGAAGCCTTTGCCTACGCAGAGCGCGGGCATGTTTTAGCAGACAGTTTCCGCGTTTCGTTGGAATTAGTATTGATGAAAGAACGGCTTTCTGCGCTGTATGAACGCGTGGGAAAGCCTACCGAAGCCTTGCGGTATTTCCGCGAAACGACTTCATTGCGGGATTCCCTCAGTTCGCAAAATATTGAGCAACGAATGAAAGTGCTTGATATGATGCGCTCTTCCGAAAAAACACAAAAAGAATTACTCAAAAGTGAAACTGAGCAAAAACGCTTGGAATGGACGCGCAACAGCCTCATTGCTGGTATTGTCGTGAGTATTGCGCTGCTGCTCCTTGCGGTGCATCGGTATCGCTATGTGGCGCGGGCAGAGAAGGAATTGCGCAGTTATCACGTTGTCGTCATGCAGCAGCAAGCGCAATTGCAAGAAAGTCATACTGGATTAGAGCAAGCAAATAAACGGCTTGCAGGGCTAAATCACGAAAAAGATGAGCTATTAGGAATTGTTGCACACGACCTCAAAAATCCGCTGACAGGTATTATTCTCGCCTCGTCGGGACTGCACAAAGAAGCCGAGCGTAGCCCCAGCATTGCCGCTTCGCGTGTTCAAACGCTCACGCAGCGTATCGGTTTATCGTCCGAGCGCATGATGAACATTATCACGAAACTCTTACGCAGCAATGTTCTGGAAGAAGGCGCGGTACAATTGAACGTCCAACCGTTCGACCTCACCGCGCTCGTGCGCAGCATTGCCGACGAACACGTGCCGCACGCGCTCTCGAAGGAAATTACGCTGCATGTAGAAACACCCTCCGCGCCGCTCTACGCCTACGCTGATGCCGATGCCAGTGCAGAAGTATTTGAAAATCTGTTGGATAATGCGCTCAAATACTCGCCGCACGGAAAAAATATTGTTGTGCGATTGAAACGCGTGGAAGAAAAAATACAACAAGAGCCTGTTGTAGGCGTTAGCACGCACATTTCACCCTTTATTCGCCTTGAAGTGCAGGACGAAGGACCGGGCTTGTCGGCAGAGGATAAGGCAAAATTGTTTGGGAAATTTGCTCGACTTTCGGCGCAGCCTACCGATGGCGAGCAATCTATCGGCTTGGGTTTAAGCATTGTCAAAAAGCTCGTTGAATCAATGCACGGGCGGGTTTGGTGCGAATCAGAATTTGGCAAAGAACACCCAATGGGCGCGACGTTTTTCGTAGAATTACCAGCGCATCCAGAAAAACATGACCTTCATCATACATCGCCAACGTATCACGCGACCACATAATTTTTGAGGGGAGCAATTGTACACATGTCAATACAACGTTTCCACAAAATACCATCGAAGACACCATCGAAGACACCATCGAAATCGCACCACACAGCACGCTTTCTGTTGTGTGTGCGATTGCTTCTATGCGGGATATTGTCCGCCGCCGCTATATTACTTATTGCTTCGCATCCTCTGCAAGCCTCGCCATCAGACAGTTTGCGGGCAATCATCGCACGAGGCGCGAATGATAAAAGCATGGTAAGTGCGCTGAACGAATACAGCATGATTATCCACGAAACCTACCCCGATAGTACGCGCTCTTTTGCCGGAAGAGCCTTAAAAATTGCCGACTCGCTGCAAGATTGGAAAGGGAAAGCGCAAAGTTTGAATTGTATCGGCGTGTCGTATTTCATCCAAAATAATTACGAAAAAGCCCTTGAATACTACCTGAACGCCTTGTCGCTACGAGAAAAAATTGGCGATATGAAAGGCGTTGCTGGCACGTTGAACAACGTTGGCATGGTCTATCGCGACCGCAAGGAATACTCTACCGCGCTCAGTTACTACTTTCGCGCACTGCACATCAACGATTCCCTGAAAAACAGAGTGTTCTACGTGCGGAATTTGAACAACATCGGCGTTACCTACGAAAATTTGAATTATTTCGATTCTGCGCTCACCTATCACCGTCGTTCCATAGAATTGAAGCGGAGTTTGGGCGATAATGTTGGTATTGCTTCCACTATGCGCAACATTGGGCGCGTGTATATTCGTTTGCAACGCAGCAATGAAGCCGAGCAGACCTTCCGCGAAGCACTCCGCATGCCAAGTCTCTCGAAGCAGGTTCGCGCAATGATTCTGCTCGACCTCGCCGCGCTGTACGAAGAACGCAACGATATTCCAACGGCGATACGCCACGTGCAAGAAAGTATGACGCTTGCAGAGGAATTACATTCCGCTCTGCTCCAGCAAAATGGCTGTGAAATTCTTGCGCGATTGGAAAGCCGCAGCAATCAGCACAAACAAGCTCTGGAGCATTATCAACGCTTCATTTCCTTGCGTGATTCGCTCTTTGGCGAAAGTAGCACGCGCCGCCTCGCTGCCCTGCAAACAAACTACGAAATTGACCGCCAGCGTGCGCAAATTGAACTTCTTACCAAAGAACGGGAATTACAAACATTTGTGAGAAATGGCTTCATTGCTGGTTTCCTTCTGCTCGCCGTGCTGCTTGGGGTGAGTGCCATTGCCTATCGCAATAAACGCCGCTCTAATCAGCAACTTCGCGCCACCAATGAGGAAATCCTGCGCCAGCAGCGCATTGTCGAGGAGCAAGCGGTCGAGATTCAGCTTTCCAATACCGCGCTTTCAGAAAAAAATGTTGAGCTAGAGCGCACCAATACAAGCCTTGCAACATTGAATACGGAAAAGAACGAAATCATGGGCATCGTTGCGCACGACCTGAAGAACCCTATTAGTGCGGTGCGTGGTCTTGCTGATATGCTTCATACAGGAATTGCCGAAGCCGAGCAAATCCCCATCATTTCCGAGCAGATTGTCCATACGGCGGATAGAATGCTCGACCTTGTGAAGAATCTTTTGGATGTAAACCGCTTGGAATCAGGCGGGATGCAGTTTCATCCTGTGGTCTTCAATCTTCAGCCGCTTCTGGAATCAACCTTGTGGCAATACGAAGCCGCCGCGCAGCAAAAAGGCATTCAGTTCGATTTTCACGCAGAACCCGCCACACCCGATATTTTTGCCGACGAACAAGCAGTCATGCAGGTTTTGGACAATATCATCTCGAATGCCGTAAAATACTCGCCGCACGGGAAAAATGTTTTTGTACGCTTACAGCCAAGCAAGAATGCGGTTCGTGTGGAAGTTCACGACGAAGGCGAAGGCATTTCGGAAGAAGATAGGAAAAAACTCTTTGGAAAATTTGCTCGCCTTTCTGCACGTCCGACAGGCGGCGAACACAGTACCGGTCTGGGTTTGAGCATTGTCAAGAAGATGGTAGATGCAATGAACGGCAAAGTATGGTGCGAATCAACATCTGCTGAAAGCCTGACGACGGGAGCCGCCTTTATCGTGGAATTGCCAGCCGCGAAAGAAGGAATTACCCAGTAAATATCCGCTTTGCGTACGGTAATGCTTTCCTGCGAGCTATCCGAAAAAATTTGTGTATCTTGAAAGCGTGCTACCAATTCCGGAATATTCTTCTTCTGGCGCATTCACGCTTGCGCCGTTGTTCATTTCACCATAAAAAATTTTCATCTCACTGTTTCTCCTTTCCCCGTGTTTTTACTTTTTTTTCATCGTTTGCGCGTTGCTTTTTCTTTACCATTATTATTATTGAAGAAATACCTTCAAAGGCAGACGTGGTACGGCTCAGATGCGATTTTCTGGGGTGCTTGTCTTCTCTGTGCCGTATGTGCTGGAGTCGGTAGTATGTATGGGCAAGCGCAGGGGCAATCACAAGTAGATTCGCTGCTTTCTCTATCACGAACTCTGGAGCAATCTGCTCCCGACACAGTATTGGTGAGGGTTTTGAACCAGCTCGCCTATCGCTACGACGGCATCAAGACCGATAGCGCACTCATTCTTGCAAAACGCGCTTTTAGCATCGCAGAGCAAATCGGCGACAAGCGAGGATTGGCGCGGGCGTGCATCAACATTGGGAATATCAACGAAACAAAGGGACAGTACAAAACCGCACAGGAATCGCATCTGCAAGGCATTGCGATTGCTGAATCTATCGGCGATTCCTCCATTATGGCGCGAGGACTGAATGGTTTAGGTATTGTGTATTGGGATAAAGGCGAGTATCAATCAGCCTTGCAGAGCTATTTGCGTTCTCTCACGGTGTATGAAGCACTGCGCGACACCACCAATACTGCTCGTGCGGTCAATAATATCGCCATTCTGCACCAGCAAATGAACCATTTCAAGGAAGCAATGCGGTATTATCAGCTTTCCTACGCCATTGCACAAAAAGCGGATGATAAAAAATCTATTCTCGTCGCACAGGGAAATATCGGGCAATTACACTACCTTGAAAAGCGCATGGATTCTGCCTTTGTGTATTTGCAAGCCTCATATACTATTGCCAAAGAAATTGACGACAAGCACTCTATCGCTGCCCGCCTGAACGATATTGGCGAATTGCTGCAAGCGCAAGGCAAGTACGATGCGGCATTGAAGGCACTTTTTGAATCCTTACGCATCAAAGAAGCCATCGGCGAATCAACGTATATCGTGAATTCATTACAAAGCATTGCTCTCGCGTTTGCTGCATCTGGGCGGGGTGCAGAGGCTCTCCCATATGCCCAGCGTGCGGTGGACAGCGCACAGGCAATGGGCGCAAAGGCGTATTTGCGCGACGCATTGGGCATATTGGTAACAGTGTACGATTCACTCGGGCAACACAAACGTGCGCTACAAACATACCGCATGATGGCGGAATTACGGGATTCTTTAATGAGTGAAGAATCGCAAAAGAAAAGTCTTCAGCTTCAAGCGGAATACGAATCGGTGAAAAAAGACCAGCAAATCATCCTTCTCACAAAAGAGCGTGAACTGCAAGAATCCACGCGGCGAATGCTCCTTGTCCTCGGCGTGGTCTTGTGTGCAGGTTTAGCGGCGTTGTATAGTCGGTATCGCCTGAAAGCATCGTCGGAGAAAGTATTGCAAGAACACAATACCGAGATTTTACGCCAGCAAGAGCTGTTGGAATTGCAAGCGGCGGACATCGAAACGGCAAATACCGCATTGCAGGAGAAAAATTTAGTGC
Organism: Ignavibacteria bacterium; assembly: GCA_013298775.1. GTDB lineage: Bacteria > Bacteroidota > Ignavibacteria > Kapaibacteriales > UBA4661 > PH2015. The sequence continues at coordinate 109,306 of JAAFIV010000004.1, read as the reverse complement.
TGGAACATCAGCAAAATATTCTGGAAGAACAAGCGCGGGAAATTGAAATTGCAAATTCCGCTTTGCAGGAAAAAAATCTCACGCTCGAACAATTGAATGCAGAAAAAAACGAGTTTTTGGGCATTGCCGCACACGACCTCAAAAATCCACTCACGCATATAATCATGGCTTCTGGCACGATAGAACGCTACTATGAGCGCATGACGGATGCAGATATTCTCGACCAAATACGCTCGCTGAATAAAGTTGCGGCTCGTATGACGGAAATCATCTCGAATCTCTTGGATGTCAATGCGATAGAACAAGGTGGGATGCGCTTTACAGAAACATCTTTCGATGTTATTCCCAAAGTCCGCGCCACGACTGAGATGTACGCCGCGCCAGCAAAAGAGAAAAATATAGCACTCCATCTTGAAGCACCTTCTTCACTCACCATTCTCGCCGATGAACAAGCAACGGTGCAGGTTCTGGACAATATCATCTCGAATGCGGTGAAGTATTCGCCACAGGGAAAGAACGTCTTTATTCGCGTAAAAGCAAGCGGCGATGCGGTTCGTGTGGAAGTACAAGATGAGGGCGCGGGTATTTCTCCTGAAGATATGAAAAAATTATTTGGGAAATTTGCCCGTCTTTCCACGCGCCCGACAGGAGGCGAACACAGCACTGGTCTGGGTTTGAGTATTGTTAAGAAAATGGTAGAAGCAATGAACGGCAGGGTGTGGTGCGAATCAAGAACAGGGAATGAACATCCGACAGGTGCGACGTTTATTGTGGAATTGCCGCAAAGTATTTGAATCCAACAAATGCTTGTATTCACGCAGTGCTAAAGGTGATTTTTACATTGAGCGCACACTTTTCTGCTCTATTGGCAGCTCAATAACGAAGGTTGTTCCTTTTCCATACTCGGAAACGCAAGAAATCACGCCATTGTGCAGGTCTATAATTTTCTTTGTAATCGCCAAACCCACGCCATTAGAGCTTTCTCCGCCAGTTGGCATAGCGGATAAACGTTGGAAAAAGCCAAAGAGCTTTTCTTTGTCGTCGTCGGTGAATCCTTGCCCTTCGTCCTGAACCTCAATACGGACGCGCTTTTCCGCCTTTTTGAGACGCAAATAAATCGTTTTACCGTGCGGGGAATATTTCACGGCATTTGAGACCAAATTATCCAGTGCCTGTCGCAATCGCTCAGAATCCGCTTCAATACTTACGCCAGACTGAATGTCGAACACCATTGTTTGTCCTTTTTTCTCCGCTTGGACGTGATTCGCTTCGCCAACATTGGTCAGAAGTAAGGAAAGACGCGTTGCGGAAAATTCTGGTGCAATTTTTCCCAAATCCAACGCCGCCGAATCCAGCAAATCCTTGATAAGCGTAATTGTGCGCTCGCTTGTTTTCATAATTTGCGCAGCATAGATTCGTGGTGAATCTTCGTCTGGCAAGGCAGAGAGCAGAATTTCCGCCAAGCCCATAATTGCACCAATTGGATTTTTCAAATCGTGCGAAACAATGCTGAGAAGCTCGGTTTTACGGTCGTTGGCGTTTTCTGCTGCTGCACGCAATTCTTCAGAAACGTCCAGAGACCGCTTCAAATCTTGCTGTAAGCGGCGCATTTCTACCTGCATCGAATCGCTGATACGCGTGATTTTCATGGTTTCATTCAGCAAATTTGCATAGTGCTTTGCAAGTGCGGTATATTCTCGTTGCCAATCCTCCAACGTGAGATTTGATGCGCCTTGTATGTTTTGTTCCGCTTCATTGGCAATAGAAACTTCCGATTGATAAACATCGGCTTCGGCAGATTGATACGCATGAGGTGTAAGCATAGAGACAAGCAATAATGCGGTGAACAGAGGTGTTAAACAGAAATATTGAACAGAGGTATTGAATGGATATTATCTACGCTAATTCTCAGTGGCACAGACATTCTTGTTTGTGAGTCTTTATGCGGGTTTGAAGAATCACAGACAAGAATGTCTGTGCCACGAAAGGCAGATTTTATGAGCTTTCAGCGTAATTTCGTTTGTAGTTTTCCTGACGCAGATAAAATCCAATGAATGATTGAAAAATTTACTGACGAGCAATCGTGTTACGGAATAAGAACAATTTTCCCCGTGCTTTTCCTGCTCTCCAAGAAATCATGCGCCTTCGCGCCATCTTTCAGTGCAAATGTTGTCGGCGCAGCAAGGCGGAGTTTGCCTTCGCGGAACCATTGAAACAGCAGATTTGCCCGCCGCACACGCTCTTCTTTGGTGGTGATATAGCTCCAGAGGTCGCCTCCCGACAGAGTTTTCGAGGAATCCATCAGAAATCGCGGGTCAATGTGGGGAGGATTGCCACCAGCAAAACCGTAGAAGACGACATGACCGCAATCGCGCGTCGCCGCAAAACTTTCCATGAGTGTCGAGCCAATACTTTCATAGACCACATCCACACCACATCCCGCCGTTGCTTGCTTTGCACGCTCCACCCAATTTTCGCTGTACAAAAATACATCTTCCGCGCCAGCTTCCAAAGCAGCTTTTTTCTTCTCTGCTGATGACACTAACCCCAGCACCCGTGCGCCTTGCAACCGAGCAATTTGTACAAGCAATTGTCCCACGCCACCTGCCGCCGCATGCACGAGGGCTGTTTCCCCTTGCTTCGTAAGGTGGCTGTCGCTTGCGAGATATTGCGCAGTTAAGCCTTGCAAAATCAGTGCCGATGCGGTCTCGAAGGAAATATCATCGGGTAGTGGAATAGCGTGTGCGAGCGGCACCGCCACGAGTTCCGCGTTGGCAAAAGGAACATCAGTAAAAACAACACGGTCGCCGATTGCAAACTCGGCAGTATTACTGGCTTTGACGACTCCTGCACCCTCGTACCCAGCAATATACGGCGGTGTTCCTTTCAAATGATAATCCCCACGACGGCGATACACATCTGCAAAATTCAGCCCAATTGCCCGCATCTCCAGCACGATTTCATCTGGCTTGGGGGTTGGATTGGGGATTTCGATATACTCCAAAACATCGCTTGCGCCAAAGCGCGAAAAGGTGAGAGCGTGCATAGTTGTTTGAAAATAAAGGGGGAGATTGTACGGGTTAAGAAGGTTCTACACTGAAAACGGGTATAAAATTATACACGGTAAAGTTTTGGACACAATAACTTGGCATCTCGTGGCGCAGACAAGAGTGTCTCAAGCCTCTTCAAATACATTTGACGGACTACTCGTCTTAATCTCATCGTCTATCACTGTACTTCCACATTCACATTCGCGCCACCTTTGATTTGCAAAAGTCCCGTTGTGATAATCGTATCGCCTTCCTGAATACCGCTTACAATCTGGAGTTTACGCTCGGTGCGAATACCTGTTTCTACATCAACGGGCATTGCTATTTTATTTTTTGCGACAAAGACACGTTGTCCTTTGATTTCAGGAATAAGTGCTTCACTCGGAATCATCAGCGCGTTGCGAATATCTTGCAAGTGGACAGCCACCTCAGCAAATGCGCCCGGAAAGAGCTTTGGCGTGCGGTTATTGCTAAAGAGTGCGCGAATCTGCACGGTGCGCGTCATGGGGTCAATACGTGGCTCAATGGCGGAAATACGCGCTTCGTAACGATTATCCGTGCCTTGTAAAGTAAAGGAAACCATATCGCCAAGCCGCACCAGTGGTGCGTATTGTCCGGGAATGGCAAAATCCAAACGCAGCATAGAAAGATTTGTCAAGGTAGCAATGCGGCTTTGCGGCGTGATGTACGCTCCCTCGCTCACGTAGCGCAGCCCCACGCTCCCGCTAAAGGGCGCACGCAGCTCTGTGCGGGCAATCTGCGCCTGTGCGAGGTCTATTTCTGCTTTGTTCGAGGTGAGTTCATTTAAGGCAATATCGTACTCATTTTGGCTGATGCCTTTTATTTCCAAGAGCGAACGTTGGCGGAATTCCTGCTCTTCCAAGAGTTTTTTTCGTGAAAGTAATTTCCTGAGTTGCGCTTGCAATTCCGCATCGTTCAGTTTCAATAACACATTGCCTTTTTGTACCGATTGCCCTTCACGCAAAACGAGTTTGGTAACAATACCCGAAAGCTCGCTTCGCAGCTCGACTTCTTCTCCCGCCAAGAGTGAACCTGTTACATTGATATTACTCTCAATATTCTCTCCATGCACCACCACGCCTTGTACGGTCATGGGTGGAAGACTTGGTTTGCCGCCATTTTGCACGGATTGTTTTCCCCCAGAAGCAGCTTGTTTACTGGCTCCGCCGCTTGTTGTTGTCTCTTGTCCGCCCGATGCTTTTGATTGTTGTAAGAGTTTCGGCACCGCCAAAACGCCGATAACGCCAAGCACTGCCAGAAGAGTAATAATGCGCTTTTTCATAGAGTAAAGAGTAAAAAATACGTTGGTCGAAGTTTCGTAAAAATTCCGTCAAAAAATTCTGTAAGAATGTTCCGTAAGAAGGTGTGGCGGCTAAGATGGCTAATTTACAACCCAAAGAGCATTCCAACAAATATCCGCTTGATTTTACCAGTTTATTGGCGCGTTTTTTGAGCAGTGTATTATGAGATTGATATGAGATTGTACGGGCGTTTTTTGCTTGTTGTTGCACTTTTTGTTTTGTCGGAATTTCCACGATAAAATGCTTTCACAATATCAAAAACGGAAGTAAATTGTACGCGCAGCAGTCATTCCAAGCATTATCCGTTTGTCCTTATTTTTCCAGAAGTTGCAGCACCTCGCTTGTAGGAGCAGCTTGTAGCAAAGATTTGTAACAAAGATTTGTAGCAAAGATTTTGTAGCATAAAGAGGTTTTGATGGATTCCAAAGATTACTACCAAACACTTGGTGTGCCGCGCTATGCCACGGCGGAAGAAATAAAAAAAGCCTTTCGTGGTCTTGCTCGGCAATATCACCCCGATACGCATCCCAACGACAACAATGCAGAGCGAAAATTCAAAGAAATAAACGAAGCCTACGAAGTGCTTGGCGACGTGGATAAACGCCGCCAATACGACCGCTACGGCGCGAATTGGCAACGCTATTCTGGGACAGGATTTGGCGCAGCAAGCCAACGCCGTAGCACCACGCGCCCGACGGGAGCAAGTGGGTTTTCATCGCGCCCAACAGGTGCGGGAAGTGGCTTTGGAAGCGGGTTTGGGGGAAATGCTTCTTCTGGCAATGGTGCTGGAGCTGGAGCATCCAGTAATTTTGGAAGCAATGCTTCGGGAAGTGCGCAAGGAAGCGGTTTCGGTGGAAATGGAAGTGGCGCGAGCGGCAGCAAATTTGATTTCGGCGATGTCTTCAGCAAAACCAAGAACAATCCTAACTTTTCTGGCAATGGCGGATTTTCCGATATTTTTGGCTCCGTGTTCGGAAAAAATAATCAGTCAGATAACACCATCATGCTGGATATTAGCTTGCAGGAAGCGTATGTAGGCACACAAAAAACGATTACTGTGCAAGGAAAAAAGGTCCAACTCAATATCAAGCCTGGTATTGAGCATGGGAAAAAACTGAAAATCCCGAATCCGAATCTCCAAAGCGCATCAAAAGACGCTTCAGCAGCAAACGCTTCAACAGCAAACGCTTCAACAGCAAACACTTCAACAGCAAACACTTCAACAGCAAACACTTCAACAGCAAATGATTCTTCGCAAACAGAAACAAAAAATACGGGAAAACTCTCCGATAAACTCTCTGATATTCATGTTCAAATCAATATCCAAGCTGATGTCCGCTATACGCGCAGGGGAGATGATTTAGAAACGGAAGTAAATGTGCCGCTCTATACGGCAATTTTGGGCGGAGAGGTAGAAATACAGACCTTCTCTGGCAAAGTAAAACTGAAAGTCGCACCGGAGTCGCAAACGGGAACAAAACTTCGCTTAAAAGGCTTGGGAATGCCGCGCTACGCAATGCAAGACCAACGCGGCGACTTATACGCCCGACTACTGGTAAATATACCAAAATCACTCACCGAAAAAGAACGTGAGCTGTTCCGGCAGCTTTCCAAAATGCGTTTGTTGTAGCAGAAGAATGAAATATATAGCTCTTGAATCAAGCAAATAATGATGCGGAACGCGAATGAAGCCCAGACTCTCAGGATGTTGAGGACTTTTTTCCATTCTCAATATCCTTTCCATTGTCACAGCCACGTTCTTTGCCCACATTTTTCGCTATCACTGCGTAATGTACAACGTAATGTCAAAATCATGTCCTTCGGTACATTTTTCTCTTCACACATTTTGATTCTACACTAAATCTGAGTTTTTTTCGTCGAATTGTTCACAGAATGTGTATATTTGTACATCTTGAACGCACAATTCTCCCTTGCTCTGTTCGCATTTGACGTACAAAGCAGTGTGTACGCCAGATGCACAAGTATCAAGTCTTCAAATACCTTCTCTGAACACTCTCTAGCGGAGTGTCATCAACTCTTGTTAGATTTTTCGACGAAACTATGCGCTCCCAAACACAATCCGGCGTTACGACGCGCGGAAACAATTTTTCTCTTCCGCTTACGAACATCGCGCCAACACAACGCCGATGGATAGATAGTATGACCACTTCTTATGTTCAGCAATTACGTCAATTTTGCAAGGATGATGAATCCTTTGAACGCTTGCAGGAATTTTTGAGCGCAGGCGGGATAGGAACCCCCATGCCTTCTGGAATTCACGTGCCGTTTGGCGCGGGAAAACCTCGTGCGCACGGCGACCTCGCAGCGCGTATTGCACAAGACCAATGGCTTGCACGCTTGATTGACGACGTGCTGCCCGATGTGGTGTATCTATACGACGTTCAAGAACGCCGCTATGTATATGCAAATCAAGCTGTTACACGATACGGCTTTTCCGTAGAGCGTTTTACACAAGGCGGCACAAGCGTTGTAAATTCCTTGCTCCATCCAGACGAGCGTGCAAGCGTTATGGAACAATTCGAGCAAGCAATGGAGCGGGTTTCGCAAGGAACTCCTCTCGCGAATGAAGCATTTTCACCATTCTTTGAAGTGCAATGCCGTATGCAGTGCGCCGACGGCTCGTATCGCTGGATTCACGACCGACGCTACGTTTTGGAGCGAAACGAACAGGGGCTGCCAAGCACGATTTTAGGCTATCTCCACGACCTTCAGTCCGTGCGCGATTTGCAGAATTTGTTGGAATATCGCACCAGTCTGGATAAAGTAACCGCCAATATCTCCCGTGATTTCGCCAAAGCCAGCGTCCGCGACATTGATAGTGCCATCAATAACGCATTAGCACTTATCGGGCAAACAACCAACACCGACCGCGTGTATGTGTTTCTCGCGCCGCATTTTGAGCATACAGCAGAAGTCTTGCACCGCAGCTACGATTGGTGTTCGCCCAACGTGCCGCAGTTTGCGGTTTCTCATATTGACACCAATGAGCTTGCGTGGGGCTTTGAACGCTTGAACCAACTTCGTTCCATCCAAATCGCTCGAATAGACACGCTTCCGCCCGAAGCCGAGCGTTTGCGCCATGCGCTGGAGAGCGTCGGGACACAATCGCTTTTGGCAGTGCCGCTTCACATTAGCGGAAACGTTGTGGGAATGCTGGGAATGAGTGCGGTGCGCGAAGAACGCGTGTGGACAAAAGAAGAAGTGCGTATGCTGCGCTTGAATGCGGAAATCCTCGTCTCTGCCTTTGAACGCCAACTTGCCGAGCAAACCTTGCGTCAGAGCGAGGCACGCTTTCGCACAATTTTTGACCGTGCGCCGCTTGCTATCTCGGTTTTGAACCCGCAAGGAAAACTCCTCAGCCACAATGAACGCCTTGCAAAGCTGCTTGGCTACTCGTCTGAAGAGCTGACAACGTTGGATTTCCTCAGTTGCGTTCACCCCGATTTCCGCGACCGCAGTGAAGAATTGTTTTACGAATTGCTCACAGGCGCGATAGATTCTTTGTCGCTGGAATTGCAGTATATCCGCAAAGATAACACGCCGATTTGGATAAATCTTACCTCGTCGGTCGTGCGCGACAAGCAACAACGCCCTCTTTTCGTAATTCGGATGTTGGAAGATATTTCCGAGCGCAAGAATGCTGAAGCAAACATGACGCATTACACGACGCTTGTTGCCGAGCATCGAGAAGCATTGGAGCGGCAATCGGACTTGCTGTTGCAATTGAACGGTGAAATGATGCAGAAGCAGCGTGAATTGGAAGACATCAACCGAAGCAAAGATAAATTCTTTTCGATTATTTCTCACGACTTGCGTAGTCCTTTTTCGTCGCTTATCGGTATTTCCAAGCTCATTTCCGAAGGCATTCAAGACCTTTCGAGTGAAGATTTAGTCGAACTTGCCAGCGCAATGCACCAGCAAACGCAAAACGTGTACGACTTCATGGAAAATCTCCTCAAGTGGGCGCAGGCACACACTGGACGCATGGAGTACAAGCCAAACGTGATGCAGCTCACCGAAATTTCTGGTTCGGTAGAAATGCTGATGCGCGAGGCTGCGACGGCAAAAGGCTTGACCTTGGAAAACAAGGTTTTACCAGAGGTTGCGGTCTTTATTGATGAAAATATGATTCGCTCGGTGGTGCAGAATCTTGTGTCGAATGCGCTTAAATTCACCCCTTCTGGCGGCACAGTCAGCATTGAAGCCGTTCCCATTGCCACCAATGCAAAAATGATTGAAGTCCAAGTGCGCGATACGGGTGTGGGCATGAGCGCGGAGGATGCAAAAAAACTCTTCCGCATTGACGTTGTTCACACAACAAAAGGCACTGAAGACGAGACAGGAAGCGGCTTAGGACTGATTCTTTGTAAAGAGTTAGTTGAGAAAAATAAAGGTAAAATCCGTGTAGAAAGTGTGCAAGGACAAGGTACAATCTTTGCCTTTACCGTGCCTTTGGCGAAGGAGTTGTAAGACAATGTAATCACCATTCGCGGCTGCTCAGGTTGTGATGTGGGGACGCGGATGTGAGGATTCACAGAGGATGTTGAGGATAAAAATCCTTTCAATCTCGGCTTCGTCTGTGTTCAAACATCACAACCTTACCAATTGCCTCTCTTCCTCACTCGCCGCATTGTTCTTACTCAGTAACTGGTCAGGTGTCTTCTCGTCGGGCGGCTGTTATCACAAGTGTAGTAGCCGTCCGGCGAGTGTATATGCGACACTTTAGTCCGATAGAAGCACCCGCCGGACGGTCAAGAAACCGCCCGACGGGATAATACTGACCAGTTACCTTACTCATACCATTGCCCGTACTGCTATGATGAATCCATTCGACCAGCTTATTTTGATTGTTGATGACCACGAAGAAAACTTGCTTATTGCGAGTGAAATCTTGCGCGGTGAAGGCTACCAAACAGCAACAGTGCATTCAGGCGAGGAAGCATTGGAATTTTGCAAAGCCCGCCCACAAGCGCAAAAGCCGCTTCCGAACTTGATTCTCTCCGACGTAATGATGCCGATGATGGACGGTTTCACGTTCTGCAAAGTCCTGAAGGAAAATCCCGCAACAGAAAATATCCCTGTCATTTTCATTACCGCTATTGCCGATGTCCGCTCTATGACAAAGGGCTTCGATGCTGGCGGCGTGGACTATATCACCAAGCCTTTTCACGCACAGGAAATGTGTTCGCGCGTCCACGTTCACTTGTCGCTCGCTGATATGCGCAATGAGCTTGCGTTTAATAACGAGCAGCTTATTCAATTGAACGAAGAGAAAAATAATTTGCTTTCGATTGCAGCACACGACCTCAAGAACCCGATTGCGTCTATCATGACGGCAAGTGTGATTATCAAAAAACACTTTGCAAAAATGACGGCAGATAATATTTTGAAAAATGTTGGTGCAATTTACGATACTGCTCGGCGTATGACAGATATTATCGGTAACTTGCTGGACATCAATAAAATTGAATCCGGTGAAATTATGCCGAATATCATGTGCATTGATGTGAATGAAACGCTTGCAAAAGTAATACAAGAGTACGACGACCGTGCAAAGGAAAAGCTGATACGCCTAGAAATGACGCGCCCCGAAGGAACATTTGCTATTGATGCCGATACAGTCATGTTGCGCCAAATTTTTGACAATCTTATTTCCAATGCTGTCAAATTTTCGCCCCCAGAACAATCCGTGCATGTTGTCCTTGAGCGCGTACAACGCAAGCAACTTCGTAATTCCACGACCGACACCGACGACGAAAACAACGACGAAATGGTACAAATTTCCATCCAAAATCAAACAAGTTTTCTCTCGGAGCAAGAAAAACAAAAACTTTTTAGTAAATTCGGAAAGCTCTCTAATCGCCCGACGGGGGGCGAAAGCTCGACGGGCTTAGGATTGTTTATTGTCAAGCGTCTGGTTGAGGCGATGCAAGGCACGGTGTGGCACGAAACGGCAGAAAATATCTCTAGCAATGCAGCCAGTGGAACAGCAACAGCATTGCGCTTTATTGTGCAGTTCCCTCGTTCGCGCAAGTAACATCTTTGCCAAATACGTTTTCTGCGTTGTATGATGCAAACAAGGGTGTTTTGCATTCTTTGTACACAACAAAAATTTCTTCAGTGGTGGCACAGACATTCTTATCTGTGAGTGTTAGTGCGGGGTTCAGGTGGAAAACACAGACAAGAATGTCTGTGCCACTAAAGCCTGATTTTACCAGCTTCCCAGGGATTTTAGCGTGTACAAGTGTCTGTGCTACCAGAAAGTTAGATTACACACAATTCTCAACGTTCCTTGAGAGTACCTCGTGCTAAAGAGCTGCGGATGCCGTCCTAAACTATGATTTTGTTGGTTCTCGAATTTATTGGAAATTGTTATGAGTGTTGTTTCTACGGATGCCACGAAAGGTCATGTTCTGATTGTGGATGATGTTGATGAAAACTTGATGATTGCTTCGGCTATTATCAAGAAGGCTGGCTACAAACATTCAACGGCAAAATCTGGTCCAGAGTGCATAAAATTGGCGGTGGACTTGAAACCAGACCTGATTTTGTTGGATATCAATATGCCCGGAATGAACGGGCTAGAAACGTGTGAACTCTTGAAAAAAGAGCCGTCGGTGGAGCAGATTCCCGTTATTTTTCTTACCGCCATTTCCGATTCTGCCCATATCCAACGCGCATTTCAAGTGGGTGGCATGGACTACATCGTTAAACCTTTCCGCGCACCAGAATTGCTTGCACGGGTGAACGTTCACGTGGAATTGCAACGTTCGCAAGCAAAATTGCGCCAGCAAAATGATTACTTGGAAGCTCTCAATCGCGAAAAGAGTGAGTTTCTCGGCATTGCAGCACATGATTTGAAAAATCCTCTTAGCGGCATCACGGGTTTAGCTGAGCTTATCGCGACGCGCTCCGACATTACGGTTTCAGAGCAGGATGTTACCGATATGGCTCAACAAATCAAGCAGTCGTCGCAGTTCATGTTTGAAATTGTTGCAAATCTGCTGGATGTGAACCGCATTGAAGAAGGAAACATGACGCTAAATTTAGATAAGCACAATATCTACGAAACCTGTGATATCCTTGTCTCTCGCTACGAACACGCGGCAACAAGTAAATCAATTCGCCTCTCGTTATCTGTGCCTGAAAACGAAACTGAATTTGCGGTCTTCACCGATTCGATTGCGGCGACACAAGTGCTGGATAATATCTTCTCGAATGCCGTGAAATACTCGCCGCATGGAAAAGCTGTAAGCATTTCTATCGCGAAAATTGCACAAGAAGCACCAGAGCAAGATATCGTGCGGGTTTCCGTAAAAGATGAAGGTCCTGGCTTCACCGAAGAAGATAAAAAATATTTATTCCAAAAGTTTACAAAACTCACTGCCCGTCCCACTGGCGGCGAGCATTCTACGGGCTTAGGCTTGTCCATCACCAAAAAGCTCATTGACCTGATGGGGGCTTCTATTCGCGTAGAAAGCACGGCGGGCGAAGGTGCGAATTTTATTGTTGATTTTCCATGCTCTGCCGTACTGACGGCTGCGGACGAAGCCACCAAAGAGCCTAGTCAAGAAATTATCAAAGAAACTCTCCGAGAAACTCTCCAAGAAACCACCAAAGAATAAGGGCGAACACAACGCACTCACTACGAATTTTGCCCGTCAAAATCGTTCTTTTTATGCTCCACTACTCTCACCATGTACGCCATTCACACGCAGAATCCTCGCACAGACGCGCTGTTGCAGGGTTCTCGCTGAGGCATACACCTGTGATATGGGTGTGTTGTTTGCTGCTTGTCTTCCTGCCATCCTCCTTGCCTGTCCTCGCTCAAACGCGGCTTCTGGACTCTCTCCGCGCCATTCTGACGCAGTACACCGATTCTTCACGTTATCGTATTTTGCTTTCGCTGTGCTGGGAATCACGCGCAGTGGATCCGCTCGCATCTATCACCTATGGCGAGGAAGCCTTGCAAGTGGCGCAGAAATACGGCATTCTCGCGGATGTGTCGCGAACGCACCGTTTTGTCGGCGTGGCGTACCGGAATATTGGTAATTATCCCAAAGCAACCGAGCATATTTTTAAAGCACTGGAATTAGACGAAAAGTCTGGCGATGAGCGTGAAATCGGGCATTCATTGAATACGATTGGTCGTATTTTTATTTCGCAGCAAAAAGCGCAAGAAGCCTCGAATTACTTGGAACGCGCATTCCAGCTTGCGCAGAAGGTGAACGACGAGCGGCTTTTAGCGTATTGTTTGCTGAATATGATGCAGGTGCGCCATTTGCAGGGAAACTACTCGGAGTCGCTTGGGTACGGGCTTCGTGCGCTGAAAATGTGGGAAAAAATTGGCGCGAAATCCAACATTGCAGCAACGTATTTAGATTTAGGATTACAATTCAAAGAATTGGCAAACTACCAAACTGCGCTTGAATACTACTCCAAAGCCCTTGCGCTGTTTGAGGAATTGCATCAAGAATCCGACATCAGCACAACGAAAAATCGCATTGGGGTCATTTATCTCGCACTCGAACAAATCACGCCAGCCCGCTTGAATGCTGAACAAGCCTACAATATCGCTCAATCCATGCAGCTCCGCGTGCAGATGAAAGAATCCTTGTGGATTCTCGCCGAAACCTCCTCGCGCTTAGGCAATTACAAGCAATCGCTGGAATATTACCGCGTGTTCAAAAACATGTCCGATTCGCTCTTCAATGAAGAATCTGCAAAACAATCCGCGCTCTACAACGCGCAGTACGAGTACGGGCAGCGCGAGCAACGGATTGTTTCGCTCGAAAAAGATGTCCAACAGCAAGCATTTGTGCGGAATATGCTTATTGGCATGGCGGTATTGCTTGTTATCGCGCTCTTGCTCTTTGCGAATCGTTTTCGCTTGAAACAACGCTCGGAAATGATGCTGGCACGCCGCGCAGAAGAACTTGCCGAAGCAAATACCAAACTTCGCACTGCCCAGCTTGAAATTGCCGAGCAGAACCGCCGTTTGCGCGAAATGGATAAAGAAAAAACACAGCTTCTCGCGCTTACCGCTCACGATTTGCAAAATCCGCTGTCCGCTATTCAAGGCGTTGCGGAGGCATTGCATAACGAATCCCACGATGACACGCTTGTCCCAGCAACGCTTGTACATACGATGTCGGGTGTCATCTTGGACACCGCCAAGCGCATGTTTGAAATGATTGTGAAAATTATTAGTGCCGACGCGCTGGAAACGGGGAAATTCAGCTTCGACACGAGTACCTTTCAAGCAAATTTCATTGTTACGAGCGTCGTTGATAGATTCGAGCAGATGGCTCTTCTCAAGGATATTCGCATCACCACAGACGTTCCCTCCACACCAATCCTCGCGTATGCCGACCAAACGGCAACGATAGAAATTATTGAAAATTTACTTTCCAATGCGATAAAGTATTCTCCCAAAGGAAAGCGTGTTGTTGTGCGGCTTTCGGAAGCAGAGGTGCTGCGCACAAATCATATCTGGACACGTGAGGAATGGGAAAAGATGCAGAATGGCACCGCCGAGCTTGAAATGGAGAGCTGTACGCGGATTGAAATAAAAGATGAAGGTCCAGGCTTAACAGAAGAGGATAAAATCCATCTTTTTACTAAATTTGCAAAACTTTCGGCACAACCTACCAACGGAGAGCATTCTACGGGTTTGGGTTTGGCGATTGTAAAACACCTCACCGATGCCATGAATGGGCGCGTGTGGTGCGAATCGGAGCGCGGGCAAGGAGCAAGTTTTATTGTCGAATTGCCTCAAGCAGCGCAGAGAAAAGGATAAAGGAAACAGAAATAAGGGATAACTTCACCTTACACACACCGCCCTCACCCAACCCTCTCCCAGAGGGAGAGGGCTTCAGAGCGAGTTCTCATAAACCCTCGCCCCGCACTTCGCGTGAGAGAGGGCCTCGCACCGTCTTCGGAGCGAGGGGTGAGGGCAGTGCGAATGTTGCGTAAGGCAAGAGAGATAAAATCTTTCGAGCTATCCTTTTCGAGAGCATTTTTCATTGTGAGTTTTTCTCGCACATTATCTACTTGTAACGTCTATGGAAATCGCAAACAAGCGCATTATGGTTGTGGACGACGTTGAGGAAAATACCTACATCGTCTCAACAATTTTGAAAAGTAACGGCTACACACCGATTGTTGCTAATTCGGGGAAACAGGCGATTATACTTGCCGAGCAGCACCATCCCGACCTCATGCTTCTCGACATCAACATGCCCGAAATGAATGGCTACGAGGTGTGTAAATACTTCAAAGAACACGAGTCCATTGCGGATATTCCCGTCGTGTTTTTGACCGTTCATGCCGACGCAGAATCCATTACCAAAGCCTTCGATGTTGGCGCGGTGGATTATCTCACCAAACCCTTCAAAAAGGCGGAATTACTGGCGCGGGTGCGTGTTCACATTGCGCTTCGGCAAGCTCTGGAAACCTTAGAGCATCAAAACGAAAAGCTCCAACGCCTGAACGATGAAAAGAACGAGTTCTTAGGCATCGCGGCGCATGATTTGAAGAATCCGCTCAGTTCTATTCGCGGCATGGCGCAAATGATAGTCAAGCGCAAACAGGTAGAATTGGCGGAGGAAGAATTGGATGAAATGTCGCATCAAATCGAAACGCAGTCGAATTTCATGTTTGAAATTATCACGAATTTGCTCGATGTCAATAAAATTGAAAATGGCAAACTCACGCTTCAAATGATGCCCGTAGAAATTTTAATGTCGCTTGATAACGTCGTAAGCCGCTATCAGCTTGCTGCATCAAAGAAAAATATCACGCTGAATTTTGATACCGATGCCGACGCGCCGCAAATCTACGGCGACCCAACCTTGACCATTCAAATTTTAGATAATATCGTCTCGAATGCCGTTAAATACTCGCCAACCGACAAACAAGTGTGGGTGAGCTTGAAAGAAGATACCGCAAAAAAACGTATTCGCGTGGAAGTGAAGGATGAAGGTCCGGGTTTCAGCGACGAAGATAAAAAGAAACTCTTTGGGAAATTTGCTCGCTTGTCGGCAAAACCCACTGGTGGTGAGCATTCCACAGGTTTGGGTTTGTCCATTGTCAAGCGTTTGACAGAGGCAATGGGCGCGAATATTTGGTGTGAATCCGAGCTTGGCAAAGGCGCAACCTTTATTCTCGAATTCCCCGATGCCAGCACCATTCCTAGCGATACGGCGGTTTCGGATTAAATCATTGTTTGCTTTCGGGGTTCTCCGGCATGGATATATATTTTTTTCAACTGACGAACCAATTTGTTGCACAATCAGCACGGCTTTTTTTCTTTGCGGTAGATAGTGCAGAAGCCTCATGGAAACTGGCAGCATTGGCGTTAGTTGGGTTATGGTTTTCTGGTATTTCTACGTATTCGCAGCAAAGCTACATCGGGAGCTTGAGCGAACACGGCAAGCAGCAACGCTCCATTCGCGGGCGGGTGATTATTCTCTTTGCCGTGATGGTTGCTGGCTTTGTGGCGGCGCGTGTGCTACAACATTTTTTCGAGCAGCCCCGTCCTATGGTTGCCGCACCAATGCTTGTTCCCTTCGACCCTGCACTGTGGGCAAAAATGAAGGTAAATATCTCCGAGCAAGGCTCCTTCCCTAGCGACCATGCGGTCATGTGGTTCACCGTTGCAATGGGCATGTTCCTGTTGCAGCGTACAGCAGGTATTCTGGGGCTGGTTATCGCCGCAATGCTCTGTTTTTTCCGCATGGGAACTGGCTACCACTGGGCAAGCGATATTCTTGCTGGTAGCGCACTCGGTATCGGATTTACCCTTCTCGCATTTTACCTGCTCGACCGCATTTCCTTTCTTCAAACCTGGCTGTACCGCATTGTGGATGCCTTTGAGCAATATCCGGTGCCGATGTATCTTCTTGGTTTTCTCGTTATTTCTGATTTTGCCGTAAAATTTTCTGGACTTTTTGGTGTGTTGAAGAGTGTGCTGAAAGTGTCTGTTGGACACTGAGCATGTTCATTTCTGGTCATAACGGTATTGTTTTTTTTCAATTTATTTCCCCAACTTTTATGAAGTTTTTCCCCTCATTTTTGGATGTGCGCCGCGCACTCTTGGTCGCCGTATTGCTGAGTGCGAGCCTTGTTGCGTGTAAAAAAGAAGACCCGCGCTGGTCGGAAGCCGATAAAAAAAGCAAAGAAGCTATTGAAGCAAAAAAAGAAGCGCAGGAATCGGGCGCATTGCCGAAGCCGGAAGAAGGCGGCTCGTTCAATAAGTTTTTCCCGAAAGATGTTGCAGGATTTGACATCACCGCAAGCCAAGAAAAGACGGGCTTTGCAGAGTATAAATTGAAAAAAGACGGCAAAGATTTGGCAATGATTGCTATTTCCGATGTGGCAAATAATCCGCAAGCTGCCGATAAATTCAAGACCGCAACCAAGAAAATTGGCGGCTTTCCAGCAGTGGACCAAGGCAGCACCGCAACCGCGCTGCTCGTCGGCGGACGCTATCAAGTGAAAGTGCTTTCTCGCGCACCAGAATTCACCAAAGCAGACCGCGAAGCATGGCTTAGTAAGGTGAATCTTGCTGGCTTGGCGGCGTTTCAAGCAACGAAGTAATACCTTGCAATACTAGGCTCAATAATGAAGAATCCTCTTTTTTTCGCCACCGTGCTGATACTTGCTACAATCGTGGTAGGTATAAACTCGTGTACGCTGGTTTGTGGCTGTGTTCAAGGTCCCGATTTTGTAACAGTAACTATTCGCTCCGTGCGTGATAGTACCTCGCTTGCAGTAGAGGTAGATTCGCTTGAAGTCAAATACATTGTAAAAGGACAAACACAGACATTCAAGAAGAAAGATGCAAATGGTTCACATGAACTTATGATAATTCCAGAAAACAACAGAGTACGCCTCATGCTCTTTGGAATTGTACCGATTGCTCGCGATAAGGCAGTCAATGATTTTACGTTGGAGTGGCGCGGGCGCACCGTTGCGACGCTCAATGTGAAAATTGTTCCTGCAAATCGCGTCGGCGATTACTCGGTTGAAGCATTTCGCATTAACAATATCCTCACCACGTGGGACTCCAGAGAAATTGAGATTCCGAATTTTTGATTTTATCATTGTAGCGTGTATTCATGCGCTTTTGCAATTGTTTTTTACGAAGCAACAACATAACTCAACATTCAACACTTACAACTAAACACTACAACCATGAGTAAACCAATCTTTGAACTCGTCAATGAATTGCCCACCAGTGGCGCGACGGTCATGTCCTTGAAAGCCCTTGATTACGTCGTTCCGGGCGAATGGCAGAATATCTCTGGCTTTGAAAATATGATTACGCTCGTAACGGGCGAAAGCGACCAAAGCATGATTCAGCAAATCGGTGAACGCGCTATTACGCTCTACAACGACCCTGCCGAAGGGTACCAACGCGCAGTGTGGCTCTATCAGACTGCAAGCAGCGTTGGTGGGAAATTAGGCGCGGCAGCATTGGCAAATAAAATCGGCGAAAGCGTGTCGTTCCTTAGCTTCTTGGAAAAAATCACTCCAAAAGCGGACAAAGCACAAGCCATTGACTTCGGCATAAAAGTATCGGCGGAAATCATTGCCTACGCAAAAACCAATGGTATTCCAGGCGATGGCGTTGCAGAATTTATGGGCGCAGTGGGCGATTACGGCAAAGAATCTATCATGCGTTTGGCAGCTCTTACCTGCTTCGATGGCTTGATTCCCCTTGGTCCAGACTTCTTACAAAAAATGGAGCAGTTCATCGGCGGACTTGCTCCAGCAGATTTAACCTCGCACCCAGCATTTACCGCCGTTGCATCGGCAATTCCTGGCGGTGGTGTGGACGGACAGCTTGGTTTTATTCAGCAAGGTTTCAACAGCATCAAAGGCTGGATGGGGAATTTTGTTTCTTCCAAAGGCTTGACCCCGCAAGGCGTAGTAGGCAGTTTGAAGAATTTCATTGACGTTTCCGATGATAAATTGGACTACGTTGCAGCATTCCTCGACACCACCACGAACTACTTCGACTACACTGGCACACAAACCGTTGCACGCCGCCTCATTGAACGCGCTGTGGCGGAAATTTAAGCCAATACGTTTTCTTTCGCAACACCCCGTCCGATACTGGCGATACGTCTCGGACGGGTGCTGCGAGGAACATATCGTCTGCCTTCCAGAAATCTCCCTCCCAAAACACCCGCCGTACACAATAGCATTCCTGCCTTGCCGTCTCTATCTTCGTTTGAAGCATTTTTAGGATTTTCACCACAATCTTTCACTATGCAGACTTTCGCACAATGCTCATTGTATGGAACAGACAAGAGTGTCTGTTCTACCAAAGCCGCATAAAATCTGGCTTGGGATGGTAGCGCAGACACTCCTGTCTGTGTCATTTGCGAAAGCTCTAACTATATCTTTCACCATATTTTTCACCATATTTTTCAGCACAGATGGAAAAACTAACGAACAAAAATGTTCTTATCGTTGGCGCGAGCGGCGGTATTGGTCGCGAGACCGCAAAACTCCTGAAACAATCTGGCGCGAATTTGTTTTGTACTGGGCGCAATATGACCAATCTTCACGCAAGCGCAGACGCGCTCGGCGTTCCGCAGCAACACCGTTTCGCGCTTGATGTGAGTGCGCCGGAGCAGGTAAACGCTGTTGCGGCAAGTATCCATGCGGAAGTTGGACACATTGATATTCTTGTCAATGCCGCAGGAATTGGCATTATCAAACCTCTTGAACAGCTCACGCACGACGATTTCATGCAGAGTTTGCAGGTAAATCTTGTTGGCACGTTTAATCTTTTGAAAGCATTTCTTCCGCCGATGAAAGAGGCAAAAAAAGGCTTGATTATCAACCTTCCGGGCGTACTGGGCAAAACACCCATGGCGGGCGCGGCGGCATATTCTGCCTCGAAATATGGTTTGAATGGCATGCTCAAATCAGTGCGCGAAGAATTGAAGCGCACGGATATTCGCATCACCAATATCTATCTCGGCGGCACAGATACTGCGTTCTGGGACACAATTGACATGCGCGTCCAACGCGATAAATTTGTCAGCGCAGAAGAAGCGGCAAAAGCAATTTGGTTTTTATGCCAGCAGCCCAGTAGTGGCGTGGTTTCGGAGATGGTCTTGCAGCCCTTTAATCATCAGGCAATTTAGGGAAATTGCTCTTCTTAAATAGACATTAGAGTTTATCTCGAATAAGGTTTTTAGAGTTTTGGAGCAAGGCAGCATGCTGCCTTGTTTAGTAAAAAAGTCTATTCGGAATAAAGTCTATTATACAGATTAAGCGTTGAGGGGCTGGGAGTAGCATAAATACTGGCTTCAGTGGCACAGACATTCTTGTCTGTGTTTGTCGCCCGAACCCCGCACCAACACTCACAGACAAGAAGTCTCAAGCCACTATCTGAAGAGCAAAAACAGCTAATCTGTATAATGTCTAATAGCTATATCGTTCATAGAATCACAAACAGACAACAGTGTCTGTTCTACCGAAGCCAGCATTTATCGGTAGCACAGACACTTTTTGCTCACAGCAAAAAAGGTCACTATTCAGGTCTTCTCGCCCAAGCGGCTGTTATCACAAGGACCGTAGAGCCGTCCGGCGAGTGGCTCACAAACGACACACCCGCCGGACGGCAGTGTTTACGCACTCCTCAGCCGCCTAGGCGAGAAGATACCTGACGAGTTACAAAAAAGTGAAATTGTTGAAGCTCTTGCAATAGGTTTTATGCGCCTTGGGAGGGCATTGTGTCGTTTTTCATTTGCTACTGTGTATTTTTTTCAGAATTTAGACTGCACGCACGATAACTGAGCGGAGTTTGGCAAAAAAATAGAAGTTGTTGAAATGCTATTACAATGCTATTGCAATGCTGTTCAGGCTGTTGCGATGCGGCTTCTGGGGTGAGAAAGAAGTATATTTGCCGCCAGTAATCATGTTCACTGTTCTTCAGGTTCCACTTGACTTTCCATTTTTCATTATGGGTATTGTTTCTCAGATTTTAACTATCCTTCCCTATTGCGCACAAATACTGGCTCTCGCGCTACCACAGGTGTTTTGGCTGCGTATCGGCTTGCTAGTGGGCTTTGCATTGGAATTGGTGTACTGGCTGTATGTGCCGCCAGAGCTTGATTTCATCCATGTTGGCGGAGTCTTTACGCTGCTGCTTGTCAATTTATTTCAAACAGTGCGTCTTGTGCGGGCGAAAAATCTTTCCGAATGGAGCGAGGAAGAACGCTATTTGCAATCCACCGCCTTTCGCGCCTTGCCCAATGAGACCTTCAAAAAGCTCATGGAAATTGCCGAGTGGCGCAATGTGAACAAAGGCGACACCATCATCAGCGAACACGACGAAGTGGATACGCTGATGCTCATTTACGACGGCACAGCAACGGTGCATCTCGAACACAAGCCCATCACCTACGTGCGGGAGAATAGCTTTATTGGAGAAATGAGTTTCCTGACGGGAAATCCTGCCTCGGCAACGGTCAAGGCAGCAAGCAATATGCGGCTCATCGCGTGGAAAAAAGCGACCTTGTACGAACTCATGGCGCAGGAAAACGACATCAAAACAGGCTTGCAGACGCTTTTCAGCTACGACCTTGCAGAAAAATTATCCAAGCAAAATGTTCGGCAGCCAAAAGGTGAATGAGAATTTATCATCAACACACAAGCCTACACAGCGCGTAAAATCTCGGCTGCGCGTTCCAATGTTTCATCGGTTTTCGCAAAACAAAAGCGAATAACGTGGTGGTCATTGGCATCGGCGTAGAAAGCAGAAACGGGGATAGCCGCCACGCCGTGTGTACGGGTGAGCCATTGCGCAAACTCAGTATCCGGGAGAGGAGAGATGGCATCGAAGCGGGCGCATTGAAAATACGAGCCTTCTGAGCGCAAAAGCTGAAAACGCGAGCCTTCCATAAGGCGTTGAAAAGTGTTGCGTTTTTGTTCATACAATGCTGGTAATTCCTTGTAATGCTGCGGTGTTTGGAGCATTTCCGCAAACGCTACCTGCGCGGGAGTGAATCCTGCAAAATTCATAAACTGATACACCTTACGAAACTCCTTCGTTAGTGCCGCCGGAGCCACACAATATCCTGTTTTCCAACCCGTTACGTGGAAGGTTTTCCCAAAAGAAGAAATCACCATACTCCGCTCCGCAAGTTCTGGTGTGCGTAGCACGCTTTCATGCCGCTTCCCGTCGAAAATGATATGCTCATATACCTCATCGCTGAGGACAATGCAGTTGGAATCCCGCGTGAGTGTGGCAAGCTGCGCCATATCCTCCTCAGACCACACGCTCCCCGTCGGGTTATGGGGCGTATTCAAGACCAAGAGCCGTGTACGTGGCGTAAATGCTTGGCGAATGGCTTCCCAATCAACAGCATATTCTGGAAATTTCAAAGGAATACGGCGCACATCCGCACCGCATAGTTCCAAGGTTGGCAAATACGAATCGTAGCAGGGTTCAAGAACAATCACTTCATCGCCTTTGTGAACAATTGCCATCATTGCCGCAAAGAGAGCAGCCGTGCCGCCTGGCGTGATGGTGATTTCATCAGCAGCATGAACATTTGCACCGTAATCGGTAGCAATTTTTGCAGCAATTCTCTCTCGAAGCGTCATCAAACCTGCCATGGGAGCGTATTGATTCTGCCCGCGCTGCATGGCTTCGTGTGCGTATTGAATAAGTTTTTCCGATGGCAAAAAATTCGGGAATCCCTGCGCAAGGTTGATTGCATCATGCTTTGCGGCAAGTTCCGACATGACGGTAAAAATTGTAGTTCCCACGTTTGGGAGTTTGGAAGACAACGGCAGCATAGGTTTGATTGAGGTTTGATGAGGGATTCAGCCAATAGACATTATACAGATTAGCTGTTTTTGCTCTTCAAATAGTGGCTTGAGACTTCTTGTCTGTGAGCATTGGTGCGGGGTTCAGGCGACAAACACAGACAAGAAGTCTCAAGCCACTGAAGCCAGTATTTACGCCATTCCCAGCCCTTCAGAGCTTAATCTGCATAATGTCTAATAAATGCAGAAGAAATCGTACATCGCGGAAACCTGATTGTATCAGCACTTGAGAAATTTATTCCGAGGCAAGTACCAGCCTAAATCCGATAGTGTTATCTTTCCGCTCCTTGCTCATGGTCATAGCATAATCTTTATCAACCCAGAGTTTGTGCGTCGCCCAACACGCGCCTCTGTACACACAGGTATCGGCTCGCACAGTGGTCATGTCCGCCGCGAGAATGTGATAAAGATTACCCAAGACATCGGAGAAATGAAGATTTCCCACGTTTTTTGTTTTCACGGGCTGCGTCTGCTTGTTGCTGTTTTTTTCAAACCATACGAAATCTTCTATGGTATCAAAAAAAGCGTCGTCGTAATTCAACACACAAACATAGAGAAATTCAGACTCCGTCGGCAATCGAAATTGCTGTCCTGTCGCCGTGTTGAGTTTGTCCATAAACACCTCTATTTCGTTGTAACTGACGCTTTCAACAGGCTTGTTGTCGCCTCGAAATTTCGACGGATTTGCCGCCATAATTTCCGTCCATACACGTTGAGTAACGAGCGTTTCGCCAAGCCAAATATCTTTCCGAATGTCTATTTCTACCAATGACTTGCCTTTTTTGACGAACTGATTTCTATGCGGCTTTTTACTCCAATCTATTTCGTAGGTCAAATACCCTTTTGGAAGCATTTGAAAATGGAGGGTGGAATCGCCTATGGAAATAGATTTCATGCGGGTTTGCCGATTATGAAAACTTTTATGAACAATGAATACAAAACTACCGCACAACCGAAACCACCCGCACCGTGCTGTGTTCCGGCGTTTGCAAGCGCACAAAATACGTTCCTGTGGGAACGCCCGATGTATTCAAGAGCGCGTCGTATCTGCCTTCGGGCAGTGTTTCCGCATTGACCATCGTTTGGATTGTTTGCCCAAAAATGTTCAGAAGGCTGATGCTGACTGTTGTTTTGCCAAAAATTTCGTAGGAAATGGCAGCATTGCCAGAAGCGGGATTTGGCGCAACAGACGCAAGCACTGGTGCGCGTTCCGAGCGATATAACCGCGTGCCATCGCCAGTAAATAAGCCGCGTGTATTAAAAACTCCGCTTGATGGCATAATCACAATTGCATCCGACGGTGTTGTTTGAATATTTGTGAGAATAAGCGGCGTGGCGGCACTATTACCCAAAACTGCTCGGAGACGAATTCGCGCAAGCGGCATTCCCACGAGATTTCCAACGGAATTTCCACCTGAATTTGTGAGCGAAAAACGAATCGGCATTTGCCGTTCACCGTTTGCCACGATGGAACTTTGGCGTTCCTGCTCGGTAAGCGGCATGAGCATTGAGGCGTTGAAGCGCAGGAAGCCGCTTACGGTCTTGGTTCCGCGCAGTTCACCCGAGAGCGAACGCAGGATAATCGGCACTTCAACCGTATCACCCACGCGAGCTTGGAGCGTATCGGGGATTTCCAACACAGCACGCGGCGCGGTGGAAGGAAGCTGCAAGGACGATGTAATCACGGCTCCGCCGCGCAAGCCCGCATACAGTTCTGTGCCGTTGGCGGAGAAAATCGAATACACCTGCGCTTCGCTGCCCGCAATGCCGTCATTTGCTTCTTCCCACGAATCGCCGTTGTCCACAGTGCGCCAAATGCCCTTGCCGTCGGTTGCCACGTACAACATATCGCCCACAATCTGCATGGATGTTAAGGGTTTGCCGACGAGAGTGGGGAAATTGCCCAAGCGTTCCCAGCTCGAACCGTTATTGCGACTGCGATACAGCCCGTCGGTGGTTCCAACAAAAATTGTCCCCGATGCGTTCGCAATCATTGAATATGCACCTTCTCCATTCGCATTATTCATGGCAAGCATCATTTTACGCCATGTTGAGCCGTTATCGTCGGAACGATACACGCCATTGCCAAGTGTTGCGGCAAAGATACTTTCGCCTACGCCTTCAGCAATCGCAGTTACGGGAGCTACCACGCCTGGAATTGCCGCCAACCGCCAATTAAAGCCCGTTTGCGAAACCCAGACGTGTCCGTTGCCGCTACCCGCGTAGAGGGCGCGTTCGGTTTGCAAAAGTCCATAAAAGGAATTGCGGTTCAGAGCGGCATTGCGTAAAAAGCCGACACTGTCGGTCAATACTTGCGTCCAGGTCAGCCCGTTGTCAGCCGAGCGATACACGCCAGGAATAATGCCGCTTTCTGGCTCATAGCCATCAAACGACGTTGTGAAAACAATGCCAGCGCGAGAAACAAAATTGAACAGAGACCGCGCCGTTAAGCCATTGTTTGCTAATTGCCACGTAAAGCCGTTGTCGGAAGAGCGAAAAATTCCGCTTCCCAGCGTTCCAGCAAGCAGAAAGCCACGTATTTCCTTGATTGCCGTTACTACGCCGCCCGTCAGCCCCGTCGAAACAGGCTGCCACACTTCGCCGCCTGTGGTCGAGCGATACACGCCAACGCTTGTACCAGCGTAGAGTTCCACATCGTTTGCAATGAGCGACGAAATTTTTGCATCCGCCAAGCCGCGTACTGTCTGCTTCCACGTCGTGCCGCCGTCGGTTGAGCGAAACACGCCGTCGTTGGTGGCGGCAAAAATCCCAGCGCGGCTTGCAGCAAGTTGTGTTACTGTATCGCGCACCAAATCGTTATCGCGGAGTGTTTTTTGCACTCGTTCCCACGCCTGAGCGTTTTGTTTGCGAAAGAGACCATTTCCTGCTGTTGCCACAAAAATACTCGTATCGGTGCGGCTTGCAGCCCATTCTGTGATGGAGGTTACTTTTGCCGTGTCCGCTTGGAAGGTTTGTTCAAGTTGCCACGTTATGCCATTATTCTCAGAAACAAGTATTTGTGCGGTTGTGGAGGTGTTTCGATTTCCTGCCGCAAAGATTCGTCGGCTCACGGGCGAAGCAAAAACTGTTGTGAGGCGAAGGCTGTCAAAGCGGCTTGATTGCACACGTTCCCATGCCTCGCCGTCGTTTGCCGAGCGAAACATTTGCCCATTCGAGACCACAAACACGGTATCGCGGCGAACGGAAATACTTTCAACCGAGGCGTTTGCAAGTGCTGGTGCGCTTTTGAACCATGTTCGCCCGCCATCTTTGGAAGCAAAAAAGCCTTGCGCCGTTCCCGCAAACGAGGTACGATTGGACGAAGCGAGCGTTTGAATAACAAGTTCGCTATTTGCATTTAGTCCCGCCGCAGCCTGTAACCATGCGGCACCAGAGGCATTGCTGCGATATACGCCCGTCAGCGTTCCGGCAAGAATCGTATTGTTTGG
The DNA here is from genome assembly GCA_013298775.1 of Ignavibacteria bacterium. Lineage (GTDB taxonomy): Bacteria > Bacteroidota > Ignavibacteria > Kapaibacteriales > UBA4661 > PH2015. The sequence goes on along the minus strand of JAAFIV010000004.1, from coordinate 83,608 downwards.
CGCGAAGGTTAGACTGCGGACTTGTGCGCTAAAGGGACCGTTTGCAGGTCGCCAAAACACCGCCGGAGTAGCTTGTGCGCTGACGGGAAAGGTGAATTCCCGTGCGCCGTTGCTCACGCGAATTTGCCCCGAAACTTTTCCTACGACATTCGGCTGGAAGCGTATTTGCACAGGAATCGCGCCGCTTCCCGCTTGATTACTGCTTGCTTGAAGCACGGATGCGGGAATGCGCAGGGTATCGGAAAACGGAGTGTTGGCGTTGCTGAGGGCAAGTTGAAATGGTGAAGAAGTCGTCAAAACAAGTGGGAATGCGGTGTCGGAAGGTGTAATGCTGATACGCGTTTCGGTGGACGTTCCGAAAAGAATCGGCGCGAAGGCGGGCGCGGGCTGCGAAACGAGAATCTGTGCGGCACTGCTACTGGAGAGGTAATCTAATTGCCAGCCGCTTTCCTCAGCAGAAGCATTCGTTTGAAATCGCAGAAGCACCGCCCCGCTCGACACCACTATCGGCGCAGGAAGCGATTGCCCGCTTAGTCTTGCCACCACAGGCGCGGTGGTGTCGCGTCCAGCATAGACGGTCAAAATATCTGCGTTGATTTCGGTTGAAAATTGTGCAACGCTCAGGCGAATGACACGAGCATTCATCGGCTCTATGAGCCACAAACAGTCTTGGTTTGGGGCGTATGTTGGCGCAGCGTTCGTGCGGTCTGCAATGCGTCCCGATGGCGAAGAGAATCGCTGAAGTGCGCATGAAGCCTGGGCGTGTAGTGTTCCATTCGGCACAGCGAGTTGTATCATCAAACAGGTACACACTATCCACACACAAAGGCGATTGCCGAGGGAGACATTACCAAAAGAAAAACGGTACGAAGATGTACACTGGTTCATTGCGTGATGGAAATTTGATGGTGGACGAAAGATTGTGGTATGGTGCTATTTTTCTGACGAAAAGAGCGTGGTATTATTGGAATCGTTACATCTCATTATGCGAGGATTCAGCTCAAAATACTATTTTGCAATCTTACCTTCATCACATATTGGAGTTCTTGCTATGCGCCATATCACAACACTGCATGAATACTGCTCGGCAATCAATATCCCCACGCCGAAGCACACATTTTTCGATATTCGCCGTTTTGAGGACAATATGAACACCGTGAACGCACAACAGCCTCCTTTCCGGCATGAATTCTACGCTGTGGCACTGCGGCATGAAGGCACGAACACGGAAGTGATGGGCAAGCCGCTTCGCGCGAGTTTGTTTTTTAATTCGCCATATCAGGTTGTGACGTGGGATATTGCGCCCGATTGGAAGGGTTGGTATATCATCTTTGGAAAAGAATTTATCAGTATGAACCCCGCATGGAGCCGCTTCATTCTTGATTTTCCCTTCTTTCGTTTGGATAAAACTCTTGCTTTCGACCTTCCGCCCGATGAAAGACTTCGCGCTGATACTTGCTTCAAGCGAATTTTTGAAGAATATCATTCCGAAAGCCCTGATAAATTCAGCTTTATCCAAGCATACACCCAACTTTTGCTGGTGATTACCAAACGCTTTTTCGACAAATGTTCACCCGAATCTACCACGCCGGAACATACTCGCACAGCAGATACCGTGCTGGTTTCGCGCTTTCAAAGCCTGATTGAATCTCACTCTGCAACCGAAGATGCCTTCGGCGACCACGCAGAAGTCCGCCAAGCGTCGTTTTATGCGGACTTGCTGAATGTTCACCCGAACCATCTCAACGCCGTTGTTAAGCGCATTACTGGCAACACCGCATCCTATCACATTCAGGAGCATTTGCTGTTGCTTGCAAAGTCGCTTCTCACGCAGACAGAACTTTCCACCAAAGAAATCGCCTTCCGGTTGCACTTCTCCGAACCCACCCATTTTACTGCGTTTTTCAAAAAGCAAACGGGTCAAACACCGCAGCAATTCAGGGATAATCGTGCATAGACCGATTTTTTTTCATACATTTCGGCTTTCTTGATTGAACATTATTTTTGTTTTACAAACGTCTTGTTGAAAAAATCAGATTGTTGATTGTTGTACTACTACTATTATGCCACAAACCAAGCAATTATCGGCTCTACGAAGCGAAGTACATCTCCCGTCAGACGGCTTAATCGCGCCGCTATCACTGGGAACAGAATACGAAGTGTTTCATCGTGATTTGAAGTATGACGGCGTGGTTCGCTTTGGCATGAATTCTCGGCACGATAGCAAATACATGCAGTGTAGCATTCATGCGTTTTGCTGCCGTTGATACATGAAAATCTATTGACATGGCGGGGTAGCCACAAATCCGACACAATAGTTTTTAGCACTATACGTTTAGTGGGCAAATCAAGAAACAAGTTTTTACCCATGAAACTGAAGTATGTTTTTTCTTCCTCAACATTTCTTTGACCATACCGAACAGCACCGTACCATAATTTTGCGCGGTTGCTCAGTTGTTGAATCGTGTTTGTATCAAGAGTTGATGACCGATTCAGCGTACACGACGGAGTTTGAGATTATTCATATCGTTTCGGGAATGCTCTCTATCGAACAAAACAAGCAAGTTCATCACATTCAGGCAGGGGGGACGGCAATCGTGCGGAAAGGAACGTATTTCGATTTTACCAAAAAAAGTACCGCCGACGCGCCGAATTATCAGAGCATTTTGTTTTTTCTCAAACAAGATTTTATCAATGAATTTCTGCGGAAACAGTATCAGCATTCTCACGTGCAGAAAACTCACGATGGCGCAAGCAATATTGCTGCCTTGAAGACGATTATTTGCCTTCCGCAACATCCACTTTTGCAAGGATTCATGCGCTCTCTGATGCCGTATTTTGGAAGTGCTTTGGAGGGAAATCATGAATTATTGCGTATCAAAACCTTGGAATTTCTTCTGAATCTGCAAGTACTTTTTCCCGCAACGCTGTCGGTCTTCTCGGAAGCACCAACTCTTGCCAAAGATGATTTGGTGAGGGTTATGGAAGAGACCTTTCATAAAAATTTACCAATCGAAGAATTTGCGGTGCTTTCTGGGCGTAGTTTGTCCACTTTCAAGCGTGATTTTGCTGAAATCTATGCTACCACACCAGCGCAATGGCTGAAAGAACGCAGGCTCAACTATGCGAAAAAACTACTCGCACAAGACAAATACAATGTAAGCGAAGCCTGCTATGAAGCGGGTTTTGAGAATGTATCGCATTTTTCTGCTTCGTTCAAAAAATACTTCGGCTATTCTCCCACACACCTCAAATTGACCTCCTCGCAACAATCTTTTGAACGCTAAAGAAAACCAAGCAAAAGCAGTTGAGAAGTAATTTGCACACGCAAACAACCTTCTTCACCAACTGCTTTTTTTAACTGCTTTTTGCATGAAATCTTTTTCGTTTTTCCTTGCTGCCTCTATCGTTTTTTGTAGCTGTATCGGTGCGCCTCCGCTACCGCCAAACCCTAACAATCCCTCAGGTTCAGACTCCTCACGAGGAGCCGCTTCAACAAATGGTTTTCCCGTGAATACGCGCTATGGTCGTCCGCTTGTATTTTTTGCTCAAGTGGATAAAGCAGGCGAGTATTTTCGGCGAATGTTTATTGATTCGGCTTCATTTGCCCAAATGCGCCGTCATGCCTCTTCACGAATTGATTCTGTGCCGATTGGCGCACTCCTCGTTATGGAAACATGGGGCAGCGAAACTTCACAAAGCACGGTCTTTATTCGCCAGAAAACGTTACGAGGCTGGGAAAATGCTGCTTTTGCGCCATCTATACCCAATTTTACTCTCGGCACAATTTCCGGTTGTAATTCTTGCCATGAAGCCGCACGAATAACGGATAACACCTTCACTCTTCCGCTTTTGCGCCGCGTTGCTTCGGGTGGAGCGATACAGCGAATTGAATGCAATCAAGGTCCAACAACGCCGTGCGATTTATCGGTCTATCAAGGAAGATAATATTTTTTTCACTTGTCAATATGTATTTCGTATGAATAAGTACCTCAAAACCCGCATCAAATATGGGCATAGCCGCTCACTGATTTCCAGTCTTTGTTTCACTTTTTGCCTTGTATTTTTTATGAACTCAAGCGTATCGGCACAAACTCCAAAAACCTCATCAATCCTTGTTCAAGATAAATTTGAGAGCGAAAAATCTTTGGAACAATGGAAATCATTAGAAATTAGCGGATGGGCTTCAAAGTGGCGTACTGCTAAGATTTCCAACGGTAATTTTGTTATTCAACCAAAATCAAGCGGCTGGTTTGAAGATAATTACGGTGGATTTCTCTACCATGAAGTAACGGGAGATTTTATTGTCAGCACCCGAATCAAAGTTGAAGGGAACGGCGTTCCGACACCCGAAACGTCATTTTCCTTAGCCGGATTATTTATTCGCAAACCGCGTGATTTCTCGGCAGAATCATGGCGACCAGGACAGGAAAATTGGCTGTTTTTCTCGACGGGATGCGCAACCGAATCAGGCAAGCCGCAGTTTGAGATTAAAAGCACCTATCAAAGCACTTCGACGTTGAAAATTTTTCCTTCCAAACAAGGCTGGATGGATTTGCGCATCGTGCGGCTTGGTGAGATTTTTAGTCTGTTGTATCGGTACGATGGCGCAGAATGGACGCTTCTCGACCAATTTATTCGCCCTGATTTTCCGATGACTCTTCAGGTCGGAATTACCGCGTATGCTGATTGGAATTCTGTTGCCGCCGTGTATCCCGATTATGCAAGCTATAACAAAAACGGTGCGCCCAAAGACCAAGCCGACCTCACTGCAACGTTTGATTCCTTCAGCATTCGCAGACCGAATGTCAAAAAAGATTTACCAATTGCACAGCCGATTAGTGCTGCGTTTTGGGCGGATTTTACGAACTAATTTTTATGAATGATACTCAAACAAAACGCCGATACCGCCTGGGTTTATCGGCGTTTTTCATTTTCAACCACCCGCATTCCAATAATCTGCGTTCATAGGCGTTTTTTCTGGTGAATTGAGCTTTTTTATTGCATCCCAAAATATCAATGCGCCACATCACAACACTGCATGAATACTGCTCGGCAGTCAATATCCCTCCGCCGAAGCACACATTTTTCGATATTCGCCGCTTTGAGGACAATATGCACACCGTGAATGCGCAACAGCCTTCTTTCCGGCATGAATTCTACGCTGTGGCACTGCGGCATGAAGGTACGAACACGGAAGTGATGGGCAAGCCGCTTCGCGCGAGTTTGTTTTTTAATTCGCCGTATCAGGTTGTGACGTGGGATATTGCGCCCGATTGGAAGGGTTGGTATATCATCTTTGGAAAAGAATTTATCAGCATGAACCCCGCCTGGAGCCGCTTTATTCTTGATTTTCCTTTCTTTCGTTTGGATAAAACTCTTGCTTTCGACCTTCCGCCCGATGAAAGACTTCGCGCTGATGCTTGCTTCAAGCGAATTTTTGAAGAATATCATTCCGAAAGCCCTGATAAATTCAGCTTTATCCAAGCATACACCCAACTTTTGCTGGTGATTACCAAACGCTTTTTCGACAAATGCTCACCCGAATCTACCACGCCGGAACATACTCGCACAGCAGATACCGTGCTGGTTTCGCGCTTTCAAAGCCTGATTGAATCTCACTCTGCAACCGAAGACGCTTTCGGCGACCACGCAGAAGTCCGCCAAGCGTCGTTTTATGCGGACTTGCTGAATGTTCACCCGAACCATCTGAACGCCGTTGTTAAGCGCATTACCGGCAACACCGCATCCTATCACATTCAGGAGCATTTGCTATTGCTTGCAAAGTCGCTTCTCACGCAGACAGAACTTTCCACCAAAGAAATCGCCTTTCGGTTGCACTTCTCCGAACCCACCCATTTTACTGCGTTTTTCAAAAAGCAAACGGGTCAAACACCGCAGCAATTCAGGGATAATCGTGCATAGACCGATTTTTTTTCATACATTTCGGCTTTCTTGATTGAACATTATTTTTGTTTTACAAACGTCTTGTTGAAAAAATCAGATTGTTGATTGTTGTACTACTACTATTATGCCACAAACCAAGCAATTATCGGCTCTACGAAGCGAAATACATATCCCGTCAGACGGCTTAATTGCGCCGCTATCTCTGGGAACAGAATACGAAGTGTTTCATCGTGATTTGAAGTACGACGGCGTGGTTCGCTTTGGCATGAATTCTCGGCACGATAGCAAATACGCGCTGGAGGGCTTTCAGGCGTATGGTTCTGATGGTTTTATTGGGTCGGTTGCTCCGCATCGTGCGACATTTTACTCTATTTGCATTCAATTAGAAGGTGAAATCGAGAAACGGCGCGGCTTAGAGAGTATTATTCTCCATAAATATTCCATCAACTTCGTTGCTCCGGGCGACATCAACGAATACCTAAACACCAGTCCTGATGCGGAGTTCATGTACATCAACTTTACCGATGAGTTCTTGATGACCGACGCGCCGTGCAATCGCCATCCTGCTCAATATCCATTTTTTGAGTTTGGTAATCCGCAAGTTTTTTCCTTGGAGGAAGTAGAATTTCAGCAGATTCACGCGCTCTTTTTAGCGATGGACAAAGAGTATCACTCGCTTGCGTGGCAACGTGCAACGATGATTCGCCTCATCATTAACCAAATTCTGATTATCGCAAACCGCCGCTATTTGGCTCTTGCTGAGTCTTTTACCGAGCGTCAAACGAATGATTCTGACCTTATTCGTCGGTTCAAGAAAGCTCTTGAAAGCCAGTATTCACGCCATATTTCAGTTGCTGAACTTGCCGAGCAGCTATTTGTTTCGCCAAAATACCTGAGTGAAGCCGTGAAGCGGTATCTAGGCTGTACGCCGAGCGATATTATTCAAAGTCGCATCATTCTTCAAGCAAAATATTACCTCTGCCGAACTTCCATGACCGTCGCGGAAATCGCATTAACACTGAACTTTGAAGACCAATCCTACTTTACACGATTTTTCCGCAAACACACCTTGCAAACACCGACCGAATTTCGCCAAACAAATTGTGTGATTGAGTAGCGCAACGACACTCCCAGAAAATTGTCCTGATTTTCCCGAAGAAAGTGCTAACTAGCCCCAAAAGCCTCATAGAATCTTGCCTTGAGGCTTTTTTTATTGCAATATTTTCATCTGCAAGGCAAAACGTCGGAAAAAAGTACCAATCTTGCAGAAAAGCGTCCTAACCCGCATAGATACAGGTATTGTATTTTTGTTGTGTGAACATTCACCATAAGCATTTTTCTTCATGTTCACGTAACAATTTTTCTTGTACTATCCGAAAGGCTCTTGCCATGAACCCGCTCCAAAATATCGTCCGTGCATTTATTCCGCAAAACCTCATTCTAGGTTCGGATGAATACAATCATGCCCGTTTGACCGCTATTATCAGCCTTGTAACGTCGTTTATTCTCGCTACCAATGTGCCAAATGTTGTGTTTGTGATTCAAAGTGTGCCGCTTATTTTTAGCTATGTTGTTCCGATGCTCCTCACCTTCTTAGCAGCAGTCGTCATGCGGCTTTCAGGTTCTGCTCGCATGGGCGGGTATGTGTACGTGGCGAGCTTGTTTGCTGCGACTATTCATTGGAGCATTACCACAGGCGGCATTCACGCTCCTTCGATTCCGGGCATGACCGTTGCCACAATTGCAGCGATTTTGCTCTTGGGACGCAAAGCTGGCTGGATGGTATTTGCGTCGCAAATTCTTGCAACAACCGCATTTTTACTCAACGATATGCAGCATTTTATTCCGCTTGAGCTGAGTTATGATGCGCACTTTGAGGTTTTACTGACAGGTGCGGGAATGCTTAGTGTTGTGTCTGCAATCGTAGTCTTTACACAAGTCTTTGATGCCCAGCGAAGCCAGAAACAGCGCGGCTTAGAGGCGGCACAAGCGGCAACTGAGCAAAAAGTTGAGGAAGCCGTACAGAAACTCTCCGAAGAGCAGGAAGCAACACGCCTCAAGGATGCAGCAGCAATGCGGGTTTCTGAGGCAATGAATGAATTTGTTGGGCAAAATATCAAGGGACTTTTGCACGCAATGGAGCAGGTTTCGGAGGGCGATTTATCGCTCGAAGTGCAGATGCGGGACACGGAGGAAAGCCAGTTGTTACGCGAACATCCGGTCTTGCAGGAGTCGCGCCGCCGAATGGAATTGCTCATCAATGGCTTCAATGCTACGATTTCGCGGATGAATGGTCTTGTAAGCCACATCAGCACGATGGCGGAGCGTACGGCATCTGAGGCAAGCCGCATTGCTGCTATGACTGAACAGGTTTCGGGCGGAACAATTTCGCAAGCAAGCCAAACCTCGCAAATTATGGCGGCAGTGGAACAGATTCACGTTACCATCGCCGAAACAACACGCCAAATCAGCCTTGTGGCGATGAATGCCGAAGAAACCGAGCGCGAGACACGCGGCATCAGCACGGCAGCAGCCGATACGCAAGAAGTGATTGCATCGGTCTTGAACACAGTCAATCGCGCTGCCGATGCTATTCACGATTTTAGCCAAAGCAGCGCAGAAATTCAGGAAATTGCCACCGCCATTGACGACATCGCCGACCAAACAAACCTTCTCGCCCTGAACGCAGCCATTGAAGCGGCTCGCGCAGGTGAACACGGGCGCGGCTTTGCGGTTGTTGCCGACGAAGTGCGCAAACTTGCCGAGCGTACACAAGCGGCAACAAAAGAAATTGCCCGCACCGTAAAAGCAATTCAAACCCGCACTGTGCAAGCGGCTGACGATATGGAAGGCTGTAAAATGCAGGTTCAGCGCGGCTCCGAGAGCTATCGCACCACGCAGCACGGACTTCTTGGTGTAAGTGAGCGTGTGCGCAAGGTGAGCGAAATTATTGGGCAGATAGCCTCTGCAAGTGAGGAACAATCAGGTGCGATGAGTGAAATTGCGGGAACGATTGAGCAAATAAGCGTTACCACACAGCAAACCGCAAGTGCGGCGAAAGAAACTTCGCAATGTCTGAACGGATTGCGCGAATTAACGGAAAATCTGAGTGAGGCAGCCGATGAATTTCGCCTTACAAGTGTGATAAATCCTGAGTCGGCAGCATTATTGCCAAGCACAAATTTTGCTCCACAAAACCGCTTCCAACAATTACCCCAAAAACAAGCACTGCCTGTAAGCAAGCGTTTATCAGGCTTGCAAGCAAGAACCGCATCATTTGAGGTGGCATAATGAGTACACGAAAAGAACCTCCGAGCGGCGGCAACACGGCACCATGCCCAAACGATGAATACATGGAATTTATCAGTGCTGAGTGCGGGCGTTTAACGCAAGAGAACAAGCGGCTTCGCAGACTTGTCGAGGCACAGAACAACACCATTGCCGACGCTGCGCATAATCTGAAAAATCCGCTTACCAGCATTATTCTTTCCGCCTCGATGCTGCAAAAGCGTCTGGTGGAAGGTATGTTGCCGGAAACGCTTCAAATTCATGCAAAACGCTATCTCTCCAGCATCTTGTCTATTGCAGAGCGGATGAGCGAGATTTTATCACGACTTTTAGATGCGCGGCGACTTTTTGCAGAGACCGAAGCTATGCGTTTCAAAACCGACCCCGAACGTGCTTCTAAGCAGCTTTCGCTCAAAATGCAAGCTGTCGAGTTCGCGCCACTTGTGCGCCTCATGGTAGAAGAATATCGTTTGCGAGCAGGGCAGAAAAATATCACGCTGAAGTACGAAGAGAACTTGACGAAACACGCATGGATACACGCCGACAGGTGTGCTACGACAGAAATCATTGAAAACCTGCTTTCCAATGCAATCAAGTATTCCGAGCCGGGAAGTGCAGTATTGGTGCGGCTTTCAGAGCGTGTCGGCGTATTCGGAGAGCAGATTTTACGCCTCATTGTAGAAGATAGCGGCGAAGGAATGAGCGCGGACGAGGTACTGCGGGTGTTTCAGCCAAATGCAAATATTTCCACCATACCGACAAGTGGCGAAGAATCACACGGAATCGGGCTTTCTATTGCAAAAAGGTACGCTGAGGCGATGTCGTTTGTACTGACTTGCCGCTCCCACAAAGGCGCAGGAACACAGTTTGTGCTATCGGCAACAGGATATTCGCTGGTAAATTAAAGCATTCAAAAGCTCCAACCTTCACTTCGTTTTCTTTTTCTCCTTCTCCTTTGATTTTCGTCATTTTTGCTTTGAATGCTGTCAGTGCCAGCCTTGAAGAGTGATGTATTTTTGTAGTGTGAAATTCAACAAACGAATTCGCACCAACAATTCATCACTTTTTATTTTTATTCCCACACCACTATGAAAACGCTTATGAAAACGCTCATGCTTCCTTTCGTTGCTTTGGCAATGTTTGCTCTTGTTTCTTGCAGCAATGTCAGCCCCAATGCGCCATCTACGCCATCCACACCAACCGCACAGACACTGACAACAGCAGAATTTCGCACCGTTCAAAATTTCATCAATGCTATCAATGCTAACGACCGCAATGCGGCACTGGCACTTGTTTCTGACAATGCCGGCTATGCGTACAGCCTTACGGGTAGCTTGAATACGGGAACCTCCTTCCGTAACTGGCTTGAAAGCGACCTTTTTGCACCACGCGCCGTTATTCAAATCGAAACAGCAACGCAGGACGGGAACGTCGTTCGCATACAAGGACGCTGGGGCAGAAACGGCAATGCCACGAGCCGTGCGGACTATTACTTTACTGTGGCAAATGGCTTGATTACCGCATGGAGACTGGTGTAAACGTCTTCTCAATTTGACATCTCAAAATACCCCAAACAATTTTTCATCATCAATTTTTCATCACCAATCAAGGTAAATGCTATGTTGTACTTTTCATCAGAATACGCGACCATCGCATGGAATACAGAAATTTCTGCGGTTGAACTTGTTTGGCTACAAAATCCTTCATCGGAAGCATTGCGCACGGCGTTGTCGGCGGGTTTGGAGCTTCTTCGCATGAAACGTGGGCAGTTCTGGCTGACCGACCTCACGCATTTCAAACTGATTGAAATTGATGACCAAGAATGGGGCTTGAACGTCTGGACACCGCAAGCAATCGCAATAGGCTTGAAGAAACTCGCAACCGTCCAGCCCGGAACAGCACTTTCTCGTATTAATTCCAAAGAGTATTTCAAAAAAAGCACCTACGAATCAGCAGCCTTTCCCAGTATTGACGAGGCGCGGCAGTGGCTTAAAATGACGAATCAACACATTGCAACGCCAAGCGCAGAAATCACGCCTCGAACGACAAGAACGGTTCCCAATCCCGCACCACATCAAGTGTTTGCGCCATTACCGACGAAATCATTACCGACGAAATCATTCTCGTCAAGTAGTCCATCTGCTTCGGTTATCCAGTATTTCGTTTTGGAACCACATCTCAAAGTCTGGTGGGACGAGGAAAAACGCACTGTTCATGCGGATTTTACGGGTTTTGCGAAAGGAGAAAAACTGCGAAATGGCTTAGACCACGTCTTGAATTTGATTCGGACAAAAAACGCCCGCTTGTATTTGCCCAACCTGCGCGAATTTGCACCCACCGACAAAGCTGACCAAGAGTGGTTTTACGCGGACTGGATGCCTCGTGCGGTCAAGGCAGGGCTGAAGCGCATGGCAGTTGTGATGCCGGAAAAAGTTGTTGCGCAAATGTCGGTTCGGAACGTCATGGAAAATGTGCAGGGCGTAGAAACGATGACGTTTTCTAATGAACGACAAGCCTCTGACTGGCTTACATTCAGGGCTTTGCAGGTAGCCTACGCGTAGCGCGACAGTCTTTGCTACGGTCTTTTCTACGGTATTTTCTCAAACAACGAATTTTTCATTTTCATTTTTTCTGCTCAAATGCTCTACACACAATTAGGCAAATCCGGCTTGGTCGTTTCCCGCCTTGCAATGGGAACGATGCTTTTTGGCGAAGGTGATTATTTCGGGCTGCAATACACCTTCGACCAAGCGAAGGCAAACGAACTTATCAACCGCTCCTTCGATGCGGGAATCAATCTTTTCGACACCGCAGCCGCATACAACAACGGTGTCAGCGAGCAGATGCTCGGCAAAGCTCTCGGACAACGCAGGAATGAAGCCGTTATCACCACCAAAATTGCTTTTCGCACGGGCAATGCGGCGTTCAATGCGGGAATCAGCTTCAAAAATATCATTGACACGGCAGAGCGTAGCTTGAAAAATCTTGGAACGGACTACATTGATATTCTCATGCTCCACAACGACGACCCGATTACGCCAATCGAAGAAACGCTGAAAGCATTGGAAATACTACAACAACAAGGCAAAATTCGATATTCGGGCTTCAGCAACTGGCAAGCGTGGAAAGCCGCAACTGCCCTGCAAATGCAGCGCGAGAAAGGCTATTCGCCGTTTATCGCCTCGCAAATGCACTATTCCCTTTTGAACCGCGAACTTGATGCAGAATTTATCCCGATGGCGCAGCATCACGGCGTGGGTATGATGGTCTGGAGTCCGCTTAGTAGCGGCTTTTTGACGGGTAAATACACCCGCGAAAACCCTGAGCCGGAATCAGCGCGACTCAATTCGTTTGATTTAGGGCTTTTCGATAGAAACTGGGGTTATGATGTCGTTGATGCAGTGAAAAGCATCGCAGAGGCGCACAAAACCTCGCTGACGGCGGTATCGCTTGCATGGCTTCTTACCAAGCCGTATGCTTCTACGATTCTTATCGGCGTGAGCAAACTCGAACAGTTGCAAGCAAATTTTGATAGCCTTACAATCACGCTGACCGCCGATGAAATCAAGGTTTTAGACGACCTCACTGCACCAGCTATGCGTTATCCGAAGACGTTTACGAATCTTCACGACCAAGTGCTAAAAGATGCGAAGGTTTTTTAAGTATTGGAAGTAAGAAATGAACAAAAACGGCGTAGATACATGCTTCTACGCCGTTTTTTTTGAGAGTTGCTGTATTCTTTTTTTAAGCCTCAAAATTTTCCCTTGATTTATTCTGTAAATAGCAATACATTTGCAAGTAAGTAATTACTCACTTTTTAGACAAGAGCCATGACTGAAAAACAAGAACTCATTCTTTCGGTTGCACTCAATCTCTTCGCGAAGCAGGGATTTGCGGCAACACCGACAAGCCAGATTGCAAAAGAAGCGCAGGTCTCAGAGGGCTTGATTTTTCGCCATTTCGGGAGTAAAGAAGGATTACTCCAAGCAATTTTGGAAGAAGGGCAAGCGCGTGTTCAAGCGATGGTGAACAGCATTGCTGAAGAAACCGACCCAAGACGCATCATTACTCGTGTTATTGACCTTCCTGTGCAGCTTATTGAGCAAGAACGTGAGTTTTGGGGCTTGCAATTCGCGTTGAAATATTCCCAGAAAATTCTTCCTTCAAAACAGCAAGACACCTCGGTTATTGCCCTAACAAAGGCTTTGTATCAAGCATTCGACACACTGGGCTATGATTATCCCGATAAAGAAACCGAATTTTTAATGATTTTCCTAGAAGGCTTGAGTAGTGCGATGCTCACGCAAGATATTCAGGTGAACAGCTTGGTTCGCTTTGTCAAGGTAAAATACGATTTGGTTCAAGCGCAAAGCAGCAAAAAAACTCAACTTCAAAAAGTATAATTCTTTTTTTACCCAAAGAGTAAGTGATTACTCACAAACAGCTTTATATTATGAAAACTTTATCAAAAAAAGTTGTGCTTATCACGGGCGCGTCCAGTGGCATTGGTAAAGCAGCCGCAGAATTGTTCGCCGCACAACCGCAAGAATTTATCACGGTTGTTACTGCTCGGAGTGCTTCGGCACTCACGGAACTTGCCGGAAAAGGCTGCAAGACGCTCGCGCTCGATGTTACGAGTGAAGAATCTATGCACAATACCGTCAGCACGATTGAGAAAGAGTACGGCACGGTGGATATTCTTATCAACAATGCGGGCTTTTGTCAAAATGGCGTGGTTGAAGAATTGACTCCCGATGAACTGCGTAAGCAATTTGATACCAATGTCTTCGGCTTGGTGCGAATGTGCCAGCTTGTGCTGCCGAATATGCGCCGTAAGAAATCAGGTCGCATCATCAATATCGGGTCTGCGGGAGGCGAATTTACAACACCTGGGTCTAGCGCGTACCAAGCCACAAAATATGCTCTTGAAGCTATTACCGATGGCTTACGAATGGAACTTGCTCAATTTGGCATTGATGTTCTGCTTATCAAGCCAGGCGGAGTAAAAACGCCGTTTATAGACAATAGCCCTCTCTCTGAGCCTATTGCAGGCGATCCATATTCAGAATTTCGAGCAAAATTTACAACTATGCTGAAAAATGTTTATGAGAAAGGTAGCTATGGGGTTTTGACACCTGAAGAAGTCGCTAAAGTAATTTTTTATGCTGCGGTTGCCACAAAACCTCGTACTCGCTATCGTGTGGGAATGACAGCAAAAATACTACCACTTATTCGCCGTACTGTTTCTGATAGAATGTTTGATACAATGATGAAATCTCAGTTCGGATTGCAATAATAGGCGGCATCAGTAAGCAAAAAGAAAAAACGGCGTAAATACGTGCTTCTACGCCGTTTTTCTCTTTTGTATTTCCTGCTCTCAGAAATTTTGTTTTGGAAGTGTAATAGCGTTTGCTTAATTTTGACTGTTCAGTCAGTCTGTTTTGTTGATAAAATTCATTTCAAGCAATGGATAAAAAATCCGCTATTTTTGAGGCAGCCTTGCGTCTTTTCGTAGAACATGGGTTTCATGGAACAGCCACCAGTCTGATTGCGAAAGAAGCTGGCGTTGCGAATGGAACGCTTTTCAATTACTTTCCCACAAAAGATGAGTTAGTTCTTGGCTTGTACGCTGCCATCAAACAAGAATTGACTGAGTATGTCCGTATTCACACCGGAAACGCAGAGGACATCCGTGATTTCATGCGCTCGCAATTTTTGACTTCACTTTTTTGGGCGTTGGATAACCCCTTGAAATTCCACTTTATTCAACAATTCCACACTTCTCCGTATTCGTCCATGCCCAATGCAAGTGTTGATGCGGAGCAGACGGCATATCACACAAAAATAATTCGCGCTGGAATTAAACAAAAAATGCTGAGAAATCTCCCTGTTGATTTCATCATTTCCCTTGTCAATAGCCATACTTTTGGCGTGTTTCAGTATCTCCAATCCAAAAAACTATCCAAAGCCGAGCAGCATAAACTCATTGAAACGTCCTACGAGCTTCTCAAGAAAATGCTTGAGTAGCTTGTTCTTTTTATCAAAATGACTGATTAGTCAATCAATTTTTCCCATTATGAAAAAGACACTGTTTATTACCGGAGCAAGTTCCGGTATTGGCAAAGCCACCGTCGAACTCTTCGCAGAGCGCGGATGGAACGTCGCGGCAACCGTCCGCAATCTTGCTGCCCACCACGATTTATTCGCACAATACTCGAATGTAAGGTTGTACGAACTTGACGTTACCAATTTTGAGCAGGTTGCCGAAGTTGCAAGTGCAGTCATAGCGCAGTTTCCGACCATTGATATTGTTGTCAATAACGCAGGATATTGCCTCATGGGACCGACGGAAACATCAACGCTCGAACAGATTAAGGAGCAGTACGAAACGAATGTTTTTGGGGTGTTTGCGGTCATCAAAGCATTTATCCCACATTTTAGAGCAAAGCAAAACGGTATGTTTATCAATATCGCCTCGTCGAGTGCGCAGTTTAATTATCCGTACATAGCCGCTTACGGAAGCAGTAAATGGGCAGTACGTGGACTCACAGAAAGTTTAGGAATAGAATTGGCACCCTTCAACATCAGTGTTAAAGCTATCTATCCCGGAACTCACGCAACCAAAATTTTTACAAAACTTGACGATGGTACGGGTGAAGCACGTGTCTTTCAGGAATATCAAGCGAACTACGAGAATTTTACGTCTGCACAGGCATCCATTCCTGAAGTTACATCGCCCACAAATATTGCCAACGAAATATGGAAAGCCGCACAAACGCACAACGGGCAGTTACACATCATTTCCGGTGGTGATGCAAAACTTTTTGCATTCCTCAAAAAAATGCTCCCTGAGCGAATATTTCAGAACGTTCAGATTAGAAGCATTATGCAGCCCGTCAGCAGTTCGGAAGCTGCCTTTGCACGATGGCTCATGGGTTCAAATACGGACAAACTCAACGTTCTGCAACCAAGGAAGAGAACACATTGAGAAGCTGAGAGAAAACGGCGTAGTCATTTGATGCTACGCCATTTTTGTATGTCCTCTTTTGCTTGATTCTTAAACAATCTCAAGCCGCAGACCATCTGAAACCTTCTGCTGAACTTCTTGCTCGTCCTGTTGAAATCATTAGACTTTATTCCGAATAGACTTTTTTACTAAACAAGGCAGCATGCTGCCTTGCTCCAAAACTCTAAAAACCTTATTCGAGATAAACTCTATTGTAATAATTTCCACAAATGTACTTCAGCAATAATTTTCCGACACAGCTTACTGCAAATATTTTGCAATAAGAAAACTTTTCCGTATTTTTGTGCATGGAATCAATTGAACATCTTCTGGAACGTGTACGAGAGCGTGTACCGCGCCTTACCAAAGGAAAAAAGGCAGTGGTGGAAATTCTCTTTGCCGCAGAACATTCCATGACAGCGCAAGAAATCTATTCTTCTTGGGAAGAACGAAAGCACGACCAGAGCGAGCTTCCACACCTTCAGGATATTGACCTTGTAACGATTTACCGCAATCTTGAGCAGCTTGAGAAGCTCGGAATTGTTTGTAAAATGGAGCATTCGCACGGAAGTTGGCGATATTGCCTGACTGGTACGCATACCGAGCGGCATCATTCCCACACCATTTCATGCGTTTCTTGTGGCAAACAGCTTGCCATTGGTGCGTGTGTGCTGTCGGAAGTTGATAAAATTATTGCCGAACGCACGGGCTTTCAGAATATCCATCATGTTGTGCAGTTCACGGGAGCTTGCCCAGAATGTACAGTATAGCCAGCAGTATAGCCAGAAAAAGTATAATCAGAATGTCAAGAATACGTTTAGCAGGTCGTCATTTCATTTTTTACCCTTACCATGCAGCATTTACCTTCGTCAGAATCATCATCACCGCTTGTTTCCTCGTTGCGCATGCCTTTTTCGTTTTCTTCATCGCCATCGTTCTCGCGTTTGCTCGACCGCATTGGTATCGCGCTTTCTGGCTTGTGTGTCGTGCATTGTTTGGTACTGCCCTTGCTCGTGCCGTTTCTTACAACACTTGCCGCTTTTGCTGATTCAGAATGGACACATGTTATTCTCGCCGCACTTATTTTGCCGACGGTTATCTTTGCCGCTTGGCGTGGGTATGCGAAACATGGGCAAAGTATTGTGGTGTATTTGCTAGTAAGCGGCTTATTTGCTGTGCTTGCGGCACTTTTTGCGGGCGAACATTTTTCCAATGAGCCTCTCGAAGCAGGAATGACCACGCTTGGGAGTATTTTGCTTATCGCTGGGCATTGGCAAAATCATAAACATTGCAAAATGTGTGCAAGCGGAATACCGCATAAACACTAAGGAAGATGGATGCAGTTTGCGAATATAGAGTATCGAAATAGTTTGTGCTACATTTTACGTTACTTTTGCGTTTTGCAAAATTCGTGCAAATAAATTCGGTACAAACCGCTTCAAATATACTCCCAGTCGCTCGCGTCCTCCGATATACACCTCCAGTTTTCCTGCCTCAACAGCCCGCACAATGCGCCTTGCACACTCTTCCGCACTCATTCCTTTCGCTTGTGCTTCGTCCATACTGCCTTGCGCAGAGCCATTTCCCGTAACTGCATTCACCGAAACATTCGTGCGAACAAAGCCCGGACACACCATTGTAACACCGATATTTTTTCGCCAAATTTCCGCTCGAAGGGCATCGAAAAAGCCGTGCAGTGCGTGTTTTGCGGCAGAATACCCAGAGCGCATTGGCGTTCCGAACTTCCCAACAAGGCTTGAAATCACAACAAAATGACCACGCTCGCGCTGAAGCATGGATGGCAACAGAGCTTTTGTGAGCGCGACCGTTCCGAAAAAATCTATCTCCATAACACGCCTATCCACAGCAAGCGCGGTATCGTGCGCAAGCGAGCGTTGGCTGATACCGCCGTTGTGAAACATAACATCAACTGCTCCAAAATTCTGCAAGGCTGATTTTACCTTACTTGGGAGTGTATCTGCTTGCTCCAAATCAAGCGGCAGGAGCAAAATATTTTCGCCGAGAATACCCCAACGCCGCATACAATCAGCTTTCACGCGCTCCAGTTCTGCAATGCGCCGAGAGGAAAGAATGAGTTTGTAATTCTTGTTCGCGCCACGCTGTGCAAGCGTATGTGCGAGTGCCTCGCCAATACCAGAACTCGCGCCCGTTATCCAAATAACTGCATTATCGAAGATAGGTGCCATTGTTGTTGTTGAATAGTGATGATTGGATGTCGTTGTTGTCGAATTTGTCATTGCCAGCATAGTTTTAGCAAATCTCAGCAATGACGACGGATAAAAATACAACAAAGTGCATTACCTTCCTGCTGCGCTTTTTCTGCCTTCGTACTTGCACACCTCCCGAAAGCTCTGTATTTTTGCGGGTAATTTGTTTTCGTGCTATCGTTATGCACTCTGCTCCACCTCAAGCAGTGAAAACATCTTGCTTTTGTAATTCATGCTGAGTGTTTGCATCATTGTTGTTCTTCAATTATTGTTCTTCAATTGCTTTTGCCCATCTGTTTTTGTTTGTATGAATCTTTTTACGATGTTCACATTGTCTCAATCCTTGACTCAATCCCGCAAACTGTGCCGTTTTGTGCTGATATGGTGTAGCATGTTCGGACTTTTCTGTGCTGCATTTCATGTGCCAATATTTGCACAAATGAGTACCAATGCCAGCATTCAAGGCGCGACGAGCGTTGTTTCGCTCAATCCTTCTAACGTCATCATGGAGCGGCGCAGCTTCTCCAATGCGTTTCCTATGACTGTTCCGCCGCCAACCTACATCACCGTACAGCGCACCAATGCTACGGGTGCAGCCGTCGTGTTATTTTCGGCAGATTATCGCACGACATCTGGCACCTTGCTCACCAATGCTCAATTGCAAATGGATTTAGGCGCAAACCAGCTTTCGCTCGACAACACAGGGCTTGCCTCGAATGTGCTTTTCTTTGAACCCGGGCAAACGCTTGGGTACTTGGTTTTTTACCCAACGCGTGTCAATTTCCAAAAAAATGAAGACCGTATTTTGACCGTCAGCATCCTTCCTTCTCGGCGTGGTTTTGGGCAACCGTACACTATTGCTGCGACACTGAGTACCGTTACGCTCACTTTGCGGGATAACCAAAGTGGCTCGTCGCAGCCATTTTTGCTGAATGCGGTGCAGAATACTTCCATGACGAATGGCTCGGTTACGCTCTTGGAACTTGAATCGCCTGGCTTTCGTGGCGACGGCTTTCCAGAGCGCGTTTTTGTGAATGAAAACGGTTCGCCTCTAACCTATTCAACTGCTTCGCTGAATCCCGATATTGTTCGTGCGGAAGTCGTTCCAGCACAAGCGCGACCGAATAATCTCAGCGGATTGCGTCTCACCGCCGTCAGCACAGGCAAAGCCAGCATTATGGTCGTGGCAGTGGATGATAAACGCCGCGCTGCAACAACCTTTTTCGATGTCAATGTGCAAGTTGCCGCACAGCAAACAGCAACGTCGGTGAATAACCGCAACGCCTCATCCAATCTTGCTTCTGTGGTCTGTTCGCCAAATCCCGCACAGGATGTACTGCTCGTAAATGGCATTCCACCACGCGCTGAATGCCGCATCATTACAAGCGTAGGGCAAGAACGTGTGCGCTGGATTGCAGAGAACGCAAGTGAACTTCTTTCCCTGAAAGAATTGCCACAAGGCGCGTATTTCCTCGTGATTGAACATTTAGGTAAACGCAGCATCACGCCAGTTTTACATCAGTAAACATCCACAAGGGGCGAAGAACACGAGGTTTTTCGCCCCTTTGCATTTCTCTTTATCTCTCCTCCCTCAAATTTCACTCTTTCCCATGAACACCGCATCACCGCTTATTCCTCTTCGTGATTTTTTTCGTAATCCTGAGAAAGCAAATTACCAAATCTCGCCAAGCGGGATGTTTATTTCGTGGTTGCAGCCCTTTGAAAACCGCATGAACATTGTTGTTCAAGACCGCCGCGATGAGCGCACCTTTCGCCTCACGCAGGAAACCGA
This sequence comes from Ignavibacteria bacterium, assembly GCA_013298775.1. Classification (GTDB taxonomy): domain Bacteria; phylum Bacteroidota; class Ignavibacteria; order Kapaibacteriales; family UBA4661; genus PH2015. Next base: position 63,387 of record JAAFIV010000004.1, on the reverse strand, counting down.
GCGCGATATCGCGGGCTATTTTTGGAAAACCGATAATTGCATTGTTTATGTGAAAGATTTTGGTGGCGATGAAAACTATCACGTTGTGGCGGTGAATCTCAGTGGTGATAATCTGCGCGACCTCACGCCCTTCGACGGTGTACGAGCGCAAATCATTGACGCGCTCGAAGACCACGATGATTTCATGCTCATCAGCCTGAACAAGCGCAATCCAGAGCTGTTCGATGTCTATCGTTTGCATTTGCCAAGCGGCGAATTACAAATGATTGCCGAAAACCCAGGAAATATCACGGGTTGGATGACCGACCACGACGGCAAACTCCGCATCGCAATGGCGACTGATGGCGTAGAAACAACACTTCTGCACCGCAAAACCGAGCAAGATGAGTTCGCGCCCGTGCTGACCACGAATTTCAAAGAAAGCATTGACCCAATGTTTTTTAGCTTTGATAACAATGACCTGTATGCCGCATCAAATCTGGGACGCGACAAAAGTGCGATTGTGCGATTCAGCCTTGAAAACGCAAAAGAAAATGATGTGCTGTTCGAGCATGACGACGTGGATGCCACAACGCTCTCGTATTCCCGCAAACGCAAGGTTTTAACAGCCATTGCGTACACAACGTGGAAGCGCGAGCGAGTATTTTTGGATAAAATTGCAAAATCGCTCTATCAGCGCGTCGCGGCTCGCTTGCACGGCTACGAGGTAACGATTCACGACATGAACAAAAACGAAGATATGATGATTGTCCGCACGTACAGCGACCGCTCGCTGGGCGCGTATTATCTCTTCGATTTGAACAAAGACCGCCTCACAAAACTCAGCGACATCAGCCCTTGGCTGAATGAAAAAGACCTCGCGGAAATGAAACCTGTAAAATTCCACAGCCGCGATGGACTCACGCTGCATGGCTATTTGACGCTGCCGAAATTGCCCAGACACCAGCAAGCACGGCATTTGCCCGTCGTTATCAATCCACATGGCGGACCCTGGGTGCGCGACGCATGGGGCTACAATCCTGAAATTCAATTCCTCGCCAATCGCGGATATGCGGTCTTGCAGGTGAATTATCGCGGCTCGACGGGCTACGGACGCACCTTCTGGGAACACGGTTTCAAGCAGTGGGGACGCGCCATGCAAAACGACATCAGCGACGGCGTACAATGGCTCATCGAGGAAGGCATCGCCGACCCCAAGCGCGTGGCGATTTACGGCGGCAGCTACGGTGGTTATGCGGTGCTGGCGGGTTTGGCGTTCACGCCAGAATTGTATGCGTGCGGCGTGGATTACGTTGGCGTAAGCAATTTATTTACCTTCATGCAGACCATTCCACCGTATTGGAAGCCGTATTTGGCAATGATGCACGAAATGGTGGGCAATCCCGACACGGACGCAGAGCAGTTCAAAGCAACCTCGCCCGTTTTTCATGTGGACCGCATCAAAGCTCCTTTGCTCGTGGCGCAGGGCGCGAAAGACCCGCGTGTGAACATTGAGGAATCCAATCAAATCGTGGAGGCATTGAAACGACGCGGGATTGACGTGCCATACCTTGTGAAAGACAACGAAGGACACGGCTTCCGTAATGAAGAAAATCGCTTTGAATTTTACGAAACAATGGAAACGTTTCTGGCAAAATATCTTGCCGAAGAGGAATAAAACGCTAGATACATTCAGCTTCCTATGTCTTCGGTGGCACAGACATTCCTGTCTGTGTTCTTCGCTTTAGGCTTGCATCAACACTCACAGACAAGAATATCTGTGCCACTTATGAAGAAACTTTTCTGTGTTATCATTAAGATTTTTGCAATTTTTCAAACGATTGTATGCTCAAACACCGCATATTTCCGTATTTGCTGACGAGCTTTATCTGCTTGTTCACACAAATAACCCCAAGCAGCGCACAAACACTACGTCCGCAAGAAGTTTCTCCGCAGACCCACGCTTGGCTGCATTACTTCGGAACGCACCGTTTTACCAAAGAATGGAGTTTGCACACGGAGGTACAGGTGCGACGCGCAGATTTCCTTGCTTCGTGGCAACAGCTCTTGCTGCGCACAGGCATCAACTATCATTTGACCGACAACGTTACGCTCACGGCTGGCTATTGCTACGTTGGGACGCATCCCTACGGTACGCAGCCAATTCGTGCTTTCCGCCCCGAGCATCGCCCGTGGGAGCAAGTAATGGTGCGGCATTTCGAGGGAAATGCGGAATTTCAACATCGTTTTCGCCTAGAGCAACGCATCTTGGGCGATTTTGAAGCAACACCCACGCAGCCCGCTAGCGGAGCGGATTACCAAAACCGTATGCGCTATCGCTGCCTTTTCACGCTGCCGTTGGAAGGCGACAGAGTCCGCGCAAATACGTGGTTTGTGAATGTGTACGATGAAATATTTATCAACTTTGGCGAAACAGTTCGCTACAATGTGTTCGACCAAAACCGCATCGGCGCGAATCTTGGGTTTCAGTTTTTGCCAAATGCCAATGTGCAGCTTGGTTTTATGAATCAGACCATTCAGAAAGCCAATGGGTATCAGTTCGAGAGCAATAATACGCTGATGTTTTTCCTTTTTTATAATCTTGATTTTCGTACGCAATAGACTTTTGACTGGGCATTCGTCAGAGAACGCGGATTTGAGGACTTTAGAGGACTGGTCAGGACTCTGGCGTGTTTTGAACGTATAATTGCATCCTTGAAAAGTCTTCTTCTGTCCTCAAAATCCGCGTTCTCAAATCAAAATCAGAACAAGTACGTTCGCATTTTCTCCCATCCACCCACGCCATGCACATACTCTCCTCCACAACAGAAATGCAACGCATCGCGCTTGAATACAAGCGTTCTGGCAAGCGCGTCGGCGTTGTACCAACGATGGGCTTTTTGCATGACGGACACGCATCGCTGATACGCACTGCCCGCGAGGAGTGCGATGTTGTGATTACCACTATTTTTGTTAATCCTCTGCAATTCGCGCCAACAGAAGACCTTTCCCGCTACCCGCGAGATTTGGAGCGGGATACAGCCCTGGCGAGCGAAGCAGGCGCAGATGTTCTTTTTACGCCCAAAGCAGAAGAAATGTACACGCCAGATTTCGCGCTCAATATCAGCATCGGCGGCGTAACTGCCCCGTTTGAAGGAGAATTTCGCCCCACGCATTTCGATGGCGTTGCAACCGTTGTAGCGAAGCTCTTTTTGCTCACGCAGCCTGATGTTGCCTTCTTTGGACAGAAAGATTATCAGCAATGTATGGTGGTACAAAAACTCGTGCGCGACCTCGCTTTCCCGCTTGAACTCAGGATTTGCCCCACGATGCGCGAAAAAGACGGCTTGGCGATGAGTTCGCGGAATGTGTATTTATCGCCTGAAGACCGCATCAATGCTCTTGTTCTGCACAAAGCTCTGCAAGAAGCAAAGACGCTGATTGAACGTGGTGAGCGTGAGCGGAGCAGCATTGAAAGCCTGATGAAATCTATCTTGACAAGCATTCCGCATTTGCGCATTGACTACGCCGCCGCCGCCGATGCCACGACACTCGCACAACCCGATACTTTTGCCACAACACAAGCAATCGTGCTGCTTCTCGCCGTGCGGCTTGGTTCTACGCGCTTGATTGATAATGTGGTGGTTGTGGAATTTGAAGTTTAGATAAACTCTTGCGCCGCCCTCATCCCAACCCTTCTCCCAGAGGGAGAAGGGCAAGATTTTATGCGAGTTCTGAAGCCCCCTCCCTCTGGGAGAGGGTTGGGTGAGGGCTTCGTGCAGGTCATGGTTTTATGCGGCTTTCAGAATTTTATCTAAACTTCAAAGAATAGGACATTGTAGAATGAGGCTTCAGTGGCACGGACATTCTTGTCTGTGCTTTTTACCTGAGTCCCTCACCAATACTCACAGACAAGAATGTCTGTGCCACTAATGATTTTTTGCTTCATACCAGCCTTAATCGTTTAAAAATCCTCTCGTGCATGAACGCAATTCCCTCCGAAACCCTAGACTTTACCGCCCTCCGACAAGCCGACGCGCTGCAACCATTGGTGATGGAAATAAAGCAACGCTTGGAAACCTTGTGCAACCCACTCGCATGGCGTGGTGCGGATTTGCAGCCAATTACGATTACTAACAATCTTGTTCAACGCCTGTGCTTTGCCGTCGGACTGAGTATTGACGCGCCTCGTAGCGTTGAAGACTATGCAACGTTGCCGCTTTCCGAGACGCTCGGCATTCACGACACCGTTTTTTCGCGGAATAACAACGTTCCGTTGTGGTCGGCATTGCTGAAACTACGCTATTCATCGTGCTTCCCGGCGGAATTAGCTCAAAGCGCGGATTCTCAAAATAAAGAAACGGTCAATACTTCAACGCAGATAAGCAAAATCGTTGGAAGCGAGATGTTACGCGGTGCGCAGCTCTGTCTGCGCGAAGAAATCTTGCAAGAATGGCTTGAATACATTGCAAGCGAGGAACGTTCTGGTGCGGCGCAGGATATTCCCGCACTCAATATTCGTATTGGTTCGTTTGTGGACACGGCGGTAGAAAGCCCGTCGTACCTGAGTTTGAACGGACGCGACATCGCAAATACGCAAATGCTGATTGCGGGGGCGACGGGTTCAGGCAAAACGAATTTGCTGGCGGTTTTGTTGCAGCAAATGCGCGGCGCGACGGTGGAAACGCCCTTCCCGTTGAGTATTTTGCTGTTCGATTACAAAGGAGAATTTTCCGACCCCGCCAACGGCGCGTGGTTACGCCATTTCGAGCTTTCGGAGAAGTGCATACACAATCCGCTTCTCGCGCCTTTGCCGTTCAATCCGTTCAAAGATTTTCGCCCCAAAGCCTCACAAATACAGGAAAGTGGCAATGCTTTGTCTCAAGCAATGCGCAGCGAAATCAATCTCTACGCTACCGAACTTGCCAACGCGCTGCTCGCGCTCGACCGCGCCACAATGAGCGCGAACATGGCAAACAGGCTCACTGAAGCGGTCATTGCGGCATATCAAGCAAGCAAAGGTGCGCCAATTAGATTTGAAGCGGTGTTGGAGGAATATATTTTGTTGCAAGATGAGAAATCGCGGGAGAAAGCGGATTCTGTGAAATCGTTGCTGGCACAGCTTATTCGTTCCAATCTTTTTGCCGCGCACGATAGCATTGACCTTGTTCGCACGAATGTGATTGTGAAATTAGACACGTTTCCGAAAGAAGGAATTTTGGCAAAAGCGGTGGTCTATTTTACGATTGCGAAATTGAATGCGTGTTACGAAACCTTGCCCGTCCAAGCCGTAAACGCTACACACGTGGAACTGCGCCACTTCACCATCATTGACGAAGCACACTATATGCTGGATTTTGACAACAAACCGCTTCGGAACTTGATAGCAGTTGGGCGCAATAAAGGCTTGAGCATAATCCTCGCAACGCAAGCAATGGAGAGCTTCCGCAGCGAATACTTTGATTTTTACGCCAACGCGCAATATCCGCTCATCATGCGCCAACAAAGCATGAACGACCGCGTCCTCAGAGATTTATTCGGTGTTTCGGGGCAAGATTTTCAGCGATTAAAAGAAGCAATCACGAACTTGAAAAAAGGCGAAGTAATTTTGCGGAGCAATGCTTCAGGAAGCTCGTCGAATCTGCTTTCTGGCAAGAAATTTCGGAAAATTGCTGTTACACATTTGATTTGACGCACGTGTTTCTGTGCGGTGTTTGACGGACGGAAAGCGAAAAAATGTAGAAAGTTTTAAAAAATATTTTGGAAGTAAATAAAGTTCTTCGTAAATTTGTGGTCTATACTATTTCAACAATACAGCATAAAGAAAATATCAGAACGATATGCCAAATCATGTTTCATCAGAAAAGCGCGTCCGCCAAGACAAAAAACGCCAAGCGTACAACCGCTTCTACAAAGTAATGGCAAAACGCGCCATCAAAGACGTAACGTCTGCTCCGAATGCTTCTGAAGCCGAGCAAAAATTCCGTCGCGCAGCGCAAATCCTCGACCGCATTGCAGACCGTGGCATTGTACATAAAAACTATGCAGCAAACCACAAGTCGAAACTTGCAACGCACATCCAGAAAATGAAAAAAGCAGCGTAATAATCGCATTGTGTTCAGATAACACCGATTATTCGCTTGACAGATGCACCCATAGCTCAACTGGATAGAGCATTTGACTACGAATCAAAAGGCTAGGAGTTCGAATCTCTTTGGGTGCACCAAAAAACCGCAAAAGCCGCTTCATTACTGAAGCGGCTTTTTTGTTGCCCTTTCCTGTCTCAAACCTTTTACGGTACTCCCTTTGTCGTGGGATATATTGCCCTATGCCGTTCCATCATCGCACGGTAGCAACTCTCCAAAAACACCACAGCCGTTTGCGCACAAAATTGTGTGCAAACGGCTGTAATGCTTCAGAGAGGAGGTTTCCGTTTGCACGGCAACCTCAGGAGTTTTTCCCCTTCAACAATATTCAATAAAATCTTTGCTCAGTCAGTTTTACGCGGTCAATTCTACGCAATCATTCTATCTATTGTTGTTGCGGGTGAACGCCTCAAAACCCGCATCATATCTGTTTTTACCTGTATCGTTTTTTTCTTTTTACGCTACTTGTGGCATAAACTCTTCCATAAGTTTGCCAAGCCGCGCAATTCCTTCGCGGATAGTCTCTGGTGATGCACCAGAGTAATTCAAACGCATTGTATTCGCACCGCTTCCATCCACAAAGAATGGTGTACCTGGCACAAATGCTACTTTTTGCTTGATTGCCACATCGAAAAACTTCAACGCGGAGAAATTCTCAGGCATTGTAATCCACACAAACATCCCACCTTCTGGCTTGGTAGAACGCGCTTCGGCAGGGAAAAATTCTTCAATCGCTTGAACCATTGCATCGCGCTGTTTGCCATACGCTTCGCTGATGCGCTTGATGTGCGCATCAATATCGTTGTCCAAAAGGTATTGGTACATGACGCGTTGCGCAAAGAAATTCGTGTGCAAATCGCTTGCTTGCTTGGCAATGACAAATTTCTCCATCATCGGTTTTGGCGCAACCACCCAGCCCAAACGTAAGCCTGGTGCGGCAATTTTCGAGAACGAGCCAAACAACACACACTGTGCGCCAAAGTAGTGTTTCAGCGACTTTGAGCGCGTTCCTGCAAAACGCAGTTCGCCGTATGGGTCGTCTTCAATTACAATAGTATTGCGCCCGACAAGTGCCTCTGCAACACGCTCACGGGTGCGCTCGGTGTAGCTCAAGCCCGTTGGATTTTGAAAATTCGGAATTGCGCAGAACATCTTCGGATTTGTACGGTCGTACAAGGCTTCCAATTCTTCCACATCCACGCCCTCGCTCGTCAGATTCACACCTTGAAAATTGGGCTGATACATTGAGAGAGACTGGATAGAACCTAAGTATCCGGGCTTTTCGATTGCCACAACGTCGCCTTTATTCAAAAACACTTTGCCCACAAGGTCAATCGCTTGCTGCGAACCGCCAGTAATCAAAATTTCATCGGGCGCAATGTCCAAGCCTTGATGCGACTTGTACCGAGCAGAAATATACTCTCGAAGCGGCAAATAGCCTTCGGTGGTGGAGTATTGCAAAGCAGTTTTGCCGTCTTTTGTCAGCACGGTATCGCTTGCTTGTTGAATTGCTTCAACAGGGAAAAATTCTGGATTCGGTAAACCACCCGCAAACGAGATAATATCAGGTTGCACTGTTACTTTCAGGATTTCACGAATAAACGATGTTGGAACGCCCAAAATGCGCTCCGAGAAGAGGCTCTGCGGGGTGAAGGCTTGTGTAGTCATGGTACAATTCCGATAAAATGAAAAAATTGGTCTGTCTGTGTGAATAATTGTGTGACTAATATCGTAACTGGTCAGATTATTTTCGTCGAGGAACGCGGATGAAGCCCAGACTCTCAGGATGTTGAGGACTTTTTCTTTTTACTTTATTCTTTTTACTTTTTCTTCTGTTTTTGCTTTTTATCCTCAAAATCCTCTGAGTCCTCCAGTCCGCGTTCCTACATCAAGACCCAGCGAGTGACAAAAAATCTACGCAACCATCAGCTTTGCAGCGTATTTGAACTGAAACGCATAGTCCGAATCGCCGTGTTTTTGCAGATATTCCAAGCGTTCTTTTGCCTCTTCGGTCGAGGGAATATGCCCTTCCTCAACCTGCCAAAGGACGTACATCGGTAGATTTGATTTTTCAAACCATTCGGCGCGACGGCGCACAAAATCTGCATGATTGGACTTGTACGCAAAATCAAACAAGGACTGAATACTTTCCCACACCGTTAGGTTCACAATCACCATTTCATCGTCAAAAATGCGGATTGCTGTTGCATTATCGTTTTCATCCTTCAAACGCCACACGAAGCCGCGCGATTGCTCGCCAAGTGTATTTATTGGCTCAAGTCCTTCACGAAAATCTTTCATGAGGTCGCTTTCCATAGGAGCAAGCATTCGTGCGATGTTGAGCTGGGCGATGTGCATAGCGTTGTCAATGCAGTAAAGTGAACAATAACGTAAACAACGTGGGGTCAAAACATATTGACTTCACAAAATTACTGCGAAATTGTATTGCAAAACAGATACAATAATGTAAATTAGCGACCAGTACAGTTTAGGTATTTTACAACAATTCTTTTCCCATCATTCTCCACGCGCCCCATGAAACCTGACATTGAACGCAATCACACCACGCAGCAATTTCCACCAGAATTGCTTGCCACAAAAACCATTGAAGCCGATGCGCATTTGTACGAGAAAATTGCTGGGGAAATTCGTCGGCAAATTGACCAAAGCGTCTTGCAGGCTGGCGACCGCTTGCCGTCGGTGCGGAAATTATCGCAACAGAAAAATGTGAGTATTTCGACGGTGCTGCAAGCGTACATGCACTTGGAAGATGTTGGAATGATAGAAGCAAAGCCGCAATCAGGCTATTATGTGCGCCTTCGCCAGCGAAACATGCCGCCAGAGCCGACCATACGCCGCTTCGCGCCCAAACCCGCACCCGTTGTGAATGTGGTTACGCTTGTGGAAGACCTCATCAACGCCGCGCACTATGCCGATTTTGTGCCGCTTGGAGCTGCTCTGCCCTCGCCAGAACTTTTGCCTATTACTAAAATTTCCAAACTGTATGCTTCCATTGCACGCTCGGAAATTCAAAGTATTGCACGCTACGAGCATCCGGGCGGAAACATCGAACTGCGCCGCCAAATTGCGCTTCGGGCAATGGATTGGGGCGGTGTGCATTCGCCCGATGAAGTTATTACCACCGTTGCAGCGACCGAAGCACTCAATATTTCCTTGCGCTCGGTTGCCCGCGAAGGAGATACGATTGCGGTGGAATCACCCTGCTACTTCGGGATTTTGCGCGTGATTGAAGGCTTGGGAATGAAAGCATTGGAAATTCCAACCGACCCCAAAAGCGGCATTTCACTCGAATCGCTTGAGCCAGTGATGAAAAAAGGGAGCATTAAAGCCTGTATTGTTGTACCAAATTTCAGCAACCCGCTCGGCTGCTGCATGCCCGATGAACACAAGGCTGCGCTTGCGGCAATGGCTACAAAATACCGCATTCCCGTTATTGAAGACGACGTATATGGTGATATTTACTTTGGCGATAAGCGTCCACGCCCCGTGAAGGCATTCGACCGCGAGGGCTGGGTGATGCTCTGTTCGTCATTTTCCAAAACCGTTTCGCCCGGCTTGCGCGTAGGCTACACCTTGCCCGGACGCTTTTTTGAAGAAGTGTATCGGGCGAAAATCACGACCAACCTTGCCTCGCCAACCTTGCCGCAATTGGTGATGGCAAAATTTCTGCAAACAGGCGGCTATGAACACCAGATGCGGGCATTGCGCAAGGCGTATTCGTTTCAGGTACAGCGCGTTATTTCAGCGATTGGCGAGTATTTTCCCGAAGGGACGAAAGTTACGCGTCCCACAGGTGGATTTGTGGTTTGGGTAGAATTCCCCGACTATGTAGATTCTATCAGGCTTCACGAGGGGGCAATGCGAAAAAAAATTAGTATTGCGCCAGGACCAATTTTTTCCCGCAAAGAAGAATACCGCAATTTTGTGCGCTTGAACTGCGGCTATCCTTGGTCAGCACGATTTGAAGAGGCATTCAAGACACTGGGAGAATTAGCGCGGAATATGGAACAGGTTTAGAAATGCTCAGGAACAAGCGGAAGGCGCACAATAAACTCCGAACCCGCACCAAGACTACTCTTACAAGAAATCGTTCCGCTCATTGCTTCAACAAATTCCTTCACAATGGAAAGTCCAAGACCAGTGGAAGGCTCATCACCAGTGGGACGCGGAGTGAGGCGAGCAAAACGCCCAAAAAGTTTTTTCTGGTCGTCGTCGCTCAAGCCCGGACCTTCATCGCGCACGCTGAAAAGCGCGTATTTTCTTGCTTCTTGGGGAGGTACTTCTTGGGAAGGTACTTCGTGCGCGGTTGTTTCTTGCCTGATGATTTCTTGCGTGAGTATTTGTTCATGGTCAATGTCCACACGTACCCACACATTGGACTGGGAAGGGGAGTATTTTATCGCATTGGAAACAATATTTTCGATAACTTGATGCGTTGCACGCTCGTCTGCAGACAGCATCACATCTGGGGTGGAGGATGCAAAATGTAGCGTAATACCCTTTGCTGCGCCACGCGAACGGTATTCTTCGACAATATTTGCTGCAAGACGGCTTCCATTCACGGTTTCAATGCGAAACTGTAACGTCCCCGCTTCAACCGCTTCAACGTTTAACACATCGGCAATGATAGCATTCATGCGCTCGGCAGAGCCTTTTACTTTCAGTGCCGTGTCCTTTACTTTTTCGTGCGACATCTTCTCAAATGCCCGTGCAATCAGCTCTGCACTCATAATGATGCTTGTAAGCGGGTTGCGGAGGTCGTGCGCAACCATCCCAACAAGCTCATTCTTGCGTTGGTTGAGCGATTGCAAGCGAGTGTTCATCGTGGCAAGCTGCGCATTTGCTTCGGCAAGCTCGGAATTGCTCAGTTCCACCTGCACCGTTTGTTCTTGCAAAATATCGTTCTGCCGCGTAATCTCTTCACTGGCGGATTGAAGTTCAATATTTGCCGATTCCAATTCCTGCGTGCGCTGCTGCACAAGCCGCTCCAATTCTCGCTTCTGACGCTGAATGACGCGAATACGCCCTTTGTATGCAGCCCAGATACTCACAAAAAGTAGGAATCCACAGCAAGCACGAAACCACCACGTTTTCCAAAATGGCGGAGTAATGACAATTTGCACAAGCATTGGTGCGGCTTCCAGAGCAAACGAACCATTTTCGCGAGAGGCTTGCACGTAGAATTGATACGTTCCCGGCTCTAGTTCGCTGTACGATGCAAATCGCCGCGCACCAGAGAAAATCCAGTCTTTATCAACTCCCACGAGCTTATACGCATACCGAATTTTGCGAATATTGCTGTACTCAAGCGGCGAAAATTCCAGTGAAAAAGCATTCTTCGAGTATGGTAATGTCAGCTCGCGATATTCCTGCAACGCACTATCCAAAGGCACAGGAATATTGAGCGCAGAAAAGTCTGTAAGGCGCATGGTTATTGGCTCAGGAGCATCTGCAATGCTGTCGGGATGAAAGACATTGAATCCATGTACACCGCCAAACATCATTTCTCCCGCCGCATTCAGGAAATACGCGCCTGAATTGAACTCGTCGCTTTGCAAACCGTCGTCGGCATCGTAATTACGAAACGTGCGTGTGGAGGGTGAAAACCGCGACAAACCGTGATTGGTACTAAGCCAGAGATTACCGTGCGCGTCGGGGAGCATGCCGTAAATAAAATCATTCGCAAGACCATCGCGCACGGTGAAGCGTGTTGCTGTGCCGCTTTCGGGGTCGAATTTGTTTAAACCAAACGTCGTTGAAACCCATAATTTCCCGCTATCGGCATCGCAAATACTCGTAACACTATTGCCGCTGAGTGCCGATGAGTCCTTGTCATTCGAGAGAAAATGGCGTACTGTCCCCGTGCGCTCGTCCAAGCAATTCAGCCCGCCGCCATGCGTACCAATCCACAAGCGTCCTTTTGCATCACGGTGGAACGAGCGTACTTCGTTGCTTGAGAGTGTATTTTGTGAAGAAAGTTCTTGCGATGGAAGCGTGGTTGTCGTCGCAGACGAAGCAAGATAGTGGCGTACCGCCTGCTCTTGTGCGGTCTGGAAGGACGACGTGCGGGTCAGTGGTGTTTGCCAAACGGTAATGCCACCATTAAACGGCGCAGTGCCAATCACAGAACGATAATGTCCTAAGAAAAGCAAGTTTCGTGCAGTATCGGGGAAAATCACACGCACTTGTTCACTTGCAATGCCACGCTTGTCGGTGGGATTATACGAATAGCTTGTAAACCGCTCCGTTGCTGGGTTGAACGACACCAAGCCGCCACCGTAGGTGCCTATCCAGAGCATACCGTTTGGTGCGCGGTACAGAGCGCGAAGTTGAGAAAAAGGAAGCGTAGAAGCCGCATTGTTCCTCGCTTTCGAGGTAGTCTTGGTCGTTATCTTTTGTAGCCCATTATTCTCATCGGCACGATACGTTTTCCATGCGTTGGTTTGTTTCGACCAATAATTCAAGCCATTTTCCGTTGCAATCCAGTATTCATGCGGCTTGCTGCCATTTGCAAACGCCCGCACACTTGGTCCGACAAGCGTCTGCGTGGTCATTTCATCGCGCCGAATCGCGGTAAATTTCTGGCGCGACCTGTGCCAAAGCTGCAATCCACCGACGTTTAGCCCAATCCACATCGCTCCGGTGCGGTCGGAGTACAGCGAGCGAATGAGACCTTCTTGCAAGCCAAATTCCTGCGAAGACCGCACGGGAACAGCATCCAAGCGGTTATTGGCGAAAATATACAGCCCATCTGTTGTGCCAATCCACATCCGCCCATGAGCATCTTCGCTCAAGCACGAAACTACGCTCGAACTCAGTTGTAATGCTACTTCTGAATGATATGAATGCTCACGAGAAGAATATCCACGCGAGGTTTGAGAGACAACCTTCCATCGCACAACGGCATTTGAATAGCGTATCCACAAGCAATCACTCCTATCACGTCGTAGCTCCCGAATACGAGCATTTGTGCGGAGTTCAGGCGGCAGTGCTGCTTCGGGATGATATAGCGTTGGCACGGAGTTTGTCAATGTAGAATTTGACAGCGTAGAATTTGACAGCGTAGAATTCCCGCGAAGCTCCATCAATCCTTGCGCTGAGGCAATCCACAACGTATTGCGTGTAGCAAGGAGTGTAAAAATCTCGGTTTTCGGCGTGGTGGTGTGTTTTTGAATGACGACTGGTGAGCGTTGAAGCTCGTTGCAGAAAAAAAGTCCACGATGTGTTCCTATCCATATCGTGCCGGTACTGTCATTGGCAAGAGAGGATGCGGCTTCGGCGAAGCATGATTCTACGCGGCGTTCAGCATTGGTATAGCGAAATACTCCCTGCTCGGTCGCAATCCACAACACACCGCGATTATCTTCCAGCAAAGCATTGATGCGGTTTGTAGGCAGAGGCACAAGGGAAAATGTTTCTTTTGCGCGATTGTACAAGCACAGACCGTTGTTTGTTTGCACCCACAACTGCCCTGAACGCCCTTCGTACAATGCCGCAATCGAATTCCCCACAAGTGCCGTCGTATCGCCAAGATGAGCGCGATAGACCCGAAAAGAATATCCATCGAAACGATTCAAGCCGTCTTGCGTACCGAACCACATAAACCCGAAATGGTCTTGCAGACTTGTAAATACGCTACTTTGCGACAATCCTTGCTCAACGGAATAATGGACAAATGTTGTGGGAAATGGTACAGCAGCGTGCGGTGTTCCCTGCGTCATTTCTCGCGTCTCGTTCTGTGTATCTTTTTGCGTATTTACTTGTGCAATGGCAAATGGCGCATGAATACTTGCTTCTAGGTACAAAGCAAGTATCCATGCTGCACGTAAGCTCTTTTTGTAGAAAATGGTACAAAAAATGCTCTGGCACAAAAGCGTAAAAACCATTGTAAGATGCGTAAAGTGGGGCATTGACGGCATCAATACGGTGAAAAAGATAACGAGAACGTACATCGTGAATCAAAGAATCTACGCATTTTTCGCTGTTGTTCCAAGAAGATTGAGGTTGAGATACAATTCTGCGAAACGCATAAAATCTTACTTCTGCGCTTGCCCTCACCCAACCCTCTCCCAGAGGGAGAGGGCTTCAGAAGCGTTTGATATTCTTCGTCTTAGCTCCTTCTCCCTCTGGGAGAAGGCGGGGGATGAGGGCGAGAACGGGCAATTTCATCTAAACTTCAAAAGAAGAGTTGTTTCAGAAAAAAGAGGAAGGAACAATGAAAGAATACATAGGGGAATTCTCTTTCACCACACGCCCAACAAAATCTTGAGCAAACGGTACGATTTTTGCAGCAATGTTGATGTTTTGCGGCGAGAGTATCGTTCGGCAGGATATTTTGCCCTGTGTGGTCAATTCTTACAACGGCATAAAACCTTGCTTTACGGCAATTTCTTTCGTAATTTCACCGCAGAAAGATGTGTGAAAATACATCAGCAGAGCGCACAACACCTTGCAAAAAAGAGACAGGTTCTTGTCTCATTGTGATTGCAAATGCTTGATGATACCTCCATTTCCAATCGTTCTTTTCGATTTTTCTCGAATATTATTATGCTTGTCCTTGATTCTCGTTCTCCGCTTCGCACCACGTTCCCCAACGCGCTCTGCGCTTGGCGTTCAGCACCCTTCAGCACAATGACGCATGCAATACTTTACGCCATGCGGCAGATTCGCTTGCTGTTGCTGTGTTGCTCGTGCGCAATGCTGCTCAATGTGAGTATTGGTGCGCCTTCGCTTCGAGCCGCGACGTATTTTTACCAAACAGGCGACCCCTCAAATCCTGCCAATTGGAACACCGTTCTTATGGGTGGTGGTGCGGCGGCACCAAACTTTTTTTCTGCCAGCGACCTTTTCGTTTTCCCCACCGGACGAACCGCAACGCTTGGTACAGCCTTGTTTGTTGGCGCGAATGTCACGTTTGAATTGCAAACAAACGCAACCATCAATTTAAGCGGACAAACCGCCAGTTTTGATGGTCCGCTCATTTTGAATGGTCAATGGGGCGGAACGCTGGCATCGAATTTTTTTGTGAATAACGTCGGTACGATTTTGGGCGCACTCCGCTTTGTTACTGGGATGGAGGAATTGAACACCTTACAGCTCAATCGCACGGGAGTCGTCCTCGACCTCACCACAAATCTGCGGGTGCAAACGCTTTCCACGCTTGCTGGAACGCTGCGCCTTGCAACAGGCACAACGACGCTGACTATCAACAATACAGGCGGCACAAACTCTGGCACTATCGTCATCGGCGCGACAAATACGCTTTTGCTCACTGGCGGCACGTTTAATTTGAATAATACTGGCACAATTACCGTTGCAAATGGCGGAACGGTGCGCTGCGAAGGCAATGCAAGCATTAGCGGCACGGCAAATTCTATATCGTATGCTGGCGCGAATGCTCGCTTTGTGTATGTTGGCTCGGCAGTAGCGCGTGCGCTCACAACGGCGGAAGTACCAGCAACGATGCTGGGTTCAGTAGAATTGAACAATCCCAACGGCACCGTTTCGATGAGTGGCGCACTCACGCTGCAAGGCGCACTCACGCTTGCTTCCAAGTTCGATATTGGCTCATTTACCTTGATTTTGAACGGTCCCGTGAATTTAACCACCGATGCTGCTTTTAGCGACGATGCCAATGGTGGCGGACGCATCACCATCAATGGAGCAAGTACCAGTGTGCTTTCTGGCAATTTTCGCTGGAACTCAGCCTTTGCGCTGAATGGACTCACAATGGACAGACCCTCGCAAACACTCACGTTGGGGACAGACGTACCATTCAGTAATACAGGCACATTGTCCTTGCAGCAAGGAAATATCGCTACTGCGGGGAGTTTCCGCATTACCTTGAATAATGTCAATGGCTTGCTCGGCGGCTCTATTCGGTCGTTTGTGCAATGCGCTCTGCGCCGTGCCATTCCATCAGCCACCATGACTGCATTTCCCATTTTTTTTCCTGTCGGCAAGGGCGGCACGTATTATCCGCTTACCATCAACGATGCAACAACGGGTGCGGGCGCACCAGTGCTGGAAATAGAGGCATACAACACCGCGACAACAAGCTCCGTTTCGGCGGGTATTCAATCCTTAGAAAATTACTTTTGGCGCATTGACCAAGGCACGGTGGGCGATTACACCCGCGCCCGCATTAGCAGCGACCGCACCACTCCGCCCTTTGTAGCAACGAATCAATTTGCAATGGCGAATAGTGCGCAGAATTCACCGTATCAGCTTCTTGGTGCGCAGCTTATCAGCACGTTTTTATCGAGTAATTTTTATACGGTTGTTGGTGTGAATCCCCGCTTTTTTGCGGTGTCGAATTCCTCTCCCATCCCGACCATTACTCGCGTCGAGCCGAATGAAGGTACGATGGGAACAACCGCAACAATTACTGGCTCAAATTTTACCGACGTTACACAAGTATTTTTTGGTACCATTCCCGCGACGAGTTTTCAGCAACTCAGCCCCACGCAAGTCCGCGCCATTGTTGGTGCGGGGGCTACGGGGCGTGTGAGCGTGGTCGCGCTGGGTGGCACTGCGTTTTCGCCCACAACATTTGCATACGCTCCTGCGCCAGTCATTACCGCAGTTTCGCCCGTGCGTGGCGGAAATAATACGCTCGTTACCATTCGCGGACGATACATCTCCAGCGCAGCAACTGTCAGCTTTGGCGGTGTGTTAATGCCTGTGCTGACGCGCACGGATTCTCTCATTCAAGTGCGCTGCCCAAACCAAGATGTAACGGGCGCAATCCGCGTCGGCACGGCGGGCGGCGTAGCGACGACCACAAGCAGTTTTTCGTGGTTTGGCGTACCGACTATCACAGAATATTTTCCCCTTGCTGGTCCCGTGCGAGGAATTGTGCGCATTACGGGCGCGAATCTGAGCGTCGTAGATACAGTCTTTTTCGGTGGAGTCCGCGTAGAATCTCACACGGTGAATAATACAACAACAGTGAGCGTGGTACTTGGTCCTGGCACAACGGGCAATATCACGATTGTAACGCCCGCCGGACGCGCCACTTCTGCAACTATCTTCTTCGTTACGCCACCACCGATTTTAAGCCGCATCACGGATGAACGTGGTACGCCTATCGCGGAGGCAGTTGGTGGAACAACAGTGGTGCTTACGGGCGACCATTTCTTGTACGCGACGCGGGCAACGTTTGGTGCAATTACCGGAGCAAATTTACAGGTCTTGTCTCAAACACAAGCAACGGTGCAGATTCCCATCAATGTAACCAATGCGCAGGTGCGTCTTGAAACGCCTGGCGGTTTGGCGGTGTCTCGCACTACTTTTGAAGTACAACCATTTGTCGGCATCACAGGTTTTACGCCAAGTTTCGGCACGTCGGGAACGCTCGTGGAAATTATTGGGCGCAATTTCACAAGCGATGCAACGGTAACGATTGTCGGCGTTCCAGCGCGAGATGTGCGCGTGATTTCCACGACGCAAATGCTTGCCGTTGTTGGCGCAATCCCGCCGAGAGCCGTGCGCGGAGCGGTGATTGTCACCACAGCAAACGGCACATTTACTTCCAGCGCGTCCTTCCTCGTGGCAGCTGTACAACCCGTCATTACAAGCGTTGAGCCATCACGCGCAACCTTTGGTTCGCTCGTAAATGTGCGCGGGCAATTCTTGACGGGTGTCCGCGAAGTCAGTATTGGCGGCGGTCGCGCGGAATTGGTGCAGTCCATTTCCTCCACCGAACTCGTTGTGCGCGTTACACGAACCTCAACAACGGGAACACTTGCACTTACCACCATTGGCGGCGCGACGACTTCTTCCATCATCGTAACCGTCATTCCGTCGCCGTATCTGACGAGCATTCAACCGCCGTTCACGGTTACAGGTGGCACCGTTACACTGCGCGGCGGCAATTTAACGAGCATTTCATCAGTCATTTTTGGGACAACGCCCGCGCTGAACTTTTTTGTGCAATCCGATAGCGTCATCATTGCGCAACTTGGCAGTGGCTCGTCAGGTTTTGTGCGGGTTTCAGGTTCGCGGGGCGGTGCGACATCGCCGCAGGAATTGCAAGTGCTGACGCAATTAGAGTTTGAAACCGCCATTGTACGCACCTTGTACGATAGTTTGGGCGGCGCAAGCTGGACAAATCGCGCCACCAATCGTTGGCTCTCGGCAGACCCTGTGCGGGATTGGGCGGGTATCACCATCGAAAATAATCGCATTACGCAAATACGCTTACCAGAAAACAATTTGCGCGGAATAATTCCCGAA
Organism: Ignavibacteria bacterium; assembly: GCA_013298775.1. GTDB lineage: Bacteria > Bacteroidota > Ignavibacteria > Kapaibacteriales > UBA4661 > PH2015. Next base: position 45,004 of record JAAFIV010000004.1, on the reverse strand, counting down.
GCACTGGCGGAATTACAGGGTTTGCGCGTGTTGGACTTGACCGACAACGCCATCACGGGCGCATTTCCCGCGTGGATTCAGCGTTTGACCTCGCTTGAAGAAGTGCGCATCGGCGGGAATCAGTTCACGGGTAGCCTGAGCGATAGCATTGGTGCGCTCTCCCGCTTGCGTGTGCTGGTGGCAGACCGCAACCGCCTCACGGGGCGCATTCCTGCCATACTGTGCGGACTTGGTAGTTTGGAAGAATTGAACCTACGGCAAAATGGCTTCACAGGCGAGATTCCATCCTGCTTAGGAACGCTTTCACGCTTGCGCTCGCTCGGGCTGGGCGAAAATCGTTTGACGGGAACAATTCCCGCAGAATTAACGAATTTAACCAACCTTCAAGCACTCTACCTCGACCGCAACGAGCTGACGGGCGAGATTCCAAGCGGCTTTGGGGCAATGGCGGTAAACTTTGTCAATGCCACCGCACAGCAGAATTCCCCGAAAGACCAGCAAACACAAGCCTTTGCAACACCGAATTTGCGTTTTCTGTGGTTGAATGGCAACAGGCTAACGGGCGACGTGCCAGCATCTATCGGCAGTTTGGGCAATTTGGAAGAATTGCGCTTGGACAACAACCAACTACGCGGCTCGAACATAAGCGGCATCATTTCTCGCCTTACGAACCTGCAAACACTGGACGTGGGACGGAATCAGCTCTCTGGCACCGTACCAAGTGGCATCGGCAATTTGAGACGCTTGAAATTTCTCGCTCTGCGTAACAATCAGTTCACGGGCGAGATTCCACAAGGGCTTGCCACGCTCGACAGCTTGCAAACACTCTATCTGGACAGCAATAGTTTTTCAGGAACGCTTCCCGCGCAATTCCGCCAAGCCCGCTCACTGCAAACGCTGGGGCTGTCGTACAACCGTTTTACGAACATTCCAGGCTTTACTTCGCCGTCCATTGTTTCCACGCTGTTTGCGCAGGGAAATCGTTTGCAATTTGGCGATTTACAAAACAATGCCTTTATTCCGAACTTCATTTATGCCCCGCAAGATAGTATTGGTGCGGCTCGCGACACCAGCGTCGTGATTGGCAATCCCTTTGAAATAAGCATTGCCGTCACAGGGCGAGCAAATCAGTATCAATGGTTCAAAAACGGCGCGGAAGTGCGCCCAACCTCAGCAACGGTCGCCTTTCGCGTGGAGTCCTTCACCGCTCGCGACACGGGCAGCTATGTTTGCGTCGTAACAAATACTATCATGGACAGACTGCGCCTTGTTTCGCGCCCTGTGCGCGTGTTGCCAGTGCCGCCGCGCCCGCCCACACAAGCACCAGAGCTGGTATTTCCACAGCAAGACGCACGATTTATTGCTTTCGCACCCACACTGCAATGGACACGCGTGGACAATGCCGTAGAATATCTCGTGCAAGTGGCGGAACGGCGCGACTTTGCGGATATTCTCACCAGCGCAACCGTGCGCTTTGCCGATACGACGCAGCGCGTTGTAACAGGTATGGTGAGCGGCTTGCAGCCACTTGTGCAATACTACTGGCGCGTACAGGCAATCAACGGCATCGGTATTACCAGCCCTTGGTCGCTTGCAGGTCGCTTCGTTACTGCATCGCCCGGAACTGCTATTGCGATGAGTACGGTTAATTTTGGCAATGTTGTGTTGGGTGAATCCAGCATCGGACGGGCGTTTCTGACTAATCTCACCCCGAATGAATTGATTTTACGCGATGTTGAGGGTAATGACAACGAAGTCAGTTTCCGCATTCCGCTCGACATTCGAGGTTTGAGGCTGCTTGCAGGGCAGACGATTATTTTGGATAGCCTTCGGTTCGCGCCGCGCAGCATTGGCGACAAAAAAGCAAATGTCAGCATTCGCTACATCAATGCCATCGGGCGAGAAGACACACTGCGTCTGGCGGATTTGCTGCTAGGGCGCGGCACGCCAGTAAAAGTTTTGCCAATCAACATGGATACGATTCGCTTTGGCAAAACAGCGCAAAGTATAGCATTGGTGCTGAATCGCGGCGATAATTTTACGCGCATGAGCGTGACGGGCGCGGAGTTTGTGAATAAAGCCACAGGTTTCAGCGTGGAGCAGCTTTCGGCGCAGCGTCCGTTCTACGTTGGCGGCAACGACACAACGGCGGTGATTATTCGCTGCAATCCCACTGGCACAGGCAATTTCACCAATACGCTCCGCTACTTCGTAGATGTGGAGCGGCTTTCCACCAATGGCACCACTATTCTCGACCAATTCAAAGATACGCTTCTCGCGCCACTCACCGTCTTTGTGCGCGAGCAACGCCCGCAAACGATGGTTAGTCTGGGTGATGTGAGTTTGCGCGTAGGAGTGCGTCCAGCACGGGGACAAGATTCGGTCGCGCCTGGCGGTCGCACGACGCTGGAGTTGTACTTTCTTGATTCCACGAAAGCAGCAGGAGACCTTATTAGGTTAAATGAAGTGAATGGCTTGCCGCTTGCGTTTTCGGCATCTTTGCGCATGAGTTCGCAAGTGTTGTCGCTCGTGCAAAGCGCAGCCGCCTACACGGTGCGCAACCTTGATACGCGCTCGCGTCTGCACCGCGTGAGCATTCCGTACTTCCCGCTCGCCCGCGTGGGCGACCGAACCTTAGTAGAAGAATTTCAGCGCACGGGCGTATTTCTCAGAATCACCTGCGCTTCGGTGTCGGGCGACGTGGATTCAAGCCTCATTGAACTGGAAGAGGTGCGCTGGGGCATAGACACGCTTCGGCGATATGTGGGGTCAAAACAGGCATTTCTGGAAGACGTACAAAATGGTCTCTTCAGGGCGCAAGCCTGCATTGCAGGTGGGAAGCGGCTTACAACCACAGCAAAAGCGAATCGCATGACAGCAATTGCACCGAATCCCGCACACGATGGTGCCTCGCTGAATTACACCGTGCGCGAAGATGGCTTTGTGGAAATTTCGCTCGTAAATGTGCTGGGAAATGTGGTAAAAAGGCTGGTACAATCGGAACACCAAGCAGGTGAATACGTGCTTTCCATGCCGTTGCAGGACGTTCCCTCTGGCACCTATTTTCTTGTGATGACCGCGCCGAATGCAATCCTTACCGAGCGCGTAACGGTGCGGAAGTGAGAAGAAAAGGATGAAGTATGAAATCTGAAGGATGAAACTCTGAGTACACGACAAAATTTCTTCAGTAGTGGCACAGACATTAGACTTTATTCCGAATAGACTTTTTTACTAAACAAGGCAGCATGCTGCCTTGCTCCAAAACTCTAAAAACCTTATTCGAGATAAACTCTATTCTTGTCTGTGAGTATTTAGTGAGGGTTTCAAGCGATAAACACAAATAAGAAGTCTCAAGCCACAGAAGCCTGATTGTATGAGCTTCTCAGAGATTTTATCGTGTACAAAAGATGGAAATAAAAAAGCCTCAACGCTTGATGTAATCTAGCGTTGAGGCTTTTTACTTTTACAGTATTTACGATAATATTACGATAATATTACGATAAAATTTCACCGATTACGGAAAGGACACCTTCGCCAAGCGATGCCAAAAGCTCGCCTGATTCGCTAAGGAGCGTGGAAGCCACTTCTAGTGCGCCTTCTGCGACATCTGATGACACTATATCAAGTCCTGTATCTATGACGCTGCCAACCGCTTCAAGCGTGGTTTCTGCGCCAATTTCAAGTGCGGGCTGCGTTTTTGCTTGAAGAGAATTATCCTGCAAGAGCGCGTCGGTGCTGGGGTTTATATCATTGAGGTTCATAGGATTGGATGATTATTATTGATAAAAAAGCCTCACCATACTTTTCTTTTTCAATCTTACCTTTTCAATCTTACCTTTTCAATCTTACCTTTTCAATCTTACATTTTCAGCAAAAGCGAGACGCGATGCACTATTCCGGGCATGCCAACAATACTGAGCGCGTAATCCACACCAAGATTCGGCAATGCCACGCCTACACCCGCATTGAAGCCCGTAAAACGGGGCTGTGCCTCTGGTGAAAGCTCGCGCCGACGCTGGTTGTCATAGCCAATACGCACGCGCACTGCTTGACCAAAGTAAAATTCCCCACCAATTTGAAAATTCAAAAAACGTTCTGGCAAGGTTGCCGTAGAATCCGCCAAGCGAGCAAAGGACGCATTGATGAGGAGTGGCAAGCCCCGCAAGCGATGATTTACGCCAAGGCGCACATCTATCGGCAAGCGGTCGGGCGTGGTGCCGAGCGAGGCGACTTGCGTTCCCGCATGCAACACCGACACACCGATATTCACATTTGCTTTTGGAATACGATACAGCATGCCAGCATCTACCGCAACTGCGCCCGTTGAAACATTATCCAAGCGGCTATTGATGTATTTCACCGAAACGCCGTAAAACCAAGTAGAATCAAGCTGGTTTGCGTAGGTGGCAGCAAGAGCGAGGTCGCCGCCGCCGAAATTCGCGCCAGAACTCGTGCCGTTGCGGTCGGTACGTGCAAATTGCCCGTAGTTTACGTAGTTCGCGCTGATTGCCACAGAACCTTGTGCCAATGAGGAGTTTGAGCTTACACCCAAACCTTTCAGCGAAGTATTGTACACAAAAAAACCAGAATTGACATCTGCAACGTGCTTGAAAAATGTTGCGTGAATTTGATTCTCCTCCGCGCTGGCAATGGCGGCGGGATTGTAAAACACCGCAGCGGGGTCGTCGTGAATTGCCACAAACGCGCCACCAAGCGCAGCAGCACGCGCTCCGGCATCATTGCGCAAAAAAGAATAACTACCGAATTGCGGCGTACCGAATTGCGGCGTACCGAGCGAAGAAGTTTGTGCAAAACTAGCGGAAGAAAAAACAGCGAAAACAGCGAGGAATAATGCGGTTGCGGGCGAGAACAACAATGTTGCTGAAGCAGATATTTCTGCGGCAGATATTTTTGCAGCAGAAGCAGAAGAAAAAACAGCACTGCGAGACAGCAAAACACAAGGCTTGAGCATTCGTAACTCCATAGAAAATACAACAAGAATAAATTGAGTTGGTTCGGGGCGCATTCAAAAGCTCTGCAAGCGTGTATTGGTGCTGCATCTGAGCGAGGGAATGAGCTTCGGAGGAACAAGATTCAATAAATGCTAGCCTTTGGTTTGGAGCTTGGAAATACGCGTAGCGAAGAGCGTTTTGCCTTCGATGTTGATAAATTCGCAATACAAATGCGATTCAGAAACTGCAATATAATTAAATCCGCCATTTGTCATGGCAAAAATTGTGTGGTCGCCGTAACCCGTGTCGCGTCCTTCGCCGCCGCCGCCAGATACTAAGCAGTAAAACGCATCGGTAGGATTTTTAATGTATTGAATATCGTGGTCGTGTCCGTTCATGTACAAATCCACTTTGAATTCATCCAAGAGTGGTTTTATGCGGTCTATCAGAATTTGCTGGTCGCCGTAACCGCCATAGGAGCGCACCATATGGTGTCCGACAACGATTTTCCATCTGGCATCGGATTTCTGCAATGCCGCTTTTAGCCAGCGTTCCTGCTCGGTGCAGAAGTCCCAGTTCGCGGTGATGAGCGGGTCGGTATCAATTGCAAAGAAGTCTATGAAAACGCCATTTGATGCGGTTTTGCGGAAGGTGTAATAGCGGGCGGGCATATTCCAACGCGGACTTTTGGCGTGGTAATCAATCTGCGCTTGAATGTTGCCGCGATGGTCGTGATTGCCCAAGACCGCGTACCACGGGATTTGTAGAGCATCGCACGCATAGATATCTTCAAATTTCGTTTTCCATTGCGGGTCGTTGAGGGAATCTACGCCGCGATTGTAAATGTTATCGCCCGTGCTAATGACAAACTCTGCACGTTCTGATGCGGCTTTCAGGCACATTTGGTCAGCAACACGCTTTTGAAAGCCAGAGCCTGTTCCCCAATCGCCGACGACGAGAAAGCGCACGGCGGCGGAATCCTTGTACGAAACAGTCGTAAATTCAGGAATGGGTTTCGCATTGGTTACGGTTTTGGGTGCATTTTTGAACAAGGAAGAAAAGAGCTTCGGCAAAGAGAAGGAACACGCCGAAATCGCATACATGCTGGCAAAGAGAGCTGCAAGAAGAAGGAATGTTGTTTTGGTAGATTTCATCAAGGATTTCATCAAGATTTTCATGAAGATTTTTATTCAAATACAGTGAAGGAGTGAGAAAGAACCGTGATAGCGTGCGCTGCCGCGAGCGAAAAGCGGGGAAAATTTCACAAAAGCGAAATCAACACCCGTAAAATACAAACTTTTTGCTAAATTACCCGCTTGTGTACGGTGCAAAGAGAGAAAGGCGAGAGGACAAGTGTTCCCGCTTCTTGATTTGGCTTTTCCTTGCTCCCTACCCTTCCATTTCCAATTGCAAATCTCGTTTTTATGCCGTTTCTGCGACATTTCTTTTCACACACTTCATTCTCTCGTTTGTTCCAGCCTGTAACACGAATACTGTTGGTATTTCTTGTGCAAGCAGCAATCACGACGTACATATATGCCGATACGCGCTTGGATTCGCTGACGCGGCGCGTAGAGCAGGTACGCGGGGAAGCAAAACAGGGCAGCACAGAACTTGCCGATGCGTTGTATGAACTTGCCAACGCGTACCGCACCGTGAATACAACAGTTGGCGTAGAATTTGCCACGCAAGCAATTCGCCTTTCTGAGCAGTTGGAGTATCCCACAGGAATAGCACGTGGCTATCGTATTTTGGGTTGGCTGCGGCACATTGAGGGCGATTATGCAGCAGCAATGGAGGCATATTTGCAGGGACAAAAAGTTGCCGAAATGAGCAATCTCGCCCTTCCGAGCGCACAACTGATTCAATACAAAGGTACTCTTTTTCGTGCCGTGAGCAGCTACGAGCGTTCATTGGAGGAACATTTGCGGGCATTTTCTTTTGCTCAAAAAGCCTACGAAGCCGATAAAACCTTAGATAGCACCGTGATTATGGATGTATATCAAGAGCTTGGTATTGATTATCGTTTACTGGGAAATGCTGCAAAAGGGCGTGAATACGTGCAAAAAACGATGTCGTACTTCACACGTCAGCGCGACACGCTCAATCTTGCCATCAATCTGAATAATCTTGGCGAATGCTCTCTTGCTGAGGGCAGGAAATATGAGGCGTTGGAGGCATTACAGCTTTCGCTTTTATATGCACAACAGCTCAATCACGAACGCACCATTATTTTCAATTACACCAGCCTTGCCCGATTGTACCTCGCTCTGAACGATGCCCCGCGAGCAGTAGAATACAGCATGCTTGCGCTCGGCATGGCGCAAGGGCGGCGAGAAAAAGCGCAAATCCGCAGCGCGTATAAGGCGTTGGGTGATTCGTATGCGGCAATGGGAAAGTTCCAAGAAGCGCATAAATACGAACATTTGGCGGCATTGTACCAAGATTCTATTTATCAAACCAACATTCGTAATAATTTTGCCTTGCAGCAAACCGACCTCGAAATGCGCAAAAAAGAGGGACAAATACTGCTTTTGGAAAAAGATAAAGAACGCCAGCGTATCATCATCATTGCGCTCAGTATTGGTCTTGTGTTGATTGGTATCATTGCTGCCCAATTCTATCGTAATATTCGCCAAGAGCGGCAGGCGAAGGCAGAAATTATGCGGCAAAAAGCTCTTGTGCAGGAACAGGCATTGAAAATCCAACACACAAACGAACTTCTGCGCGAAAACAACATCCAGCTCGAAACCGCCAAGCTCATTTCCGAAGACAACGCACAGATGCTCGAAGAAGCCTACAACAGCGTGAAAGTTCTCAGTGCGATTGGACAAAAAATCACCTCCACACTCGATTTGAACGGCATTGGTCTCAGTTTGTACGACGACATCAACCGCGTCATCAATGCGCCGATTGTCGTTGTGGGAACGTATTCTGAAGCACGCGAAGAAATTGAATATACGCTGACGATTGAAAATCGGGTTATTCTTCCAAACTACATTTTGTCCATGAAAGAGCGCGAGCGTGCTGCGGTGCAGTGCGTAGAACGTCGTGAAATGGTGCTTGTGGATGATTTTCAGCAATCCGCTCTGCATGGTGCCTCGCCCGCCTCGCTTGTGTATTTTCCCCTTATTCAGGCTTCTGGTAAGCTCATCGGTGTTGCGAGTGCGCAGAGCTATGAGGCGCAGTATTTCACGGAACATCGGTTGAATTTCCTGCGCACCATTATTCCCTTTATCACCTCAGCATTGTCCAATGCGAATGCGTATCGAGAATTGGAGCGAGTTTCAGAACAGGTACACGCTGCCAACCGTGATTTACAAACCGTCATTGGCGACCTTGCAGCGCGGAATCAGGAGTTGAACACTCTGAACACGGAAAAATCTGAAATTATCAGCATTGTCGCGCATGATTTGAAAAATCCCATTAGTGCGCTTGCTGGCTTGACGGAAATTCTCGCCTCGCCAACAGCAGAGGAGGAAACGCGGCAACGCATTATCAAGCAAATGGGCATCATCAGTGCGCGAATGGGCGATTTGGTGAAGAATATTTTGGATGCGTATCGGAGCGAAGCAACCGCCGCGCCTCTCAGCTTAGTGCATTTTGATATTTTACCGATTGTTTCCATGACGGTAGAAATGTATCAAGAACGCGCCGAAGCAAAAGAAATTCAGCTTCAATTTCTGCCAGAGCAAGAAGAGATGCGGGCTGTGGCAGACGAGCAACGCTTGACGCAAGTGCTGGAAAACCTCGTTTCCAATGCAATAAAGTATTCACCGAAAGGCAAAAATGTTTTTGTGATGGTACGCACTGCCGATAATGCCAGCATACGCATCGAAGTCCGCGACGAAGGTCCGGGACTTTCGGAAGATGATATGCAAAAATTATTTGGTAAATTTGCCCGTCTTTCCGCTCGCCCAACTGCTGGAGAACACAGCACTGGTCTGGGCTTGAGCATTGTCAAGCAAATGGTGGAATCTATGAACGGCAAGGTGTGGTGCGAATCCACACTCGGCAATGGCGCACGCTTTTTTGTAGATTTGCCAAGCGCACACGCTTGAACAATACAGATGCACGAAAAGCACCACCAATACACGCTTTGAGGCACATTTTTCTTTCTTTTTAGGGCTTTCGTAAACGGCTCGTTGCATGAAGGCAGACAAGAGTGTCTGCCCTACTGAAGCCCCATGAAATCTATGTTTAATGGTAGCGCAGACCTTTGTACACGACAAAACCTCTGAAAAGCTCGTAGAATCAGGCTTCAGTGGCACAGACATTCCTGTCTGTGTTTCTCACCTGAATCCCGCACCAACACTCACAGACAAGAATGTCTGTGCCACTGCTGAAGAAGTTTTGTCGTGTACAAAGAGCGCAGACACTCTTGTTTGCGCCATTTGCGAAAGCCCTCCTTTTCTTTTTCTACCTTCCTATCGCTCATCACAACAACATTCATGGATAAATTCTGGCTCAACCCCGACCTCAAAATATCATTTCTTCATGCGCGGCATCTTACGGCGCATTTTGCAAAAAGTTTTTATGTGTCGGCAAGTATTCTCCCCACCGATAAACGTTGGGCAACCTACGCAGTGTACGGCTTCTGCCGCTATGCGGACAATTTGATTGATGCCCCACGCGGACGCACGCCCGAAGAGCTTTTTGCTGAAGTCGAGGCATTACGCCAAGAACTGACCATTTGCCATCGCACGGGTGAATCGGAACACTCCGTCATGCGAGCATTCGCGCCAGTTATGAGCAGGTGCAGCATGCCGCTTGAATACCCAATGGATTTGCTGAAGGGCGTAACGATGGATATGGAATTTGACCGCTACCAAACCTTCGACGACCTCTACGTTTTCTGCTATCGCGTGGCATCGGTTGTTGGGCTGATGATGACGTGCGTGCTTGGCTACAAGGACGCTTCCGCCTTCGAGTACGCCGAAAAAATGGGAATTGCGATGCAGCTCACGAACATTCTGCGCGATGTGCAGGAAGATAAAAACATGGGGCGGATTTACCTGCCGCAAGAAGATTTGGCGCGGTTTGGCGTATCGGAACAGGATATTTTGCAAGAACGCTTTTCGCCGGAATTGCGCGACTGTATGCGCTTTCAGGTCGAGAGGGCGCATGAATACTACGAAGAAGGAGATAAAGGTATTTCGCTGTTGCCGCGTTCCTCGCAGTATGCAATTTCGGCTGCAAGCAAGATTTATCGCGGCATTCTCTACAAAATCGAAGAGCGTGATTTCAACCCCTTCTTAGGGCGTGTTTTCGTACCACAACGAAAGAAAATGCAGATTTTGGCAGGTGAAGTTGTGCGCACAAAGCTCTTTGGGTAAGAATCCATTTTATTGAAGGACTTCGCCAATCATTATCCTGTGTCCTTCGGGCGATTTCACGCCAAACTCCCGCATTCCCCATGGTTTGTCGGCAAGAGCGTGATGAATTGCCACGCCGTTTCTCACGACGTGTTCATAAAATTCTTTCGCATCACTCACCAGCAAATACCCAAAATAGCTGTGGTCGCCCAGATTTTCTGCGGGAATGGACGTGCGGCAATCACCCAGCATTATCATACAATTATCGCGTTCAACAAATATCCAGCCTGGCGGCTCGGAGGTGATTTCAAAGCCAAGTTTTCCAAAAAATGCAGCATTTGCTCGAAGGTCGTGGACGGCAAGGACGTAGTGGTTTTGGAGAATGGTACTCATTGCGGGTTGGTTTGAGATGAGGAAACACGTAGATATTTGGCTGTTTGAACGTCGAGACAAGGCGAGCCTTGTCTCGACAAGATAGAGATTTTATCAGGCAGGTAAGGGATTACATCATGCCATAAAAATCTTAAAAAGCAAGTAACAAAGAAAGTCGTTGTGCAATAACGTCGAGCGTCGGTACGGCAGCATTCATCAGGTTTGGGTGATATGCAATTGGACAATCAGCTGTGGAGAGGCGTTGTACGGGCGCGTCCAAGAACGTGAAACACTCTTCGGCAATCCATGAGGCAATTTCCCCGCCAAAGCCTGCCGTATGCGTGTCTTCGTGCAGCACCAGTACCCGTCCCGTTTTGCGGACGCTTTCGTAGATGGCATCCTTGTCCCAAGGAATGATGGTGCGGAGGTCGAGAACGTCAATATCACCGCCACATCGCCCCGCAGCTTCTACGGCGCGGTGCAGCATCTCGCCCCACGCAACAATGCTTGCTCGCTTGCCTTCGCGCACCCGCGCCGCCACGCCGAAAGGAATGGTAAAATCTTGCTGGACAGGAAACAGAGCGCGTCCTTGTGCGGTGTCCAACAGGGCGCGGTGTTCGAGGAAATACGTAGGGTCATTGCCGCGCAAGGCAGAGCGCATCAGCCCTGCCGCGTCGCGGGCATTCGACGGAAAGGCAATGCGCCAACCAATAGAATGCGCAAAGACCGCTTCCCCGCTTACGCTGTGCCAAGGGTCGCCAGTGCGCTTGCCCACGCCAACGGGAATGCGCACGACCATTGGTGCGGCAAAGTCGCCATTCGTGCGCCAGCGAATCGTGCCACAGTCGTTTAATTGCTCCATTGCTGGGTCGGCGTATTTACGAAATTGTATCTCTGGCACAGGCACAAGCCCTGCAAGTGCCATTCCCACAGAACGCCCAATAATGCCTTCTTCCGAGAGCGAGGTATCGAAGACCCGCTCCACGCCGTGCTTACGCTGCAAATCCACCGTCGCGCCATGTACACCGCCTTTCACGCCAACATCCTCGCCAAAGACCAATACACGCGGGTTCCAGCTTAATTCTTCATCCAGCACGCGCTTCACGGCTTCAATCATGTTCAAGCGGACATCATTCGCGCCATCGCTTTGAGGAAATACGGGCAACTTCGCTGTCTCTGCCAGCATTCCACCAACGCTCTGCGGCTTTTCTGGCGTGGAGAACACATATTTTATGCCGTCTTCTGGCACAGGTTCCGCATCGGCAAGGGCGAGGGCAAGGGCGGTGCGGGTTTCGCGCTCGCATTCTTCTTCAAATTTCGCCAATTCTGCTTTCGTAAGAAACTTCTTTTTGAGTAAAAATTCACGCAGAATCGGCACGGGGTCGCGTCGTTCTTCGTCGGCGCGTTGTTTCGCGCTTTTGTATGCCTGATTATCTGCGCCCGAATGCCCCACCAAACGCGGCACCACAAAACGCAGCAACACAGGAGATTTCCGCGCTCGTGCGTGCGCGACAGCCTTTTTTGCTAGAGCGGCGGTTGCTTCAGGGTCGGTGCCGGTACCATCCAGCACGAGCAGATTTCCAAAGTTTTTCAAGTTTTCTGCAATGTTTCCATTTGGCGTTTGCAAGACCGATGGCACGGAAATACCAAAGCCGTTATCCTCCACCACAAATATCATTGGCAAATTGAGCGTCGTAGAAGCCCCCAGAGCCGCCCAAAAGCCATTCGTAGCCACTGCGCCGTCCCCCGAAAAAGAAATGCCACACGCGCCTTCCCACGCGGTTTCTTTCATTACCTCGCTTCTGTACACTGCCGCTTGCGCCCAGCCCATCGCGGGTGTGAATTGCGACCCGACATCGCCGCTCGAAGGCAGTACCGTTATTCGTTCTGCCGCCGCACGGTCAGTCGCGCCTTCGGGTGAAAGATTATGCACAACGCCAATATCACGCCCGCCGCTTCGCCCTGTTGCTTTGCCGAGCGGTCCGGCGAAGGCGGTGCGAATGCTCATCCCCACGCCGAGCATGAAGGGACGGGAGCGGTAATAGACTGCCGCGCCGTCGTGCGTGTGGCGCAGTTCGTGTGCCATGAGTGCTTGCGCGAGTTCATGTCCTTTGGAGGAGAATTGGTACAAAACCTTGCCCGCAGGCACAAGTTCGGTTTCTTCGATAGTATCAATGCACCGCGAAATAAAAACGGTGCGAGCGATGGAGAGCCAGTCGTGTTTGGTCATTGGTTGATTGGTGCATTAGTCATTGGTTAATTAGTACATTGGTCATTGGTTGATTAGTACATTGGTCATTGGTTGATTGTCGTCGTCTGACGAATTGACCAATGACTAATAACCAATGCACTACATGACCTCTTCGCCAACAAAAATAACAAAAAAAAGCCGAACCCCTTCCAGAGTTCGGCTTTTGAAATACCATCTAATGCTCAAGTGTGCTTTGCAGCACGCTTATTCACTAGTTCTCAATCATTAGTTCTTAATGATTTTCTCGATAGAACGACGTGTACCGTCTGTTACTTCGATGGTGTAAGCACCTGACGGCAAGTTCGCAACGTTGATTGACTTCGCGAAGAAGCCAGCCGAAGCGTTGGTACGTACTGTCATTACTACCTGACCAAGGGTGTTGGTGACGTTGATAACAACCGTAGAAGCACGGTCGAGATTTACTTCAACATTCACAACATCAACGGTTGGGTTCGGATATACACGTGTTGCAGCAAGACGCTCAGTTGAAACTGAGGTGATTGCTACTTGACGAGTTACCGAACCACCATTAGCACCTGGGTTGGTTACTGTAACGGTGTAGTTACCATCTGGTGTCGGAGAAGGCAAGGTTGCTACCAAGCGATCTGTACCTGGAACTACTGTGAGCGGAGTATTATTCGGACCGAATGTTACTGTCGCGCCAGGAGCAAAGTTAGAACCATTGATAACAACTGTATTGCGGTTTTGTGCGATACCACTTACTGTTGGAACACCAGATGGAGGATTCACTGTACCTGTAATGGTGTACGGCAAGTTTGTGGTTGCTGTACCATTAGCAAGCTGAAGCTGAGCCATACCAGCAACGTTCGCTGAAGCGGGAACATTCGCTACGATGCGTGTGCCTGTTACACTTACGATTGTAAGCGGAATGCCACCCAAAGAAACGGTTGTGCCAGTGCTAAAGTTAGAGCCATTGATGGTAAGCTGGAATGCTGTTGCTGGGACAGTAGCAGTCGTTGTTGCTGGTGTGATTGAACCAGAAAGCGGACGACCAAGTGAATCAACTGGAACTTGCGGAGCAAGAGGGTTAGAACCGCCTGGAGGTACGGTCGTCGAAATCGGGAAGCGATAGCCGATAACTTGATTATCCGGATTGACAATGCGGATAGTAGCCAAGTCAGGTTGCGCTAAGAGATTCGCCGGAACGTCGAATGCAATCGAGGTAGCACTTACGGATGCCGTGGTGAGCGGTTGACCATTGAAGGTAACAACTGCGCCAGGGATGAAGTTCTGACCTGTAACGGTGAGACGTGTTGTCGGGCTACCCGGAAGGATTGCAAGCGGATTAACACTTGTAATCACCGGACGCGGCAAGCCGTTCACTGCATACGGGATACGACCTGTTGTGTTGTTCAAGTTGGTAACAACGATGTCGCCACTTGTTACACCAGCCGGAACCAATACGCGAGCTGTTGATGTGCCGTTTGGATTGTTGGTAAAGCCAACAACGTTGAGCGGTACACCGTTCAAGCTAAAGATTGATTGCGGACCGAATGCGGTACCAGTCAATTCTAAGGTGTGTGCTGCCAAATTACCGCTTGTGCTTGCTGCTGGAGAAATACCGGTGAGGGTAGTTGTCGGAGCTGCAGCTACTGGGACAGTGGTAGAAACAGGGTTTCTATCTGAGCTTACAACTTGCAAAGTGATTGAACCAATATTGCGGGAGAATTGACCCGGAATGTTGACAACAATAACACTGTCAGAGTTGCTCGTCGGAATAAGAGAACCAGTCAAACCAGAACCAGTAGCGTTTACACGAACAGCAAGGCGACCAAAACCTGTACCACGGATAGTCACTACCGCATCACCCAAACCAGCTGGGATAGGTTGCGGAAGAGCACTCGTGATAACTGGTGTCGTTGGAGGCATACCCAAGTAGGTAAATGTACCCAATGAAGCTGTACCGCCTGCTTGTGTTACCACAACATTACCTGTTGCACCAGAGCCAACCACTGCGCGGATGGTATCACCACCTGTTGAAACGGTGAAGCTCGCAGCTGGTGTGCCACCAAATGTTACCCCTGTGACAGCTGTAACACCTGTGAAACGCTGACCAACGATGGTAATCACTGAACCAGTGAAGCCAGATGCTGGTGAGAAGCTGCTGATAGCTGGTTGCGGCTGCGATGTTACGATAATCGGAGAGCTAACCAACAAGCCTGGATTTGCAGCTTGAGAAACTACCAACGTAGAAGTAAAGTAGTTCGTCAAGCCTGATACCGGTGTTCCCGGAGCTGGTGTCGAAGTTTGTGCAATTGTTGCACCAGAATAGCGATTGACGCTTGCGATTTGGCGGTTGAAGCCAGCACCTTCAAGCGAAGACGGCCATTGTGGGCTTACAAGAACAGCAACACCTTGTGCAACGTTGTTGTTTTGTGTTACGTTCCACTGTGCATTCACAGAAGCAAGCACTGCATTGCTACCGGTGTTTGCTGGCGGAACCGTTACTGTACGCGGACGCGCACCAACGCTGAAGAGCGATGCTTGTGCATTGTTCACGATGTTAATCGGTGTGTACAATGCCGATGTCGGACCAACTGGGAAGGTAACGTTACCGATACCATTCAAGCCTACAACACCTACACCATCAGTTACAAAATAACGGTCTTGGTTCGCATTTTGAACCGGGCTGTGAACCGTCATGTTGCTTGCACCGAGGGTGAGTTTGTTTGTACCTGAGTTGAAGTTCCATGTACCGTTTGTTGAAACGAACATGTCTGAACCCAAGTTCAAGTTACTGTTCATGATGAATGCTGAACCTGCTTGTAAGCGATATGCAGACAAGATGTTACCAGGAACTACGCCACCATTGAAACCAGCACCAAACGATACTGTACCGCTTGTAAAGGCTTGTGTAGCTACAGCACCTGTTGGAGCTTGCAAGCTAATGATAGAGGTTGTTGCTTCACGCAATGTACCATTCGCGATAGCTGCTGCAAATGAAGGCAAATAGCTATTAACACCAGTATTGTTCAAGTTCAAACGTGAACCTGCTGCACGGAAGACGATGGTAGAGCGTGTGCTCTGCATGTCGATAATACCAGCAGAAGCGATTGTTACCGTGATACCAGAGATACCAAGGTTAGAACGGCTTACGTTCACTGGAGAACCTGCATACGCTGGAAGTGCTGATTCGTCGAAGTTTGACGACAACTGACGAAGCGTACCAGTAAAGCCAAGACCATCACGACCACCGATTTGCGGTGAGTTTGCATCAAGAGTATTACCTGCTTGAAGCGGACCTACCACCCCTTGGGTTTGGTCGAATGTACCGCCAGCACCATTCAAGCGAGCAGCCGCGGCAAATGCCAAGGTTGCTGTATTGTTTGCTGCAGTGATAACACCACGATTTTGACCAGCTGCTTGAGCAAAACCACCATTGATGGTAAGCTGTGTAGCTGCTGGAATGCGAAGATCACCACCCAGAGCGGTGAAGTTCAAATCGCCGAACATATACAAGTTACCGCCAGAAAGGGTCAAGTTCGAGCCGTTGATGTCCAACTGCGCTGTACCACGTGTAGCACCAAAGAGGTTTGTACCAATACCGTCAATCGGCAAGCCGTTGACAGGAGCACCAGTGTTACCATTCGAGCGACCCAAGAGGTTTGCTGGAAGCACACCACCGTTGAAGCTGTATTGGGTCAATACTGCAGGGCTGTTAGAAAGCGGAACAGTTGCAGTGTTCAAGTTCGTGGTAGGACCAAGAACCACACGTGCGCCGTTGTTTACAGCAGTGCCCAAACCATCAGGGTTTGCGCGAAGCTGTCCGTCAGAACCATCAGTACGGCGGAAGGAGTTTGCACCCCAGTTGTTGAAAGCATATGTA
Organism: Ignavibacteria bacterium; assembly: GCA_013298775.1. Lineage (GTDB taxonomy): Bacteria > Bacteroidota > Ignavibacteria > Kapaibacteriales > UBA4661 > PH2015. The sequence goes on along the minus strand of JAAFIV010000004.1, from coordinate 28,267 downwards.
CGCTGACCGCCAGCTACACCTTCAAGATTCAAGATACCACCCATTTCGAGTGCACCAGAAATCGAAAGGTTACCGTTTGTTACGGCGATAGAGCCAGTAGAGGTGATAATCGTACCACCGAAACCGATACCCATCGTGCTAGCAGCAACGCTTGGAACAGAGGTGTTCAAAAGCGGCAAGTCTTGGTTGATACGACCTTGACGGGTATCAATGTTACCGACAGGGTCTGCATTATTACCGTTAATCAGAATGGTACCTGCTGGAGCAACGTTACCATTCAGGAAGCGACCATAGTCAGGACCAAAAATAAGAACTGACGAAGTAGCTGTTGTACCAATAGCGCGGATAAAGCCGAATAGGGTCGGAGTATTACCACCAACGCGCAATGTTTGCATGCGAAGGTCAAGCGTAGCACTTGTACCGATAACAATGTTACCACCAGCAGTAATACCTCGAATACGACCTTCATCGCGACCACCTGCACCTTGGCGCAGTGTACCGCGAAGGTCAAGGGAGCCAGCAAAATTAAAGTCGAACGAACCATTGTTGTGTACGCCAAGGTTTTCACCATAGAGGACACCTTCATTTGGAGCTATACCAGCAACTAATGGACCAAAGGCAAGAGTAGCGTTGGTTGTACCCAAGAGGAGCGCACCATTGCCACCAAATGCCAAGCGGTGTGTGGTGTTGATAGTGTACACCGTGTTGTTCGGAACCACCAAGGTAGCCAAGGTAGAAACCGGAGTTGTCGGCAAGGATGATGTTGCATAGCGGAGGTCAGGACCACCAACAAGCAATGAACCACCGTTTGCAAACGTCAAGTTTACAAGCGTAGAAGAGGTAGCTGTCATGGTACCTGTAGAGGTCATGATGGTACCACGAACTTCCGCATTCCATGGAGCTTCGTTCCGTTGGTCGTTCGCAATAGCAGTACCGATAGCTGGTAATGCTGTAAAGCGGTCAGACGGGAAGTTTCCGCCAAGCGCGCTCGGACCAAAGACGATGCTACCGTTCAAGCCAGCAGTTGCGATGTCGTTGCTTGGCGACAATGGAGCGGGGTTACCGTTCAAAGCCACAGCAGCACCGTTTGTCAAGCCTTTTGGCGTAACACGACCTGCACCTGGGAATGCCGTAGCAAGAGCCGAGATGTTGTTAATAACCAAGTTACCCACTGTTGAGCGGATAAGCGCGTTTTGAGCAACGGTCGGACCAGCAAGGTCAGCACCAGCAACATAGATTGTTGCACCAGAAGCATTCAAGACACCGTTCGAGCTACCTGGAGCACCCAAGACAACGCGACCGTAGAGGTGGTACACGTTACGTTTTGGTTCGGTAGGATTAGCAGCTACTGGAGCAGCAACAGGGTCGCCACCAGGCATACCATTATTTTGCGCCATGTCTGTTTGGATAGTACCATTGAATGGTTCAGCAAAACCGCCTGTTTCAACGGTAGCAGCGTTCAGAGTCGCAGACATAGAACCTGCAACAGCAGCACCATTGTTCAATACTGGACCAGCCATTTTACCAATTTTACCGTTGTTTGCACTCATACCGAAGAAGCTCAAGAAGCGTACGGTAGAACTTGCGCTCGCACCTTGCAATACACCAGTACCAGTAATAGCACCGATGGCGGTATTTTGAATACCCAAGGTTACAAGGCTTGCAATGTTAATATCAGCAAAGGTACGGAGGTAACCGTTTTGAACACCAGGCTCACCGTATGCATTTACTGGCGTTGTAGCACGGTCTTGTGCCAAACGCAAATCAACATTGAGAGCGTACGGAGCAGTAGAACCGCTCGTTACAATCAACTGACCAACAAACGGCTGACGCAATTGTGCTGCTGGAAGAATGTTTCCAAGAGCATTTGGACCAATAATAACGCGACCAATGTTCGTTGTCGCAACAAGAACACCATTACCTGGCAATACAACCGATACTGGAGAAATGTTGTTGAAGGTAACAGAAGCACCGCCTTGCAAGCCAGCGTTATTCGGAGCAGCAAGAACAAGTTCTGGAGCTATTTGGTTTGTCAAGTTCGTTGCAACGTAGGTTGGAGCTTGAATTTCCAAAACACCATTGTTTGAACCAACTGCACCAAAGGTTAAGTTACCAACGAGGAACATACGCGAGTATCCTGCATTAGCATCTGCACCAGGAAGGGAGTTACCTGTTGAAATAACCATACGACCATTAAATGGAACAGCGAAGTTTGCACCCGTGATATAACCATCGTTCATGTTACCAGGAATGATAACGCGAGCGTTGTTGCCACCACCTTGGATTCTACCAGCACCTTGCAATGCTTGGAAGGTTGCAAGTTCTGCTACCGTATATGCAGCAATGCTACCGTTCGGAACGCCAGAACCCCATGAGTAATTAGTAATAATATTACCAACGATTGTACCAGTTGTACCGAGCGACAGCGTAGAACCGTCTTGTACGTTGAGAACGTGATTTACATTACCCAAGTTGAGGACACCGAAGTCCATCATCGCTAAGGGGTTGTAAGAAGAGTTCATGTTCAACGTACCAACCAAGTTTAATGTGCCAGCAGCATTCGGCATATTCAAGCGACCAGCAAATGGATTAGCAAACACAGAAGCGGGAATGATACCACCATTGAAGCCTACGCCCAATGAAATAGAACCACCGATAGCATTGCCATGATTACGCGCCATGTTGAATGTCGGAGCAAGACCACCAAAGTTACCAGTCGAAGACTGAATAAAGCTGCCTGTTGTTGTACCAACAAAGCTATTTGCACCAGTTTGCTCAAGAATAACACGTGGATAACCATCGAACATGGAAGGACCAGCAGCAGCAGCAAGAATTTGTGCTGTACCAGAGCTTACAATCAATGGAGAAATCAAGCCCAAGAAGCCTGTTGTACCAATACGAAGCGTACCAGTTGTGATATTGAAGCGGCTAAAACCACCTGTGAAGGAGCGTGCAGCCAAGGTAGCGTGCGCATCTTGCGGCATATCCGAACCAAAGAACAACTTACCATTGAACGGACTTGCCAAGAAGCCTGGATGGAAGAAAGACAGTGTCGGAATGAAGTTTGAAACCGATGCACGGTTCGCACCACCAGCAACAGCTTGAGCACCAGCAATACTAACGTAATATCCAGAAGAATTGCCGCTGTTACGAGAATTGAAGCCGTCCAAAATGCGAAGCTCGCCGTTTGGATTAGCTTGGATAAAACCAGTACCATTTGTTGAAACTTGGAATGCATCTGCATTGCCACCAAAACGTGTAGAGAAAGGCTGCGCAGTAGCATTACTTACTGTCAATACAGCATTGTTATCAATGGTAAGAAGATCACCAAGTTTCAAATAGCCAGACGAATGGAATTCATCTACCGTAGCAGCACCAGCGGTACGACCACGGAAGCCATCGCGCAAGTCGCCGATAGTAAGATTGCCTTGCAGTGTCATAGCAGAAACCGTAGCAATCGTACCAAAGTGTGGGCTTGCCAAGCGGTTGCCTGGGATAATACCACCGTTTGCACCAGAACCGAAAACAAGCGTATTGCCTGTTGCGGTCAAGAATGTACCTAAACCAGAGATTGAGCCTGGTGCTTGGTTATTCAAGGTAATGGTAATTGGTGAGTAATAGGTGGGACCAGCGACAGGATCATGAGGGTGTTGGAACATACCTCTTCCGCCCCCAGCACCAATAGTAGCAGTAAGGGTAGAATTACCACCACCATAACCGATAGAAGCTCCACCGCTAATAACAGAAACGTTACCACCCAATTCCAAACCACCAGGAAGACCGATAGTTGCAGAAGTGAAGATAATACCGCTACTTGCAAAAGCTAAAGTACCATTGAAGGGGTTAGCAAGCCATGTACCAGTTGTTGTAAACGCAAGGGCATTGATACCACCAGCATGACCTACACCCAAAACAAGGCGTGATGTTTGGTCAATACCTTGAAACGACCCACCCGGGAAAGCTGGTACTGGCGGGTTGTATATTGCCGAACCAAAAAGCGAAGAAGGCGTGATAGCGTTCAAGCGAACAGAAGAATTTGCAGCAATGGTAATGTTCGCGGTAGAAACACCGTTTTGAACGTCACCAACTACGAAATATCCTTGTCCACCAGGAACTGCGTGAACGAAATCGCCCTGCACGGTAATACTACCAGCAGTGGAGAAGTCGATGTTCCCTTGGAACGGGCTTGCAAAGCGTGCTGCAGGGAAAATGGTACCGTTCATGCTCGTACCAATTTCAATGGTTGAACCGAAAGCAACATTACCATTGCCATTGTGACGATAGCTATTCGCTGTTGGAGCAATAGCTTGGAGAAAGCCCGTACCTATGAGCGAATTTGAACCAGAGTTCAAAAGGCGCAACGTACGTGTTGCTTGTACAGTGAGATTACCACTAGCAAGGTCAAGGACAGAACCTGTACCCATTGCAAGGTTAGCAGCCAACGTCAATGAACCTTCCAAAACCAAGCGACCATTAAAAGTGGTAACGCCAGAAAGCGGCAAGAAAGGAACCACTGGAGCAGCAGGAGGAGCAACAAGCGGGTTAGCACCAGGGACGGTACCACCGTTTGCACCCAAGCCTAAGACAACACGAGAAGTATTGTTTGCGCCTTGTATGTAGCAAAGGAGAGGACTCTCAACTGGAGCACCTGCCAAAGCTGCGGTCATACGACCACCAACTTGCTGACGAAGAGCTAAGGTTACATTCGGGTTTACGGTCAAAATGATGTTTGCAGCAGCACCAACAGTTGTAGCATCGAAGTTAATCGGACCAGCATCTGTTGCCATCGAGAGGTCGCAAGAAAGTACCATCGATGAGCGGATAGTGATATAGCCACTATACGGATTTCCAAACAAACAACCTGGAAGAACTCCGTTATTCGAGTTTGCATTAAACTGAACGCCCGTATTAAAACCTGGAGAGATGATACGTGCATTATTAATAGCACGTACAGAGTTCGGGCTCGTTTGGCTGAATTCCAATTGACCACCGCCAGCAAGTGTCAAATCGCCGCCGATTTCAAACTGACCTGTTGCGGCAAAGGGATTCGGATTGCCCGTAACGTTCAAAGACAATGGACCAACAGTGCGGAGTGTACCATTGATGGTTGAAAAGCGTGCTGCGGGCACAACGCCTGCATTAAAGCCTTCGCCAAGAACAACAGTACCACCAGCATTTATTAACACCTGGCCCGCCCCTTGAATGGCGTTGTTGATAGTGTTATTAAAACGCACGGTTACACCAGCTGGAACGATAAAATTACCAGCAGCATTTGTCATGTTCAAAACAGATTGCTGCGCTGTTACTGGGTTCGGCGGTGAGAATGTCAAATCACTATTCACCGTGTACGACTGAGTCGCACTGAGCGTCAATGTACCTGTGTAGGGATTTGAAAGACGCTGAGCAGGAACAATAGCAGCGTTAAATGCTGCACCAGCTGTAGAATTACCAAGAATGATATTACCACCAACTGCAGCATTCAATGTACCTGTACCTTGAAGACTGTTGGCAGCTGTTTGTCGTAATTCCAATGTTGCACCTGGAGTTACTTGCAAGACACCACTATTAACGGTCAAGATACCGCCACCACCGAGGGTCGTGATATTTTCGCCCAAGTTTGTATTACCGTTTACGGTAATGTTACCAGTATAGGTCATTGTGGCAGCAAGTGCCGGAGGGACAGCATAGAAAATATTGGTCGGGAAGTTGCCGCCGTTAAAACCATTTTCAATAACAACCGAACTATTGATAGTGCCGACGGCAAGCGTGGTACCACCTAAAAGCACCTGCTGTGCAGGAGCGTTTGCACCTTTGCGCAAAGTGAGCGTACCACCAGCTAATACAGAAATTGTAGAACCTGCAGCTCCGTCAATAATGGAGTCAATAACAACGTTAAGACCAGGGCCAATGGTTAAGGCAACGTTGGAATTAATATTCAACGCACCAATAACAAGAGTACCAGTACCTTGAAGGGTAACAGCTGTAACAGAGTTAATTTGGAGCGCACGAACACGGTTCGGCACACCGCCACAGTTAGTGAGAGTCGCAGCAGCAACTACTGGCGGAGGCGAGTTGACAATAGCAATTGTATTGTCGTTCAATTGACCTGGAAACGTTGGAGTGTTCCATGTCAAAAGCGCGTTCTGCCAGTCTGAAGGAGTAGGGGTACCCGTGTACTGCTGCGCTCGTACATTCGACACGAGCATCAGCGTAGCTACGAGAGCCGCTAACAGTATGGAAGAAAATCGTTTCATAGAAACCTAGAAAATTAAAAGTTATGGTTGATTTATTCAGTAGAATCAACCGAAGAATTGATGACACCGACGAAGTGTCGTGTGTTTGCCGAAGCGGATGTGTTATGGGGCTATTTTGCACACTACCGGGGGTCGTTGGGGGTGTTGCTATGCTTGTGCGTAGCGTGCGCGTTGGGCGGTGGAAAGCGGTTTGGAACGTTTTTTCGGTGAAGGAGATGTTGGAAAGAGCCAGTATGTTGTTGTTATGCTTTTCAAGCGCAGCTTGTGTTGTTATGCTTGCTTTGGAGCGTTATGCTGTGGAGCGTTATGCTGTCATGGCGTTATGCTGTGTCATGGTGCTATGCTTGCCATAGCGTTGTCATGCTTGCCACATTGTGTTGTTATGCTTGCTTTGGAGCGTTATGCTGTCATGGCGTTATGCTCAATGAGCGTTGCTTGAGGCTCTTTCTCTTCATATACTTCAAAGAACGTGTTCGCTGCGGACGGGTGGATACCAATTTCTGCGCTGTTTGCTTACCACTATAATTGTACATTATTGGCAAGAACAGAAGCAGTACCGAACTGAAATACTTGCTGCCTGTTAGGGTCGGAATTTGGGAGTAAGGATGTTTTGTTGCTTTTGTGGTACTGTATGAAGGCTACAGTAGAGGCTTATTGTGTCGAACTCATTTCACGTTCACGATGGACAAACCAAAAGGCGAAGAAAACCAGAAATTATCTGAGAGGTTATCTGAGCAATTATCTGCATTACAAGGAGAATACCGAAGAGACCGATGCGTGGAGATGCTTAAACAATGTTCATAAAGAACAAGGAACATCAACAGTACAAACATCGCACAAAGCGGGGATTCTTCCTAGTGCCTAAAGGTAAGTTTTTTCAATGACTAAAAGTCATGGCGAACGGTAAAAAGAGAGCGAGCGGAGACCGCACAAGAAGGACAGTAGAGGTGGTAGAACACCGAAAAAGAATGCGGTAACAACAGCATGAATACCAGAAAAAGTAACAAAAAACACACCGCGTGGGAATGGCGGGATATCTTCAAAAAATAGACTTTCTGCGTCTTACAATAAAACCATTTACCAAATTTTGATAAGGTAAAGAGCTTTGTGAAGAACACAAAAATGAGAATTATCCAAAGAACCTTCCACGAGTGCTTGCTTAGGTGTTGTTATGCTTGCGTGGGGAGGGAAGTCGTCACATCGTCGTCGAGAAGTACGGCTTGCGGGCGTACTTGGTGATATTGTATCGTCTCAAACTATGTCATATCAAACTACATACTACAACGCGTATTTCTCATACGCGCTGCAAAATTACACAAAATTTTCTTTTCCGCCAAGTTACTTGTAGTAATATTTTAATATTACCAAAAGTCATAGGATAAGGCAAACAAGGTTTATCCTTGTGAACGCACTTTATCCAACAAAAAATTCAGAAAGCGGAGTTCTTCATCCGTCAGAGAAGATACGATGCTATCTACCTCATCGGCACGAGCATCAATCCGCCGAAGCAGCTCCAAACCCTGCTTGGTAATCACTACTTCCACAGCGCGGCGGTCTTGCTCGCAGACGCTTCGCTCTACCAACCCGCTCACACGAAGGCGTTCCACGAGGCGAGAAACATCACTCATTTTGTCGAGCATGCGTTCCTTCAAAAGGCTGATGGACGCTGGCTCTCCCGCTTGTCCGCGTAGAATACGCAGAATATTGAATTGCTGCTCGCTGAGGTTAAATTCCTTCAAGAAGCGTGAATGCTCGCTTGTAAGCCAATTTCCTGTGAAAATGATATTGATGACCGCTTTATGGCGTTCATTCCGAAATTTTGTTTGCTGGATTTCTTCATGCAGGGGAGGCATAAAAGACGAGGAAAAAGTTGAGAAAAACACAAATGACACCAATAAGCGTTGCAACACTTATTGAACAAACAATAAATAAACATAAAACTTTCGCAAAATGTTCATTGTATGGAACAGATAAGAGCGTCTGTTCTACCGAAGTCGTATGAAACCTCGTTGCAGATGGCAGCGCGTAACACTCCTGTCTGCGCCATTTGCCAAAGTCCAAAAAACAATCTGCTGTTGCACCAACATTTATAGAAAAATAAAAAAACGCGAACACCATTTTACGTGTGTTCGCGTCTTCTTTTTGGAGGAGTTACGTTGTTCCCCTTTGAACAATTACCAGTATAAACGTTGCAACACAAGTTTTATTGTTATTGTACGTGCGGGTTATGCTTTTGCCTTTGCAAGTTCAATGTTTACAACGATTTTAACTTCTTTGCCAACGACCGCGCCACCTGTTTCGAGCATGGTATTCCATTTCAAGTTATAGTCAAGACGATTGACCGTTGTGCTTGCCTTGAAACCCGCTTTGGTATTGCCCCAAGGGTCTTTTGCAACACCACCAAAATCAACATCGAAGCTCACGGTTTTTGTTACGTCGCGAATGGTGAGGTCGCCGGTGAGTTTATACTTTCCTTTGCCCGCTTTTTTGAAGGATTTACCAACAAATTTCATTTGAGGAAATTTTTCAGCGTTGAAGAAATCATCCGATTTCAAGTGACCATCGCGCTTTTCATCGTCGGTATTGATGCTTGTTACATCGACGGTGAAATCAATTTGTGCATCTACAAAGCTCTCATCTTTTGCTTTTACCGAGCCAGAGAAGAGCTTAAATGCGCCTTCAGTCTCCGAAACCACAAGGTGCTTTACAGCAAATTTTACGCTGGAATGGCTCTTGTCCAAATTCCACGTATCTTGAGAAAAGACGGCGCTTACGCCAGTAACAACAAAAAGAACGAGGCTTGCGAAGAAGCGTTTCATAGTAGTACAAAAAAGATGTGAAACAAAATATTGTTTATGAGTTGTGAGCGATTGAACAATGCAAATATACGTTGCGACATTAAATGTTGCAACATTTATTTTTTATAACAAGAAAAAACTCTCGAAAAATGCTCATTTTATGGAACAGACAAGAGTGTCTGTTCTACCAAAAGCGCATACCTCTGGTTCAGATGGTAGCGCAGACACTCCTGTCTGCGCCATTTGCGAAAGCCCTATAAAAGTTATTTGGCAATACCTTCGCCCAAAAACCATTCTGCGAGGGCGGCAATTTCACCATACAAAGCTCTGTCGTCGCGCACAGGTACAAAGCCGTTTGTAGCCTCTTTTAGTCCCTCTGGCGGCGGAACGTATCGTCCTCGCGCAGAACCTTCTTGAATCAGGAAGGCAAGCTGGGAACAGCATAAAAGCTCGCACGCAAGGATTCCTGCTAAACGTTCCGTTTGTGCAAAGAGTGTTTGCGCGGCTTGAAAACCCATTGGGACAATATCTTGATTTCCTGCATTGGTGGGCAGAGTAGAAGAGCCATAATTCCTTGCATTTGCCCGCATTTCCGCTACCAAGGCAGTAGCAGTAAGCTGTACACCCGCCATACCACTTGAATGCCCAGGACGGAAGGCAAGAAGCAGTGGCGCGTGGCTCGTTTCGGGATTGGTAAGCGCGAAAATATGCCGCTCTGCGAGGTTTCCAGCCTGTGTGAGTGCATTGTTCAGCATATCGGCAGCAAAGGCAATGTGCTGAGTCATAAAGTTTCCGCCGTGTAGAACGGTTAAGTCTCTGAAAAGCTCGTCGTTACGTGCTTCAAGCGGCATAGCATCAATAAATGGATTGTCATCAATGCCATTCATTTCTTGTTGAATCATTTCCCGTGCAGAGCGCATCACATCGCGCACAGCACCTAAAATTTGCGGTGCGCATCGCAAAGAATAGATTTCCTGCAAGGGGCGCGTATCATCCTCTCCAAGCCCGTATTTGCGTACCTCTGCAGCAATTCTTCGAGCAGATTCTTCTTGCCCCCAGTGTCCCTTTGCAGCATGCAAGCGAGGACTGAGGCTACTTTGGCGGCATTGCCACAAACCCAGTATCCATGCGGTGAGGTCTTCTAAGCAAGCAATCATGCGCTCTGCACGAACAAGCGATAATGCGGCAAACGCAGTCGAAAAAGATGTTCCATTGACAAGAGCGAGGGCATCGCGCCCTGAAAGCGTGTGTTGGTGGGTTTCTGGCAAGGATTGCAATACATGAGCAAGCGGAATCAGGTCGCCACTTGCGCCAAGCGAGCCGACGGCTGGAACAAATGGCGTAGTCCCTCCTTGTAGCACATCATTCAGCAATTCCCTATACCGCTCGGCTGCCTCGCATGAAATTCCTGAATGTCCCTGAATAACAGTGTGCAAGCGTAGCAGCATTGCAGAGCGCACCACTGCTTGCGGCAACGCACTGCCACTACCAGCGCAGAGATGCCGAATCAAGCCGATTCCCTGTGCATCGTTATTGCTCGTATCAAAACGGACAAGTGGTCCGAAGCCTGTGGTAATGCCGTACACAGGTTCGCCATGTTCCAATGCCGCTTGTAGAGCGGCACAGGAACTATCCATTGCTGAACGTGCCTCTGGGCTGAATTGTACAGAAATGTTTGGTGAGAACGCGCTGTGGTGAAGGGTCTCTGGCGTAAGCGTTGGCGCGGTCGTGAGCGTGATGAGCATGGTAAACTTCGTGAGCCTGAAAACTGGAGGACATTGGGAAGAAGAAAAGGTAACTGGTCAGGTATTCCCGTCGGACGGCTGTTAGTGCGAGCGCAGTAGCCGTCCGGCGGGTGACTCGCTGCACATCACTCGCCGGACGGCTACTGCTCTGGTGATAACAGCCGCTTGGACGAGAAGAGCTACCTGACCAGTTACAAGAAAGGTATGAAATGTGAAGTATGAATCCCATATCGCTGAGGCAAGTATTGAAGAGCCTTGCAGACTTGATATTTCAAACTTGATATTTCAAACTTCACATTTCAAACTTCATACTTCATACTTCATACTTTTCTTAGGTGTACAAGAGCTTGAATTTTCCAAGCATTGCTGCGCCCACCAAGCCCGCCGTCGAGCCAAAGCGAGCAGTACGAATTTCTGATTCGGGCGCAATCGTCGAGAGAGAGCGTGTTCTCAGCATTTCGCGAGCGGTATCGAGGAAAATTGGGTGCGCTTGGGAAATACCGCCACCAACAACCACAATGCGCATATCCAGAATGGCAAGCATGGAACACAAGCCCAAGCCAAGCAGTTTTCCTGCACGTTGAAGGCATTCAAGCGCGGCTTTGTCGCTGCGCACGGCGGCATCGGAAATGTCTTTTACGTCCAATTCTTTCACATTGTGCAAGAGCGATTCTGGATGCGCTGCGGCAAACTGCTTTGCCATGCGAATCAAGCCGTACCGCCCGATAGCTTCTTCGAGCGTTCCAGTGCGGAAGCTGAGGTTACTGCCTTCATGCGGCTCTGCATCAACGTTGATAAGGATATGTCCGCATTCGCCACCACCGCCGCGCTCGCCTGTAAAAATGCGATGATTGATGATAATTCCCCCACCAACGCCCGTTCCAAGCGTGATGTAGAGGAAATGCGATTCGTCCTTGCCCGCACCCAACGCCGCTTCTGCGTATGCCGCGACGTTTGCATCGTTGTCAATTGCCACCGGAACAGTGGAAACGCTTTGGAGTAGCTCCACCAAAGGAACAATGCCCCACCCGGGCAGATTCGGCGGATGATACACGCAGCCATCTTTCGGATTCACCACCGACGGAAAGCCCACACCAATAGATTCTGCCTCGCCCGAGAGCTTTTTGACGATTTTTTGCAATTGGTCAATCATCGCATCTTTGCCAGACTCAGGATTGGTGGGCGTGGAGGCTTGCTGCTTGATTTCGCCATCCGCCGACACAATTCCATATTTGATGCTCGTTCCGCCGATGTCAATGCCTGCGTACATAATGTTTGTGCGTTAAGTGAGTGAAAAAGTTTTTGAACAATCTATTTCTTTAAAGGTGTCTGCTCATTCACAATAAACACCCGCTCTCCAGCGCGAATCATGCCGTATTTTTCCCGTGCAATGCGCTCAATCATCACGGTATCAGTTTCGAGTTGCTGTATTACCGCTTTCAGCGAATCCTGTTCCCTTGTAGCAGTTTCTACGCGCTCTTTGAGGGTGCGCCCTTCCCATTCCAAAGAAACCCGCGAAAAGAGTCCCCGCGAAGAGAACAGCGTATAGGCTGCAAGAGGAACACCTATCAGCATTCCAAGCATGAGGCGGCGTTTTTTTTGGTCGGTCATTGTGTATTTGGTCATTGGTGATTCGTCATTGGTCATTGGCTGAAGACGAGCTTTGATGAGGCTTTTTAGCCTTTATCCTTTTGCCTTCAACTGTACTAAATCCCATAAATTGCCGTACAAATCCTCGAACACAACGACCGTACCGTAGCTTTCTTCTCTTGGCTCGCGGACGAAGTGAATGCCTTTTGCTTTCATGTCGTTGTAATCGCGCCAGAAATCGTCAGTTTGAAGAAAGAGAAACACGCGTCCGCCCGTTTGATTGCCGACAAATGCGCCTTGTTCTGGCTTGGAGGCTCGCGCCAAAAGCAGCGACGTACCAACAGAATTTGGCGGCGCGACCACCACCCAGCGTTTATCCTGTTCTGGCTGATACGTGTCTTCGACGAGCGTAAAATGGAGCTTTTTCGTGTAAAATTCTATTGCTTCGTCGTAATCCCGCACCACGAGTGCGATATGGAAGATAGATTGCTGCATGGGGCGTTCTTGCTTGATTGCTTAGAAATTTTTCTTACCAAGTCACTGAATGACAAATTGAATTACGCAAGTTCCGCTTCGACAATCTCAAAAGAGTGTGCAACCTTGATAAACTCTTGCTTTGCACCCTCTTTCGGTATTGGAAAGGGTTGGTCTTTTTCAATAAAAACAATCTCTGCACCGTCCGCAAATTGCTCTACCCGCTCCAAAAGCGCGGGATTTGTAATGCAAGCGCGTAAGAACTCAAATGTTAAGCCAATATTGTGGTGTACTTCTTCTTGCTTGGTCATCGTATTTTCCTATTTGAATTTAGAGATATATCCTTCTTTGTAAAATTCCCATTTGTCCTTCAAGTCTTGGTCTGCGAAAAGGGCTGCTATTTCAAGGGTCGGAAGGTCAATCCGTGTTTTTTGCTGTGTGCCGTTTGGAAACAAAACATCACGATGAAAAAATCCATGTGCCATGTCGTAGCGCACGATGGGATGCCATTGGCCATCAATCAAACTTTCATACTGATAGACCAAATCGGTCAATTTCCCCTTTTCGATAGTCAAACGAACGCGCACACGCTCTTCGTGCGCAGTATCCAAGTAGATAAAAAAATCGGTTAATGGCATACATAATGGGAAAAATTGACAAGAGTTTACAACCTCAATTTTTACTTACTATGCTGCAAAAAGTGGTTAATTTCCGTCGCAACGCCGTTGGCAACACGCACACAGCGCAAATCTGCGGGGAAAACTTGTGGCTTGATTATTGACGAGCCAAGCAGCATCCGCACACATTCTTGCGCACCTTCCACAATGGATGGGTGCGGGTGAATGAGTTCTGCAAGCTCTGCAATGCCTTTCCCCATATGTATTAACAATGCCGCCGCCTGAATCGCGCTTGAGGACTGCTCTCCAATAATGCGCATCCCCAAAAGCCGCATATCGTCGTCGTCGCTGACGATAATTTTGTACAAGCCTTTCAAACTCCGCATTGCGATTGCGCGATTGATGTAATTGTAGCTAAATGTCGCCACACGGTACGGGATTCCTTTTTGCATCAGCATCTGCTCATTCGCGCCCACGCCCGATGATTCCGGCATGAGGAACATAATCGTCGAGATATTTTCGTAACTCAAATGCTTGTTCGCTTGAGAATTATACATCGTTTCCACGACGTGTCGCCCTTCCAATTCGCCCACGTTCACAAGGCAAATATCGGCGGTGAGGTCGCCAACGGCGAAGATATTCGGGATATTCGTGCGCCCGTCGCTATCAACGATGAAGTTGCCGCTATCGGTGATATTTATCCCGATTTCACGCACTCCCAAGCCATTTACCGCCGTAACGCGCCCAATCGAAATAAGTGCCTTTTCGACGTTGTAGGTTTCCACGCGCCCGTCCTTGAACTTCAGCGTGTAATTCACCCAGCCTTTTTCGTCAATTTCCATTTTCTCCAAACTTGCGTTGCGGTGAATCTGGATACCGCTTGCAACGAAATTTTCCGTAATCATTTCGGAAATATCTTTATCCTCGAAGGGCAAGATATGGTCGGCTTTGTCAATGAGACGCACGTCGGTCATGCCGAAATTGGAGAAGATGGATGCAAACTCGCAACCAATCACGCCCGCGCCAAGAATGACCATGCTTTCAGGGAATTTCGTCCAATTCCCAACGCCGTCGCTGGTAACAATACTTTTCTCGTCAATCGTAACATTCGGCAATTTGCGCGGCACACTTCCTGTTGCCAAAACAACATATTCCGCCGTGATAATTTCCTTCCCTTTCGGCGTTGTTACTTCGATTTCATGCGCCGAAACAAGCCGACCAAAACCATGAATGAAGCGAAAACGGTCGCAGCAAATGTGTTCTGCAAGTTCATTGACCTGCTTGGCAAGCTGCTCGTGGCGTTCTTGCACGGCTTTGTTGGCTACTTTTACAATCTGCGCAAAGTCCAATTTGTAGTCAAACACCGTGTAACCACGCTCGGTTACGCGCAAACGCCGCACGTCGCGGGACAGCTCCCAGAGCGTCTTCGAGGACAGCGCACCATTGTAAATTGCCGCTCCACCCAAGCGGTCTTTTTCAATCAAAATAACTCGTTTGCCAAAGTCCAACGCCCGCATCGCAGCAGCGTATCCGGCAGGACCTCCACCTATAACGCAAACATCACAGTTTTGCATGGTCAATGACTCCAAAAATGGTAAAATGAAAAGCTAAAGTAAGATTCTGGTCAAAAGCGCATGGAATGGGCAGACAAGAGTGTCTGCTTTTGCCGAAGCCAGTATTTGTCT
This sequence comes from Ignavibacteria bacterium, assembly GCA_013298775.1. Taxonomy (GTDB): domain Bacteria; phylum Bacteroidota; class Ignavibacteria; order Kapaibacteriales; family UBA4661; genus PH2015. Next base: position 13,104 of record JAAFIV010000004.1, on the reverse strand, counting down.
GGAGGTGGCGCGTAACACTTTTGTCTGCGCCATCTGCAAAAGTCATACCGTTTTTACTGTATTTTGAATACTTTGATTTTAGCAAGGCAGCATGCTGCCTTGTTTCGGAGAATTGAAACTATTCATTTTACAATCGAAACGGTATCATACTGTCCATCAAGCCTGCGTTTTCGGGACGTGCTGCTGGCTCGAAAAATGCGTTTCCCGCGCCAAGGTTGTACGGCTATTCGCGCCAGAAACGCTTGAATGTGCCGTCGTTCCTTGTCCCTGAGGCGTATCTGCATTGTGCGACAAAATAAGCTGCGCAGCCGGCGACATCGGCGAAGAGTAGGTGTGGCTTGGGCGCAAGGGCTGTTCGAGTGCTTTGGCAAAAACCGAATCCAGCTGTCCCATCGGTAAATTCTGTATGGATTGCACAATGTGGTCTTGCCACGCGCCTGCTGCGGCTTCAAAATCATCTTTCTCGAAGCGGCGTTCAATGATGTCGTGCGTATTGTTGCGGTACATCACTACGTCAATCGGGAAGGCAACATCGGTCGCGCTCATAAAGGTTGCGTCGAAGGCGAGATAGCCCACTTTCAGCGCGAAATCCATTGGCGAAGCAAAGCCCAACGCCCTGTCCAACACTGGCTTCCCGTACCGTGCCGAGCCGATAATGTGATACGGCGTTCCTTCGCCAATTTCCACCCAATTTCCTTCGGGATAGAGCAAAAAGAGCTTGTGTTCGCTGTCGCGCTCAAGCTGCCCGCCAATGAGCGCGTGGATGTTGAAATCCAGTCCGCCTTTTTTCAATGCTTCACGGTCTTCGTCGGCAACACGGCGTATTTGCTTGCCAAATTCGTTCACGGCTTTGTACAATTTATCAAAATGATGCTCGCTGTCTTCAATCACTTCGGTAAAATAGGTGAGTGCTTTGTCGCGCACCGAGCGCAAGCCAGAGGTCATCAAAAACATCGGATAACGCCCGTAGCGGTGAATCGTTACTTTCTTTGCGGTAATACATTCCGAGCCAGTCGTGATGCGGGTATCAGCGATTCCAACTAAGCCATCTTTTACCTTAATTCCTAAACAAAAAGTCATACGTTCAATGTTGAGTATTGAGTTTTACATGTTGAATTTTTTTGGCGAAAGCCGCATAAAATCTGGTGCAGATAGTAGCGCGGAACACTCCTGTCTGCGCTACTTGACGCTTTTCCAATGGCACAGACAAGAGTGTCTGTGCTACCGAAGCCCCATGATATCTAGTTCAGATGGTAGCGCGGACACTCCTGTCTGCGCCACCTACAAACGTCTTCATTTCATCCTTCAGATTTCATCCTTCATCCTTTGCCTTAGTACATCCGCGCCATCCACGCATCTACCGTATTGAAATTGTTGATAGCATTTGCAAAGCGGGCTGGTGCGCCTTCGTCCATGCGAAGATACAATGCGGGTTCGATAAGTTCAAATTCCATCACCACAAAATGTTCGGTGGTGTGTGCCTGTGGAAGGCGCACAAAATCTACTCTCGCGTACAAGGGCGATGCCGGAAGCACTTCCATTGCAGCGTCGGCTTGGCGGCGCAAGGTTTCGCTGGGCTGTACGCCGCGAATGTAGCCGCCATGCTCTTCCTGAACACGGAAATCGTCCTGTTTCGGAGTTTTCAAAATAGCATGACTATATTCCCCAGCAAAATAAAACAGCGAAAATTCACCTTCCTCCAACACCGACGGCATAAAGGGCTGCACCATAAATGCGCGATTGCGGAAAACGTCCTGAAGCATCGGCAGAAGCTCCAAACGCTGATTGTACGGCACACGATAGGTGTGGTCGGCGTTTGCGCTGATAACGGGCTTGATGATAAGCTCTGGCGTAGATAATTGCCCGTACCACGCATGAATGCTCGCTTCGTGAAGGTCGTTCGCATTTTCGCCCCAGCACGTGGGAACAATCGGAATGCCGCGTGTTTCCAAGTCTCGCAGATAGCGTTTATCCAGATTCCAGCGCACAAGCGGCAAGGGATTTTGCAATTCCGCGCTCGAATGCGTGATTTTGTCCAACACCCGCAGAAACTCATCGGGCGCGTTTTGGTAATCCCACGGAGAGCGGATAATGACGAGGTCGAAGAGGTCCCAATTCACCTGCGCACGCCACGAGACCGTTTCCACCTCCCACTGCAAGCGGCGAAGTGGTTCGTAGGCGAGTTCGTCATCAATCACGAAATCATCGGGATTGTCCATCGAAAGGAAAGCGCAACGTTTGGATTTCATTGGGGCAAATGTTGGGTTTTGAGTTCGTTTTTTATAGTTGGTTGGGTTTCGTCAATCGAAGAAGGGACGCAGATTCGAGATAATTGGATGGATGAAGATGATAAGTGATGTAAATTAAAAGATAGTTTTGACACTGATTAAAATGATTAGACTGATAAATGCTGATAACAGATTGAAGAATAATGATTTGAAAAAATTCTGTTTCTATCAGTCTACATCATTTATCTGTGAAAATCATTTTGACCAGTTAAATCAGTGTCAGAAAAATCAACAATTTAACCTAGCTTTTAATTGGCATAAGTGATATTTTCTGCTCGTGAATCATCTTCATCCATTCAATCCGGGCTTCATCTCCGTCCAACAATCACGACGCTGCTTCGGTCATAATGTCCGTCATGCGACGCACAAACACTGCTGGCGATGGCATATTTCCTTCCAAGAGCAGTGCGCCTTCGTACAACTGCGTGATAAACTGCCGCAAGCGCGGGCTTCCTGGCTCCGCAAGCTGCATCGCAGCGAGCTTGGTGATAAGCGGATGCTCCATATTTACTTCCAAAACTTTCCGCCCGCCCGTGAAATTGCTATCCATCATTTTCATCATTTTTTCCATTTGCGCATCCAAGCCTTCTTTCCCGACAACCAGCGTAACGGCTGATTCTACCAAGCGTTTGGAGGATTGTACGTTTTCGACGCTGTCGCCCAGCACTTCTTTGAAAAGCGCGAGGAGCGGCGAAGAATCGTCTGTTGGTGTGGTTTCGGGCGTGCTTTCGTTTGATTGCGGAGAAGAAGAGAGCGTTGCTTTGTCAATCGAAACCAATGCTTTACCCTCGAAACTCGGAATAGACGGCGCAATCACGATGTCAAGCGGGTCGGTAAGCAGCAGCACTTCTAGCCCGTGCTTGATGAAATATTCCATATTTGGCTGGGCGAGCATTGCTTCGCGGCGTTCGCCCGTGAAAAAGTAGATTTCATTTTGCTCAGGTTTCATGCGCTCTGTGTAGCCTTGTAAGCCAACAAGCGTTCCCGCAGCTTGCGTGGAGCTTTCAAAACGCAAGAGCGCGGTAATTTTCTCGCGGTTCGTGAAGTCAGAATTGATGCCGATTTTGAAGACATTGCCCACTGCGCGGTAAAATTCTTCGTACTTCGCCGCGTCGTTGCTTGCCCAGTCCTCCAAGAGACTTAAAACCTTGCTTGTAATCACATTCCGAATTTTCGTCATCTGCGGACTGGTCTGCGTGATTTCGCGCGAGACGTTGAGCGGCAAATCGTCCGTGTCCACCACGCCGCGCAGGAAGCGCAGGTAATCGGGCAGAAGCTCTTTGCAATGCTCTTGAATCAAGACTTTGTTTGTGTAAAGATGCAAGGATTTATCAAGGTCTTGGGCGAAAGGGCGCAAAATGGGCGTTTTCGGAACAAAGACGAGTGCTTTGAAATTCACTGCACCTTCGATGGCGATATGCACGTAGCCAAGCGGTTCTTGGTAATCTCCTGCCACAAACTTGTAGAATTCATGCGCTTCTTCGGTCGTGATGCCCTCCTTCGGGGCTTGCCACAAGGCGCGGACGCTATTCGCTTTTTCGCCATTCAGGGTAATGGGAAAATCTACAAAATTAGAATACTTCTGAATGAGTGATTTTAAGCGATATTCCTCGCTAAATTCCTTCGCTTCATCCTTCAAGCGAAAGCTGATGCGAGTGCCGCGTGTGGCTTTGTCGCATTCCTCAATAGTGAAGCTGCCTTTGCCGTCGGACTGCCAGCGAAGCCCGATAGAATCTGGGTCGGCGTGGCGTGTTTCCACCGTAACATCGTCGGCAACCATGAACACGGCATAAAAGCCTACGCCAAATTGCCCAATCATATTGCCGTCGAGCGTGGCGTTTTGCTCCTTCATTTGCTTGATAAACTCAAGCGTCCCCGAACTCGCAACCGTGCCGAGTTTGTTCATCAAATCCTCTTTTGTCATGCCAATTCCCGAATCTTCGAGGGTAAATCGCTGCTCGGCGGCATCCACGCTGAGGTGAATCTCAAAGGGCGCGTCGCGGTCAAGCATCTGAGCATCCGTCAAACTGCGGAAGCGGGCTTTGTTGATAGCGTCGGACGCATTGGAAATGAGTTCGCGGACAAATACTTCGGGATGCGTGTAGAGAGAATGAACAATTAAATGAAGAAGTTGTTTCATCTCGGCTTTGTATTCATGCCGTTCTGCGCTTGTCGTCATGGTTGTTTGTGCTATGGAAAATGGTGAAACAGAATGAGTTATTTTATATTCCCGTCGGGCGGCTGAGGAGTGCGTGAACGCTGCCGTCCGGCGGGTGGTTTTCTTACACTACTCTACCCGCCAGACAGCTACTGCGCTTGTGATAACAGCCGCCCGACGAGAAAAGATTTTAAAAATTCTTACGAAAAACTACCCGTATTCTCAGATTCCCGCGCTTTCTTATTGCGGCGAATAAACCACCACGCGCCTACGCCACCGCCAATGAGCAAGAACCACAAAAAGCCTCCGCCACCGCTTGATTCCTCGCGTTCACGGCGACCAGAGCGTGCGGCGGCAGCATCCGCATTATCGCTGCCGTCGTCGTCATTTTTCACGCCGAGTGCTTCATTGCTCAACACCACGCTTGAATCAACGCCATTGGGCATATACGTTGTGTCGCGAAGACCGCTTTTTTCGCGTTCAAGCTGCTGGACGCGGGATTCGAGGTCGCGGATGCGCTGGGCGGCTTGCGGGTCGGATTGTGCTGCTGTGTTCATATCGTTGCGCCACGCCATCATAGACGGCGTATTCCAGTGATTGTAAAAGAACATGGCGTTTTGCTGTGCTTGAAGGTTTTGCAAGGCACTGAGCATAAACAACGTGCTGAACATCCCGTAACTAGGGCTTGTGTAGCCAATGTAGCTCGGCGGCGCGAAACGCAAACCCGAATAATAGTTGTTGCGGCGGCTGTACACATCGTTGTAGGAATACGAGTAATTACGTGGAATCATAGACGTAGAGCGGTTTACAGCCACGCCATTGGTGTTTCCGCGATAGGAATACGTCTGCCCGCCGTAGCTTTCCTTGCGCGGAATGCCGTAGCTTCTTGTCCGCGTATTCATGTTTCCGCCCATGTACGCACCGCCAGAGTTTGGCGAATACGAGCGCGACGGCACCGAAACACTTGGCGACGAGCGGCGCGTCCCAAACGATGACCCGCCTGAAGAACCCGATGAATACGAGCGCGACGGCGACGAATACGACGGACGCGACGGCGAATAACTCGGCGATGACGACCGCGAGCCACCAAAACTCGACCCACTTGAGCGCGACGGCGACGAATACGACGGGCGCGACGACGACGACCGCGAACCACCAAAGCTACTTCTGCGCTGCGCGAGCAGCACATCGGCAACAACAACCAAAAAAGCAAGCATAAAAAGAAGGCTCATGCACACGCGAGAAACTCCAGACGCAAGTCGTAGCCGACTGTTGCGAGTATTGTCATTGTTCAGAATGCTGTTCATAGCTTGGTGGGGAAAGGGTGAAAATGTTGCGAGTTGCGTGCTTGTGGATTCGCGGAATATGAGGCGTAGTTTTATTTGAAAATTAAGCAAAGAAATTTCAACAATAAGTAGTGGCACAGACATTCTTGTCTGTGAGTGCCAATGCGGGCTTCAAGCGACAAACACAGACAAGAATGTCTGTGCCACTATCTGTGCCACTACTGACTGCTGCCCTTTATTTCTTATTCAATTTTTAGATACTTTTCTCGTAAATACGATACGTTTTGTAGCGTTTTGCGTTCATCGTTTTGGTGAGTGCGCGGTTCATTGCTTCGTTGTCTTCGGCTATCCATGAGGCTTCGCCGCCTTGTGGATATTTTTCGCGGCTACGCTCTTCAATTTCATAATACATCACCGCATCAATGCCAATTTTCTGATATTCCGGCAAAACGCCCATCACGATAATACGGCATAAATCCACCTTGCTACTCTTGGTGAGCAAGCTCCAGCCCGCGCCCAGCAAGCCGCCAGAACGACTGTGAATCAGCGCACGGTTAATATCAGGCAGAGCTAGCATAAAACCTGCCACTTTACCATCAACTTCGGCAAAGTAGATAAGACGCTGGTCGGCAACGGGTTTCAAATCTTTCACGAGCGCGGCGAATTCTGCGTCGGTAAAGGGAACAATGCCCCAATTACTCGCCCACGCAGCATTGTAAATTTCTTTAATGTCATTCGCATCTTTTTCAAGTTGCGCTTTGTTTTTGATGTTGATTTCTCGAATGGTAATCTTGTATCGCTCACGCAGAGCCGCTTGCAGGCGTTTCATCTTGTCGTTTTGGTAGCTTTCATGTCGCAGCAAATACGCATACATATCCTTCGCTTTTGCATAGCCCGCATTTTCCAGCAACGCCACATAATACGCGGGATTGTAGGTGGTCAGTATCACGGGCGGCTCATCGAAACCTTCCACCAAAAGCGCAGCTTCGTCGTTCATGGAGGGATTCACTGGTCCGCGCGATGCCGTCATTCCTTGCTGCTTCAGCCATGCGTGCGCGGCATCAAACAATTTATTAGCGGTGTCTTGATTGTTTTCGCATTCAAAAAAGCCAAAAAAACCGACTTTATCTTGGTACTTTTTGTTGTGATTTCCATTCGTGATTCCCGCAATGCGCCCAACAACTACGCCATCGCGCTCGGCAAGAAACATTTCAATTTTCGAGTGCTGATAGATAGGATTTTTCGTAACACTGAGGAGTTTTTTTCGCTCATCAATCAGTGGCGCAACCCAGTTCGGGTCGTTCTTGTAGAAATTCCATTGCGATTTGATAAAACGCATCCGGTCGGTTTCCGTCATAACGGGACGAATAGTAGTTTGCGACATAGAGTATCTTTCGCGAAAAAGTGAAGTGGTAGAGAGTGTGTGATTGCTTGAGTTTGAATGCACGCCGCCTGAATGCACGCTTCCTGAAAACAGACGAATACAAGGTAATTGGATGTCTGCGCTCTTTCCAATGAAAACGCCTTACGCCAATATAGCACCAAACGCAACACCGCACCAAAAGAATTACAGCACCAAGCGAATGAGCAGAACACGCCTTATCGTGCCGAGTTGCGGAGGGCTTTACGCAATAATTGCTCCACCGTAAAGGTTGCTTCTGGTTCGGCTTGTAGTGTGGTTTTGATAGCTTTCTCCGCAACAGCGCGTTGGTAGCCGAGTTTGACCATTGCTGCAAGCGTTTCGTCGCGGACGTTGCGCTGCGTCGCGGTTTGGATGTTTTCCTGCGGAAGCTGCTCAAATCCTTGCACCGAGCCGATTTTATCACGCAATTCCACAATAATTCGCTCGGCAGTTTTTTTGCCAATACCGGGAAGTTTTTGCAGACGAATAAGGTCGCTGCGCATGATAATATCTTGCAATTCGGCAATCTGCACGGCGGAGAGAATCGAAATAGCAATTTTCGGACCGATGCCACTAATGGAAATAAGAAGTTTGAAGACATCGCGCTCGGCTTCGCTCATAAAGCCAAAAAGCTGGTGCGCATCCTCGCGCACAATCATCATGGTCAGCAGCGTCGTTGCTTCACCAACCGCCGGAACCCGCTCCGATGTTCCCGTTGAGACCGAAACCGCATACCCAACGCCATTGCAATCAATAACGAGTTCTACGGGGCTTTTAGCGGCAATTGTACCGCGCAGTTGTGCAATCATATAAACGGAAAATATTGTCGAAAAAATGAGCTATGATGCGGGTTTAGCGGAAAGAATTGAATGTTTCCTTATTGGCATAATTTCAGCACCGCAATATACGAAAAAGTGCTTGTAGAAATGGTGTACCTGCTGAAATATATGTCTGAAAATATTTGGAAATAGGTTTTTATTTTTTTAACTTGCAATAGTTAGTACAACAACTATTACTACAACAACGAAATGGAAATTGAACAAGCATATCCCTACTTAATGGAACGTGCGATGCGCCAAATGCGCATGGTTTCACAACAGTATTTTGTGCAAGCGGGTGTGGATATTACGGTAGAGCAGTGGGTTGTGCTGTACATTATCCACGACGGACAAGGGCTTTCGCAGGTTGAAATCACGGAGCTTGCCTTCAAGGACGCGCCGACGGTTACACGCATTATTGATAATCTCGTTAAAAAAGGCTGGGTGTATCGGCAGGTGAGTGCGGAAGACCGCCGTAAATTTGAAATTTACACCACAAGCGAAGGAAAAGCAATGGTACAAAAACTCTTACCTACGGTGATGGCGATTCGAGAGCAAGGTATTGGCAATGTCTCAGAATCTGACTTACGAGTATTTAAGAGGGTTTTGGGACGTTTGATTGAAAACTTTACAGAGTAAATCTATTTTTTTTACCCTAATAGTTAGTATGCTAATTATTAGCTTTTTAATAATTATTACACGAAGGAATACTCATGAAAACCCTCTTTGCAACAATAGTCATGGCTGTATCTGGTGCAGTCTTGAGTGCATTAGCTCAAGCACCAACGGGCAGCCACAATATAGGTGCAGATAAAAAGGCTGTTGAGTCTCGCGTGGTTGCTTTTATTAAAGCAGGAGACGAGAGTAATAGGAAAGTGCTTGAAGAGTGTCTGCATCCCAATTACCGCGCATTAGCACATTTGCCTAACACAAGTGCTGCCACACCAGTTATCGAAAACCGTGAGCAATATTTACAACTTATCAGTGAAGGGAAAATTGGTGGAAAACCTCGTACTATTACCATTCGCAGCGTAGAGCTTTGGAATAATACCGCTATTGTCCGTGCAGAACTCGAGAGCGCAGCACTTCGTTTTTCCTCAACGTTCTCGCTTTTCTATTCGGTAGAAACAGGATGGCAACTCGTACATGACCTTGTTGAACTTCAGGCAAAGGGGAAAGAAAAATGAGCAAGAATTCCCTCCATCTCACGCGCTCCATACACTTTTGTGGCGATTTCGCACTGTGGGGCGTATTCTTTATTGCATTGCAATCTCTATCACTTCCCTCGCAACCATTATTTACTCTCGGCATGGAAGAAAAAAGCGTAACAATTGACGGAATGACCGTGCGATGGTCGTTACAAGCTGGCAGCATGATAGAATGTACCGTCACAGCACCAACAACAGGCTGGATAGCACTCGGATTCAACACCCGCGATGATATTGTTGGCACAAACCTCATCATGGCAAGTGTTGAGCAAGGAAAAGTCCGCATTGAAGACCAGTACGTCGTTCGGGCGGGTGAGCATGTGCCAGTCGCCACGCTCGGTGGTACCAGTGCGATAAGCAATGTTTCTGGGACAGAGCAACACGGCATCACAACAGTATCATTCCGTATTCAGCAGCACCCAGAAGACCGTTTCCATCACCACTTGACGGAAGCCGCATCGGTGTTTTTGATTTGCGCGTACAGCATGGAAGACGATTTTGCTCATCATTCCCGCTTCAGAAAGCATATCCGTGTAACTCTTTAAAATGGGTCGGAAGCCGCGTGAAAACTCATATCTCTCTCATTGAACCAGCTCAGTTTTCTAGGTGTACTGATTGGATTCTCATAGTGAATATGATTTCAACACGGTTGAATGATGGGTGTCGGATTTTTAGGCTCAATGTTGAGCGGTATGCCACGAAAAGAAAATGTGTTACTCATCAACGCCTTCATTCTGTTTGTGTATGTGCCGCCTATGAGTTTTTCTTCTTCCCATTCCAAGGTGACTTGCGAAACAAGATAGAGCTTGATAGGACAATCACGGTCAAAGTATTCAGGAAAATCTTGTGTCATAAAGCGGTCAAAACATCGCTCAAATTTTTCGATAACGTCTTGTACTTTGATTCTGCGATTTTTCAACTCAACAATGGTGAAATGGTAGCCATTATTTTCACAATGCTGTACAAAGAAGCAATCCACCATTTTGGGACGTTCTTCTGGATTTGCTTTGGTGTAATAGGTTTCGGGATTGATAAGAACATACGGTATATCTGCCGCAACCTCAACATCTACGCCGTTTTCTTCGCATTTCGCGCACAAGGTGAGGCGTGGGTCGTTACGCAATTTTTCAAGAAGCTCCATTCAATACGCCTTTCTTTTTGTTTCTCATCTGCTCAATAAGCTCCAAACGCTCATCGTACAAGCCTTCGGAAACATCTGCAAAATTTGTTTCACGAATTTCTTGTTTTGTAATGTGCATATCGCCCGCATCAATACTACCTTCGTCGGTCATAACAAGATGATAGACGGCAATATCTTTTTCGTCTATTGTATCGCCTAAAACTAAATTCCCCAGCTTGCTGAACATAAAATCGCTATGCGAAGTCAGCATCACGCGCACATTGTATTTCGTCAGTTCTGCCAAGATTTCCATGAGTTTGACTTGTGCCGTGGGGTGGAGGTGTGCTTCGGGTTCTTCAAAGATGAAGAAAATTGCTTTTTGTTGAAATGTAATTGTTTCTGCCGGAGAAGCGTCTTCCTGTAATTCTTGGTATTGTGATTGTGGTGGTCTTGGCGTTGTGAGGACATATTTCAGGTACAGCACAAGTGGCGCAAGCGCAGCAACCATTGAGGAAACATGAGAAATATCTTGCCAGATATTGGTATCCTTTGGTTGAAAAACGATTCGTTTTGTCTGCTCCTCAAAATGAATTGTTCCCTTGATTATATCATGTTCTACACGTTCTGCAAGTGTTGTCAGTGGTGAAGCTACAGAATGTGTCTGTATTTGTGCGAGTTGTTGAATATAGTCCGCATCTGGTGTTGTTAGTGAGGGCAAATTAATTGAACTGCGTAAGTCGAAACGCCGAGTTGCCAATTCGGCAATAATTGGTGAAAACGACGTGTGCATTCTGTATAAACCTAGTCGGGAAGCAGGCAGATAATACATTCTTGAACTAACAGATTGTAACGATGCGCCGAGCGATTGAATGATATAATTGCGTAAAAGAGCAGAAAATGTTCTTTGTGATATTGCAACAATACACCCATTTTCAAATGTTACTGTACCACCAACCGAGCTAGATTGCTGACTTTGCTTAATAACAATAGGTACTTTGGGAATAAAACCGGTTAAATGTAAAGGTCCTAATTCGTGCCGCGATGAAAAAACTAACTCCACTATATCCGTCGAAAGTAAAAGCGAGAAAGAGCCATGAGTATATTCATTATTTAGCTCTTCAAGGCGATTGCCAAAAGTGGCTTGGAACAAAGGGGCTAAAATATCCTGTAGCGATTCTGCGAGGGTTTCCAAAAATAAGCTAGAAAATTCAGATGAGCCAACCTCGACCTCATTTTGCCCTTGTATTCGTGCGTTATTCAGCATCGCTAAAAGCGTTGTATCGACGGTACTATCCTCTGGGAGAATATGCCTTCCACTTCGTATTATCGGCTCTTGCAACTTACTTACCAACAAATACGCACAATACGCCGCATACGACTTCCCCACACTACTTTCGCCATACAGCAAATGTAGGTTTTTCGTCAAGTCCATCGTCAGTTCTTTGATGGGACCGAAGTTTTTGAGGGTGATGGTCATGTTGTCAGCAAGTAAAATGATGTTGCGCTAAAAAACGGTTGCTTTCAATAATGAGCTGCACGGCTTCACGCAAGCTCTCGCGGGCTTCTTCCAGCGTTGCCTCTTGGACGTTTACGCCAGAGAGTTCTTTGGGCGTAGCCGATAAACCAGTCTTCGTGCCGCTCATAGACGGCGGTGAGGGTGGCGGGCATTTTTCTTTCCTTTCCAAATGGTTAATCAAGATTTTCGTCAAAATAGTCATTATCTACGCGCTTGATGAGATATGTTTGAGCAATTGAAACGCCAAGGTCGTATTCAATCATCAATTCAGCTAGCTGTTCGCCGTCAATCAAAACAACTTTTTGCTGCAAATTTGCCGCGTATTCACGTGCTTCTTTGGTGAAAGCAGAAGTTGTAATGAATACGCCTTTTGAAGCCTTTTGCCCAGCCAGTGCGCCAACAAATTTTTGTATTTCTGGTCTTCCAACGGTTGTTTCTTTCCAGCGTTTTGCTTGAAGATAAATCATATCCAATCCAAGTTTGTCTTCTTTGATAACACCGTCTATGCCTTCATCACCGCTTAGTTTCGTGATACTGCCAGCATTGGAAAGTGCGCCACCGTAGCCCATTTTGCCCAGCAAATCTACCACAAGACGTTCAAAACGGGCTGGAGTGATTTGTTTCACTCGCTCCAAGAGATTTTCAACAAGCGCAGCACTAACGAAGGTATAAGTTTCTTCAAAAATTTCTTCGGGAGCTTTTTGATGCTCAAAATAGGGTTTATCCGATTTTGGCAACGTATTTATCAAATCTTTAGTTTGTTTTTTTTCTGATAATTTTTGCTCAAATTCAGGAAACTGCATTAAAAATTTGCTATCAATCTTCTCTGGCGATTTGCTCAGTACATCAATGCCACGTTCAGTAATCTGAATATAACCACGAGATGGAGAGGATAACAACTTGGCAATTTTCAAGTCAACAAACGCCCAACGGATACGAGTATCAAAAACAGGAGCGCCGCTTGGTACAGACTGCATTCGTTCCGATGATGATAAACTGAATTCTTGAGCTAATACATCAATTATGGAATTGACCGAATGAACTTTGCCATCGGATAAAGCCTTTAATAACGGAAGAGGTATTTCTATGCGCCCAGGAATAGCCATTACGCCGCCTCCATCTTCTTCACCGCACCATTCCAAAGATTCAGCTTATTCTTTCTTGCTGCCGCTATCGGCAACAAATTCTTCTCCGATTGCCGCGAGGCATAATCCGTGCGGATTTTCTCATATTCCGCCTTCACGTCAGCGTTGAATTTCTCTTTGGTTTCAGGATTGATAAGGCTTCCGGCAACAGGCACAGCGCGGC
>JAAFIV010000039.1 GCA_013298775.1 Ignavibacteria bacterium | reverse complement strand
TACATCCCAGCCTGCTTCACGAAGCAGACGAGTGCTTGGAGCGGGGAAATTCTCATTGGCAAGTGCTTTCATAGTCGTAGCTGGCTTACGAAGCCATTTCTAAGGGGAAATAGAGTTCCTCGCCAACACATTCGCGCAAATACGCAAAGACCGCACGAATACTGGTTTGGGTAAGATTCGGATATGCTTCGAGAATGGCTGATTCCGACCAGCCGTTTTCCAGCAGTTCCAAAATCAATTCTACTGAAATTCGTGTGCCTTTCAGCGTTGGTTTGCCCAGTAGTATTGCGGGGTCGGAGTGAATATAGTCTCGCCAGTTGGTCATAGTTTCGATAAAGATTTTGTGAGAAATCTAGCCGCACCACAAGCAGCAGTGCGGCTTCCAAGCAATTACATCTTACCCATTCTTCCGCGCCAAAAACTGACGCAACACATACTACAAAATGCCGCCATGCTTGCGAGTATTCCACTTCGCAATTGTTGTCAGAGCGTGAGAGCCAACAGAGTATCCGTTACACTTCCTACACTGTTTTTGTTATGCTTTCCCAGTCAGAGCTTGCCAATACTATCGATGTTTCTACTTGTCTCTCTGGAATTGTCCAGTACTTGCGTAGTAGCACATTGATTTCTTCACGACCCAATAACCGAAAACCGTGTTTAAGATAAAACCCAATTGCCCAGCTTGCATCAGCCCATGTTCCTATGAGTACAGGCGTTGTTGCAATAGAGTGCAAATGCTGGAGTAGTTTGGCACCAATACCTTTATTTCTGTCTTTTGTTTGGACGTAGGCGTGTCTAATCAGAGTGACATCAGCCTTGTCTTGAATACCCATAACTCCGATAAGTTGCTCATTTTCTCTATACCCCCAGAATTCAACACCATCGGCAATTTGCTCTTGGAGTTCTTCTTCAGTCATGTATGGCTCATGCCATCTATCTTCTGGGATGATTCCTTTGTATGCAACTGCGGCATCGTTAATGATAGTGTGAATGATGTTGAATTCTTTCGGTTCACATCTGGTAATCATACTTTTTTTCTCCATAACTCAACGATTGAAAAAATTGGCTTTCATAAAGCCCTCCACCCTGCAAGCAAGATGGAGAGCCGCAAGCAAAAATTATTTACCCATTCTTCCGCGCCAAAAACTGACGCAACACGTACTGCAAAATCCCGCCATGCTTGTAGTATTCCACTTCGATTTTGTTGTCAATCCGGGAATCTACCTGAAACTCGAAACTCGTGCCGTCCTCGCGCGTGGCTTTGATGGTCAAGGTTTCAAGCGGCACTAAGCCTTTCGTGATGCCCTGAATATCAAACGTTTCGCGTCCCGTCAAGCCCAGTGTGGCTGCGGTTTGTCCGGGTTTGTATTGCATTGGCAAAATACCCATGCCCACCAAATTCGAGCGGTGAATGCGCTCATAGCTTTCGGCAATAACCGCCCGCACACCCAGTAAGAATGTGCCTTTTGCTGCCCAATCGCGCGAGGAGCCGCTTCCGTACTCCTTGCCCGCAAGCACCATCACGGGGATTTTTGCCGCTTTGTACTTCACCGATGCTTCATACACGGTCGTTGCTTCGTTCTCCGGCAGATACGTCGTAAAGCCGCCTTCTTTGTCCGCCAGTGCATTTTTGATGCGGACGTTGGCAAATGTGCCGCGAATCATCACTTCATCGTGTCCGCGACGTGCGCCGTAGGAATTGAAATCTTCCTTTTTCACTCCGCGCCCAATCAAGTATTTCCCAGCCGGAGTGCCTTCTTTGAAGCCGCCTGCGGGCGAAATGTGGTCGGTCGTAATCATGTCGCCAAGCGCGAGCAGCACCCGTGCGCCCGTGATGTCTTTGGGGTCGCTTGGTTTTTCAGGCAAATCTTTGAAGAAGGGCGATTCTTTGATGTAGGTCGAGCTTTCTTGCCAATCGAACACTTTGCCCGTCGGTGCAACGAGGTCTTGCCACTCTTTGCCACCCGCAAACGCGCTTCCGTACTGGGTTGTGAAGTCTTCGGTTTTGAGCGCATTGCTAACGGCGGTATGGATTTCGTCGTTTGAGGGCCAGATGTCTTTGAGGAAGACAGGCTTGCCGTCTTTGCCTGTGCCAAGCGGTTCGGTCTCCATGTCAATATCTATGCGCCCTGCAAGCGCGAATGCCACAACGAGCATCGGCGACATGAGGAAGTTCATTTTGACTTGATTATGCACCCGCGCCTCGAAATTCCGATTGCCCGACAGTGCCGACGCAACCGCCAAATCACCTTTGTCAATCGTCGCAGCAATCGGCGCATTGAGCGGTCCCGAATTGCCGATACACGTTGTGCAGCCGTAGCCCGTAACGTGGAAGCGAAGTTTTTCCAAATCGCCCAACACATTGGCGCGTTTCAGATATTCCGTAACCACCTTCGAGCCGGGAGCGAGACTGGTTTTCACCCAAGGCTTCACTTCCAAGCCCAGCGCGACAGCCTTTTGTGCCACCAAACCCGCACCAATCATTACGTCGGGGTTGGAGGTGTTGGTGCAGCTTGTGATAGCGGCAATCACCACCGAACCGTCAGCAATCGAAAAATTCTCACCTTCCACATTCAGCGTCCGCACAGAACCGTTCGTGCCGCCTTCCTTGCGGTCTGCAAGCTCGGTGTAGGTGCGCGAGAAGGTTTTGTCCATCGTGGATGCAACGGTGCTTTTCAAATTGCGCATAAGCACTTTGTCCTGCGGACGTTTCGGACCGGCAACAGTCGGCTCGACGGTACTCATGTCGAGTTCCAGCACGTGCGTGTAAACGATTTGGTCTTCGTTTTCGCGCCAGAGCAGATTTGCTTTTGCATACTTTTCGACCAAATCCACCTGTTCCGCCGAGCGACCTGATTTGGTGAGGTATTCCAGCGTCCGCGTGTCAATCGGGAAGTAGGTAACGGTGCAACCAAACTCCGGCGACATATTGCTAATCGTTGCGCGGTCAGTAACGGAGAGGTTGTCGAGCCCCGGACCAAAAACTTCCACGAACTTATTCACCACGCCGTAATCACGCAGAAGGCGCGTGATGGTGAGAACAAGGTCGGTAGCGGTTGTGCCGAGCGGCGGCTTGCCTGTTAAGCGCAGACCAATCACTTCGGGAATGAGGAAGAACGACGGCTGTCCAAGCAAGGCTGCTTCTGCCTCGATACCCCCAACGCCCCAACCAATCACGCCGATACCGTTCACCATCGGTGTATGCGAGTCCGTGCCGACAAGCGTGTCGGGGAAGGCATAGCCATCACGAGCAATGACACCGTGCGCAAGGTATTCGAGGTTTACTTGGTGGCAAATGCCCATGCCCGGTGGCACAACGGAGAAATTACGGAATCCTTTTTGCGCCCATTTCAGGAACTGATACCGCTCCATATTGCGCTCGTACTCGACTTCCACGTTTTGGTTGAGCGCATCCGGCGTACCGTAAAAATCCACCATCACGGAGTGGTCAATGACCAAATCCACCGGAATAAGCGGGTTTACGTCGTCGGGGTTGCCGCCTTTGCGGGCGTATTCAGCACGAATCGAGGCAATATCCACAACAGCCGGAACGCCCGTGAAATCTTGCATCAGCACCCGTGCGGGCATATAGGGAATTTCCTCTTCGGGCGGTTTGGGCTGCCAGTTGAGTATGGTTTCGATGTGGGAATTATTGGTCGCAAGGTCGTCGAAATTGCGAATAGCGTTTTCGAGCAGAATGCGAATCGAAAACGGAAGTTTCGCAACTTTGCCGCCGTTGTTCGCATCCAACGCCTTCAAATCGAAGTATTGGTGCGACTTGCCGCCTGCTTGGAGCGTTGCGGCTATGCGGTGTGGGGAAGTGGGTTGGCTCATAGCAAAAAAGCTGGAAAGGTTGATAAAACAGTGTGTTTGGGGAGTTTTTGCTGTTTGATTATTCGAGTTCTAAAAGTGTTTTCTGCCCCGCAAGGCGCAAATTCTCGTCAATCTCACGGAATGATTCCACAAGGCGCATGGCGATGAGCGTTGCGTAAGGCTTGATGTCGCCATGATTGGCTTGCTTGAGCGCGTAGAAATACCGATGGCGGCTTTTTGCATCGCTTCCGCGCAAGGCAAGGTTAAACGGTACCCCACAAGCGCGAAGCGTCATTGCAAGCAGCAAGCGCGACATTCTGCCGTTAAAATCGGGAAAGGGGTGGATGCGAACAAAATTGTACGAAACCTCTGCCGCAACCATGATAAATTCCTCCCATTGACCCGATAGCACTTGCTCTACCTTAGTATTTGAATTTTCAATAAATTTTGCCATTGCTGCCGAGACAAGTTTCGGTGCGGGGAATTTTACATCTACACCAACAATTTCAATGTCGTGAATGCGATAGTTGCCTGCCTCTACACCGGCATCTTTGGGAAGCAAATCATGCGCGAGGGTATAGTGTAATTCTAAAATACTCGTTTCAGTGAATAATTGTTTTTGAGGCGTGTAAGGTATTTGTTCAATTTTTTCAATAAACTTGGCGAATTCTAAAAATTGTGAATCATTCTCACTAAACTCATTTTTTTTTAACTCGAAAAACTCTTTAATTCTCGTGAAAATTATCGCATTCATTATCTCTTGCATTTGAATAATAGCGGTGTGATGCCGTATTACCTCGCTAATACTGCGAGATTTATCTTTGAAGCGAATAGTTGGTATCAACGCTCTTTGTTGGTGCTGGTCAAGAGCTAAGTACACCTCATCCAATTTTTCTTGCGGGAGGTAATCTGGATAATCTTCTCTGAGAGAGCGAAAAAAAATGTAGTTATCAGGTATCTGGGGAAAATACTTCTCAATAATTTCCCGGGTTTCTCCTTTGGTCTTCGTTCCTGCTTTCTCAATGGTATTGCTCTCAAAAATCAAGGTTACATCAGAGTAGCGGGCAAAGGAGCGAATTTCATCACTTTGCAATGAATCTCTTTTAATATAAGGCACTGCCGCCATATACCGCACCGCTTCATCGCAAA
The DNA here is from genome assembly GCA_013298775.1 of Ignavibacteria bacterium. Taxonomy (GTDB): domain Bacteria; phylum Bacteroidota; class Ignavibacteria; order Kapaibacteriales; family UBA4661; genus PH2015. The sequence continues at coordinate 37,580 of JAAFIV010000039.1, read as the reverse complement.
CTTCCTCATACCGCTTATACCATGCTTGCTGTGCCATTACGTTCTTTGTTGGTGGAAAGAGCAACTTTTAATTTCAATTACCAAAGACGCAAAAGTTACGAAAAAAAAAGTTGGAAACTACTTCTGAAGCGGTTTCCAACGGAAAAATTTACGAAAAAAGAGAGCATCAAAAATACTACCGATACTCTGCAACGGGGAGTTCCACAACAAACGTCGAACCAGGTATTCCTTCGTCTTTACGGCTTTCCACCCGAACGTTTCCATTGTGCATTGTCAGGATTTTTTTTACGAGTGCCAAGCCTACGCCATGTGAGCTTTCGCCATTTGTTGGCACAGCAGAAAGTCGTTGAAAAAATTGAAACATTTTCGCTTTGTCCTCTTCGCCCACGCCGGGTCCTTCATCCTGAAACTCCACGCGAACAAGCATTTGAGGGGATGATTCTACACGTGGCATTTGGTCGGAAGATTGTATTTCGGCAAGATATGGCTTGCAAATACGAACGTGGATGTTTGCTTCTGGAGGTGAGTATTTAAGCGCATTGGAAAGGAGATTTTCAAAGACTTGCTTCAAGCGATGCGGGTCGCCAGCAATCAGGATACTGTCGTGCGATTCCAGATGAATTGTTTGCTTCTTTTTCTGTGCCGATACACCAAAATTATCAACGACACCCGTTACAAGGCTTGATAAAAAGAACGTATCTGAAGTGAGGGTGATTGTCGCAAGTTCGAGGGCAGCGGTGTCGAGCAGGTCCATAACCAGCTTCATCATGGAGGTCGAGGTCTGGTTGATGGACTCCAGTGAATGGCGCACCAATGCTATATCCGTAGTATTGCTGCTTAGTTCAATCAACCCAATATCCGAAAAGCCAGTAACTGCCGAAATAGGATTTTTCAAATCATGCGCCACGATAGAAAGCATCTGGGTTTTGAAGGCATTTGCATCGTTCAACTCAGCATTTGTTGTGTTCAGAAGTTCATTCGCTTTTTGGAGTGCGGCATTGGTTTCTTCAAGGTCGTGGGTGCGTTCTTCTACCAGCACTTCCAAGTTTTGCCTGAATTTCTCTAGCTCCATCATATCAACAAATGTGCGGAGCGCGGTTGTCAGCACGGTCATGAGGCGAACATCATTGAGTTCTGTTTTGCTGCGATAATCGTTAATATCAAAACTGTGAATGACCTCGTATTCTGGTGCCTCGCCTGGCTGCCCTGTACGCAAAATGATACGCACAAAACGATTCTTGAGTTCATTGCGGATATACTCTACCAAACGCAATCCAGCATCGCGTCCGTCCATGACGACATCCAGCAACACAACGGCAACATCAGGATTGGCAAGGAGTACATTTTTTGCTTCAGCTGCCGAATACGCGCTTAAAATCTGCACGGCAGAGCCATTAAACGTAAATTCTTTCATTGCGTAGCGCGTTACAATATGCACCGCTTCATCGTCGTCCACAATGAGCAATGTGAGCGCGGCGGTTTCGACTGGCGGCATTATACGTGAGGAAACCTCAGTATTGATGGTGGTGCTAGAATGTTCTTCGTCGGCAAATGACTGAAATTCGTAATTCTTGTTCATAGAAAACATGAGTGAGAATTCTGCCCCTAGGAGAGCTTAGTGATGTGTTGTTTCAATGTTCGCGCTCGTGGTTGTATCAATCGGAATAGTAATAGTAAAGCATGTTTCTTTTCCAAGAATACTCTCGCAAACAAGCGTGCCGCCTAGCTTTTGAGTAACAAGGTTATAGACAATATTCAACCCCAGCCCCGTCCCACCCTGTGCCTGTTGAGTCGTGAAAAAAGGGTCGAAAATGCGTGGCAAAATCTCCGACGGAATTCCTCTGCCATTGTCGGTATAGCGTATAATCACGCATTCTTTTGCGTTGTGCGCTGAAATGGGAACGCGCTCTGTCTGAATAGTCATGACACCTGTGTCAGTGAAACCCTTAAAGCCGTGCGAAAGGGAATTTACAACAAAATTGGTAATTATCTGAGCAATTACGCCAGGATAGGAAAACATTTCTATCTCCTCCGCGCAGCCAATATCCAAGCGGTGTCCCGTGCCGGTAAATTGTGGCGAAAGGCTTGCTGCCAGCTCTCGCAAGTACGGAGTAAGCAGGAACTGGCGTTGCTGGTCGCTGTGCTGGTCCACCGCCACGCGCTTGAAACTTTGGATTAAACTCGCTGCCCGCGCAAGATTATTCAAGGTAATCGTCGTACCTTCGGTGGCATCGGCAGTAAAATCGCGCAGTTCTTTTTTGAGTAATGGCTCATCTTTTTCTAATTTTTCTAAAAATCGCTTTGCACGGCTCTGCATCGTGCTTGCAGCCGTTACTGCTACTCCTATTGGTGTGTTGAGTTCGTGCGCTACGCCCGCTACGAGCGTTCCCAGTGCTGCCATTTTTTCGGATTCTACAAGTTGCTTTTGTGTCTTGCGCAAGATTTCTAAGTTCTCCGCTAATTCCAAGTTTTTTATCTGAACTTCCGCATTAGCAATGTTCAAATCTTGATTCGCAAAATTCAACTCCGCATTTGCGGTGCTGAGTTCTGAAGTCCGCACCAATACTTGATATTCCAATTCGATATTCCGCTTTTGAATACGCTGTACACGCCAACGCACAATCGCATAGCCCAGCGACACCAGCACCAAAGCCACTGCCAAGCGAAACCACCACGTTTGCCACCACGCGGGAAGGATTTTTATCTGTAAAGCGCATTGTTCCTCGCTCCACACGCCATCGCTATTGGCAGCTTTTACTAAAATACGGTACGAACCTGCGTCCAAGTTGGTGTAATTTACAAAGCGGTTTTGGTCATTTACGTCCGATATGTGCCATTCTGCATCGAAGCCTTCGAGCTTCCATGCCACGCGGTTTCGTGCGGGGTCGGTGTATTCCAGCGCGAGAATTTCTGCGCGAAAGGACCGCTCTTCAAAGCGCAATTCTATCGTATCGCCGAAGGCTGAAGGCAAAGTACGGAGCGGCGTTGCAAGGTTTGCAAGCGCGACAAGCGGCGGTGTGGGATTCGGGTCGGTATCTTCGGGAAAGAACGTATTTGCGCCATTTACGCCACCAAAGAACATTTCCCCCGACGGACTTTGGAAATACGAAACACGATTAAACTCGCGTCCCTGCAAGCCGTCGGCGGGTCCGAAATGACGGAATTGCTTGGTTGTAGGGTTGTATTCGGAAATACCTGCATCAGTGGAAATCCAGTAATTGCCACGATAATCCTCCAAGACCGCATACACGTTCACATTCGGCAGCCCTTCCGCCACGCCGAGTGTGAGCGATTCGCCTGTTTTTATATCGTAGCGCACCGCGCCGCCGCCTTTGCAAAACATCCACAGCCTACCCTTCCGGTCAAAGCGCAGGTAGGCAGAGATTTCCATACGCCGCACCGCTTCGGTGATAACCCGCGCCGCAGGAAGCGGAGTGCGCTTGACGATAGTATCCCGCATCGGATTCCACGAATACAGCGTCGTATCACGCACGCCGTGAAACGTACCTAAAGCATCCTGCACCAGTATTGAGCCTAACATATCTTGTGGAACCCTGTATATGCTATGCTTGTAGGCAGAAAGCGGAGCAGAAACGTTGCTGCCAAGCATTCGCGGGACTTCCAAGCGGCACATATACCATGCTTCAGGCTGTTTGTTCTCTTGTAACTCACGCGAGGAAGCCCATATTACGGAATCTTGAATTCCATTACGGTTTTGGGAAGCAAATCCAATCGTGTGGGAGAGCTTTTTTCCTTCAAACCATGCCTGAGGAATCGGATGAATACTGCCCTCAGCGGAAATTCCTGCGCTCGAATACCCTGAACGTCTATCTTTTTCAAAAAGGTGCGCATCGGTTACCCACATCATGCCATTGCGGTCGCCCAATAGCCACCATGCTGCAGCCATATTTAATCGCCGCAAAGGTTCACCGTTATTGGCGTAGCGGAGAATGCTGTCGTTCAGGCGGTTCACCTTGTTAATGCCGTTGTACTGCGTTCCCACCCACAAATTTCCCTGCACATCTTCGGTGAGACCACGCACATAGCTGTCTGAGAGAGAATTTTCATCGTAAGGATTGTACCGATACACCCCGAATTTGAACTGGTGCGGCGCGTATTTGCTCACGCCGTTATTAAAACTGCCCACCCACAGCACTCCGGAGCGGTCGAGCAACAATTCGCACGGCTCGGTGCTACTCAGCGATTCCGCCGATTTGGGATTGTGGTAGAAATACCGTGAACTGCCTCTTGCTGTATTGAAACACTGCAAACCCGCATCCGTTGTTCTCCAAAGGTGTGTGCCGCTGACGACAGCTGCCGTGCGTTCAGGAGGTAATCTGTACGATAGCGGTTGCACATACTCTTCCAGAATGGCAAAGGTTTGGCTGTGAATTTTTATCAATGAACTCGTTCTTTCATCGCGTACCCAAAATGCGTTTTCGTTTGGCGCGGGACACAGCAAGCGCTGGTGCTTCAATACTTCTTTGAACGATGCGTCCGCAGGATTGAATTCGTAAATTGCCGACGATTTATCGTCGTAAATCCCATACACCAGAATACGCTCGGACGCTGTACCTGCGCCATTTCCCGACGACGGTGCGCCGCGTGGTGCAAGCATTATTTTTTCGACCATCAATGGAAGAGCCGATAACGCTGTTATGCTTGAATCTGAAGTAGGTCGAAGGTCAATTGCCGCAATCTGCGTACTTGCGTGTGGGCGAGGCGTATTGTCGCTTGCCGAGTTTGGGTTGTAGCGCATAATGCCTAGTCTCGCGCCAATCCAGATAGTGCCGTCACTGGTTTCGAGAAGCATATTGGGCTTATAGTTTGTCGTGCCAGCAAGAATCACCTCGGCGGCAAAAGAAACACGCTGAAACGAGTCTGTGCGTGAGTTGTAGCGGCATAAACCGCCATGCGTCAGTACCCAGACCGTGCCGTTGCGCGAGGTTAGTATCGCCGAGACCCACACGTCGGCGATGGTCGTGGAATCTTGCGGGTTATGGAGATATTGCTTGATTCTGCGCCCGTCGTAGCGATTTAAGCCATTTTCCGTGCCGAACCACACAAAGCCCGCACTGTCTTGAGCAATCGCGTGAACCGCACCATTGCTCAAGCCGTCTTCGACGGTCAGGCGTGTGAAGCGTGGTGTACGAATGCGGTCTGCGGGTGCTTGAGCAAGAAGAGTTCCATTTGCCAAAACAACCATGCACACAAGGAGGTGAGCAAGCAATAATCTTGTTTTCACGGTATTCATGCTACTGCCCTCCTTCCGAAATGAGTGCCTGACTGAGGCGAGTACGTTGTTTTTTTCTCAAGCGAGACATCGTTATCGTAAAAACAGTGGATTCTCCCAGAACGCTGGTACAATCAAGTGTTCCGCCGAGTTTTTGTGTTACGAGATTATAGACAATGTTCAAGCCAAGCCCAGTGCCGCCTTGCGCCTGTCTGGTCGTGAAAAATGGGTCGTACATTCGCTCAAGAATCTCTGGCGGAATACCACGCCCATTGTCGGAATAGCGCATAATCACGGTGTCTTCGTTGGAATTTTCGCTAGAACGTTCGCTGGAATGTTCGCTCGAATTTTCGCCTTTGCGACATTGCAACACCTGTATTCGCATCAGCCCGCTTTGGGTAAATCCCTCAAAACCATGCAGCAAGGAATTGGACACAAAATTGGTCATAATTTGAGCGATTGCACCTGGAAAGCTCTCTAATTCAAGGGTTTCTGGACAATCTACCGACAAGCGGTGCATTGTTCCCGTAAATTGCGGTGCGAGGCTTGTTGCTAATTCCTGCAAAAAGGGCGCGAGGGTGAAATACCGCTCTTGGTCGCTATGCTGCTCCACAGCAACACGCTTGAAACTCTGGATAAGGTCGGCGGCACGTTTGAGATTGCTGAGAGTAATAACTACGCCCTCTTTGGCATCTTCAGTAAAATGCGAAAGGTCGCTCCGCTTCATGGGTTCATTGTTGCGAATAATGCCAAGGAAACGGTCAATGCGGCTCTGCATCGTGCTTGCAGCCGTTACCGCTACTCCTATCGGCGTATTGAGTTCGTGCGCTACGCCAGCCACGAGCGTTCCCAGTGCTGCCATTTTTTCGGATTCTACAAGTTGCTTTTGTGTCTTGCGCAAGATTTCTAAGTTCTCCGCTAATTCCAAGTTCTTTATCTGAACTTCCGCATTGGCAATGTTCAAATCTTGATTTGCAAAATTCAGTTCCGCATTTGCCTCACTGAGTTCTGAAGTCCGCACCAATACTTGATATTCCAATTCGATATTCCGCGTTTGAATGCGCTGCAATCGCCAGCGAAAAACCGCATACGCCAGCGAAAGAAGCACCAATGCCACTGCCAAGCGAAACCACCACGTTTGCCACCACGCGGGAAGAACCTTTAGCGTGAGAGCGCATTGTTCCTTGCTCCACACGCCATCGCTATTGGCAGCTTTTACTAAAATACGGTACGAACCCGCGTCCAAGTTGGTGTAATTCACAAAGCGATTTTGGTCGTTTATTTCCGACACGTGCCATTCCGCATCGAAGCCTTCGAGCTTCCACGCCACGCGGTTTCGCACGGGGTCGGTGTATTCCAGCGCGAGAATTTCCGCTCGAAACGACCGCTCTTCAAAGGGTAATTCTATCTTCTCGCCAAATGCTGAAGGCAAAGCACGGAGCGGTGTAGCGAGGTTTGTGAGTGCCACAAGCGGTGGCGTAGGATTCGGGTCGGTATCTTCGGGAAAGAACGCATTTACGCCATTCACGCCACCAAAGAACATTTCGCCCGATGGACTTTGGGAATACGACGAGCGATTAAATTCACGCCCTTGCAAGCCGTCGGCAATCCCGAAGGAGCGAAATTGCTTGGTTGTAGGGTTGTATTCGCAAATTCCAGCATCGGTGGAAATCCAGACGTTTCCGCGATAATCCTCCAGCACGGAATACACATTCACATTCGGCAGTCCTTCCGCCACGCTGAGTGTGAGCGATTCGCCTGTTTTTATGTCGTAGCGCACCGCGCCGCCGCCTTTACAAAACATCCACAGCCTATTCTTGTGGTCGAAATGAAGGTAGATGGGAATTTCCATGCGCCGCACCGCTTCGGTGATAACCCGCGCCGCAGGAAGCGGAGTGCGCTTGACGATAGTATCCCGCATCGGACTCCACGAATACAGCGTCGTATCACGTACGCCGTGCCAGGTGCCATCGGCATCCTCCGCAATCATTGAATTGAACATCTCCTGTGGAACTTTGTACCTGCTCCATTTGTACGCAGAAGGCGGTGCAGAAACGTTGGGAGCAAGCATTTTGGGAACTTCCAAGCGAATCAGATACCACACTCCTGCTTTGCCTTTTGGCACAGCCTCACGTGAAGAAGCCCATATCACGGAATCTCGTGTGCCGGTGCCACTTTGCGAATGAAACACGACCACGTTCGACAGCCTTTTCCCATCAAGCCATGCCTCAGGGAGCGCGTAAAAATGCCCTTCGGTAGAAATGCCCGCGCTGGGATATCGTGAACGAGGGTCGCCCTCAAAAAGGTGTGCATCCGGAACCCACATCATGCCATTGCGGTCGCCCATAAGCGTCCATGCTATTGCCATGTTCAATCGCCGCGAAGGTTCACCGTCATTGGTGTAGCGAAGAATGCTGTCGTTTGTACGATTCACTTTATTGATGCCGTTGTACTGTGTTCCCACCCACAAATTTCCTTGTGCATCTTCGGCAAGACCGCGTATGTAATTGTTCGAGAGGGAGTTTGCATCGTAGGGATTATGCCGATAGACCGCGAATTTGAACTGGTGCGGCGCGTATTTGCTTACGCCATTGGAAATATCGCCCACCCAGAGTACGCCGGAGCGGTCGTAGAGCAGGGTATATGGTTCAGAGCCGCCGACGGATTCTGCTGATTGAGGGTTGTGATAGCAAAATCGCGCTGTACCGCTTTGTGTATTGAAGCAGAGCAAACCGCCCGACATTATGTGCCAAAGCATCGTCCCGCGCACGACCGACGTTCTATTGAAGGTTCTAAAGAAGGGTTGCTTGTGTTCTTCCAATAGTGCAAATGTTTCGCTATGAATTTTTTGCACCCATCCCGTTTTCCTGTCCCGCACCCACAATGCGTTTTCGTTTGATACCTGACAGAGCAATTCACGATGTCTCATCACTTCTTTGTAGGACGCGTCCGTAGGATTCACCTCATACATAGATGATGATATATCGCTGTAAATGCCATACACGAGAATACGCTCGGACCTTGTCCCTGTGGCATCTGTGCGCGGTACAACTACTATTTTTTCAACCATCATTGGAAGAGGCAAACTCTTAGGGTTTGCATGGAGGCGGGGTGTGTTGTCGCTTGCCGAGTTTGGATTGTAGCGCATAAGCCCCATTCTCGCGCCAATCCAGATAGTGCCGTCGCTGGTTTCGAGAAGTTGATTTGGCTTAAAGTTTGTCGTGCCTTCAAGACGAATATCAGTGGCAAAGGAAATGCGCTGAAACGAGTCCGTACGCGGGTTGTAGCGGCACAAACCGCCATGCGTCAGTACCCAGACCGTGCCGTTGCGCGAGGTCATTATCGCCGAAACCCACACGTCGGCGATGGTCGTGGAATCTTGCGGGTTGTGGCGATATTGCTTGATTTTGCGCCCGTCGTAGCGATTCAAACCATTTTCTGTACCGAACCACATAAAGCCCGCACTGTCTTGGGCAATCGCACGAACCGCACCATTGCTCAAGCCGTCTTCGACGGTCAGGCGTGTGAAGCGGGGTGTGCGGATGCGGTCTGCGGGCGGTCGCACGGGCTGTGCGCGGAGGTCGTCCGCGAGGAGAAGGAGGAGTGCGATGAGCAGCAGTGGTTTCATGACGGAATATTGAGCCGTTGTCGAAATGCGGCTAATGCAATGATTGTAGTGGTGTGTGTTGCGAAGTGGACATTGGCAAGGCGGAGCAATGGTTTATCCCCTGTAACCAAGACGGCGGCAGAGGTCTCTCTGCATAAATCGAAGAGATAATTATCGTTCGGGTCGGGTGCGTCGGAAAAGAACAAAAGAGGCTCGCAAGAAATCGTGAAATCACGAAAAATGTCGCTCATTTCCTGCGGCGAAGGCAGCAAGTAACGGCGCAGTTTCTCGCGCCCAGCAACATCGCATACTTCGGCAAGGAGTGTGGGCGAGGAGAATATCTGTACACGGTCGGCGGCTGCGGCTTGCAAGACTGGAAAAAGTTTATTGCTTATGAGTAAACTGAGCCAAACATTAGCGTCCAAGACTGCATTCATGCTGCTTGCCCGTGATGTTCGGCATACCGTTCTTGGCGCACAAGACGGCATTCCTCAAGAATCTCTTCTTCTGTAAGCTGCTTTTCACCTTCTTTCAAGCGTACTTTCTCAAGTATTGCCTCGGCACGACGTAAACGCTCATCCTGTGAGGAAGTATTGTCCCGAAGCAGGGTATTTCCTTGTGTGGTAAGCATATTCGTTCTCTCAAGTATTAAAAAAAATAATGTCCTTTGCCAAATAATTTACCGAATTTTCATGCTATTGTGAAATGAATTCGCTAGGATTCAAGACCGCATCACACCTGTTGTTGTATGATGTTCCAGCGCATGCGGCAGCGTCATCGTAAAAGTTGTTCCTTGCCCGACGGTGCTTTGGCAGACGAGCGTTCCGCCCAGTTTCTGCGTAACGAGATTGTATGCAATGTTCAACCCAAGTCCCGTGCCGCCTTGCGCCTGTTTGGTGGTAAAAAAGGGGTCGTAAATGCGCTCCACAATTTCCGCTGGAATCCCGCGCCCGTTGTCGGAGAAGCGCAGCGTTATGGTTTCCGTGTGCTGTTCTGCACGTAGCGTCATTACGCCATTTTCGGTGTATTCTCGGAAGCCGTGCAGAAGGGAATTCATCACAAAATTGGTGATAATTTGCGCGATTGCACCCGGAAAACTTTCGAGCAAAATACTCTCTGCACAGCATACTTCCAAGCGATGCTGTTCGCCTTTCCACTGTGGCTCAAGGCTTCGCGCCAATTCGTGCAGATACGCGCCCAGTTCAAAGTGGCGGAACTGGTCGGTGTGCTGGTCCACAGCAACGTGCTTGAAACTTTGGATTAAATCCGCCGCGCGAGCGAGATTGCTGAGAGTGATAGCCGTGCCTTCGGCGGCATCGGCGGTGAAATCGCGCAGTTCTTGTTTGAGCAAAGGTTCGTTCTTTTCCAAGCGTTCCAAAAAACGTTTGGCGCGGCTCTGCATCGTGCTTGCAGCCGTTACCGCTACTCCAATCGGTGTGTTGAGTTCGTGTGCTACGCCCGAGACGAGCGTTCCCAATGCTGCCATTTTTTCGGATTCCACGAGTTGTTTCTGTGCGCGTTTCAGTTTCTCCAAATTCTCTGCAAGCTCAAGATTTTTTTCGTGAATTTCCACATTGGCAAAACTGAGTTCCGCGTTTGCATCGCCAAGCTCTGCCGTCCGCGCCAGCACTTGATATTCCAAGTCTAAATTGCGTTTTTGGATAATCCGCACTCGCCAACGAAAAAGAGCATACGCCAGCGAAAGAAGCACCACCGCCACTGCCGCACGAAACCACCACGTTTGCCACCACGCTGGAAGAATCGTCAGCTGCACAGCGCACTGCGGCTTGCTCCACACGCCATCGCTGTTAGCGGCTTTTACTATGAGGCGGTACGCGCCTGCGTCTAAGTTCGTGTAGTTCAGTCGGCGGTCTTGGTCGTTGGTTTCGGAGATGTGCCACTCGGCATCGAAGCCTTCCAGCTTCCATGCCACGCGGTTTCGCTTGGGGTCGGTGTATTCCAGCGCGAGAATTTCTGCCCGAAACGACCGCTCTTCAAAGGGCAGTTCCAGTGTGTCGCCCATCGCTGAAGGCAAGACACGGAGCGGCGTAGCGAGGTTTGCGAGCGCAATAAGCGGTGGCGCGGGATTCGGGTCGGTATCTTCGGGAAAGAACGCATTTACGCCATTTATGCCACCAAAAAAGAGTTCCCCCGACGGACTTTTGTGCGAGGAAAGGCGGTTAAATTCGCGCCCTTGCAAACCGTCGGCAAGCCCGAAGGTGCGGAATTGCTTGGTTTCCGGGTTGTATTCGCACAAGCCCGCATCGGTAGAAATCCAGACGTTGCCGCGATAATCCTCCAACACGCCGTAGGCATTCATATTCGGCAAACCCTCGGCAATGCCGATGGATACTGATTCGCCCGTTTTGGGATTGACCTGCAACACACCGCCACCTTTGCAGGTGAACCAGAGTTTTCCTTTGCTGTCTAGCATTCCTTCGACCATCACGGAATTATCCAAGCGGCTCGCAAGTGTGAGTGTGTACGCGCCTTTGACGACTTTTTTGCGAACAGAATTTCCATCCCGCGCGGGACTCCACATCACAAGTACGGAATCACGCAGCCCGTACCATGTACCCTCAGCATCCACCGCTTGCAATGCGCCGACTGTTCGGAAATGACCAACTTCCACTTTCGTACCCAGCACTTCTTCAGGCACAGAATAATCGCCCAAGACTTTATAGCTCGAAAGCGGCGCAGATACAGGTGGAGTTGATTTGGGCAAAGCAGGAACGAGGAGTTTTGTGAGATACCATTGTCCATAGCCGTTGGCAGGAATATAGTAAGGGAAATTGTCGGGATCCCTTTTGAGTCCTTTGGGGTTGGCTGTTTTTCGGAGCGCCCAAAGAATGGAATCCCGCACGCCGCCTGCATTATGCAAAAACGTGATGTAGAGCGGCGGCAGCTTCCCACCGAACCAGTCTTTATGCGGCAGAACAACCTTCCCTTCGGCGGTAATGCCCACGCCGATTTGGGTGTTATTGAAATCAGCACCTCTGACCCACACAAGACCATTACGGTCGCTGCTCATAGACCACACTGTGCGGTGTGCTGCTGGTCTAGGGGTAATACAAGGCTTCTCAAATCGCTGTATTCTGTCATTTCGCGCACGGTCAATTTTGTTAAAACCGAAGAAATGTTCACCAACCCAGAGATTTCCCTGAATATCTTCCGTCATGGCACGAGCATAGCCAAAAAGCAGGGAATTTGCATCGGTGGGATTATGGCGAAAATGAGTGAATTTGTACTGATGGGGCGCGTATTTGCTTACTCCACCACCACCACCAATCCACAACACACCAGAGCGGTCGAAAATCATGACTCCTGGGGGCAACAATGATTCTGAAAAGTTTGGATTGCAAGCAATCACGCGCGATGCAAAGGTGTTGGCGTTGAGAATCTGTACACCATCATCTATCGTCAAGTAATGTATGGAATCACGCGAAGTGGCAAAAGGGTTATAGCTTCTGTTTTGCTCAAGCGGGGCATCCATTGTGCGCTGTACGGCAAAGGTTTCTGCATCGAACTGATAGAGAAGGTGTCTGTTAGAACGCTCAAAATAGTACCCTGTAAATGCTTTTTTATCAGCAAGATAGCTGGTTATTTGAATGCTATCGGCAAGTAAGGTAAACGACATCTGCTTGGGGTCAAGTTCATAAACACCACCTTCGCCAAGAATATATTCCATCACGCCATTTACAAGTACGCGCTCTTTGGGTGATGCGTTTTGCGGAGAAGCTCCAGAAGTAGGTTTGGGCGGTATGATGAATATTGATGCGGCAAAAAATCTATTACTCGGTTTCGTTCCATTCACGGTGTAGGTAATGTGCGGAAAGGGCGTATTATCGGCTTTGGAAGCAGGATTGTAGCGAGAAATGCCGTATTCACTGCATATCCAGAGCGTTCCGTCGCTGCTTCGCGCTATCTGCCCTAGCCGTTTGTGTTTCATGCTGCCATCGGTGGCGTTGTATCGGGGGTCGAGGGCAATACGGCGAAATGAGTCTGTACGCGGGTTGTAGCTGCACAATCCAAGCGGTGTAACCACCCAAAGTGTCCCATCAGGCGCGGTGAGCAGGCTGGTAATACGAGAATTAGGAAGGCTGGTTGAATCGCTGGGAATATGGAAATATGCCTTGAAACTGCGCCCGTCGTAGCGATTCAGCCCGTTCTCCGTGCCGAACCACATAAAGCCCGCGCTATCTTGAGCAATCGCATTCACTACGCCATTGGACAAGCCGTCTTCTACGGTCAAATGCACAAAGCGGTGCTGGCGGATGCGGTCTGCGGGCGGTCGCACGGGCTGTGCGCGGAGGTCGTCCGCGAGCAGCAACATGAGTGCAAGCAGCAGCAGTGTTTTCATGGCGGATTTTTTTTTGATAAATGCAACGGCGAAAGTGTCGCTTCGGTGCTAACGGCTAACGCTTTTTACACAGGTGCGAGGCTCTCGCTTCCTAGCGAGGGTCTCGCTTCGGTGCTAACGCTCCTTACAAAAGCGAGAGCCTCGCATAAGGCAGAGCTATTAAGTTCTCATGTTTTCCCTCATCCCAACCCTTCTCCCAGAGGGAGAAGGGCAAGATACAGAGCCACCTCTTCACCCTCGCCCTCTGGGAGAGGGTCGCTCGCAGAGCGGGGTGAGGGCAGAACGTAACAGCCCTGCTCGCACAAGGGACTACTGCCCACCACCGCCCCAAGCAGGCGACGCTTTATCCCACCACAAACGCTGACGGTTCAATACCTCAGGCGTAGCCACGTTCTTGGTAAATCCTTGTTCGTCTTGTGCTTTTGCCCATTCTGCGCGGATTTGCTCCAATGGCTCGCGGAGTGCGTAGCGGCGCGGTATGAGCAATTCTTCGCCACCCGCAATCGGTGTTTCCCATGCCAAAAGCGTGGAATTGCGGCGCGGGAAGCCTGTTCTGCGAGCTTGGGTGAAGACTTCGGTTGCCCAACGGTAGTAGTGCGTGTAGAGTTGGAGCGAAATTTTCTCCAACCGGTCAGCCCGCGAGCCGCCCAAAACCACGTTTGGATGGCGCACGTAGGCATCAATCTTCGCAGGAGTAATATCGGCGGAGGCTTTGAGTTTGAAGGTTGCTACGTCTTTGTCGTAGAGTTTGCCTTTTTCGGCAAGGTCGTCGTACATTGCCAACGACGCTCTTACGCCACGCTCGTACCACACGTCCGCACTCGCGCCACCTGTCGCCAAGCCGAGTTCGGCAAATTCCGCCAGAAGTAAACACTGTTCGGCGTAGGAAATAATGACTTCTTTGACAATACCTGGATCATCGGGCGCGAAAAAGCGGTAGTTCGGCGTGGATTGCGCCAAATATGACACCGACCCAATGCGAATTTCCTGTGCAAACGGCGCACCTGCTGTCCCTGTCAAAACCGCATCAGGACTGACGGGAATGCCATTATAGCGATAGAGCGAATCTTGGTCGGGGCGGATGGACGCGGGAAGCGCACGGTTAGCGGTGCGGAAGGCTGCAAGGGCTTCATCGGTGTAAGAATTGGGTGCGAAAAATATGCCCAAACGCGGGTCGTTGCTGCGTTTCAAGAAATCTATGAAATTTTTCGCGGCAGCAGGACGCGCAAAGAACCAATCACCATTACTGGAGCGCACACTTGCGCCGTAGGTGATAGACCACTCGTCCGCCGCCGATTCAAACAGCCCTGCGGGGCTTGCCAGCACTTGCGTAATGACAGTACGCGCTCTTGTGGCATCCGCCCGCGCCAAACGAGCCGCAATGCGGAGTTTCAGCACATTCGCGGCTTTCGCCCATTTCCGCCAATCGTTGTTGTAAAAGCCATCGGCATTGCCGTAATCTTGCAGCGTTTGACCTGTTGCCGCAGCCATTGGTGCGGGTTGCAGGAGAATCGCTATTGTGCTGTCCAATTCAGAAAGCCATGCAGTGTACTGCTCTGATTGTGTATCGAATTTTGGTGAATAATTGCCCTCGTACCGCCCGCGCATTGCCTCGCGGTACGGCATAGAGCCAAAAATATCGCTGACGGGCATAGTGAGTTGGATTTGCAACACGTAGGTAACGGCTCGCATATTGCGGAAACGCTGACGCTCTGCATCCGGCATACGGTCTATCTGGCGGCGTATCTCGAACAGATTTGGCAAAAACGATTGGTACAATCGCCCGTAGCGACCACCTTCGATTTCGATTGTGTTAAATTCTCTACCATTGCCACCAGAACGCGCGTATTGCTGCGCCCAGAGCGGCAAGTACCGCGCATTGTCGTAGAAAAATTCCAGATATTTCGATTCGTTCATGGCTTTTTGCACATCGGCAAAAAGAAAGCGAACATCGGGTGTGGAGATGATATTGGGGTCGGTGTTGATGCTGGCAAAGTCCGTTGTGCAGCTTGTGAAGCCGCAGAGCAAAATTGTAAGAATGAGTTTTTTCATGATGTTTTTGAGAAAAGTTTTGGTCAGTATTACCCCGTCGGACGGCTTCTTCGCCGTCCGGCGGGTGGTCGCGTGGTTAGAGTTGCAGTTGTGCGCGTGTGCTACCCACCGGACGGCGAAGAAGCCGCCCGATGGGGTGGAGTGTGCTTAAAACCGCACAACAAGATTGCACCCATACGAACTCACAAATGGCTGCAAACCGTCGCCCACAAAGGGGTTTGGCGCACCTGCGCTTGAAATAGCAGGATTCATGCCGTCGGGAACGGTGGTGTAAAGAAGTCCGAGATTGCGAGCCACGAGATTGATTGAAAGCCCTTTGATGCTGACGTTTTCCAAGAGTGCCGACGGAAACGCATAGCCAAGCGTGATTTCGCGTAAACTCACAAACGTATTTTCATAGACAAATTGGCGCGGTGTGCCTTGTCCCCACGAGCTGCCAAGCCACGTGTGCGTGGAAAAGTGCGATGGCTCGACCATGCCTTTCTCGTGTGCTTCTTTGTACGTCATTCCGCCAACGTTTTGCCCGCCAATGACCGTTCCCATAGCAAATACGCCGTTAGGAATGATGCCGTCCACGTAGGTTTTGCCGTCGAGTTTGCTTGTCCATGTGATGCCGCCAGAGCGGTCGTCGCGTCCGCGCACGGTGCTTTGGAGCGCACCGTAGCTTGTTCCGTAGCGCATTCCTTGCGAATAGACTTGTCCGCCAATGCGAATATCCAGCAATGCCGAAACGGACAGCCCATTCCACGAAAAGCGTGTGGAAATGCCGCCTGTCCAATCGGGCTGGATATTGCCTAAGACCGTGAGTTTATCGCCGCCAGACTGGCGTGGGAAGCGGGCTGTACGGGTATTGTTCGACCAAATAAGCTGCCGCATACCGTTGTTCGGATGTGAAGCGGGATTGCCCGCCGCGTCGCGGAATTGGAAGTATTGATAATCCGTATCGGTAACAATATCGCCATAGTTGCTGCCCACATACGCCATCACACCAACGCGCTCGCCAAAACGCGGGTTGCCGCCCAGCAAACGCTCGGTAATGCCCGGATAAAAGTCCTTGATGAAGGTGCGGACGCGCGTGGCGTTCACGTTCAATTCCCACACAAAATCATCCGTTACGACAGGGCGCGTGTTTAGCTCAATTTCCACGCCCGAAATTTCAATGTCTCCAGCGTTAATTTGGATATTGCTCACGCCTGTTTCGGTCGGCACGGGTAAATCAAGAATTTGTTTGTAGGTATTTTCGTGAAATGCCGAAACGTCAAGAATGATGCGGTCTTCAAGGAATCCAAGGTGCGTACCGATTTCGCGTGAGAATTTTTCTTGCGGCTGCAAATTTGGATTGGGAACAGTCGCGCTATTGTAGGCGTAGGTCGGCGTAGAACCAAAGGCGGTAAGCAATGACCCCGTTCGCGCCCAGCCGCGATTGATGGCGTAGGGACGAGTATCTGCGCCCACTTTCGCCCACGAAGCCCGTAAGCGACCAGAAGAAAGTGCGCCGCCAAGCGAGGTTTTAAGCGCGTCGGCGAAGGTTTTGTCGAATTGCCACGAAGCCGAAACCGATGGGTACAAATACGAATTATTGCCTGTGCCATTGGAGTACGTCAGCGAGGAAGACCAGTCGTTACGGGCGGTGAGGTCGAGTGTGAGTTGGTCGTTGTAATCCAGTGTTACTGCGGCATAGAGGGAATTGATGCGCTTGCGGTTGAGTTCCCCACCACTGGTGCGCGGCTCTTCGACAGAGTTCGAGAGCGAGTAGTTTCCAGGAACAATCAAGCCGCCCCACGTGGTGGAATTATTGAACAAATCGGCGGTCTGCCACGTCTCCGCGCCCACAAATGCTCGCACCGAAAATACATCAGCAAAGGTATCGGAGTAATTGATTAAGCCTTTCAGGAGATTTTGCTGAATGCGATATTGGTTCAAAGTGTACGCACCACCTCTGTTGCGAGGCTCTTTGCCGACTTCGCGGAAATCCATCAGCACGAAATTATTGTTCAGATTTGCTTCTGCCGAGAGCCAGAATTTTTCGCTAATATCCGCCCGAACCCGCACAAAACCTGTCAGCACGCTCTCATTGCGGAAACGATTATTTTCAAAAATATCGAAAAAACTGTTGATAGTAGGGTCGTTGGTGCTGAAAAGGATATTGCTAAATAATGGGTAACTAGGGTCGCCTTCTTGCGGAACGCCGCCCAATGCACCTTTGTAGTTCTGCATCCAAAATTTTGTATCGAAATTACGCGGCATAGAGTAAAAAAGCTGCGCGTAACTGTTGGGATTTGGGTTCGTTACGCGGACGTTGGTGTAGGTAGCGCGTAAATCCACCGAGAAGATAGAGTTTAAGCGGTGTTCCAGCCGTGCATTGATGGCAGTTTGGTCGAAGGAATTGCGCTGATAAATGGTTTGGTCGTTTACAAGCGTCGCAGAGGCGTAGAAGCGCGTGGTTTCATTACCGCCGCGCAGATTGAGGTTTGTATTGCGATAGAATCCCGTGCGGAAGGCATCGTTGTAATTGTTTGGCTGCGGCGAAAAAGCGACCATGCGCCCATCGAAATTCCGATACATTTGCCCTTCCATGCGCGGTCCCCAGTTCCAACCCACGCTGTTATCGGGATTCAAAATATCTTCGCCTGCATCGTTTTTCTCGAATTGGCGGAAGTCGTAAGGATTTGGACGATTTGTCCCAAGAATTGGCGGTGCGCCTGGACCAAACTCATTCTGAAAGCGCGGCGCGACCACGTTCCGCACCATGACGGATTGCGTCAGCGTTACGCCTAAGCCCTTGGTTGGTCCGCCTTTTTTGGTTTCAATCAAAATCACGCCATTGATAGCCCGCGAGCCGTAGAGGGCAGATGCCGCCGCGCCTTTCAGCACGGAGATAGATTCTACGTCGTTGGCGTTCAGATTTTTCATTTCGTTGTCCCACGGCTCGCCGCCAACATTATTTTCATTGAACACGCCGTCAATCACAATAAGCGGCTGCGCGTTGTCGGTAAGGGTCGAAACACCGCGCAACTGCATACGTGGCGCGGAATAGGACGGTCCGGCAACGTCGTCAATGCGCAAGCCCGCCACTCTGCCTTTCAAGGCATCAATGATGTTGGTTTCTTGCGCTGTTTGGAGCGTAACGCCATCCACGCGGGTAACGGCGTAGCCAACGGTGCGCTTGTCGCGCTCAATGCCCAAGCCCGTAACGACGACGTTTGGCGTTGATAAGTAATCTCGCTCCAGCGCGACATTCACGACATCGCCAGATGATTCAGAGAGCGAGATTTCTTGCGGGATACAGCCAATGTAGGTAAAGCGCAATACAGCGTTTTTTGCGGACACACCATCCGGCAGTGTGAGTGAATACGCGCCATTGCGGTTGGTTGTCGCGCCGCCAAGTGGAGTGGCTGTTTTAGGAGAAGTATTGTTCGCCAAAGTAATGCGCACCCCTGAAAGTGGCGTATTTCCTTCGCGGAAAGTCACTTTGCCGCGCACGGTTTGCGTTTGCGATGTATTTTGACTGGACAAATGCTGAGGACACAGCACTGCACACACCAAGAACACCAACCCTAACGAGGTAAGGTATCGTTTCATAAGTAATTGTAATGAAGGTTGAAAGAAAGATAAACAGAGAATTTTCCATGATAGAGAATGGCAGAATACGCCTCGTTCACGCGACACGATAATAATAACGATAGCAACGACAACAGCATTAATTTTACGTTAGTATGATAGTATGAACGTCTGCTGCTGTATCACAAGCTGTATCACAAGCTATATAGCAATTGTAAGTTTACCTGAAGAAGTATTCACCAAGTCGCATTTCCCGCACAATTACACCATTCTACCTAAACCGTAAAGATTTTGCCCAATAAAGAGTACGAAATATCAATAGAAAAAATCACAAATGCAAATGTTATCATAAAATTGATGTTATCTCCCGCAGCACTTTTTCCGCTTCAGGCATTGGCATGAGCATCCAATCATGCAGCATTTCTGTGCCTTCGTGGTATGCGAGTGGTATTCCTTGTGCTGTGAGTTTTGCATGAAAATCACGGCAATCTGCCAAGAATATATCGCGTGTACCGATAAAAAGCGTCATCGGCGCAAGGTTACTGCAATCGCCAAACATGGGACTAACACGCGGGTCTTTGACGGAAAGTTCTCCAGCGTACATCTCGCCCGCAGCCTGTAGTCCTTGAATGTCCAAAATCGGGTCGCGTTTGTCCAGCGCGGGAAGCCCTTCATTGCTCATGCTTACGTCCAGCCACGGCGAGAGAAGAATAAGTTGTGCAGGCTGCGGCAAACCTTCTTCCTGAAATACCTGTGCCAGCCCAAGTGCCATGCCGCCTCCGGCTGAATCGCCGATGATTGCTATGTTTGCAGCACCAAATTCTTCAACCATTTCACGGTACAAGGGCAGCATTTGCGCAAAAACATCCTTCACCGTTGCTGCTGGCGCGAGCGGGTAATCCGGTGCGATAACGGCGCGATTGCTTGCTGTAACGAGCTTCGCCATAAATTGCCAATGTATTCCCGCAAACGGCACCACATACGCCCCACCATGCAGATACAAAACAGCTTTTGTCGGTGTTTCCGCGCTTTTCGGCGAGAACCTCCAAACGTTCATAGCGTTTGGCGCGTTGTTGTTGCTTACGGCAATATTATAGCTTCGAGCGTAGCTTTGAGGCGGCTTTGCGGGCTTTACTGCAAGAGGTGTTTTTTTTAGTTTGGAGAACGAGCGGCAAAAGTGTTTTGTTCTGGTAAGCCGCATTGCGACAACCATGAGGCGGCTTTGTATGCTTGGTTTCATCTATAATTTCTGATAATGGTATCTGTCATGGAAATAAGGCGTGCGTACTGTGTTTCAATGCTGAGACTTGTTAAGAATGCAGACGAATATACGAAAGAAACTGCATACAATCGTGCTGCTCTTTCTTGAAGGAAGCTACAATTTCCCCAGAAACACATCGCCCGCAATGCTTGAGACAATCAGGCATTGCGGGCGACGTATGAAATTACCGAGCGAATGTTATTTCTTGTGTTCTTCCAGCATTTTCTCGTGTTCCTGCTTCATTTTTTCGTGGTCTTGTTTCATTTTCTCATGCTCTTGCTTCATGGTTTCATGCTCTTTTTCGAGCATTTCGTGGTCTTTTGCCATTTGCTCCGCGCTCACTTTGCCAGATTTATGACGCTTTTCCAATGCCGCGTGTTGGCGAATGAGTTTATCGTGTTGGCGCACAATTTTGTCGTGGTCGCGCATCATCTGTTTATGCGCCTTTTCGAGGGATTTATGGTCAGCATCTTTGCCTTTGGAACGTTTATCATGTTCGCGCATCATTTTCTGATGCTCTTTTTCCATTTGGCGATGCTCCTTCTCCATTGTGCGGTGTTCTGCTTCGAGAGCTTTATGCTTTTCGGCAAGCTGTTCATGCGTCATCTGCCCAAAAGCGAGGATTGATGAGGCGCAGAAGCACACGATGGTTGCGAGAGAAAAACGGAGTTTCATGGGAATAAAAATAATGGTGAGAAAAAAGGATTTTGCAAAAAAAGCTACACCAACGCCTCATCCAACATAGTCGTAATGCGCTCTTCATCAAGTTCCGTGCCGATAAAGACAATCTCGTTTTGAATATGTTCCGGCGATGTCCACTGCCCGAAAGGGCTGAAGGAAAGCTGCTTTCCGGCTTGATTCCAAAGAAATGCATCATTGCTGCCTTCCAAAGCAACCCAGCCTTTTGACCGCAACAAGTTCGGTGAGAAACCACGTTCCAGCGTTTTAATGAGCTTTTGCTCATCGAAGCGGCGTTTGTTTTTATAGACAAATGCCGAAATGCCGTATTCTTCCGCTTCCGAGCCGTGTTCGTTGGCGAGTTCGTACAGCCACGTTGGGGACTGCTCGGCAACGGTGATATTGAACAAGCCCGTATTCATCACCTCTTCAAGCGGCGCGTCGCCGTGTTCGGTGAAAATGAGCTTTGCGCGGGGATTGGTCAATCCCAAAAATTCTTCGAGGTCGTCCAATATTTCTTCTTCTACGAGGTCAATTTTGTTAATTACAATCACATCCGCGCCTTCGATTTGCTCTGCTAAAAGCTGCCCAAAGCCGCGCTGATTCTGGTCGTCAGGTAATAGTCCGTCGCGTTTGTAGAGGTCGAAAAACTGTGCCGCATCCACGACGGTAATCACGGCATCCACCTTCACACGCCCGCGTAGATTGGGGAGTTCAGGCTTCAGTGCAAGCAATTCCGGCTCAATGTAAAACGCCTGTGCAATCGGAAACGGCTCGCCAATGCCCGTAGATTCTATCACGATGCCGTCCACTTCGCGGGTGTTCAAAATGTCATCAACGGCTTCAATCAAGTCTCCACGCAGGGTGCAGCAAATACAGCCGTTGGAAAGTTCTATCATCTGCTCGGTGGTGTGCGTTACCATGCCCGCATCAATGTTCACTTCGCCGAATTCATTGACGATAACGGCAAGTTTTTTCCCGTCGCTGTTTTTGAGAAGATTGTTGAGCATCGTGGTTTTGCCGCTGCCCAGAAAGCCGCATAAAACCGTGATGGGAATGGCTGTTTTGGATACACTCTGCATAACGTTAAAAAAATTATATTGAAAAAACAAAAGTACGAAAAAAGACGCGGAATCCAGTATTCGCCGTATTCCGCGTCCATGAATTGATAAAAAGAAACCTACCGAATCACCACTGGAAAATTGATGTCAATATCACTCTCAGGACTACGATTTGTTCCCATTTTCTTCACGTCGTCGTAGTGTCCCAAAACAACATTCAACGTGCCGCGAGCCGCACTACCGCTCGTTGCCGCAACGGTAAACTCCAAGCCCACAGGAAGGTTATTGCCGTCTTTGTCGGTAATCGCAAAGGTAACGCGGTTTTGCGCATCGCCCGTAACCGTGTAGAAAAACTGGTGCTTATCAGCTTCTTTTTTGTACTCGGCGGTTAAATCAACGCTCGGTGTTTTGGCGTTATTGACTGCCGTGATTCTGCCTGTGTACGTGCGTCCTGCTGCCAGAACAAGCGTATCTATGCGGGTCGCCATGCCTTTTACGTCGGTCGCGCTACGCCAGAGAGCCGTTGCGTTGCCTTGGGGGCTGGTCAGCGTGAGCGTTACTTCGTTGGGAAGCACTTCCTCTGCGGTGTTGGTGGGGGCGTTAATGGGTCGGCAAGCATTTGTCGCACCGAAGATTACCGCAATAATGAGTACCAATGCGGCTTTGGTGATTGTTGCATTAGTAGTCGAAAACAATGAGTTGTTCATAGAAAAAAATGAATTGGTGAAAAGAAAAAGGGGTTGTTTTATTTCCAGAAAAATTTGACAACGGCAAACCAAATCGCCATCAGCACCGCAAAGGGCAGAAATACTATCGCCAACAGAAATGGGATGCGGAGGGTTTGTAATCCGAGAGATTTGTACCACGCTACGCGCTTGCCTTCGCGGTCAATAATAGACCATGCGTCATCATTGCTGTCCTCTATCGTTACCGAAAAGTACGATTCTATGCCCATTTTCAGCCGCTCACTCAATACCACAAAGTAACGCAGCAGCCACCAAAGGTACGCTGCCATCATACACAGCCCGAACAACGTGGCGTACAGCCCTTTTTGCTGTTCGGGATTGCTCATGTTGTTCAGAAAATCTTCCATTGCTTTTGCGTATATTTGTGAGCGAAGAGTTTTTCATTTGACAAATATTTTCAAGAATACTATGGCTAAAAATGCAAACTCGAAATCCTTTGAACGCTGGACGATAGATGCCGTGCGGCAGAATCTTGGCTTGACGGAATCATTTCAGCATCCAGCATTGCAGCGAATTCTCAAAACTAAACCCAGCCTTTCGCCTGAAGACGCTGAATTTGTGCGCTTTCATCAAGAAAACCTCTTGCGGCATATCACGCGCTGGAACGAACAAGAGCTTCAAGTCTTCTTCATCGGGCATATTTTGGCAATGGTCAATTTTGAAAATGAAGCCGCCGAATATCGTGCTTTTATGCAGCGACAACTCACCGCAACCATAGGCGATATCACGCTTACAGGGCGAGTGGATTTTATGGTTGCCACCGGTTACGGCGAGCCGCAACAGCCGTATTTCTTCCTGCACGAATACAAAAAAGAGCGTGGCATTGATAACGACCCGCTCGCACAGTTGCTTGCTTCGATGGTTGCTGCGCAACACTTGAACGACAGCCCAAAACTGATGTACGGCTGTTACGTGCTGGGGCGGAACTGGTTTTTTGTCATTTTGGACGAGAAAACATATTCCGTGAGCGATGCTTTTGTGGCAACAAGCGAGGATTTGGCAAATATCGTTGCTGTTTTGCGCGAAGTTGCTGAAATTATTCGTGTTACCGTCGAGGCGAAAATAAAAGAACGCCGTAAGGTCAAGTAGAATTCAAGAATCACCAATTTTCTTTTTGTTCATCGTAAAGCCATGCACACAACCTTTCGCCTAAACGCTGCGGAATTGAATGAGCAGTTTCTCGAAGCAGTGAAAATGCTTTTTCGAGATAAAGAACTGACAATTACCGTGCAGCCTGCTTCCAATGGTCATTCTGAGGATGATGACGCTATGGATGAAACCGAATTTTTAATGAGCAATCCTGCTAATTATGCGCGTTTGCTAGAGTCTATGCGCCACGCCGAAGAAGGCAAACTCATCACGGTGGATATTGATAAAATTCTTGCTGGAGCGCATCCGAGCGAGGCGATTATTAGCAGCTATGAAACAAATTCAGTTCTCTGATATTGCCTTCGAGCAGTTCACCGAGTGGGCAAACACCGACCGCAAAACGTTCAATAAAATTGCGCGTTTGGTGGAAGAGTGCCGCCGAACGCCATTTACAGGCACAGGCAAGCCTGAACCATTGAAACATCAGCATCAAGGCTGTTGGTCGCGCCGTATCACCGATGAACACCGCTTTGTGTATCGTGTTCAGGATGATGTCATTCTCGTTCTGGCGTGTAAATATCATTACGAATAGACCTCACCGCCCATCACCAAACGGCACCGAAAGCCGCAGAATCACGTTCCTACCCGCATCATCGGTGAAATACCGATACCTGCTGAGATAGTCTCTGAAGGGCGTATTTGCTATGTTCCGCGCCGCAATACTCCACGAAAACCGCGTACCGAGTGCCTCCACCGTGCTTCCGAGCGAAACATCAAACAGCACATATCCCGCAGGAGGCACGGCGTAATCCACATTTTGCGGAAAACGGTCTTGCGTCCGCACCAGCAGTGATGCGGCTTCCACGAAAACATTTTCCATACCGAAGAGCAACGGTGCTTCAAATCGCATAAACACGCGCACTCTGTCGGCGGGCATGAAAATAAGCGGCTCTGCGTCCGTAATATTCGTGCCGCGCACCAGCGAAGCCGTTCCGCCAACGCGCACCAACGAATTATTGTGAGAAAATTTTACCAACACCGCATCAAAACTTGCATCTGCGCCCGTCAGCAACGCAAAGGTTTGTGTGTAAAAAAACGTCGGAAATGTGCCGCGAATAGTAATGGTGGGGTTTACAGCATCGGGGCGGAGGTAGATAAAATTCTCAATCGCATTGGCATAACCGCTCACTTCAAAACGCAGCGTTTCCGCCGTGTGAGAAAGCGTCAAGTCCGCACTGTAACTGCGTTCTGCCTGAAGGCGACTATTGCCGATTTCATACTGCGCCGTTCCGTGATGTACCCCCAACGAAAACTGCTCATTCACAAGCGGCGCACGCCACGCCATGCCAAAATTGAGCGATATGGTTGTTGGTGCGTTGGTTACTTGGGTCTTGGTTGCTTGGAGCTTGGTTGCTTGGTTGGTGGTGTCCGTAGATTTTTCATAATTCATACTTCCGATTTCATACTTTATCCCCGCTGCGGCTGAAAAGCCCGTAAATACTTGCGTTGTGTCGGGAATGCCTCTGCTGGAGGAGCCGCGTACTGCTATCTGCTTTGCATCGTAGCGAAGCCCCAGATTGGCAGTAAAATCAGGTGTCGTGAGCGTTTCGATTGCGTACAATCCCGCAGATTCGGCTTGGAAGCTGGGAATAAGGAAGGTTCTGCCGCCTTGCACGTTCCACTGCGCCATGCCGCTTGCGCCAACAACTCCCGTGAGTGCGCTGGACGACGTGTCGCTGTGCCAGATTTCAAGCGGCTTGTGGCGGAATTTTGCATCAAGCGAATAGGTGGTAAGTTGCAGCGTCATCGCTGGACGTTCCAGCGAAGCGAGAAGCAAGCCCGAATCGCTGCGAATACGAGCATTGTGGCTGTCGAACTCGGCGCGGTTGTTTTGCTGCCAGCCGTATTGCATCTCGAATTGCCCAAAGTCCGCATTATATCGTGCTTTTACCGACCATAAGTCGTGCGAAATTTGCTGTTTTGGGTTGCGAATGGAATACGTCCAATCGTAGTTCACAAGCGGCTTTCCTGTTTCGATAGCGCGGAGCAAATCGTTCAAATTGCCAATGTGCGCACCGCGAAAAATACCGAGTTCAGTCGTAAACAGCGAGTAATAGGCTTCAATACTGAATTTCTCACCCGTGTAGCCAAAGGCAGCCGAGCCGTTTATTTCCTGAAAACCCGTGTTGCCGATGACGTAGTTTGGTGCGCGGGAATCGCCCGCTTTCCTCGCGCTGCCCTGAACACGCCATCCGAAGCCATTTCCAAGCGAATGCACCACACTGTTTTTCTCGCCAATCTCTATCTTGCCGCCCTCCAACGCCAGCGACAATGCGCCTTGTGAGTTATTGCTAAAAAGTGCCATCTGTGCTTCGCCACTGAACCAGTCTCCATGCGGGATGTGGCGCGGCTCCACGCGAATTACGCCGCCAATCGCGCCTGCGCCGTACTCCACGCCCGCCGCACCGCGTACTAGCTCAATGCGCTGCGCTGCAAAGGGGTCAATTTCGGGAGCGTGTTCCGCGCCCCATTGCTGCCCTTCTTGCGCCACTCCTGCATTCACGACGATAACGCGCTGGCTGTGCAGCCCACGAATGACGGGCTTTGCAATGGACGCGCCTGTTTGCAGTAGCGTAATTCCTGCCACATTTTGCAATGCTTCGCCAAGCGTCTGCCCGCGAAGCCGCTCCAGTTCTTGTCCTGAGACGGTCGTAACATTTTGTGTTGGCATATTTTCGGAAGCAAGGCGGTCGGTTTCTATACGTGCCGTTCCAAGCCGCACTGCGCTTGGTTTCAGGCGAATGTCAAGGGTAATGGTGTCCTGCAACCCAGATTCTATGAGCTTTTCAAGAGTTTGATAGCCCAAAAGTGCAATGCGAAGCGTTGGCGCGTCTTGTGTGGAGCGCAGCACAAACGAGCCATCCGCCCCAGAGAGCGCACCACGTCTTGTTTCCAAGAGTTGGATACGTGCGCCGGAAAGCGGTTTGTTGCTGGAAGCATCGCGCACGGTGCCGCGTAGAATCTGGCTTTGGAGCGTGGTATTGCTCAAAAGGAGTATCAACGCGCACAGTGCGAGGCTGTGTCGTGGAAGTGGCATGAATGCTGGGCTGTATGGGTATGCTGTATCGGGAAAGCTATATCGGAGAAGCCGTTCTACCGCGAAGAAGCGGTAGGACGGCAGGAGCGTTATTTACGCAAGAGCTGGAAAGGCAGGTGGGGCGCGGTCTGCGAGGGAGCGCGGTGTGCGAGAAAGTGGTGCAGTTGTCTTCGGAAGAGCGATAATTGCAAATAGTGATACCGTGCTTGCTTCAAAGACAAGTATTGATGGGCTTTCTAGGGGAGAATGTGCGAGAAGGTCGCAAAGAGAGCAGGTTTCTTCTGGCTCGTTATCGGAATGATGCGGTGCATCTGAATCGTGTTCGTGATGCTGCGCTTTGTGATGCTGCGCTTTGTGATGCTGCGCTTTGTGATGCTGCGCCTCGTAGGGATGCGCGTGCGAGTGCGAAATGGCAGCAGTGCGTACAAGGCAAAAAAGCATGAGCGCGAGTGCTGCGACAAAGCGCGTCCAGATGGGCGTTGGTGCGGTGCGGGTTGTATGTGTGGTTGCCTGTTGCATTCCACAAATCTACAACAGAAAAACGCTTTTTGCAAATGATTTGCAATAGCGGATGAAAACTATCGCAAAATACTCGTTTTGCGGCACAGATACGGCACAGATGCGGCACAGACAAGAGTGTCTGTGCTACCGAAGCCCGATAGAAACTGAGGCGGGCGGTAGCGCATCACACTCTTGTCTGCGCCGTTTGCGAAAGTCCTGCTATCCCTTAAAAATTCCGTCCGCCGCTCAAATTCAGGCGGAAATCTATGCCTAGCTGGATACCGTTGCTGCCTGGTACTGCCGCGCCTTCGGCTAAATTACCATCGTAGCTGACAAATGCTCGTGCCGTGAGCTGTTTGCTGAAGGTGTAGCGTGCGCTTAGTTCCACCGTGATTTTCGTTGTGCCGTCAATCACGCGGACTGGAGCCGTGCCGCGTGGTATCACGTCCAGCGCGAGCGTCGTGCGGCGAAGGTAGCTGAATTGCAAGCCGTATTCAATATCATTCTCAATGTTTACTTCCGAACCCAGCATTTTCAATAACTCCAAGCCCGGAATCTTTGGGAGCTTGAATCCACGCCGTGTGTACGTGCCTTGAATAGTGATATTGTTCGTTTGCTCTTGCGTCATAACCGTTGGTTGCGATGATTTCATGCCGTATTGCACCTTGTTGTCGTAGCGGATGGAGCCGCCCAAAAGCCCTTCGGCAAATTTATCATCGAACTGCACGTTGATTGCCAGAAGCGGCTCAAAAGAAACCGTTACACTTTGCATATCGAAAATACGTGTGCTGCCCTCTCCTGATGCTTTGCGCTCTCCTGTTACGCGCTCAGTGGAGGAATAGCGTGCCACGTACTTGTGTTCCAAAGTGCCAGAGCGGAGAATGCCTTTCAATGGCTCAAATTGGTCGAGCGAACTCCAGCGAAAAGCCAAGTTTATCGCAAGCGGCAAATACACCTTCCGCGCTTGGCGCACGGCGGCGGATTCATTGGGAGTTGCAGAAGCATCGAAGCCGTCAAAGAACGCATCGTTGATGTCGTCTATTGCGCCTTGTCGCCGTTGGGTTGTGTCTGTTCCGCGTCCAGGATTACGCAATGCTTGATATTCGTTAAACCGAGTAGTAACAAGCTCGGCTGAATTGAAAAAAGGAACACTCAAAATAGTGCGGTCGAAGGTGTAAAATTCCGTCGCGTTGGATGGAATAGAAATGTTTCGCCCATTCTCGCGCATAAAGCCAGAAGCATCAGTAATCATTGTTTTTGTGAGGCGGTACTCGTTGCGTGCGCCCGAGGAAATTTCCAAAATCGTTCCTTGCCAGAGTTCGCGCTGCATGCGAAGGTCGAGCGTGGTGTTTTGCTTGAAAGCGTCTAGCACGGCAGCGTTGCTTGGTCGCCGTCCGCCCAGCAGACCGAAGACGGAATCATTGGGAGAGAAAAGATTAAGCAAATTCTTGAGCTGCAAGTATTGATGTGGTTCACGGACAAGACCTAGCTGATACGCCATACTTGGACCAGCTTCTTCCAAACCTCTCCCTTCGATAATTTGCGGAATCAAGCCCGCAATGCCTGATGCGAAGCCCGTTCCACCAAACCGATTCCCCAGAATACCGCTATTATTCGCCGTGCTGTTTTGCTGAATGGTGAACCCAATTTGCTCGAAATCGCACAATGTTCGTACAAAGCGTGCCATTCCTTGTCCGATGTTGTGAAACAGCACAGAATCTGGGTTTGCGGCTGCTTTTGCGGAATCGCTTTTTTGCTGCGTTGGATTCGCGCCCGTGAGCAATTGCGCCTGTCCTAAGGGGTCATTCAGATTTGCCCCGAAAGGCGGTACGGTCTGGTTTTGCGGCTGTTCTGGCGGGAGAATTACTTTTATCAATTCCTTCAAACGTAGCGTCAAACCGCCATTTAATGCGGCTTCTACGCGTGTGGCTTTGTTCAATGCGTTGTTTTGCGACGTGTCGCCAGAGCCAGTAAAGACGCGCTCCCAAGCGTAGGCAGAGGTGTAGCGCAAGGTTGGCACAAGAAAGCGATTGCCGCCCATGATAGCGGGAAAGCGCGGACGAAAATTGAGCGTAAAGTTCTGCGTATGGCGCATTTCCTCGCCGAGATTGAGCCAGCTTGGGTTTGTTTGCGTATTGAAGATGCGCCCAAACACCTCGCCATTGCTGCGCTGTACCAAGGTATCTCTATTATTCACCCTTCGTATCTCGGTTTCAAAATTCAGCATCGTGCTAAAGGTAGAAACAGACCAATCCAGCGTGGGATTGAGCAAGCCGTTGTCGGCAATTTTCCACATCATCTGCATTTGCCGGAGTGCGTCGAAATTGCGTACCACTGGCGAGTTTACGACATTCAAGCGCGGTCGCCACGCCGTTTCTTGCGGTCGTCCGAGTAAGCGGTCGAAAAAGCCTTGTTCGGCGATGTACTCATCAAATTGCACCGTGCCATTTGTTGTAGAACGCTGAACTGTCGCCAAACCGCGCAGTGCCTCGCCAATCTGGGCGCGATTGAATTCAACATTGAGCGAAATATTGCTTGGTAAGAAATACAACGTCCAATCTTTCAAGAAGCTGATTTCAGGAATGCTGTCCGTCCAGCCAAAGGGACGAATGGGAATTTGCGCAAAGTTGCGAATGTACTGCGTTTGCGCACGCCAGTTAAAACCAGAGCGTTCCAGCACGACGGGTGAGCGTTCAGAGCGCCGCGTGTACGAGAAATTATGTGTGAGTTGGTTGAAGAAATCGGTGAAGAAGAAAAATTGTATCGGCACGTTCAGGCGTACACCCTGCATGGAAAGCTGTTCTTCAAAGACTTCTGTTTCAGAAGACTGTCGCAAAAACCGCTCGTAGCCCGCTTGCTGTGCGGTCGTCTGGTTTCGCTCGCGTGAGGATTCACCATTGACAAAACTTGATACAACAATATCATTTTGCGGCAAAAAGCGTGGTTTGTCGATACTGTACGTGTAGGTATGCGTGATGGGCAAACTCGAACCCGCCCAGTCTGCGGGCAGGAAGCGGTCGAGTGTGAATTGCGAACTCACGTTCAGGCTCGTGCGCTCATTGCGGGTGCCAAAGCGTTCTTCCAAACGGTGGAAATATGGTTTGGTGATATTGAGCGTTGCCGTCATACTGCCAACGTCAGCGAACTTTGCCGTGATATTGCCCACTGCTGCCCAACTCTCTCCACGAAATGCTGTGCTATCAAGGTCGGGGTCAATCGCCCGCAACTCATTTGCCCAGAGTTTCACCTCGCTGAGCTGTCCAGTACCATTATTGCGAATACCAATAGCGACGTACTGCAAGCGCGTCAGCGTTGGCGAGCCGCGAATGATAAATTGCGATGAATCGGGATATAGCTTTGAAACCAAGCCACCTCTGCGTGCAAGAGAATCTACGCCTTTGATGGAGGTAAGTACTGCAAGTTCTATGTCTGCTTGCTGCCAGCCTTTGCGCAGAGGAGCATTGTATTCGTAGTAATTCAGCGTATCCACACCGAAGCGCAGTACCGCAAGTACGCCAGTGCGTCCTTGATTGACGCGATTGGGGTCAGCATTGCCATCGCGTACTGCGATTGAGTCCATGCGTACTCCCACATCCGCTTCGCCTTTTCCATGAAAGAACATGCGCAAACGGCGATAGAAAAACACATCGAAAGGGCGGAAGAAGCGTGCGACCATGTGTTCCTGCCCAGCTTGTAAGCCTTCGGAGGTAATTGCTAATGCTTGCTCGTTGAGGGCAATACGCAAGTTTGGGTCGGGGTTGCCGAGCTGCGTTTGGCGTTGTACGCCTGGCGGACTGGTGTAAAACTCTGGCGAACCGCTATTGTCTTCCACACCCACAAAACCTACCTGAAGGCGAGAATCTACCTCGCGTGTGCCAGGCAGAAGTGCGGGCTGGCGTATCCACTGCGAGCCGACGAAACGCCAATCTGCTATGCGGGCGCGAATGCGTCCACCCTTCCAAAACACCCGTGCGTACTGGATGTTCGTAAAAAGTGGATTCCCCACTTTTATAAAATCTTTGCGAATCGGAATGCGGTAGGTGATGTATTGCAAGGAATTATCTGCCTTGCTGATGACGCGATTCACGATTTGCGCGTCGGTCCCTGTGCGCTCAGTGGAGAGATTTACTTCGTAGCGGAAAAAGGCATCCGAGCGCATGAGCGTTTGCCCGTTGTTGCTGTTCAAAATTTCGGTATCGGGAAATTTTCCTGCATCGCTTATGGTACTGCCTTCAACGCCATTGTAGCGCACGAAATCGGAATCGCGTTGAAATTGAAACTGCGTGTTTTGGGCGGTAAAGGCAAAGTCATCGCGCGACGGGTCTGTTTCATTGCGAATAACTGGGTCGGGGTTGTTCAATGCTATCGCTTTGTTGCGCACCGAATTGTAGAGCGTGTCCAAGCGCACTGCATTTGGGTTAAAGAGCGTTGGTACAACAGTAGCAGCAGCGATGCGCGTTGCAGATGTTGTGAAAATGGTGTCTGCCGCTGCACGCAAATTCAGGCGTTCCAAGCTATTCGGAATGCCGTCCAAACCATAATCTTCTTTTGCCTCGGAAGCAGTAATCATGCCGTTAATAATCGGCGACCATGGCAAAATACCATCTTCGGTATCAAGATTTCCATTGGGAATAAAATCTTCGCTAATCTGCCCCAAGTCAATATACATACGGGCTTTGGGTCTTTTTTTGCCTGTGGTGGCATCGGTAATAATATCCGATTCGCCTTCAATAACTTTCATCACAACCTCGATGTATTCTACGTTGTCGTTGTCGAAGTTGTTGTTGAAGGGCGAAAGAAGGCGCATAAAACCGCCCCAGATGTGTTTTGAGCTGTCAGTTTCGGCAAGAAATTTAGAACGATTACCCTGTGTTCGGTCGAAATGGAATGCAGCAAGCAGACTATCACGCGTCGTAAATCTTGTCGTATCGCCTAGTCTTCTGGAATAACTGCGGTACGTGGAAACAGCCATCGGGTTTGTACGAAGGATACTATCGCACAATGCCCGATTGGCGGGCGCGAGATACGTCAAACTATCCCGAAAATTCTCATTCGGATTGTAAATGCCGCGCTGCTTGGGGTCGAAGGCAATTTCAAGCACCTTTTCAGCACCATTTGCTTGCGCTCCGCCGCGAATAACGGAGCGGTTCGGAGCGATATTTTCAATTGGCTCGGTACCACCAAAAAACTGAAACCAGTTCAAATTGCCCCGATATCGCGCCACTGCTTGTGGGTTGCTTCCCCACGCACGCGGAAAAATGCTATCGGTGGCATCGGTTGGCGGCGAGGCAAACCGCCATTGGGAATCTTGCCGCCCAAGCGAGAAATTACGCTGTGCGCCCTCGAAGTCGTCAATATAGACGGCGGGTTTGCCTTTGTCGGAAATTACGTCGGAAGCGCGGCGGTTCGGCGTTGGGAGCATCCACGCAATTTCGCCACTTCCCGTGATGCTCGACGGTGCTTTGGTGTCGTAAAAGGGCAGCCAATCAAGGAATTTCGTTATCCAGTCCGCATTCCAGGTGAACTTTGCGTCCGCGCCAATCATGGTGTTGTCCATTGGTTCTTCGCCTAAGCGGATACGCTCGGTCACGACTTGCTGGTTGTAGTTCATCACGGTGATACCGAAATCAACGGCGAGGTCGCGCGAGCGCAGAATTGGCTTCGTGTCAAGGTCGAGACGCAATCCCATCATTTGTTTATTCGCCATTTGGAATACGTCGTTTTGCTCATATTCGATTTCCAAATTCGCGCCCAAAGCAAGCGCGTTGGGATTGATAATCTCCACCACGCCTGTAAAGTATTCGATGCGGTAATCGGTGTATTCTTCGAGCAAACTATTGTTCAACTTCACTTTCACGCTTCCGGGCGCGAGATTAAAGGCATTCGGAATTTGAATGCGATTGCCAGAACTACCCGAGACTTCCCCCGAAATAATGAAGCGATCGCGGGAAATATCGGTCTTTGCGGCATCGCGCGTAGTGTCGTACACCATTGCGTAGATGAGCGTGTCGGCTTCACTCTCTTGGCGACCTTTTGTACGGAAAAAGCTCCGTAAGCCCTCGCGGAATGGCTCGAGGCTCGGAAAAACCAGCTCTCCACGCTGCGCATTGAAAATGTAATCTAAGTGCAAATCCATCAAGCCATCCGCCGGACCAGAGCCTTTATTATTCACCTTGTCCACACCGAAGACCGTTACGAGCTTCTCTGGCGATTGATACTGCGCGGGCAAGCTCTGGAGCGAGTCGTTGCCACGCGGATTCATATACACAATATCCAGCTTCGTGTTTTCAGGCTTTACCTGCTGCACGCCAAGTTGATACACGTTCATCATTTGACGTTGCCAGAGCGCAGTAAAGGCGGGCTGCATGTTCGGACGATAGACCATTTGCAAGCGCAAGAGAGAATCTGTCGGTTGCGAGGTAGTAGTTGGCGTGGCTGCGCTGTCTCTCGCGCTGCGGGAAAGGTTCACATTGCGAACAAAGGTGCCGTAGGTTATATCCCGGTCGTCACCGAGGTCGTCACCCTCCAAGCGGTAGGCAATGCCGTAGGTATTGGTTTGGCGCAAATTGAAAATGATAAGCCGCCCCAAGTTTTGGTCGTAGAAATAGCGCGATTCGGGCAAGCGCACAAACCGTCCACGCTCCAGCGAACCCACCACATTCGGATACTGGGGCGTATCAGCATATTTTTCAGGCGGATAAGCGGTATTTGCGCCAATAACGGAATCAATATTCGCAACAACAACTGCTTCAGCAGCCTCCTGTACACGCGGGTCGGGGGTACTTTCCCATACTTCAATTTCCTTGACGCGCATTCTGGAAGCGAGTTCTGTGGTCGGCGGTGCGGGCGCACTTGTGGTGTATTGCTTCCAAACCTCGCGGTGTCCGGAATTGATGAAGAAATTATTGCTTGCGTAGTCGTAGGCGCGAAGTTGCACGGGCTGGCGCACTGCCCCTGCCTTTACGCTTGCAACCTTGCGCTGTCCACGCTTTTGCGCGTACAAGAGCTTCAGAAAGACTGGTCCAAACTGCAAGTCCGTCCGCACGCCAAAAAGAGCTTGCGAACCCGCAATAAAGGTCGAAGGGGAGTTCAAGGTCACGTTTCCTACCTCGATGCGGCGGAAAATCTCGTCTGGCTCGCCGTCGTAGGCAAAGCGCAGAAGATTGTCGAACTCAAACTGGCGTTGGGTGTTGTTGTCGAGATTGATGCTGAATTTATCGCCCAAACTCGCCGAGATATTACTTTGCCAACTTTGCGTAAAGAGCGGTGAAAGCTGCCCTTGTCCGTTTGCGGAGGGCGTGATGTTATTCGGAAAATTGTAGGCAGCTCCCAAGCGGATATTGCCTTCAATGTTCGCATTTAAGCGGAGTTCGGGCTTTCCGAAAATGGTGGTAAGGGGATTCCCTGGAAATGGAATAGAAACATTCGAGGATTGTGTGAGAATGCTGGCAAGCTCCGCCTGAAGCGGCTTGCGGAATGCGTAAAAGTGCATGATGGAATCCTGCAACCCGCGCCGCAAATGCTCGTTTCGCGCCGAAACGTACTCGTCGAGCGTGTAGGTTTGTGCGCCTGTGCGCAGACTTGTTCCCAAAAGCGATTCGCGGATGCGCATGGAAGCGGCATCGGTAGCGGGATTGCCCGTACTTTTGCGGACAGATTGCTGCGCTGCGGTGTTGGAATTTTGATTCCCATTTTGACGAGAATTTTGCTCCAACATCGCTTGAAAGCTATATCCTTGCGAAGAATTGTAGGGAATACCATCCACGCCGCTTCCGTTCCGCCCACCAAGCGCGTCACTCCGTCGCACGCCGAGCGAATCGGCAAAGCGAGCAATATCCACAAACGGCTCGGAGAGAAGCGGGATATTTGCTGCGTTGAAGGAGGCGTTGGTGGCGTACAGGGCGTTAGCGTTTGTTGTTGTGCGCGAGGCAGTTGTAGAGTTTGCAAGGATGCTATTTGCGCTGGTTGTACGCACAGTCGCTTCCGTTGGAAAGCTCATGGTAACAGCATTCAGAAAAGAAAATTCAAACCATGCGGACGATTCTAAGAAATAGGGAGATTCCAGCAAATAAGGGGATTCTAGGAAATAAGGAGATTCTAGCAAATAAGGGGATTTCAGCAAATACTCAGCTTCAAAAAATGACATTTCCAACGAAGCCATTTCTATGGAAACAAGCTCTAAGGATGCCGCTTCAAGCGCAGCAGGAGCAAACAAACAACACAGCACGAGCAATGCGCCACGTACCGATGCGGCAAACTCACGACGAGATACAGAAAAAAGAGTACGATGAAGCAAAATGCTGTTCAATGCACGGAAAAGCAAGGAATGATGCGGGAAATAGCGCATTTGTTTATCGGATAGTTGAACAAAAAAGCTCTGCAATTTCAAACACTTAAAAAACTGCGACAAGAGAACTGCGAGCTGTACAACGCTGTTTTTGTGGGCAGAAGTTGTATCGTATCGTTTATCGGATAAGCAAAGCCTTTGAAGAGGTGAAACAAACAAATCACAAGCGGGAAGCAAATTTACGAGAACAAATTGTTTTTTGGAATATTTTTT
Organism: Ignavibacteria bacterium; assembly: GCA_013298775.1. Taxonomy (GTDB): domain Bacteria; phylum Bacteroidota; class Ignavibacteria; order Kapaibacteriales; family UBA4661; genus PH2015. The sequence goes on along the minus strand of JAAFIV010000039.1, from coordinate 1,774 downwards.
TTGTTAATAACGATTTGTACGTGAATCTTTGTGGAAATGGGCGTGTCTAATGTGAAAATCAATGCTATGAAGTTAATGCCCTCACCCCGCTCTGCGAGCGACCCTCTCCCAAAGGGCGAGGGTGAAAAAATAGCTCTACGTCTTGCCCCTCTACCTCTGGGAGAGGGGTAGGGGTGAGGGAAAAACGCTTAACGTAATAAGATTAAACAACTCAACAAATCTCATCCCTCACTTTCCTTCTTTTCCAATGGCACATCATCCTGAATACCCAATGCAGCAGCTCACGCGGCGTATTTTTCTCAAATCCGGTGGGCTTGCCCTTGTCGCGCTGGGAATGAGTTCCACTCCGCTTTTTCTCACGCAAGCAGCCGCCGAAACCGCGCAATCCTTGAACAGTGCTGGAAAACGGCGCAAAATTTTAGTAACAATTTTCCAGCGCGGCGCAATGGACGGACTGATGGCAGTTACGCCCTTCACCGACCCACACCTCGCGCAATTCCGCCCGCGTCTCACAATGAACGTCGGTAAAGACGCATCAAACCTGATTGATTTGAACGGCACGTTTGCACTGCATCCCGCGCTTGGAGCATTTGAGCCGCTTTTCAGGGAACAACGCCTCGCCATTGTGCATGGAATGGGTTCGCCAAACACCACGCGCTCACACTTCGACGCACAAGACTACATGGAAACCGCAACGCCAGAGCGAAAAGGCACAGATTCTGGCTGGCTGAACCGCGCATCGGCACTGCTTTTGCAGGAAGCAACCGCCCAGAAGCAAGCTGTTACGCCCTTTCAAGCACTCGCGCTTACTTCCGCCATGCCGCGCTCGCTCTACGGCGACGCACCTGCATTGGCAATTACGAATCTCAGCGATTTCAGTATTGGTGCGGGTAGTGGTGGAATGCTGAAGCAGGCAAAAGCCGTAAAAGGCGCATCCGCACAGGGTTTTGAATCTCGTTTCGAGTCGGGTTTTGAATCATTGTACGAGCAAACGTCGCAGGAAATCTTACGTGGTGCGGGCAAGGATAGTTTTGATGCCATGAGCATTCTCCAAAAAGCGCAACTGAACACGCTGAAACCCGCATCGGGTGTCGTATATCCTGCATCGCCGCTTGGTGAGAGCTTGCGGCAAATTGCGCAGCTTATTAAAGCAGATGTGGGCGTGGAAATTGCGTTTGCGGAATCAGGCGGCTGGGACACGCACGTACAGCAAGGCACCGCAAATGGCGCATTTGCTCGGCGTGCAAAGGATTTATCCGATTCCATTGCTGCCTTTTGGAAAGACATTTCAGCCTTCCAAGATGACGTTGTACTGATGACCATGACCGAATTCGGACGTACCGTCCGCGAAAACGGCTCTGGCGGCACCGACCATGGACGCGCCTCGTGTGCATTTGTGCTAGGAAATAGCGTGGATGGCGGGAAAATACACGGTTCTTTACCTACTCTCGCACCCGAAAACCTTGCCGACGGACGCGATGTTCCCGTAACGACGGATTTCCGTGCCGTGTTTGCGGGCGTTGCTGGAGCGCATCTCGGCATCAAGCATATGCCTACGCTCTTTCCAAACTGGACGGGCGCGGCGTTGCCGATTGTACGAATGTAGATTGTGCGAATGTAGAATATACATTGCTCGACGCTCACCAACGGCACAGACATTCTTGTTATCTGTAGTGGAGTAGAAGTCATAGAGTTCTTTGACAATCAGAGTTTTGATAGTCCATGGAAAATGGCTTTGCAGCTTGTCGCATTCGCCCCCTTGATAAAGGGGGAA
>JAAFIV010000038.1 GCA_013298775.1 Ignavibacteria bacterium | reverse complement strand
AAGACGGAGAAATCCACTACTACAAACTCGCAGAAATGCTGGATTCTGAGGCAGTGCATCTTGTTGTGGCAGAAGAAAACGGCGAAATTCTTGGCTGCGGATATGCCCGCATCGAAGACGCAGAGCCGTTTAAAAAGCGGTCGCTGCATTCCTATATCGGTTTCCTCTATCTTGAGGCGCAGCATCGTGGCAAAGGCGTAATGCAGGTTATTATGCAGCATCTCAAGGAATGGTCGGTCGAGCGCGGAGTTTTGGAATTGGTTTTGGAGGTATATCATGACAATCACGCTGCGGTGCGGGCGTACGAGAAATTTGGCTTTGAAAAGAAAATGATACTGATGCGAATGAGTTTGTAAATGAGAATCTTCACACACAATTTTGAATCCCAGTATGATAAACGTACATCATTTTCAGAACATCAAAACTGACTCAACACAAGCATTCATCGGCATTACAGGCGGAATCGGTTCTGGGAAAAGTGCCGTCGCAGAAATTATCCGCGCTCATGGCTATACCGTGCTGAGTGCCGATGACATTGGGCGAGAACTCACGAATACCGACGAGGCAGTAAAAGCAAGTATTAATGCGGAGTTTGGGGAAATGTATCATTCAGACGGTACGCTCAATCGAATAAAAATGGCTGACCTTGTTTTCGGAAACAGCCTCGCACATGCAGAAGCTCTTGCCCGTTTGAATGCAATTGTACATCCTGCTGTCTGGAAAGCGGTTGCAGAGCGCGTACAATCATGTTTTGCAAAGGGAGAAACATTCGTTTTCAATGAGACGGCTCTCCTCTTTGAAACAGGAGCTGATGCAGTGTACGATGCCGTCATTGTCGTGGATGCAAAGGAGGAAACGCGTATTCAACGCTTGGCAGAAGGGCGGAATATCTCGCCCGAAGAGGCTCGCAAACGAATTTCAGCACAAATGTCCGCAGAAGAAAAAAAAGCGCGAGCCGACTTCGTTATCAATAACGATGGCTCGCGCAAAGACTCAGAACAAGCAACAATCCGCTGCTTGGACGAAATTCGTCTAAAATGGAGTGCGAAAATGTAATGGGGAAATGAAACGCTCTTAGGCGTACATTTACCGCAGAAATTTCTTTTCGGCGAAAAGGTAGATTGGCAGCGCAATTGCGGCAATCAAGAGTAAGCCTTTGATGGAGAAAATCAAAGAAAAGACGGCTCCCAAAATACCAAAAATGATTTTGAGAATAAATCCTGCAATGACAAATGCTCCAACAACAAGCGCGATTTTTTTGAAAAGTTCCATAGATATTTGCCTTCGTTCAAGACAGAAAAAATCAAAAGAATACAGCAACGGCAACGTTTATTGTTGCACACGGAATACAGCAAATCTTATCAACTATCGTACCAGACCTCTGCAATGAAACCCATTGTGTGCAGAATAATTTCTTACCTTACCGTGTACTTCTTCATAAACGCTCTTTGTTCAAAAAAGTTTCATTTTTTTTGTAGTACCCTTCACGCATATTTTTTACTGCAACAATCACAGAATCTCACGCACATTTTTCTTCCTACACTCTCTGTTCTGTAGCTTGAGTTCAAGGCTTATTTCAAATCATCAAATTCGCAATACAAACTTTGTGCAATCCGCAGAGGCAGCGTTCCCTTTTTCGCTTGTGCCGAGAGAGAATCATTATCCGCAAGCGGCGTATTTGCTCGCTTGGAAAGCGTGAGAGCGGCAAATGGATTTTTGGTAAAAAACTGCGAAAACGCAGGGGAATTTTGCACTGAGCAGATTTGGTCGAAGTCAGGCTTTGCCGAAATAGTATGAGCCACAAAGGCTTCTTTTGCTGTCCCGAAAACGAAATACTCCGATGTTGCAGCGCGTTTTTGCTGCGGGTCAAACTTCCGAACATGAAGAATGGTGCGGATTTCAACCACAACATTTTCTGCAATTTTTGTTCCACCACGCTCGAAATGTCCGCGATACACCTGCACCTTGAAGGGACGCGGATACCGTATCATTTCTGGCAACACGAATACTTCTGGCTCAATCGTATAGACGCGCTCTTGCGGAAACTGCTGGCGCGAAGCCTTGTAGAGCGCGTGAACGCTGTCTGGCAAAGCAAGGCGCAGCAATACTTGATAATCGTGCGGTGAATGAAACATCGGCAAATGCGAGGCGTAGATGTTTGCGTCAGCAGTGCCGCCAAAGAGCAACATTCCGTGCGTGGAAGGCTTATCGGGAAAAGTTGTTGTGTGATGCTGTGCAACGCTTCCAAGCGGCGCAACGACCAGCAGTGCAAGCAACAACAATATTCTATGCCACTTTAAAAACCACGCATCTTTGGAGGAACAAGCATTCATCAGTCTTCCACTCCTGTAAACTTGAGAACTGCAGAGATAACCAACACCAAAATAAATGCAACCAAAATACCACCAATCGCTTGCGTGAGCAGATATTTTTCCTGCCCTTTGTATTCTTCCCGCCCAATGCGCTTAAACAGCAGAAACGACCGCGCAACCAGCGTTCCGCCGACAAGTGCGACAATAATGATGGAAATCATGTTTTCCTTTGTGAAAGTTTTGAGAAAAATTCTGAACAACATTTTTGACGCGGCGCAGACAGGAGTGTCTGCGCTACCATCCGAGTCAGATTTTATGCGGCTTCGGTAGAACAGACACTCTTGTCTGTTCCAAAGAATACGGATGATGCACATTCACACAATTACAATTTTTGCTTGAGCGCGACAATTCTACGATACGATTCATCCACGCGAGCGCGTGAAATCTTGCCTTCCAGCACTAAACGCTTCAAAATGCCGCTTGCTTTGGTAATAATGTCGGGGTCGTACTGCAAATTATTCCCAAAGCACACAATATCCACACCTGCGTTGATACACTTCTCCAATGCCACGTCCAGCCCGTAGTGGTCAGCGATTGCGCCCATTTGCATATCGTCGGAAATCACCACGCCCTGATATTTCAAACTATCGCGCAGAATGCCCGTAATCACGCGCTTCGAGAGCGTTGCGGGAACATCAGCATCTAAGCGGTTGTTGAAGATATGCGCCGTCATAATCATATCCACTTTATTTTGGCGAATAAGTTCCGCGTAGGGCGTGATTTCATCAGGCTTCCACGTATCGCTTACATCCACAAATCCCTTGTGCGAATCCGCTTTCGAGGAGCCGTGTCCGGGAAAATGCTTCAGCGTCGTGATGACCTTCTTTTTGCGATGCTCTTCCACAATCACTGCCGCCTGAGCCGCGACAATACTGGGTTCTGCGGAAAAACTCCGCTCAATTTTCCCAATAACAGGATTTTCAGGATTCACATTCACATCCACCGACGGCGCGAAATTCAGATTCAAACCATGCTCGGCAAGTGTTTGTGCGGTTCTTGCGGCATAGAAGCGTGTGGAATCCATATTATTCACTTTGCCCAAATATTGCTGCGATACCGATGGCGGAAAGCCATAGCGAGGTTTCAAGCGGTTTACACGCCCACCTTCTTGGTCAATACTGATAAAAAGCGGCAGCCCAACATTACTTTCCCGCGCAGCTTTGGCGAGTTGTGCCGCGAGAGCGCGTACTTGCTGGGGCGATTCGATATTGCGCTTGTATTCTTTCGTAGGAACATCGTAATCAAACAAAATCACGCTGCCCACGCGCCCAGCTTTTACGTCCTTCAGAAACGGGTCGGTTTCTTGGAGCGACATACCGCGAAAGCCAATGAGTAGCATTTGTGCGATTTTGAGGTCGAGAGAATCTCGTGTTTGCGCGAGGCATGAGCCAGAGATGCAGCTCAACACAAGGAATGACGCTATGGTACAAAGTTTTGTGTTCATAAATGGTGTGTTTATGCAATGAGAACGTGTGGATTCAAGGGTGAGAGTGATGAGCGGAAAAGCGGGTTTAATTCTCGTAGTGGCACATCGGAGTAATCAGGTTCATCCTCATCATATGCGTACTCAAGATTATGCGCTGCTAAGGCGTACCAATCCTGTTGCTCTTCACGAAACGCGCCGTTATTGCCCTGTTGTTCAGCTTCTTCTGGCTTTTTGAGAATAACAAGAATTGCTTCGGCTGATTCTGGCAATATTACTCCCGCATCAAGAACAATGCGGTGTTGGCGGATATGCGCTGAGTACGTTGTATAGCTCATACGACACCTCAAAGAAGTAAATTACGTAAAATGGTAATGTTCATATTGTCTCGCTACCCACCAACAACATCCAACAACGCCTTCAAAATGCGGTCGGCTGGCTTCAAACCTTGCATAGAGAGTGATGCAGCGTTTGGTGTGCCTTGCTCTTTTGCGGAGGATTTTGTAAAGCGTTTCATGTTTGCTTCGGGCAGCACAATGTTCTGAAAGCCTAGCTTTCGTGCTTCGTTCACGCGCTGCTCAATCGAAACAACAGCGCGAACTTCGCCCGTCAAGCCGATTTCACCAATAAGTGCCGTATCAGGCTGAATGGCAATATCGCGGAACGAACTCACAATCGCAGCCGCCACGCCTAAATCCACCGCAGGGTCGTCCAAACGCAAGCCGCCCGCTATGTTCACGAACACATCATGCTTGCCGAGCGCGAGACCAAGACGCTTTTCCAGCACTGCCAGAATCATTTGCAAGCGGCGGTAATCCAAGCCTGTCGCGCTGCGCTGAGGCTGATTGTAGCTTGTCGGCGTAACTAAGGCTTGCACTTCCACCAAAATCGGACGCGAACCCTCCATTGCCGCCGTTACTGCCGTGCCAGACTCACCCGCATTGCGTTGCGATAAAAACACTTCGGAAGGATTCGTCACCTCCTGCAAACCGTCTTCGCTCATTTCAAACACGCCAATTTCATTCGTCGAACCATACCGATTTTTTGCCGCTCGTAAAATGCGATACGAGTAAATATGCTCGCCCTCGAATTGCAAGACCGTATCCACGATATGTTCCAGCACTTTCGGTCCCGCAAGCGAACCTTCTTTCGTAACGTGTCCGACGAGGAAAACGGGTTTGCCAAGCGTCTTTGCGGCGTGCATGAGCAAGGCAGCACACTCGCGCACCTGCGCCACGCTGCCGGGCGCGGACTCAATATCCGTGCGGAACATGGTTTGAATTGAATCAGCAATCACCAAGCCCGCATCGGTGGTGCGCATGGCTTCGACGATTTCATCGGCGTTGGTTTCGGCAAGGACACTGAGCGTTGAAAAGTCAAGATTCAAGCGGTTTGCGCGGGATTTTATTTGTTGCAAGGATTCCTCGCCCGTCACGTACAAGGGCTTCACATCGCCCAAGCGAGCGCACATTTGCAGCATGAGCGTTGATTTTCCAATGCCCGGGTCGCCGCCCACAAGCGTAATTGAGCCTTGCATAATACCGCCACCCAACACGCGGTCAAGCTCGGTAATGCCAGTTTTTATGCGGTCTTCAGCGACGTGTTCAATGTCTTGGAGCAATATCGGTTTCTGCTTCACAAGCGACGCACCGCCCAAGCCACCCCTCGCTTCCACGCGGCGCGAGGTTGCCGCGCTTTGCTTTACCTGCGTTTCTTCGGTCATCGTGTTCCATTCGCCGCAGGATGGGCATTTTCCCGCCCAACGTGGCGCGGAAAATCCGCAGCTTTGACAGGCGTAAATTGTTTTTGTTTTCATGGTGGTTTTTGTGTGGTAATCCTGCAAAGCTGATACATACTGGCTTCAGGCTTTATGCCAAAGCCAGTTCTTCCGTCACTTCCGTCAGCAACATGAGTGAAATACGATAGCCATATTCTTCAAGTATTTCCGCCTCAATTTCGCCAGTCAAATCTTGCACATCGCTCTCTTCCTTCGCTGTCATGCAGCCTGTGGCGAATATCCAAATATGATGTGGGTCATCGGGACTGAATTGTATTTCATCCGTCCTGTGAAGGCTGGGAAACTGCGCATGGACACGCTCGAAAAGCTCATCCATGAGTGCTTGCTGGCGGTGATTGATAGTGTTCATTTGCCCTCACTCCTCATTGTTTTCTTCACTCAATTCAATCACCTGTTCAGCAAAATACGCCTGAATCAATGCTGCCGTTTTTTTGCCTGCAACCCGCTCCAAATCTTCGTTGGAAGCAGTGCGTACGCCTTCGACTGAGCCGAGTTCTTTGAGTAATTTTTGCGCTGTCTGCTCGCCAATTCCTTTGATGTTCGTGAGTTCGGTTTGCAGTGTGCGCTTGTCGCGGAGCGAGCGGTGGAACTCAATGGCGAAGCGGTGTGCCTCGTCACGGGCTTGCTGCAAGAGTTTGAGGCTGCTGGAGGTTTTTGGGAGCAGAATCGCTTCGGAGGAATTCGGGAAAAATACTTCCTCCAAACGCTTTGCCAAACCAATCATGGGAATATCCTGCAAGCCCAGTTCCCGCATGATTTCTACGGCGTGGGAAAGCTGTCCTTTGCCACCGTCAATGATGATAAGGTCGGGACGCGGCGTATCTTCGGCAATCATGCGTGTATAGCGGCGGCGCACCACTTCTTGCATGGACTTAAAGTCGTCAATCCCTTCAACGGTGCGGATTTTGAACTTGCGGTAATCTGATTTTTTCGCCTTGCCATCCACAAAAACAACCAACGACGAAACCGTCTCCGAGCCTTGAAAATGCGAGTTGTCGAAGCACTCAATACGGCGCGGAGCCTTGCTGAGGCGCAAATCGCGTTGCAAGGAAAGCACAGCACGAGGAATAAGCGCGTCCTTATTTTCCTCGCGTTTCAGGCGTTGCAATTCCAATTCTTTCAAGAGAAAATCCGCATTCATGCTTGCCATATTCACCAATTTCCGCTTGTCGCCAAGCTGCGGAACGGTTAAAACAATTTTGCCAGAACGCTTGCTTTGAAGCCATGCCGCGAGTATTTCCGTATCGTCAATTTCGGTTTGCAGGAAAATTTCATCGGGAACGTCGTCGCTTTCCAAGTAAAACCGCTCGCAGGTGGCACGCAGAAGCTCGGCATCACTTTTTTCCTCGCTGTGCTGAATGTAATAGTGCTGCTTGCCAATAAGTTTTCCGTCGCGGACTTTCAAAATCACCGCACAGGCATCTTTTTCATTGCGCGAAAGTGCGAGAACATCCCTATCAACGGGGTCGGTGGAGACAACTTTTTGCTTTTCGGAGTATTCCCGAAGCGCGATAAGACGATTGCGCACAACCACCGCTTTTTCAAATTCCATTTCCTCCGAAAGCCGCTCCATTTCTTGCTCCAAGCTCTTTTCCACGCTGCGCGATTTCCCTTTCAAAATCTGCACAGCGTGAGTAATCATGCCGTTGTACTGCTCTTTGGCAACAAAGCCCTCGCACGGACCTTCGCACTTTTTGATGTGAAAATCCAAGCACACTTTGAACTTGCCTTTTGCAATGCTATCGGGCGTTAAATCAAGCTGGCAGGAGCGAATCGGGAAGAGCGAGCGCAGTAAATTCAGCATGATATACATATACTTCGTTTCGGTGTACGGACCGAAGTATTTGCTGCCGTCGCGCACGATGCGGCGCGTTGGGAAAATGCGGGGAAACTGCTCGCTTGTGACGCAGATGTAGGGGTAGGATTTATCGTCCTTCAGCAGGATGTTGTAGCGCGGCTGATGCTCCTTGATAAGCGTATTTTCGAGGATAAGTGCTTCTACTTCGGAATCGGTAACAATAATTTCCAAATCACGAATTTTACTCACCAAAACCCGCGTCTTTGCGTCCCTCGGACGACCTTGCTGGAAATACGACCGCACCCGATTCCGCAGATTTTTCGCCTTCCCGACGTACAAAATCTTGCCGTCCGCGTCTTTGTGCAAGTACACGCCTGGCTGCGTGGGAAGATTGTGCAATTTTTCGGCAAGCGTGATGCTGGGAATCTGCATCGCGCTACCATCGTCGGCATTGACAATATCTTCCAGCGTTTGGTGGTCCTGTCTTTGCGATTCTTGTCTTTGGGGAGATTCTTCCTGCACAATAACCTCAAGGAATGGTAGTGTTTATGCGGTTTCTAATGCGGCAAGCTCTCGTTGCGCAAAAATGCGGTCTGTAGCAGGTGAAATGCGCGAAGGCTCGCTCAACCTATTATGTACTTGAATATGACTAATATGCAAACGCAAGTCCGCATCGGTTAAGAGGAATAGCTTCTCCGTAATAATTCTAACAACTTCATAGTACGAATCATAGTTCTGAAGCGGTTTTGCATGAATAACGAAGCCACTGCCCCAGCCTTCGTCAAGCGGCGCGACAACCAGAAGGATATTATGATTATCTTTGCGTAAAGCGTCTTCAACCGCTTTTACTTTCGTTTTTACCAGTGTTTCTGTATCCATATCAGTATTCCATTGTTGGGGTTTTCGATTGCGGATATTATTTGCTCTGCGTCTTTTTTGCGATATGTTCCTTCGGGCATATAGCGTAATTGCTCAGACCAGATTGAAGATAAATGCGACCATTGCTGAAAAGTTGGGGTGTTGTTGGCTTGCTCTATTCTAAATTTTGTCTGCAAGCCTGAGAATACCAGCAAATCTGCGAGATTATGTGTTTTGAGTGTTTTTGTTTGCGTGTATTTTCCTGTTGAGAAAAAATCATCCACATCCAATGCCTTGCAAATACTGGCTTTGAGGGCAAGTTCAACGCTATATCCCGCCATGTACACCGCACCGTCGTACAGACCATTTGCAAAAAGCACTTTTGCTTCTTTCAAACGTAAGTGCGTGAGTTGTTGAATTTCTTGACGACTGTTCATGCAAACGCATCTCCAAGCAAAATAGTACAAATATCAAACAATGTCGAAACACCCAAAGCCTTGATTATTCCTACCCATCCAAGCGTTCTTGCAAAATTTGCGTCACTACTTTCGGATTCGCCTTGCCTTTAGTTTCCTTCAATGCTTGCCCCACGAAAAAGCCCATCAAATTCGTCTTGCCACCGCGATAGCGCGAGACTTCATCAGGGTTTCCGGCGAGAATGCGCTCAACAATGTCCACAATAAACGACGTATCGGAAACCTGCGCCAAACCTTTTTCCTCGACCACTTTTTTCGGGGATTTTCCTTGCAATACTTCTGGGAAAATTTCTTTGGCAATTTTCGAGGAAATTGCATCGGTCGCAAAAAGCTCGACAAGCTCCGCAACGTGTTGTGGTGCGAGGTTCAGCTCTTGAATCGTGATTTTTTTCTCGCCCAGCGTCCGCATTACTTCGGTCATAATCCAGTTGCTCACGAGCTTCGTGCGGTTGTTTGTTTTTTCGGACAAATGGCTACACGCATCCTCGAAGAACTGAGCAACGGCGCGTTCTTGCGTGAGAACGTGCGCATCGTAGCCGGGCAAACCAAATTCCTTTACAAAGCGGTGTTTGCGGTCGAGTGCGAGTTCTGGCATTGCCGCTTGAATGCTGGCGAGCCAGTTGTTGCTCACGCGAAGCGGCGGCAAATCTGGTTCGGGGAAATAGCGGTAGTCGTGCGCTTGTTCCTTGCTGCGTTGGGATTTTGTTGTTTGCGAGGCAGCATCCCAACCGCGTGTTTCCTGCACAACTGTTCCGCCCGCTTCAACCAGCTCAATCTGGCGTGCAATCTCGTATTCAATCGCTTTTTCGACGTTGCGGAAGCTGTTCATATTTTTCACTTCGGTCTTTGTGCCGAATTCTTTTTGTCCAATGGGGCGAATGGAAATATTCGCATCGCAGCGCATAGAACCTTCCTCCATGTTGCCGTCGCAAATGTCCAAGTAGAGCAGGATTTGGCGAATTTGCGTCAGATACGCGACGGAATCTTGCGCCGAGCGCAAATCTGGCTCGCTCACAATTTCAATAAGTGGCACACCAGCGCGGTTCAAATCAACCAGCGTATCAATATCAAGGTCGTGGATAGATTTTCCCGCATCTTCTTCCATATGGATACGGGTAATGCCAATGCGCTTTGTCGCGGTATTTTCTACTTTTGGGTCTTCTTCAATATCAATCCACCCCTCGTAGCAGAGCGGCTCATCGAACTGCGAAATTTGGTAGCCTTTTGGCAAATCGGGGTAAAAATAATGCTTCCGCGCAAAGAGCGACACAGGACGAATCTGGCAATGCGTCGCCAAGCCCATTTTAATCGCAAATTCTACCGCTTGCTTGTTCAGCACAGGCAACACGCCCGGATGCCCCAGCGAAACGGGAGAAATGTTGGTGTTCGGTGGCATACCAAATTCAGTGGAATCGCCACAGAAAATCTTGCTTTTGGTGAGCAACTGCGCGTGAACTTCCAAGCCAATAACCGCTTCGTATTTAGCGGTGGGCAGAGATGAAGAGTGAGACATACATTCAAAGAAATGAAGAGTAAAACGGATAGTTTCAAAATTAGTTGGTACGTGTCGGACTTTTGCAAAATGCCAGTTTGCCACACAGACAGGAGTGTCTGTGCTACCGAAGCCTACAAATAGCTTCCTTCCTCATTCCTCAGCTTTATCCCTCAGCGTTCGTCCTTTGCCTTAGGTTTTCTGCTTCTTTTTCTTTGCTGCGGGAAACAGAACATTGTTCAAAATGAGGCGATAGCCAGCAGAATTGCGGTGCAATGATAAATCCGTTGCGGGGTCGCCGACGGCATGGCGGTAATCTTCGGGGTCGTGTCCGCCGTACCACGTAAAGGTGCCGCGTCCGAAGTTTCCGTGCAGATATTTCACCTCGTCCGAACCTTCTTTTTCGCCCAAAAGCAAGATAGATTTCTTGATAAATTCTTTGTGGAATGCGGTCGTTTGCCCAAGAAATCCACGCACAACGTTCACGTGGCATTGCGTGAGCATCGTGGGAACGGGGTCGTATTTTGCGGAAAAGTCGAAGAGCGTGAAGTAATCGCTTGCGGGGTCGAGCGAGCGGTAATTTGCATCGCAGTCAATGTTGGAATACTCGTATTCATATGGATTCATCACAAGCGAGAAGTTTTCAAAGGCGAAGGTGCGCGAGAAGTCCAGTTTGCCGTTGGCGTTCGGGTCGGGCGCGTCGCCGTCAAACATCACATCGCAAATATCCACATTTTGCGCGGCTTGTGCAATATCAAAGGTGTCGGTCGCGCCGCACATGGCGAACATAAATCCGCCCTCGCCAATCCACCGACGAATCTTCTCCACAACTGCTTTTTTCAATTCCGAAACCTTGCGAAAGCCCAGCTTTTTCGAGGTACTTTCGAGCAACGCCACTTGCTGAATATACCAGGGAGCAGTCGCAAAACTAGCAAAAAATTTCCCGTACTGCCCCGTAAAATCCTCGTGGTGAACGTGCAGCCAATCGAAGCGAGCAAGCGAATCGTTGATAACTTCTTCATCCCAAATTTTTGTGTAGGGAATTTCGGCATATTCCATTACGAGCGTAACCGCGTCGTCCCAAGGCTTGAAGCCAGGCGGCACGTACACGCCCACGCGCGGCTGTTTTTCAAGGCGTACAACGTCCATGTTATTGCCTTCGTTCTGCACTTCCGCATAAATTTGCGCCGCGCTTGCCGCATCAATTTGCTCAAAGGAAACCCCGCGAATACGGCACTCTGCGGCAAGTGTCTCGCTGTATTCGGTCATAAACGCGCCGCCGCGATAATTGAGTAGCCAATCCACATTTTGATTCCGCGAAAGCGTCCAATACGCCACGCCGTAGCTCTTCAAATGGTCGCTTTGGCTTACATCCATTGGAATAAGGAGTTTTGCCTGTGCATAAGCATTCGTGCGCCCTGCAAGCATTCCGAGCAAAAGCAAGCAGCACATTAAACCAATCGAAAGTGCGCGTGTGCCTAAGCTATGCCGAAACGAAGCACGGACAACACGCACAAATGCAGGTGAAAGAGCGAAGTTCATGGCAAATTCAGAAATGGTGAATGAAATCATAAGAGAAGACAAGCATGAAAAATTTGGCGTGGGTACATTCCACGAAAATCCGTAGCTTTGTAATTTGTCAATTTTATGGATGATGTCCAACAGAGATAATCGCAAGCAAGTATTTCTGTCATTGTAACGATTCGGGTGTCATGGCAATTTCACTCATTCGCCCCCTTGACAAAGGGGGAACGGGGGATTTGCCGCGTGAAACAAGTGAGGTGAAGCGGTGTTGAACCGTTTAATCCCCCGTTCCCCCTTTATCAAGGGGGCGAATACGACAACGTTCTGTCGTTCTGTGTGCCTGAATCGTTACCAATCAAGCATCATCCACTCTCGAAAGCATTGCGCGTCAAGGCGTGATGGTTTCGTCTTCCCTCCGTGAGAGCCATGCAGCAGGTTTTCACGTTTAACGTCCTTGTTCACAAATTTTCTTTAGAATGGATTTCCTTCATTTTTTTGTCGTGCAGCGCAAAAAGCAGCACGAAGTTTTTGTTGATAAAAAAATGCGACAAGCATCATTATTCCTGACGTTCAGCATTGTTTTTTGTGCAATACTGGTCTTTGTGCAAATGTTTGTACAAGCGCAAACTATCGCACAATTCACCTCTTCATCCGACACGCCCTCTGGCGCGTCTTCTCAGCAAGTTCCGTATGAACCAAAGGTGCAATGGGCTTCGCGCGTGGTGCGTGTTACCTCGCAAAAGGCGAATATCGGACCGTATTCATCACATCAGCTTTTGGGCAAGCCGAATATCTTTGCCCGCGCAGGCGTGAGTAATCCTTGCTCGTGGGCTTCGGGAAAAGATAACAACCAGATTCCTGTTTCGATTACGGATAACATTCGCGTTGGTTTCGATGTTCCCGTTCCCGCGCGGCAGATAGCCATTGCGGAGAATTTTAATCCGGGTGCGATTACTGCCGTGATTGTTCGCGGAACAACGCCCCGCGAATTGGACACGGTGTACCGAGCCGTACCCCGCGCCATTCCTGAAGCATGGCGAATGCTGAACATCTTTTTTGAAGCACGTCCGTACAAAGTTGCGGAGGTAGAATTAGTGCTGAATGTAGGATTGGTGCAGGGTATCAACGAAATTGATGCGATTGCACTTTCTACTTCCACCGACACGGTGAAGCCTGAAATCAATACTTTGAAGGGACTTACGAATACAACAAAGCCAGAAAATCTTGGAAAAGCAGTTAATTCTGAATACGAGGAAGTATTTCCCATTATTACCACCGACGGTAAAACCCTGTATTTCTGCCGCAAGCAGCATCCAGAAAATTACGGTGTGCGCCGCGAAGAAGATATTTGGTATTCCGAAATTACCGAAGATAGCCTTACACACGTGGTGGGCTGGGGCGTGGCGAAAAATATCAGTTTGCCACTCAATAATCAATATCCGAACTTTGTGTGCGGCATTTTGCCTGACGGAAATACGATGCTTGTTGGGAATGTGTATTTGCCCAACGGCTCAGTAACGGCGGGCGTTTCGCTCTCGCAAAAGACCACGAGCGGCTGGGGACAACCCACGCGGCAATACATTCAGGACTATCAAGTAAACAAACAGCTTGTAAACTACTCGCTTGCTTCGGACGGAAAGACCTTGCTCATGGCTCTCGACCGCAATACCTCGCTTGGCGGGATGGATTTATTCGTGAGTTTTATGCAAGCCAATGGCAAATGGTCGTCGCCGCTCAACTTGGGGCGCGAAGTCAATACGGCAAGCGATGAATCCACCGTGTTTCTGGCAAGCGACGGCATGACGCTCTATTTCTCGTCCGACGGGCATAACGGCTATGGCAGCAACGATATTTTCATGTCGCGCCGCTTGGATTCAACCTGGACGCGCTGGACAGAGCCGCAAAATCTCGGACCGAGCATCAATTCTTCCGATTGGGATGCGTATTTTTCGCTCCCTGCTTCGGGTGAATTTGCCTATTTTGTTTCGGAAAAAAACTCGCTTGGTGGCAGTGATATTTTCCGTATCGTCGTGCCAGAAGGCTTGCGTCCACGCGCTGTTGTGCTGATTTCGGGTCGCGTGCTGGATGCTCGCACGAAAAAGCCACTTGGCGGCGCAGCTATTCGATATGAATCGCTCACAACAGGCAGAGAGCTTGGCGTAGCGCATAGCGACTCGCTTACGGGGCGTTTTCAAATTTCCCTTCCTGCTGGCGAATTGTACGGTTTTCGCGCTGAAGCAGACCGCTATGCGTCGGTGAATGAAAATATCGATTTGCGTTCATTGCAGAAGTATCAAGAATTGAAGCGGGATTTGCGCCTTGTGCAGCTTGAAAAAGGGCAATCGGTTGTGCTGAACAACATCTTTTTTGAAACAGGAAAATGGGAATTAAAACCCGAATCCGACCCCGAACTCCGCCGCGTGGTGGACATGATGACGCGCAATCCCTCGCTGAACATCACCATTGCTGGCTTCAGCGATAACGTTGGCACAAAGAAAAACAACGTCGAACTCTCGCGCAAACGTGCTGAAGCGGTGTACAAGTATTTGGAGACGCTCGGCATAGACCGCAAGCGGGTTCTTTCCAAAGGTTTCGGCGAAGATAAGCCCGTCGGCACGAATGATTCCGAAGAAGGACGGCAGCAAAATCGGCGTGTAGAATTTATTATTGATGACGTTGCAATGACGGAAAAGTAAATGACCGAACCCAGTACATAGTAAAACTTTATCCTTAGTGGTTTGAGACTTCTTGTCTGTGAGTATTGGTGCTGGATTCAGGAGAAGAACACAGACAAGAATGTCTCAAGCCACTGAAGCCATATTCTACTTGCTATTCGGAAATTGTGTGCTGAAATTTGTTGCATCTAAGATTTTCTCTATCAGATTATGACCATACACCTCTCATCGCTCCAGCGTTTTACGCTGTTTTTATTCGCACTTTCAGGTATTATCTGGCTTGGCGGAACGGTTGTTCGTGCTGCAATTGGCTTTGATTTGTTTGTACCAGGCACCCTCACCTTCAAAGCAGATATGCCGCCCGATGCGCAAGCACAGACGCTTCGCCTCTTTGCACGGAGTTCATTTTATACGCTTATTAGCTACGGGCTAGTTGTGGTGCTGGGTGCGTGGTTGTGGTTACAGAACAAAGCACTCTGGCGTGAGCGTGGTGGATTGTTTATTGGTGGAATGTTGGTGTGTTTGTATATTCCGATTGAGGTTTGGCAAGGATATTACGATATATTGCTCGTCCAAGCTACGCAGTATGCGGCGTACAAGGATTTCCCACTCGAAACCGCAAAACAGCTTCTCACCAAACGCATCACGATTTTAAGCGGTGCGGGACCGTTTCTTTCCATGCTCGGCTATGCAACGGCAGTCTTTTTCTTGATTGTCCAACCAATGCGTATGGCTTCAAGTGATGAATAAAAAAGATGAATAAGTACATGGTTCTTGAAATACGTAATGATTATTGGAACGCGGATGAGGTCCCAGACTCTCAGGATATTGAGGACTTTTTGCCGTCCTCACCATCCTCTCCGTCCTCCAGTCCGCGTTCCTTTCTCACATTGTCTAGTATCATTGTATAATGTAAGAATCATGTAATAAGAGCGATGAATAAAAGAGATAAATAAAAGAGATAAATAAAAGATATGCCCCCCGAGGCATACAGACAATAATAATTTGATATTTTTCAATATTCAATCAAAACGCCTGTATTCCTGACAAATACAGGCGTTACCAACATTTTTCCTGCCTCCTTTCGATAAAGACTTTTCGCGTACATATTCTTAACTTCTGGTAAATCCAAAAAAAAGTCGTACATTAGAAGTCTTTGATATTTCTGCACTTTCTTCAAAAAATCACTCCAAAAGAGAACGAATATCAACGAAGAATGTGCCTAAATCACGCATACAATCACATTTTGTCGAATTTCACCAACATTTATGGACACCAACATTAAACGAAATACGAATATTCGGAATATTGCCATCATTGCTCACGTTGACCATGGCAAAACAACGCTTGTCGATCACCTTTTGCGCCAAGCGGGTATTTTCCGCGAAAACCAAGCCGTCGTAACCCGCGTTATGGACTCCAACGACCTTGAGCGTGAAAAAGGTATTACGATTATGGCGAAAAACGCTGCCGTTACGTGGAATGGCACGAAAATTAACATCGTGGACACCCCCGGACACTCCGATTTTGGCGGCGAAGTAGAACGTATTTTGTCAATGGTGGATGGCGTGTTGCTGCTTGTGGATGCGGCAGAAGGTCCGCTCCCGCAAACGCGCTTCGTACTCAAAAAAGCTCTCGGCATGAATCTTATACCGATTGTGGTGATTAACAAGATTGACCGCTCCGATGCACGCGCCGATGAGGTTTTGGACGAAGTTATGCAGCTGTTCATCAATCTTGAAGCTGATTATGACCAATTAAACTTCCCCGTTATCTACGCGATTGCAAAGCAAGGCTTGGCAAAACGCACCTTGGACGGAGAAGCAACCAATCTCGACGCACTCTTTGAAACGGTTATCTCAACAATTCCTGGACCCGTTGGCGACGCAGACCAATCCTTCCAAATGATTATTGCTGCGCTGGACTGGAACGACTACGTAGGGCGCATCGCTGTTGGGCGCATCCATCGTGGGCGCGTGAAAGTGGGCGATAGCGTTGCACTCTTGCACCCCGACGGAAGCAAGGAAAATAGCCGCATTACGAAATTGTACGTGTACGAAGGCAATTTGCGCAAAGAGGTAGAATCAGCCGAAGCGGGTGATATTATCGCGCTTTCGGGCTTTGAGAACGTGTTTATTGGCGATACGATTGCCGATTCATCTAATCCTGAGCAATTACCCTACGTGAACATTGACGAGCCAACACTTGCAATGAACTTCTGCGTGAACACCTCGCCCTTTGCTGGACGCGAAGGAAAGTTTGTTACCACGCCGAAATTGCGCGAGCGTTTGTACCGCGAAACCCGCACCAACGTTGCTTTGCGCGTTGCCGATACGGATTCTGCGGATAACTTCAAAGTATCGGGTCGTGGCGAATTGCAATTAGCAATTTTGATTGAAACCATGCGCCGCGAAGGCTACGAATTTGCGGTTTCCAAGCCAGAAGTATTGTACAAGCGCGATGAAAACAATAAAATTCAAGAGCCGATGGAACACGTGATTGTGGACGTGTCGCAAGCGCAGGTTGGTACGGTGATTGAACTTCTGGGTCGTCGCAAAGCAGAGATGTTGAACATGACTCCAACAGGCGATTCGGTGCGGGCAGAGTTTATCGTGCCGTCGCGTGGTCTTATCGGCTTCCGCACGGAGTTTTTGACCGCAACACGCGGCGAAGGCATTATCCACCACACTTTTCATGGCTACGACGCGTACAAAGGCGAATTTGCCACCCGCACACGCGGCTCGCTTGTTTCGATGGAATCTGGTCCATCCACTGCGTACGCGCTTGAAATGGTGCAGGAGCGCGGCATTCTCTTCGTTCCGCCAGGCGTAGATTTGTACGAGGGAATGGTTGTAGGCGAAAACTCGCGCGAGGACGACCTTGTGGTGAATCCATGCCGCACAAAGCACCTTACAAACATGCGTGCAAGCGGCTCCGACGGCGTTGTCAAACTCGACACCCCGCGCCAAATGAGCCTTGAGCAGTTTATTGAATTTATTGCTGATGACGAACTTTTGGAAGTAACACCGCAAAGCATCCGCATTCGCAAGCGTATTTTGGATGCAACCGAGCGCAATCGCATGAGAAAGCGTTTGGCAACGACGGAACCCGCGTAACCCCTCACCCAACCCTCTCCCAGAGGGAGAGGGCTTTAGAGCTAGTTATTCATTAACCCTCTCCCCGCGCTTCGCGTGGGAGAGGGTCTCGCGCCGTCTTCGGAGCGAGGGGTGAGGGCAGCTCTGAATCACCTCTGACTAGAAAATTTCTCTTGTTGAACGATTTTTTTAGATAGTAAAGCTATGCCAATTCAAGACGTAACCAATAAAGCTCAAGCGGCAATGAAAAAAACGCTAGAGCATTTGCAACAGGAATTCTCCAAAGTCCGCACTGGACGGGCGACAGCAACCATTCTCGACCCCGTGCGCGTGGATTACTACGGCTCGCCAATGCCCTTGAACCAAGTCGGTTCGATTGCAGTGCCAGACGCTCGCACGATTGTTGTTCAGCCCTTTGAAAAAGCAATGCTCTCGCCGATTGAAAAAGCAATCCGCGAAGCCGACTTGGGCTTGAACCCGTCTAATGACGGTAACGTCGTGCGCGTTCCTATTCCAATGCTCACCGAAGAACGCCGCAAGGACATCGTAAAAACGTGTAAAAAACACGCCGAAGATAGCCGCATTGCGGTTCGCAATCTTCGCCGTGATTTCATCGAAACACTGAAAAAAGTGGAAAAAGATGAGCATTTGTCCGAAGACGACCGCAAACGCGGCGAAGCCGATATGCAAAAGCTCACCGACCGCTTTATCAAAGACATTGACGATGTGTTGGCGAAAAAAGAAAAAGAAGTCATGGAAGTTTGAGGAAAGGAAGAAATCTGAAGAAAGGATGAAATCTGAGGTTTGAGGGCTGAAAGGTTCAGGAAATCTTGGGTTTTAATCGCTTTTTTTCACGACTTCGTAAAAAAAGGCT
This sequence comes from Ignavibacteria bacterium, assembly GCA_013298775.1. Classification (GTDB taxonomy): domain Bacteria; phylum Bacteroidota; class Ignavibacteria; order Kapaibacteriales; family UBA4661; genus PH2015. Next base: position 24,831 of record JAAFIV010000038.1, on the reverse strand, counting down.
TCATCTCGTGTGAGATGAAGCCTTTTTTATTGCTCAGATTTCCATCAAGGATTAGTCTTTTTGCGAAGAAACTTTCTTGCCGACAAAGCGCAATCCTGCTGATTCCATATCGCTATACACCGCAGATTCTGCTGCTTTGTTGAAGTTTACTGCGTACGGAACATTCGCAACCGTTTGGTAGGAAATTTCTACTTCCACGAAGCGGTTCGGTGAGTTTCCTTGCAAAATTACGCCATTCACCGCTTTGACAAATACTTTCGCAAAGTTGCCGTCCTGGGTACGCACAGCCATCACAAAACCACGATTTGCTGTGGTGAAGTTGATAAGCTGCTCGGTTGTACCAACGTTCAGTTGCGTGTCAAATACTTGGTTCAAGCTGTCAATCGTATTGTACACATTACTAGAAACTACTGTTTTGCGTCCACCACTATTTCTAAAGGCATCATACGATGTTGCATTTGGCGAACCAATGTCAAACGAAACTTGTCCAGCAGTATTGGGACGAGTATCCAAGCCTAAATCCCAAAGACGTGCATCTATCACTTGGCGATTTGTTGCTACGCCACCTTGGAACGACAAGCCGCTACCGAAGCTAGAGTTTGATTCATACAAACGTACCGCGCCGCCTGTACCGCTCATGCGTACACGCTGTGCGGGTGCCCACGTGATATTGCGCTCAGGGCTAACGGTGTCTCTGGTGCGGGTTTGTACGCGGAACGTATAAACACGCCCAGGAAGCAAGCCACCAATATCCACGATGCTATTTGTCGGTGTACCAGTTGCAACCACTGTTCCCGTGCTAGAAACTACGGTAACACGGTAGCCCGTAATGGTCGCGCCAGTAACGGCAATCCAGCGAATACGGACGGTAGAATCACCTGCGGAGGTCGCTTGCAAGCCGCTTACAGGGTCTGGGATGGTAACCGTTGTACCGCCGCCACCAGTGGTATTTTCACACGAGACAAGCGCGAAACCAACAAGGCACACGCACGCAAGCGCAGAGAAAAAACGAGAAAAATTCATGGTCAATTATTCCTTGATAGTGAATAAAAAGAAAAAAGAGTTTGGGGCAAATAAAGATTCAAAAGAAGGTTCAAAAGAAGGCTTAGAAGAAGCAATGATGCTCTTTTCAAGACGATGACCGCATGCAAAAGGTTTAATCTCAAAAATCAATCGTCGCTAGAATAGACGCATAGACATTATCGGCATCCTCGCGGGACATGATTTTACGCCCTGTGAAGGTCATATCGGATAAGGTGAGTTCGTAGAAATTGCCAAACGACGAGCGGAAAAATGCCACGCGGTTCAAGGTCGCGCCGTTGTCGGTGGTGTAGCGATAGAGGCAAAAGCGTTTTGTACCAACTTGCACTTCTTCTACTTCTCCTAAACGCTTGATAGTACGCATTTTATATTGCCGCTTTTGTTCGGCAATTTTCGCAATTCCCAGCAAACCATCTTTCTGATACACTTGGTCGAAATTTTCTTCCTTACGCACGACCGAATAGACCAAACTCGCAGTATATGCGGGATTGACGGCAACACTGAAGACTTGCGTTGGGAGATTCGTTTCTAAATTTACGAGCGACCATTCGGCAGGTAAAAGCGAGACCATATCGCCTGTTTCAGAGCGTACCACCTCATCCGACATTGCAACGACGGGCTTGCTCGCGAACTGACGCACAGGAGGTTTTTGCGGTTGTTGCTGTGTTTGTGCGGCTTTTGAGGTTTCTTGTTTTTGCATTACCACAATACAGCCCGTCAGCATGAAGGACAGCAAAAATATTGTGGGACGATGCACGATAAGGCGCGTGGCACCGAGAACGCTTTTCAGGCGCGGCACATCGCCAAGCACTGACCGATACGATGAAAAAACAAGCATGAAATCAGCAAACATGAATCAACAAGCAAAGCGGTGATGGAAGTGCGAACACGGCAGAATAAGCACAACACTGAAAATGCTGTGTATTCCTTGGCACGAAAATACGACTTATTTTCATACTTCTGGCAATACTTTTTCGCTCATCTCTTGTTTCTTTCCCCCGCTCGCAGCAAGATTATTGGCGCGGATGAAAATAGATTTTTTCCCCTGCTTCAATTTTCACAGGCACAATGTTTTCTCGCGGCACAAGCGGACAAGAATATTCTTCATTGTAATTGCAATAGGGGTTGTACGCACGGTTAAAATCAAGCAAGATACTCGCCGCGCCAAGCGGCACGCCTTCTACGTAGCGTCCTGGACGATACGTATCGGTACCATTGGTCGCATCTTTGAAGGGAATAAAATAGCCTTGCTGCATTTTTCCTTCAATTCCTGTATAGCGATACACCGCTAAGGCGCATGAATCCTTGCCAATTGCAAAAAAAACTCGCCCAGAACGAAGCATCGTGCGGAGTTCATTATCGCTTGTTTGCATCTGCACGGTGTCGGGCTTGGGGGAAAGTTCCAATCGCGCAAGCACGCACAGCTCCGCGCTTGGCGGGAAATACTGTAATCCTTGAAATAATTCTTTATCTTTCGCTGGAAGCGGCGAGGTTTCGCCTTCGCGCCAGAATGTGTCTTTTGCCACGCGCTCGGCGAGAATGCTATCTGGCTGAAAGTATTGATTATGTATGCTTTGGGAAGCGTTTCCTTCATTTTTTTTGCAAGCGGAGCTGCCAAAAAGCACTATGCACCATGCAATGACAACAAATGAAGGGAAACTGCGGAAGGCTGGAACTCTGGACATGATTTGGACTCTAAATGTGCGATAATACGTGAGACTCTCATTTCCTAATGAGGCTCTCACTTCCTTTGGTACATCTCACTCTACTTTGATACATCTAATAATATATCTGTGGTGAAGTGAGACCCTCACGAAGACGTGAGAGCCTCACGTAGAGCGGTGAGTGAGCATATTGTTGGCGTTAGTTCTCATCCTGCACAAACATCGTAAGTGCCGCAGCAATGCACATCGAAATGCCGCCCAAAAGCAGCGCGTACACAGCTTGATTACCAAACATATTTTTCATAAAAAAGCCTAAAATTCCTGCGGCAGTGATTTGCGGAATAACAATAAAAAAGTTAAAAATTCCCATGTAGATTCCCATTTTCTGCGCTGGCAAGGCACCTGCAAGCATGGCGTAGGGCATGGATAAAATACTTGCCCATGCAAAGCCTACACCCAGCATAGAAACAAGCAGCATCGTCGGGCTGGTAACAACAAAAATCGAAGCCAAACCAATACCGCCCGCCACGAGCGCAATCGCATGGACGGCTTTGCGGCTTGTTTTTGCGGCAATAAGAGGAATGAGAAAGGCAAAGAGCGCAGCCGCACCATTATACACCGCGAAACATACGCCAACCCAGTCTGCACCAGCATTGTAGGCGGCAGAACTCGTATCGCTTGTGCCGTAGATGCGCGTTGTAACGGCGGCAGTGGTGTAAATCCACATAGAAAAAAGCGCGAACCACGAGAAAAACTGCACCACTGCGAGCTGGAGCATTGTTTTGGGCATTTGGAAAAGATTTTCCCAAATTTCCTTCGCACCATGTAGCAAGCCGCTCTGCGCCTCACGTTCACGCTCGAAAGCTGCCATATCTTCTGGTGGATATTCTTTCGTTGTGGCAACTGTCCAAATCACCGCTCCCAGAAATGCTGCTGCTCCCAAATAAAACGACCACACCACCGATGGCGGAATCGCGCCCTTTGCAGCCGTATTGCTCACGCCGAACCAATTTGTGAGCATGTACGGTAAGGCAGAAGCTATTACCGCGCCTGTGCCAATAAAAAAACTCTGCACCGCAAAGCCTGTGGTACGCTGCTCGGAAGGCAGCATATCCGCTACAAGTGCGCGAAATGGCTCCATAGAGACATTGATAGACGCATCCATGAGCCAAAGCAAACCCGCAGCAATCCAAAGCGTGGGGGAATTTGGCATGACAATGAGCGCGAGCGAGGCGAGTATTGCACCGACGAGAAAATATGGTCGCCGCCGCCCTAAGCCTCCCCACGTGCGGTCGCTCATATAGCCGATAATTGGCTGTACGAGCAAGCCCGTTGTGGGTGCGGCAATCCAGAGAATCGGGATTTCATCAGGGTTCGCGCCGAGGGTTTCAAAAATACGGCTCACATTCGCGTTTTGGAGTGCGAAGCCAAATTGAATACCCAAAAATCCAAAACTCATGTTCCAGATTTGCCAAAAATTCAAGCGTGGTTTCATGCGGTTTGTAGGTGTGTTTATCTAAAAATACTGTTCTGTTTCTTTGTACACGACAATACTTTTTTCACAGTGGCACAGACATTCTTGTCTGTGAGTATTGGTGCGAGTTTCAAGCGACGAACACAGGCAAGAATGCCTGTGCCACTGAAGCCTGATTTTACAAGTGTCTCAGAGTTTTTGTCGTGTACAAAGGTTCTGTTTATCCAATTTTTTTATCCAATTTTTGTAACGAGCAAGGACGTTCGTCAGAGAATGCGGATGAAGCCCAGATTGAGAGGATTGTGAGGACTTTTTCTTTCAATTGTAGCATCATTTCTTCCTCATACTCCTCTTTGTCCTCTTGTCCGCGTTCACCAATCAAGACCTGACTACATGCCAATTTTTCTACCCAATTTTTCTACCCAAATTTCGGTTCCCACACATTGCTGAGAACGCAATCCCACTCATACTTAAATTCATCGGCGGGGTCGTAGGGGTGCGATTGCAAATTTACCACTATCGTTTCTGGCTGCGACAATGCTTTCCAACCGTGCATAATACCTGGCGGAATGAGTATCATTGCGGGGTTCTGGATGCCGATGATGAAGGAATTGACGTGTCCGTGCGTAGGGGAATTGGGGCGAATATCAACGCAGACGACCTGCATTTTACCACGCGTAACGGTAAATTGGTCGGTATGAATGTCGTGCAGATGCCACGCTTTAATCACGCCATAATCCGTCGCCGACTGATACACATGCTGAGGAATAATCACGCCTTCCCGCTCCACCCATGGCAAGCTCCAGAGTTCGATAACATCCCCGCGTCCATCCACAATGGTGCGGAATTGTTTGTATTTCATTCCGTGAATGGTTGGACCGTTAAACGTGGAATGCTGCGTAAAAACAAGGGATTGTAAGTATGCGGGCGTAATATCGCGTGGGTGCATGGCAAAAGAATTCAAGTGGAAAATTAACAAAAATAATAGCCGCAAATGCGCTAGATTTGGGTGTATCCTTACAATGAGGACTTTCGCACAATACTCGTTTGGTAGCACAGACAAGAGTGCCTGTGCTATCGAAGACGCGTATAATCTGCATCAAGCGGTAGCGCAGACACTCCTGTCTGCGCCATTTGCGTCTGCGTCATTTGCGAAAGTCCTAACAATAAACATTCACACCTAATTTAGCAGTTTCGTGGCTATGAATAAACAGCAATCTTCACAAACGTATCTTTTTCCAGCAGCACTGGGCTTGCTGCAACGCCTCATCGCTACGCCGTCCCTTAGCCGCGAGGAAGCGGCAACGGCAGATATTATCCAAGAGTTTTTGCATGAACGCCGCATCCCTACTGGGCGCAAAGGCAATAACGTGTGGGCATGCAACCAACACTTTGATAGCGCGAAACCTACGCTCCTGCTCAATTCCCATCACGATACCGTGAAGCCAAACCAAGACTGGACGCGCAATCCCTTCGAGCCAACGCTGGAGCAAGGAAAGCTCTACGGTCTCGGCAGCAACGACGCAGGTGCGGCACTCGTCGGCTTGATTTCAACCTTCGTCTATTTCTACGAGCGCGAACTGCCGTTTAATCTCATCCTTGCGCCGAGCGCGGAGGAGGAAATTATTGGCAAAAACGGCATAGAATCGCTCTTCCCAGATTTGGGGCGCATTGATGCGGCAATTGTCGGCGAACCCACGAACTGCGAACTTGCGATTGCGGAAAAAGGCTTACTCGTACTAGATTGCACCGCGCACGGACAATCTGGACACGCCGCTCGCAGCACGGGAATTAACGCCATTGCGCGAGCTGCCGAGGCGGTGCAATGGCTTCATTCCTACCAATTCCCAAAAGTTTCTGAATTATTGGGTGCAATAAAAATGACCGTAACCCTCATCAATGCTGGTACGCAGCACAATGTCATTCCCGACCGTTGCACCTTCGTCGTGGATGTACGCACGACCAATGCCTACACACAAGAGGAAACGCTGGCAATCATTCGCACGCAGCTTGAAACCTTGCATTGCAGCGTAGAAGCTCGCTCGGTGCGCTTGCGTCCGTCGGCAATTGCGCTGACGCATCCTATTGTACAAGCCGCTCAAAATCTCGGTTTGCCGACCTTTGCTTCCGCTACGCTGTCCGACCAGTCCGTTATGCCCTTCCCATCGGTAAAAATTGGTCCCGGCTTTTCGGAACGCTCGCACACTGCCGATGAGTACATTCTTGTCGAAGAACTGCACGCGGGAATTGATACCTACATTCAACTTGTGGAAGAACTGGCAATTATTGGCTTGTAACTTTTGGTGTGCAAATAGGAGGTGTACAAACAGGAGGTGTACAAACAGGAATTTCCCTCCGTAGCTCTCTTCGTGCCTTTACCATCGAAACACAAGATTTTATCAGCTTTTGAGCCAAAAAGCCCGCAAAAATAGCTCTTAAAATGAAGTGAGCAATGCACATAGGGAAGCATCGCGTTCAAAACTTCCTACTTGTATAGATTTTTGTAAAGGTCTATATTGCGCTTCCAAAAAGTTGGTCTGCGGCGTTTGTCAAGAATATTTACATAAAATTCTTACAATGAGGACTTTCCACAATGCTCATTTTGCGGCACAGACAGGAGTGTTTGTGCTACCGAAGGCGCGTAAAACTTGAATTCAATGGTAGCGCAGACACTCTTGTCTGCGTCGTTTGCGAAAGTCTTAATATTTTTTCTGCATTCTTGGCATACTTTTCGGGAATCTATTCTTGGTATGCAGTTCCACTTGTTTAATTGTTCGATGTTCCACCCCTAACCAGAGAGGAGACCGCATGAAACAGACTTTTTGTCTCGCGAAAAGCGTAATGCTCAAAAGCGCACTGTTCCGCCTCTTCGCTGTGATGAGTTTTTGTATTCTTGTGCTACACGAGCAACGAAGCGGTACAACGCTTCTCGCCCAGCAGCGCACGGAGAAAGAAACTGTTCAGCCAACACCACCGCCCACCTCACAACAAAAAAATGATGGAATCCCCATCATTCCTCGTCTTCAAGACGATTTTGCTGAGTTAGACGATACGCTCCAAGTAGTTCCGGGTTTGCAGGTAAATGAACGCTTTGTTACGACAACACTTGAAAGTGCGCGTCAGCAGTACCTTCGAGCATTGTCGTACATAAACCGCTCGGATACCGCCCGTGCAGCCCGTTCCTTCGACCAAGCTATCGAAACGCTCAATAAAATCTCGGATTATCCCAAAATTCAGGATAATCAAGACTTCATGGACCTGATGCAGTCTATCATTGAGGACTACGAAAATTATATCCGCAACCTTGATAATTTAAGCGACAAGGCACAAATTGTGGTGCTGCGCGATAAATTTTTCCAATCGGTTGAAAACCCCGACATGCCGTCCTACGACGACCTCAATTTCCCACGCGGCAAGGATTCCTCTGCTCGGCAGTTTCAGGCGTTAAATTTGCCAGAATCTAGCTCTGCACTCGCCACATTTACAGGGATGCGCGGCGTGAAATTGCAAGTGGCAATGCCAGAAAATCAGGAAGTTCTCTGGGCAATCGAATTTCTCGCTGTGCGCGGACGACGCTACTTCCAGAAGTGGATTGAGCGCACGGGTAAGTGGTTTACCATGATGCGGAAAATTGCCCGCGAAGAAGGCGCACCAGAAGAAATTATCTATCTTTCCATGATTGAGAGCGGACTTAGCCCGCAAGCCACGTCGTGGGCAAAAGCGGTGGGTTTATGGCAATTTATCAAAGGAACGGGGCAAATGTACGGCTTAGGCGCAGACTACTGGCGCGATGAACGCCGCGACCCCGAAAAAGCAACCCGCGCCGCAATGCGCTATTTGAAAGACCTCTACAACGAGCTTGGCGACTGGCATTTGGCACTTGCCGCGTATAATTGCGGTCCAGGTGGTGTGCGCCGCGCAATGGCGCGTTCTGGCATTCAAAATCCGTCGTATTGGGATATTCGCCCATTTCTCCCGAAAGAAACCCGTAATTACGTGCCTCTGTATGTGGCTGCTTCCAAAGTGTGCATGAATCCTGAAGCATACGGCTTCACTTCAACGCAAATTCAATTTGAAGAACGCTACAATTACGAAACCGTTCCTGTCAATGAAGCGGCAGACTTCCGTGTTTTGGCGAGAGCGGCGGGCGTTGGCGAGGAAACCTTGCGCGACCTTAACCCTGAACTTATCAATTATTCTACACCGCCGTATTCGGATAATTACCAGCTTAAAATTCCCGTTGGAACAAAAAGCACGTTTATTGCGAACTACGATAAAATGAGCCAATCCGACAAGCATTCATGGACAATGCACGAAGTTGCGGGAAGCGAAACCTTGAGTTCGATTGCTCGCAAGTATAATGTGCCACAGTCCGTCATTGCTGCTGCGAACGACCTTACAGGACGCAAAAAGCGCATTTCGGCGGGAACAATGCTCCGCATCCCCACCGATGGCAGATACAATGCGCCTTCTAAGCGTGATGCTGATGAGGATGAGGAAGAAGACGAGGAAACAAGCGGCACACAAGCCGTAACGGGTTCAACGTCGAAAGAATCTGGCAAAGAGAGCAAACGGAAAGATAAAATTTCTGAGAAGTCCGATGACAAAACGCTTGCAAAAGCGGATACAAAAGCGGATACAAAATCAGAGACAAAGTCAGATATGAAGACAGATGCAAAGAACAGCGACGAAGAAAAAGTGCAGCATCGTCCCGCGCCAATTCCAGAGAACAGCAAGAAAATAAGCCATACCGTTAAGGACGACGAAACCTTGTATAGCATTTCGGCACGCTACAACGTGCGTTTATCGGATGTTCGTAATTGGAATGATATTCCGTACAACTCCGATAAAGTCAGTGAAGGTGCGGAATTGACGCTGTATGTGGATAAAAACTTCCGCCCCGAGGATGCAAGCAAAAAACCAGCTGCGAAACAAGGTACAATCCAGCACACCGTCGCACGTGGCGAAACCTTAGCGCAAATTGCCGATAGCTATGGCGTTACGATTGATGAACTTCGCAGATTTTCTAGCATGTCGAAACACGGACGTATTTACGTCGGGCAGGTGCTGACTGTGCCAGTGGCATTCGTCGAAGCCAAGCCCACACGCTCGGCAACAGAAGAAGGAGAGAAAAAAGTCATTGAACCCAAGCCTTCTGTCGCCTCCACAACGGCTGCTGCTGGTGGTAAAGCGATAGTCTATAAAGTGCAAAAGGGCGAAACACTTGCTGATATCGCGAACCGCTATAACGTTACTCAACGTGAGCTGTCAGCATGGAATCAGCTGCGTGGGAATTACATACGCAAAGGAATGGATTTGGTCATTTTAAGCAGCACCGCCGAAAAAGGTAGCGAAACGCCTTCGCAAGAAGATGTGGCAAGCACAAAAACCTACACCGTGCGTGAGGGCGACACACTTTTTTCCATCTCGCGCAAGTTTGGTGTAAAGCAAGAACGCTTGAAAGAACTGAATAGGGAATTGAAATCGAATAGTGTCCGTTTAGGGCAGGTGCTTCGATTGCAGTAATTTTTCGGTATTGATTACCAAAAGCAGATAATATATTCAAGCGTGGAGATGAGGAAATACCTTATCTCCACGCTTTTTTTTGCGCAAATACCCTCTTTCATGCTATTGAAGATTATGGACAGTAAATGATGCCGTAAACTTCACCCCAAATCCTGAAGCTGCCCAAAAAGTTTGTATTTCTTCCGTCTGACAGCCAACCTTATCTCGCCAAAACAAGCCCCAGAGCCACCAACAAACAATGTACGATTAAATTCCGCACCGTACCTCCCAAGATGCTGTTCAGTTCTGCGCCCTGTGCTTGGAAAAGGCTGCGGCAGCTCATCACACCGAGTGGCACGGCGCAGAGTGGCAGAAACAACCACGCTGGCGTTTGCACTTCTGGAAACAGGAGGAATGCGAGCTGGAAGGGAAGAACAAGCGCGAGTGCGGTAAAAATGCAATACAAAATTCGTGCATTTCGGTCGCCGAGCCGTACCGCAACGGTGTTTTTCTGTACAGGCGCGTCGGTGTGAATGTCGCGTATGTTATTTGTTAGCAAAATTCCCGCAGACCAAAAACCTGGCACAAACGAGTACACAAGCGCGACCCACGAGAATTGGTGCGTCTGAGCGAAATATGTTCCCATAACAGCAACCACGCCAAAAAATAAAAACGCAAATACCTCCCCCAAACCCATGTATGCAAGCGGCTTCGGACCGCCCGTATATGCCCATGCAACAATTAGTGAGAGAACACCAATCGCCAAAATTTGCCACCCTCCCACCCACACAAGATATTGCCCCAGCACAAATGCAAGTACGCACACACCAATTGCAACCCGCTTCACAGCTTGTTCGGTGAGTAAGCCCGCAGCAACAGCACGTGGCGGACCAAGTCGTTCTGAGGAATCCGCACCTTTTCGGAAATCGTAAATGTCGTTGATAAGATTGGAGGCAATTTGTAGGAGCATCGCACAAACAGCCGCTGCAAGCGCAGGTGCAAGTGCGAATGCGCCATCGAATGCGGCAAGAACTGAACCAAGCACAACAGGCGTTACGCTGGCGGGCAAGGTGTGAGGGCGAGTAGCGAGAATCCAAGCATTCATAGTATGTTGAGAGAAGTTGTGGTAATGATGAAAAGCAAAATATAATGCCTCTGGTTATCAAGAAAAATTCTTTGGTGTAACGCTTTAAAAAGCGTATCTTTACGGCTTGCTCCAAACTTGTTGCACCATTCATTCATCCACTATGAACAGCAAAGATTATATCGTCAATCCGGTAGCAATCCGCCTTGACTCGTCCGATAGAGGTAGTATTTATGAGGCTATCACGGCAATGGGATTACGCGCCCGCCAGATTAACGACGATGTGAAAGTTCAGCTTCAGTCGCGGATGCAACACATTGACCCGCTTGAAGATGAAACCGAATACGGTAATTACGACCAAATGCAGATTAGCAAAGAATTTGACAAAATTCCAAAACCGACCTTTATTGCCATGCGTGAAATTTTTGAGCGGAAGCTCTTCTATCGCGTGGAATCTCCGATGCCGCCTCCAATGATGGACTAAGGAACAAGGCTTGGTAGGAATGGTACAATTTAAGAATGAAACGCACAAGCAGCAGATAGGCTGCTCTCATGCGTAAACATTCAACAACATCTCGGCGTAATTGATGCTGCTCCTTTGGAAAGCGCATCATTACGCCGTTTTTGTTTGTTATTGCTTGTCATCATCTCGCTCGTCCTCCGCACTTGTCTCATCAACAATCTCCAGCAAGCCTGGCATAACGTAGATAGAAACCGTCTTTCGTGCAATGTTTACGTGCTTGATAATTTCGTCAATGACGGGAATAGGAAGCTCTTTGCCTTTGTAGTCCACCACCCAAATCTCGTGTGCAGACGTTTCCCAGATTTCCTTGATTTTCCCCAATTCCTCGCCTGTTTCGCGGTTCACCACGCGGCAACCAACGATTTCATCATCGAAAAATTGCTCGTTAAATTTCACATCTATCGCAGCACGAATCACCTCATCAGCAAGAAAAATTCCTTGTTCACGCAGTTTTGATGCGACTTCTGGTGAATCAATTCCTTTGAAGCGCACCATCCATTGTCCCACACCTGCTTGCTTGCTTTCGGCAACAACAAAGGGCTTTGTGAACGAAGCAGAAAAGCCGAGATTCAGCGTCATACCTGGCTCGAAGCCACGAAAGTGCGGCACTGTTTCACCACAAATAAGATGTCCTTGTGTACCGTGTGTACGGAAGATTCGTCCTGCGAAGCGCATATTTCCTTGTATGTGTCGTTTTTGTGTGATAAATTTCGTTAATCTACGCAATTTCTTGGTAATGTTTGCGAACCGTTTTTCTTTTCCGTTCTATGCAAGGCACGTTTTCTTCTTTCAAAACCGTGATTTCATGCTCTCTGCAGCATGTTGTCATGCCTTTGTTGTCCGAAAAATTCGTCCTCATTCTTTGCCTATGCAGCGCAATGTTTGTGATAGCAGCACAATATCCCTGTTTCGCACAGACACAACGCTTCAACATGGCTTTATGTCAAGAGTTTGAGCAAGAGTGCTTGATAGAAATTTCACAAGAATTGCACCAAGATACACTTTCAAAAAACCAACGAAACTTTATTCCTATTTCCTCGCTGGGCGCACAAAATGACACTTCTCAAGGCAGCACCCGACAACGAAACTCGACAACTGCGACCATGACGAAATCGCCGATAGAAGCCTTATGGAAATCAATCATTCCCGGCTGGGGACAGCTCTACGTGGAGAGTTATTGGAAAGCACCGATTTTCTTTGGGGGGGCGGTATATTGTGTAGCGGAGGCGATTGGACGCGAGCAACTCTATCAGAAGAATGAAACTCTCTATAAAGGCTTGGATACGACAAGTCAGATTAGGATTTTCCCCCAGTATTTACGCATAAGAGAATTTTATCGCGACACTCGCGATGCTTTTATCATTGCATCGGTGGCAGTATGGGCGTTAGCTGCAGTAGATGCCTTCGTGGGAGCGCATTTGTACGACTTCGATGTCAGCGATGAAATTCCCGCAAATGATGGTAAAACCTCGCTTCTGCCATCGGATATTCCACCGCACATCCTCACCGAACAACGCCTCGCCTCGCACCGCACCTCGCCGCCTCGCCTTCTGCCCTATTTCGACCTTGTGCAGCTACGGCTTGTTGTTGTTGTGCATTGGTGAGAGGCTTCTTGGCGGGTGAGGTGCAATATCTATTCGGGCGTATTCGGGTCTATTTTTGAGAATTATTTTTAGCTTAGACTAAAAATAATTTTTTCAAAGACAAAATTATTGTATTTTTGTATCAAGAACTCACCTTACGCATAAGACCCTCACCCAACCCTCTCCCAGAGGGAGAGGGCTTCAGAGCTAGTCTCCACTAACCCTCGCCCTCTGGGAGAGGGTCTCGCGCAGCGAGGGGTGAGGGCGGCGCGAGGGTGTGCGTAAGGTGAGTCAAGAATTATGATTTCATCAATGATACAGGTGCAACACATGGGCATTCAACAAGATTTCTGGTTCGACGTTGCCGTCATCATGACTATTTTTCACGTTGGCAATCTCTTTTTTGGGCATTTTGAAGCGCATAAACCCGCATGGAAACGCCTTTTGAAAACCGCATTATTTCTTGCCTTCGCACTCACAATGTCGGCACTAGGCTACCGCGCACTTGCCTATTGGATAATTGGCATTGCTGGAAGCCTCATGTTTGCTATTGTTCATGGCTATTGGCTGCCCAAGCATGGCGTAAACGGCTGGACGGGCGAGCCAAAAGAAACGTATTATGAATTGATTGGACACAAGAAATGATGCGCCTTGTACGATTTTGTCAGAAGATGTATTCATATGCAATACCGTTGTTCGCACGGACAATTGCGCAGAAAAGAGTGTTTTCGCTACTTCTCATATTGTTTTTTGTTTCATCTGCCGAAGCACAGCAAATATCAACTCTGCGCGGCAATATTACGAGCAAAAACGGAGAACCTATCGGCTTTGCCACACTCCGCCTTGTGGGAACATCCTTCGGTGCGCGGACGGATTCGGCGGGCAATTTTCGTATGCTTAATATCCCAGAAGGCGCATATACACTGGAAGGAAAGCGTATTGGCTACAAAACGCTGAAACGTCTTATTCGTCTTGAAGCAGCACAAAACCTTGCTGTGCAGCTTCAGATGGAAGAAGATACAAAGACCACAGAAAAGCTCGTTATCACGGGAACATGGCGTGAAACCTTGATTTCCGATTCGCCTGTGCAAGTAGAAGTATTTACACCGAGCTTTCTCAAAAAAAATCCCTCCGCATGTTTGGTGGACGCATTGCAAAACGTGAATGGTCTGCGACCCCAGATAAATTGCGGTGTTTGCGGTACAAGCGATATTCGCCTGAACGGACTTGAAGGCGCGTACACAATGGTCACCATTGACGGAATGCCGATTGTAAGCGGCTTGGGGACGGTCTATGGCTTGAGCGGCATTCCAACAAGCATGATTGAGCGCGTAGAAGTTGTGAAAGGTCCAGCTTCGACGCTGTATGGCTCGGAAGCATTAGCAGGGATTATCAATATCATCACGAAATCGCCAGAACGCTCGTCATTGCTTGCGTTGGATGCTTTCTCTACGTCATGGCTGGAGCATAACGCAGATGCAAGCGTGAAGCTCAAAACCCCGATTGGAACTGGGCTTCTGGGCGCGAACTACTACAATATGAGCAATCGTATTGATAATAACGCCGATGGTATGATGGATGTTGCTTTGCAAGAGCGTATCTCCACATTTCTGAAGTGGAATTTTGACCGTACAACCGAAGATGGAAAACGTCTTGAAACCTCGCTTGCAGCACGGTATCTGCACGAAAACCGTTTAGGTGGGCAGATGCAATGGGAACCGAAATTTCGCGGCGGCGACAGCGTGTACGGCGAGTCTATCTGGACACATCGTTTCGAGGCGTTGGGCGCATACGCGCTGCCGTTTGAGAACGAAAACGTGATGCTACGGGCTTCCTTCAATCATCACCACCAAAATTCCTACTACGGAACGAGCTTTTATGAGGCGCGGCAACAGATTGCTTTTGCGCAATTGACATGGGATAAAGAAATTGCAATTGCCCAAACACCGCATAAATTCTTGTTTGGAGCGGCAACACGCTATACCGTTTACCAAGACAACACACCTGCCACCAACGACGCGAATGGCACCCCAACACCGCAGCGTATCCTGCTTCCGGGCATATTTGTGCAAGATGAATTTTCCTTTGCTCCCGACCATACGCTGCTCGCAAGCCTTCGCTACGATTGGAGTAGCGCACACGGCAGTATTGTTACGCCACGTGTGAATTACAAGTGGAAATCCGAAACGCAAGACGTGGTGCGGCTTTCTGGCGGAACCGGTTTTCGTGTTGTGAATCTTTTTGCCGAAGACCATGCCGCACTGACGGGTGCGCGGCGCGTGATTGTGCGCGAGGTGTTGCGTCCCGAAACATCGTACAATTTTAACTTCAATTACTCGAAGACCGCCAATCTTGAGAACATCACGCTGACGCTTGATGCTGCGGCGTTTTACACCTATTTCACTAACAAAATTATTCCCGATTACGACACCGACCCCGAAGCAATTATCTACGAGAATCTGCGCGGCTTTGGGGAATCAAAAGGCATCTCTGCTAGTATTGATGCCGACTTTGGCGCAATCCCGCTCGATATCACGCTTGGGATAACGGTAATGGATGTTTCCAATACCGACGATGGCGTGCGCACGTGGCAAATCCTGAGCGAGCGCGTGTCAGGCACCTTCGGCGTAAGCTACACTCTCGAAGAATTGGGCGTGAAGATGGATTATACTGGTGCCATCTATGGTCCGATGCGGCTTCCCATCTTTCCCAACGATACACGTCCTGAATTTTCGCCGCTTTTTAGCATTCAAAATATTCAATTCACGAAAACATTTGCCGAAACACCGCTTGAAATCTACTGTGGCATCAAAAACTTGCTGAACTACACACCGCCCGCCAATTCCATTATGCGAGCATTCGACCCGTTTGATAAACGTGCGAACGACCCTGTAAACAATCCCAATAATTTCACCTTCGACCCCACCTATTCCTACGCTTCCTTTCAGGGAATACGCGGCTTTCTGGGTGTGCGCTGGCGAATAGAATGAAATGTGATTGTTTTTTTGTACCTTGCCGCGTGAATTCTTTTCGCCCTATCATGTTCACGTATTTTTCAACTTACTTTCCGTATCTCATGCTTGTATTTGTACCTTTTTCGTTCCGCCGTTTCTTCTTGATGAGCTTGATTGCATGCGCCCTAGCGCAGACAGCACCTTTGCTGCACGCAGGTGAAAAACCCAAAGGGCATTTGGTGATTATCGGTGGTGGTCCGCGTCCAGAAGTGATTATGAAAAAAATTATTGCACTTGCTGGCGGCAATGAAAAAGCGCGTATTTGCATCGTTCCAATGGCAAGCAGCGAGCCACAAGAAACTGCGCTTGCACAGATTGAGCAATTCCGAAAATACGGCGCACAACATCTTGATATGATGATATGCAGCAAAGAAACTGGCGATGCCGATAGTAATCTTGCCAAACTCCGCACCGCAACAGGGATTTTCTTTTCTGGCGGCGACCAAACCCGCCTCACATCTGCGCTTCAAGGCACAAAGGCATTGGAAGAAATTCGGAATATCTATCGGCGTGGTGGCGTGCTTGCTGGCACGAGTGCTGGCGCGGCAGTGCAAAGTAAAATTATGCTCACGGGCGACGAAATGAAAAATAAAGATACAAACAATCCTTACGGCGTTGTGCAACAAGGAAACATCGCTACGGCAGAGGGATTTGGTTTTGTGCAGAATGCCATTATTGACCAGCATTTTGTGAAACGCAAACGCCAAAACCGCCTCCTGACGCTCGTTCTGGAGAATCCGCGCTTGCTGGGCATTGGTATTGATGAAGCCACGTGCATTATTGTTAAGCCAGACAACACCTGCGAAGTCTTGGGGGATGCAAGCGTCCAGCTTTTCGATGCTCGCGCTGCAAAGAGCATCAAAACTGACGGAGCGGGTAATTTATCAGCACAGAATATTCGCATGGATATTTTGCCATCGGGTGCTAGATTTGCACTGCCGAAACCATAATTTCATTGCTCCATTTTCCCTTTCTTCCGCAGAATGTTCTTGACAATCTCAATTACCCAGATGTACCGTCATTGCTTGTGTTCGAGCTACGTCATTGTCTTGTTTTGTTATGCTTTTCTACTGTTGTCTCCTATCGTCAGCGCGGCACAATCACAAGCCTCATCACCGCCAAGAGGAACGCCTCAAAAAGTAACACCACAACAAGCACAAGCCGCCGCCCTTGCGAATGAAGGACTGACCAAGCAGGAACGAGGTGATGCACAAGGCGCACTTGCAAATTTCACCAAAGCCTTGGCAATGTGGAAAAATCCAGACATCTATACCTTTCGTGCGCAACTATACGGTTTTATCCTGAATAATCCACAAGCCGCAATTGCAGATGCTTCGGAAGCAATAAAACTCGCACCAAAGCAACCAAATGCCTATTTTCTTCGCGGAACAGCGTATCTCAACACCCAACAAATGCAGGCGGCAGAGCAAGATTTGAAGAAATGTTTGGAATTAAAGCTCAATATTCCTCAAGCGTATAAAGTTCTCGCGGTCATACTCAATGTACAGCAACGTTTCCCCGAAGCTATTGATATTGCCACAAAAGGAATACAACTCTTCCCCAAAGATGGTGAGTTGTACTATGAGCGTGCAAATTATCTTTCTCTTCTGAAACGCTGTAAAGAAGCTATTCCGGACTACAATCAAGCAATAAAATTTTTACCGAATTCCGCATCCAATATCTCTTCTGCATACTTGAACCGTGCAAATTGTAATGCGGAACTTGGCGACTTCAGAGGTGCTATTGAGGATTATACTGCGCTCATAACTCGGGATTCAACGAATATCAAATACATTGCAAATCGAGGCAATACCTATGTTCTGCTTGGTGACTATGATAAAGCAATTGCCGATTTACGAAAAGCAATTTCGCTGGACTCGTCAATGATACGCTCGCGTTCTTTTTTGACGAGAGCGTATTACAATGCAGGCAAAAACTCCTTATGTGAAAAAGAATGTACAACAATTTTAGAGCGCAATCCACAAGATATAAGCGGTTTTGCTAATGCTGGTAGTGCCGCAAGTGCCTTTCTTCAGCGTGAGAATTTTATCAATGCGGATATTTATGCAGTTCGCTCTTTAAGCCGTGCAGCACTTGGCAATATGCAAGGTGCGCTCGCCGACCGCGAAAAAGCAGAGTATTTGCAAACTGCAGCAACGCTCATTCCCCAAATCAAGGAACAAAGATTTATTGCAGAAGAAAATTTCCCGCGAACATTGCAGCTTTTCCCGCGTAATGAGCGCGATTCAGCACTGCTTGAGCTTCGTGGAACTCTTGTCCTTCAAAACGCCGACTCCGCTTACGTGCGGCTTTCCAAAAATGGGAAAGAAATTTTGCGCAAAACCACAGGAGTGAAATACGAGCAAATTGATAAGCAAACCGCAGCAACTATCAGCCTCACGGTGCCGCTTCATGCAGAAGCAAGTTTGTATTCGTTTACCTTCGGTGCTATTGTGCGCGAGAATGGAACACAGCGCGAAATCGTCATTCTCCAGCGCGATAGCTTGGTCTGCGGGGATGTTGTATTCGTCAGTGGTCAGTCTAATGCTATTTTAGGAGAAAGCTCTACGGCTCCGAATCCCTATCTACGCACGTTTGCTGTTGGTTCTGCGGATAATTTCTGGGGAATTGCCCGCGCAAGAACAAACGACACGTATCATGTTGGTGGAATGGCACTGCGCCTAGCAGAAGAGCTGTTTGCAGCAACAAACATTCCACAAGCGATCATCAATGGTGGTCTGAGCGGTTCAACAATTGAGCAACATTTCCGCGATAACGCCAACCCTATGCAAATACGCTCGTGGTACGGACGTATGCTCTGGAGAGCGCGTAAAAGCGGGCTTGCAAGTGCGGCGCGTACAATGGTGTGGTATCAGGGCGAGTCGAATGCAAATACAGGGTATGAGCAAAAATTTATGACATTGCTCAATAGCTGGAAGCAAGATTATACGGGGCTTCGCAAGGTTCTTGTCGTGCAGGTGCGTCCGTCCGAGTGCAACCAAAGCCCTGAAAACACCCCCCGCGACGCACAACGCCTTTTGGCACTGTCCGCAATGGCAAGCAAGGAAACACCACGCCTAGAAGTATTTTCGGCAACAGCAATCCCCGACCACGACGGCTGCCACTACGGAAACACAGGCTACGCAGTTTTAGGAGCGCGTCTCGGAAAAATTCTCCTGCGCGACTTCTTGGCGGCAAAGGACACGCTTGGTATTTCCTCGCCGCTTTTGCTTGGCGCGACGTGGGGAAATCCGCAAAAAACCGAGATTCGCCTCACCTTTGCATGCAATGATACGCTTGTGTGTGGTCAAGATACGAGCATTGCTGGAGCAGTTCGTAGCCTTCGCACAGACGCATTCTTGTTGGATGGTGTACCTGTGCGCTTTGCAAATGTTCGCGCAGAAAAAAATACCATTATTTGCTCGCTGTCGGCACCGAGTACAGCCCGCATGATTACGTACATTCCAGAAAAATGCTATCTGGATACTTCAGCAAATACTTCAGCAAATACTTCAGCAAATACTTCAGCAAATGCGCCTTCCAACGCACCATGCAAAAGCGTGTATGAAGGTCCATGGATTACGACTTCACGCGGTGTTGGGGCTTTAACGTTTGCCAATGTTGCGATTCAATAACTCCAATTTTTACCCTTTATGCGTCTGGCGACCTCACTCTTCCTTGTTGGCATGATTTCTACGACTATCGGAGCAACTCTCGCAAGTATGACGCTTTCAGCGCAGACTGCGAAAAAACCGATTGCGCTCGCAATTCATGGCGGCGCAGGTACGATTAACCGAGATAAAATGACTCCTGCGATTGAGCAGGAATATCGAG
This sequence comes from Ignavibacteria bacterium, assembly GCA_013298775.1. Classification (GTDB taxonomy): domain Bacteria; phylum Bacteroidota; class Ignavibacteria; order Kapaibacteriales; family UBA4661; genus PH2015. The sequence continues at coordinate 5,109 of JAAFIV010000038.1, read as the reverse complement.
CGAAGCTACAAGAAGCTCTCAAAGCGGGCTACAGCATTTTGCAACGCGGTGGGACTGCGTTAGATGCCGTGCAAGCAGCCGTTATCGTGATGGAAGATTCGCCTCTGTTCAATGCGGGCAAAGGCGCGGTCTTTACCGCCGAGCGCACCAACGAATTGGATGCGGCGGTGATGGATGGCAAAACACTCAAAGCTGGCGCAGTTGCTGGTGTGCGGGGTGTAAAAAATCCTGTTGTGCTGGCACGCTTGGTGATGGACAGCTCGCCCCACGTGATGCTTGTTGGGAAAGGCGCAGAACAATTTGCAAAAGAGCAAGGTTTGGAGCGGATGCCAGACAAGTATTTTTACACCGAGCGTCGTTGGAATGAGTTACTGAAGATGCAAAGTGAGAATAAAAGCACACAAGTACCGCAAGAAACACCAGACGAAAAGGCTTCATCAGTAAAGCAGAGCAAAAAAGAGAAATCCTCAAAAGAGAAATCCTCAAAAGACAAGAAACGAAGCGCATTACAACCGAATGAAGAAGCAAGCGAAACGCACTATCCCGATGAGCGCAAATTCGGAACCGTGGGTGCAGTAGCTCTTGATAGCGCAGGAAATCTTGCGGCGGCAACTTCAACGGGCGGTATGACAAACAAAAAATATGGACGTGTGGGAGATTGTCCCATTATTGGAGCAGGAACATTCGCCGACAACAATAGCTGTGCGGTCTCTGCGACGGGACATGGCGAATATTTTATTCGTAGTGTTGTTGGCTATGATATTGCCGCACAAATGGCGTATAAGGGAGTAACAGTGTGGAAAGCAGCCGAAAATGTCGTCTTAAAAAAGCTCGTGGAGCGCGGCGGTGCTGGCGGGGTGATTGCGTTGGATGCGCAAGGAAATATCGCTATGCCGCATAATACGTCAGGAATGTATCGCGGAGCAATCTTTCCCGATGGCACAATGACGATTGAAATTTTTAAGACTGAAAAATAGCACACGATTTTGTCGAAGGGTCTCAAACACCAAAAAACTTTTGCGCATGCGTGGTGATGGAGTTGTATGCCTAGCCGTTCTGCTGCTCATAGCCACGATGCACGGCGGGCAGCTTCCACCAAGGAACGGCAGGAAATTCGTGATGCTCAACGTGATAGCCAAAATGGTAACAGGTAAAAAAAGAAAGTAGCGTACCAAACGAACTCGAAAAAGAGCGGTGACGGTTCGTGTAGCCGCCTTCTGGCTCGCGGTGTGGGAGATACGTGCCAAAGAAAAAGAGCTGTACAGTGCTAGCAAGAGCAGGAATGACCCAAAAGAACAGGATATTCGCTATCGGCAAATGGAAACCATGTTGTAAGATATTGAAGACCAACGCCATGCCGACAAGCTGCTTCCAGCCGATGTAGTTCATCAAAAAATGGCGATACCATCCGAAAAAACTTGTATGCTCGCCGTCATGGTAATCGGGGTCGGCATGCGGCGTAGCAACGTGACGATGATGTTCCCAATGCTTGTACCAGAGCTTTTCATAGGAAAACAAGGCGTAGAGATGCACCGCAGCCACACCAATTGCTGCATTCAACCTGCGATAATGCCGACACACCGCACCGTGCATAGCGTCGTGTGCGGTAATAAACAAACCAGTAAAAAGAAACGTCTGCACGAGCAAATGAACAAGTATTTGTGCGGGATGCAGCGTGAGTGCGTCATGTTGCACAAGCGCGAAGACCAAATGCCCAGCCCACGCCAGCACAATTGCAAGCGCAATCGCTATACCGAAGAAACTATCCTGCTTTTGTGTTCGTGCCATTGTTCGACTTGAGTAAATGCTTGGTAAAGGTGCGCGAATGGTAGAAATGGTGGAGTTTGTTGCATCCGCATCAATAATTGCGAGAAACAGTAGTGGCACAAACAAGAACGTCTCTGCCACTACTTGGCTTCAGCACTGAACTTCTTAGTACGTGATTCTGGAATTACACAGTGATAATGAAAAATGTGAGCAAGGAACGCGGATTTGAGGACTGAAAGGACTTTGAGGATGGAAAAGAGTCCTCAACGTCTTGACAGTCTGGGCTTCATCAGCGTTCCAAATAATCGTTGCATAATTCAAGAACCGTGTACTTAGTGTAATGATTTCAAGACTTCTTCAATTTTGGTGAAGTTCGGTAACTCACCAGCATTTTCCAAGATTTCTGCATGGCGGAGAACACCGTCTTTATCAATCACAAACGCTGAACGCTTTGATACGCCTTGTAAATCCCATACGCCTGGTACGAAATTGCCGTAGAGCGCGTCGTAGGCGGTAGAGGCTTCTTTGTTGAAATCGGAAAGAAGCGGGAAGCTAATGTTATTTTTCTGTGCAAAAACTTCCAGCGTAAACGGGCTATCAACACTAATTCCAAGCACTTGTGCGTTCAGAGAATTGTATAATTCCAAACCTCCGCTTACCGAACAAAGCTCATTGGTGCAAACGCCTGTAAATGCCATTGGGAAAAACAGCAATACGACGTTTTTGCCGCGATAATCGGCAAGTTTCAGTGTCGCCGGACCTTCGGCGGTTTTAGTTTTGAGCGCGAAATCGGGTGCGGGTTGTCCAACAGTAGCCATGAATCTATCCTTGTGAAATGATGAAAAAAGAGGTGAGGGTGCTTACATACCTGCAAATGAGAGAACTACTCGTCCACATTTGGGACGATAATTTTACGAAATTTTACAAAATTTTACGAAATATTACGATGTTCCGATGAATTATTGCCATTGCAACGGATGTTCGGTGAGCTTGTATTTGCCGCGTCGCAAGGTAGAAACCACGCTTTGCCGCGTCGCGCCGCCTTGTGGGACATACAGCGTCATTGTTACGGGCGACATTGATTCGCTCCGCCGCCCCATTACTTGCGCGAAACTGAGAAGACGCTTTTCTTCGGATGCAAAGTTTTCTTCGGCAATGCGCCCTACCACATACAAATCTGTTGGCAGAGCATCGCTCGTAATCACGCCCGAAACGTGCGAAAGCAAAAGCGATTGCCGCTTCAAGTTTTCTGTTTCCGCTTTTACGAGCGCGTCAAAAAAGAGATTTTCAAAATCCTTGAGCGATGTACACCGCTTGTAAACGGCTGTTCCGCTAATGGTCATTTGTGTATAATCAGAATCCTTCCCAATCGTTGCCGATACATCGCGCACAATACGCCGTGCGGTGAGTGAATCTACGGGTGCAAGTATGGAAGTAAAGACGGTGCGGGTAGCAGGGAATTTCCGCTTCGTCACAGGCGCACTTTTTTTCGGTACTTGGCGATAGAGCGCAATGAGAATCAAGCCAGTAATACCTAAAACTGCAAAAAAAGTATAGACGATAAGCCAGTTGCGCTTCGCCGAGCGCGGCATTTCGTCAGGTTCTGGCTGTTCGTTCAGAAATTCTTCAGTGGTCATGGTGTGAGAAAGTTGGTGAAAAACAATGGCGCAATACTTCGCGGCACAGAGATAGACGCTTAGACTACAAATATATTCTACAATTTATCACACTCACAAGAGATAGGCAAATGTACCTTCCTGAAAAAAAATTAATAAAAACCTATTACCTCCATCCATACCTTGGCAAGGTTTCGCATATGCAGCCATCCTAACCGATGTTGCCTCGCGCATGGTTGTTGGCTTTGATGTCAGTGCCTCGCTCTGTGTTGAAGGCTCGCTCCGAGCCGCACAGATGATGACAAAGCTCTTCAAACACGCTCAGAAACAGGAGTATTGCCTTTCAGCAGCACCCATTCATCATTCTGACCGAGGCGTATAGTATTGTTGCGCAGACTACATTCACTTGATTGACGCGCTTCTCGCCGAAGAACCTGCTTTGCAGCCCGATGAATATTCCTTTACTGCCTTCAAGACCTACGCTTCGCTTTCGGACGAAGCCGCTCTGCACGACGCACGACGCACCACGCCTCACGCGCTGTATCTTGCTTCGCTTGGCTTTGGGCGCGACGTGGAAGCCGCTTTGCAACGCGATACCACGCCGAGCGTTGCTCGTGTCTATCACGATGAAGATTTTTCGATTATCTCCAAACCTCGATAAATACTGCTATTGAAAGAATTAGTGTGATTTTTACACTTCATTCCAAAGATTTTCCTTGTGTATATTCTTTCAATTTTTTAAGTTAGTGTAAAATTAACAATAACAAACATTCAAACATCAGTAATGCCCTACACCTACACGCATCCACGCCCCGCACTGACGGTTGATTGCATTATTTTCGGCTACGACCATCGTTTGGACGAAGCGGATTTGAAAATTCTCCTCATTGAGCGCGACATTGAGCCATTTCGCGGCAAATGGGCATTGCCAGGAGGTTTCGTGCGCATGGAAGAAACGCTGGAAGCCGCAGCAAAACGTGAACTCCGCGAAGAAACAGGACTCAGCAACGTGTATTTGGAACAACTCTACACCTTCGGCACACCAGAGCGCGACCCGCGTGGGCGCGTGATTTCGGTCTCATACTTCGCGCTGGTGAATCTCAGAAGCGAAGAACTTGCAGCAGGCACGGATGCTCGCTCGGCGCAATGGTTTTCTTTCAAGGATATGCCCGCACTTGCTTTTGACCACAAAACCATCATTGAAACAGCAGTGGAGCGGCTTCGCGGCAAGGTGCGCTATCAGCCTATCGGATTTGAGCTTTTACCCGACAAATTTACCCTCACCGAGCTTCAAACCTTGTACGAAACTGTGCTTGAAACCTCGCTCGACAAGCGAAATTTTCGTAAAAAAATCGAAAGCTACGAACTTCTCCGCGACACGGGCGAAACCCAGCGTGGCAAGGCACACCGCGCCGCACGGCTCTATACCTTCGACCACAAACGCTACAAGCAACTTGAGAAATACGGCTTTTTGTTTGAGATTTAATTGATTTTTTCATTGTAACTGGTCAGGTACTATCCCGTCGGGCGGTTTCTTGACCATCCGGCGGGTTCTTCTCTCGGCACAGTATCCCGTGTAAACCCGCCGGACGGCTACTGTGCTTGTGATAACAGCCGCCCGATTTCTATGGAAAAGTCAAGTTTTTTTAAGCAAACGCTGGAGTCGTTTTTGGGACGGGCTTTTTGGAAACATGGTCTTTGTCGTACTTTTTGCCAGAGTTCATCA
>JAAFIV010000037.1 GCA_013298775.1 Ignavibacteria bacterium | reverse complement strand
CATAACAAGACAAAGAAAAGATGAAAAATTGATGTGATTCTCTTTTCTGCTAAACTACTAAAACTTCCACTGTCAAAGAACAATAAGGTATCTACTCCACAGCGCGTAACACTCTTGTCTGCGCCACGAGATGCCAATGTATTGTGTCCACAACCTTAATTACCTGATTCGTAAATTATGTCGTGATAATGGACGATGTGAGCAAGAAACGCAGATATGAGGATGAGAAGGATGTTGAGGATGGAAAAAAGTTCTCAACATCCTGATAGTCTGGGCTTTATCCGCATCGCATGTTCAATAGACATTATACAGATTAGGCTCTGAAAGGCTAGAAATAGTATAAATACTGGCTTCGGTGGCACAGACATTCCTGTCTGTGTTTGTTGCCTGAATCCCGCACCAATACTCACAGACAAGAATGTCTGTGCCATTACTGAAGAACGAAAACTACTCATCCATATAATGTCTAATAATCGTTGCTTCATTTACGAATCCTGTACGACGTTGCAAACCAGCTTCTGGTGCTGGATGTACGTATGTTTTCTGCATTTATATCTTCCACGCATACACGCGCTTGCCGCCAATGCGTGCCGCTTCAGAACTCACTGTTGGTGAGCTTTCCGCTCCTGTTTTGTGTTGAGAAATAGTTTCGCGTGCAGTGCCTTCTGCGCCCGCTTCGCTCATGTTTATGCTGGTGTTTACGCTGGTGTTTACGACAGTGTGAATTTTTTCAGGCACAAGGTGTAGTTCTACACGCCCAGACACCGAGCGTTCCTGCAACACGTGTATCTGTGCGCCTCCCAGAGGAAAATACTCATTCGTGCGAAGTGTCGTCGGGAGTGTGGCTGGCGCGGGAAATTCTACCACCACGTTCATCATTCCCAGCGAAAAACCTGCATCCTGAATTGCCTCTTCAATGCGCTCCAGCACAATCGTCGAGCCGCGCACAAATTGAATATCAAGCGAGGTTTCATCAAGGTTTGGCGAGAGCTTTTCTACAAATGGTAATTTCTTCAATGCCTTGTACACGCTCCTATGACATAGCGAACACGTCAGCCCATCAGCGCGGACGGTCGCGCTGATAATAACTGGCTCGGCGGCATGAACTGGCGCGGACAAGAGTATTTCTAGTGCTATCACATGTAAAAGCAGAAGAAGAGTGCAGATGCGCTGCACAAAGCGTGATTGGACGAGTATTTGGAAAGGAGACATATCGTTTGAGCGGATAGCGTTTGAGCGGATAGTGTGAAATTCAAGCAAGCGTAAATTACAAAGATTTTCCACAAAGAGCGCAGAAAGCATTGCGCAAGCCTGATTTTTTCCTTAGTTTGCGCGTTCTCATTTGCAAGTATTTTGCAATGTACGTTGCAATTCAAATTCGTTTCTTTTCACACACTCTATTCGGGAGAACCATAATGGCGATTCGCGTAGCAATCAATGGTTTTGGTCGCATTGGTCGTAATTTCTTGCGGGCGGTGATGTCTGCTCATGCAGGAAAAATTCAGATTGTTGGTATCAATGACATCACCGATGTAAAAACGCTTGCACACCTCTTGAAATATGACTCCGTGCATGGTCGGTACAAAGGAAATGTTGGCGTAGATGGCTCGAACATCATTGTTGATGGGCAGTCTATCGCTATTTCTGCCTCGAAAACTATCGAGGGTTTGCCGTGGAAAGATGTGGATATTGTGATTGAATCCACTGGTATTTACACAAAAAAAGAAGAGTGTTTGCGGCACGTTGCCAATGGCGCGAAGAAAGTTATCATCAGCGCACCATCGAAAGATAAAGTGGATGCAACGATTGTATTGGGCGTGAATGATAACGTTCTGACGGGCAGCGAGCAAGTCCTCTCGAATGCGTCTTGCACAACGAATTGCCTTGCACCAATGGTAAAAGTGCTGCACGACAGCTTTGGCGTTGAAAGCGGCATGATGACGACGGTTCATGCCTACACCAATGACCAACGCATCTTGGATTTGCCGCATAGCGACCTTCGCCGCGCCCGTGCTGCTGCGGTGAATATCATTCCAACCTCGACAGGTGCTGCAAAAGCCGTTGGCGAAGTCTTGCCAGATTTGAAAGGCAAACTGGACGGCTTCGCACTCCGCGTCCCAGTGCCGGATGGCTCGGTGACAGACTTTACCGCCATTGTGAAAAAAGCTGCAACCCGCGACGAAGTAAACGCTGCGCTGAAAGCCGCAGCAAATGGCGCGTTGAAGGGTATTATGGAATACTCCGAAGACCCGCTTGTTTCGAGCGACATCGTGGGCAACCCGCATTCGTGCGTGATTGACTCCGATTCGACGCTGGTTATTGGCAACACCGTAAAAGTTGTCGGCTGGTACGATAACGAGTGGGGCTACTCGAACCGTCTTGCGGATTTGGTTGTAAAATTGAGCTAAGGATTGAGCAAATACGCAGTTGTTTCGATAATGACGCAATAAAAAAGCTCCTTTCAAGAACAATACTTGAAAGGAGCTTTTTTTATTTTCGACAATATTTCAGCCTTCAGCCCTCATACTTCAACCTTCTCTTTAGTTATTCGCACCAGTTTTCAAAGGTTGTGCGCTAGGAACGGGGCGGTCTGCGCTGGCACGCTTGGTGCGCCAGTAGCGGCGTTCTGCTTTCATTTCTTCAGAGGTTTTATCTGCTTTGGGCGGGATCTGGAATTGCTGTCCTGGATAGATAATATCAGGGTTGCGGATGATATTACTATTAGCAACCCAGATTTTGGGCCACAGAAACGCATCGTCGTAAATTTCATTTCGCGCCGAGATATTCCACAAACACTCGCGATTTTCAGCCCATGTTCCAACGGTGTAACTGCGGATTTTTTTCTCGCGATACAGCCCCTTAATATCTCGTGCTGCTGCCATAATGCGCTCGTAGAATTCCGGCAGAAGTGCAATTTTTTCTTTGCGCAAGGCGTTCAAATCATTTTCCAATGCTTTTACTTGGTCTTGCTTTTCAACAAGTGCATCGTCGGAAAGCTGCTTTAATTCGCGAATTTTGCCTTCAATTACCCCCAAACGCTGACGGAAGCCTTCGACATCGGCTTTGGAGGCGTTTACAAGGGCGTAGAATGCACTATCGCAGTCGCTGGCTTGCTTTTGGATTTGTGCCAGCTTTTGCGTAAGATTTGTGAATTTATCATCGTTTTGTTTTACTTGATTCTCCAAACCCGTAACTGTTTCGCGAAACTGTTTAATGCGGATGTCTGCCTCGTCTTTGGTCAGTTCGGCATCGGGTTTGTTGGGGTCTGGTGGCGCGGTTGTTTGCTGTGCAAAAGCGGCAGAAGAAGTCATTGCCAAAATAAGCACAGGTACGCCTAGTCGTCGGAAAAATGTCCGTGAATCGCTCATTCGTTGCTCCTCAAATATCAAACGAAAAGTGAACTGAAAAGGATGAAAAAGAGAGAAAGGATGAAGTGTGAAGCTCTATGCCGCTTCAGGGCAAGGCTGTATCAATACACTTCACAAGCAGCGTGATGTACGGTGCTTCTACTTTCTTCCACCTGTGAATTATTTGCTTTTCTTTTTTGCTGTGGTTGTATCCTTTGCTGGCTCGGTGTAGTCGGGCCAAGCGTTGGGCCATTTCGCCAAACGTTGTTCCAGTGCGAGCTTTTCTTCGGTACATTTTGCAACAGCACGCTCGCGCTCGGCAATTTCACCCTCCAAACGCGCAATTTCACTTGCTTTGAGACGAATTTTCTCACCCAACGAAGCCTGCTGACGGCGTAGTTCGCTCAGTTGTGTTTTTTGTTCTTCGGTGATTTTTGTCGCACCGCAGGAACTCAGCGATAGAGCCACAGCTACCGCGCTTACAGCAAGACACGTTCTGGCAAGAAGTGGTCGAGTATTCATAATAAAACCTCCATGAAAATCGTTGTATCTCTGAAGAGAAGTTGAAGATGATAAATGTTTGAGACAGTGTTGTTTATGCTATTGTTGAAGCAATACATACGAGGTAAAAAACGAGTGTTATTACGTTTTTTCATAAAAAAGTTACTGAAGAATTGGAATATAAGAAAGTCAAACTATTCCCCCAAACTATTTCCATTGCTTGCCTAGGGCGTGGGGTTGTTCGTAGAATATGGTGTGTTTTTACGGAATGTGCATCCAAGAGAGAGTGCTGAGGCAATGCCGTGAAATATTGATGATTCCAAAGTGGGACAATTCCTATCCTGAAGCACCGTCCTAACATTCCGCTATGAAATACAGCAAATCTGTTAAAGAAACGTTAAGCATGTTAAAGAAATGTTAATGATATAGATATAATTGATATATCAATTATATTTGTATCAAGTAAAATACATCAACATTTATCACACACCAATCTCTATGAAAAAAGGAAACGAAAAAGTAAACGAGGTGATTTTTTTTACCCTCGAAAAATCCATCAAAGCATACAGGAGATTTGCCCAGCAGGAAATCAACAAACAAGGCTACGACCTCACCATAGACCAATGGCTGGTTCTACGGGCATTGCAAGAAAACAAGCAGCTGTCGCAAAAGCAAATTGCGGAGGTCTTGTTCAAAGATTTCGCTTCCATTACCAGAATTATTGAAATACTTGTCCAAAAAGAGTACGTCGTCCGGCACCTCAGCACAGGCGATAGGCGAACATTTGCATTGGAAATCACCGACGCAGGCGACAAGATCATTGAAGCGATTTACCCGATTGTCATCAACAACAGAAAGCAAGCACTGAAAAACATTAGCCCCGATGACGTACAGCATTTGAAAACACAATTGGAAAAGCTCATCACCAACTGTACAGAATAACTCTAAACACAACCATTCTAAACACAACCATTCCAAACACAACTACCATGAAAAACACCATCATAACACTCGCTCTTGCAGCCGCTTTTGTCATCGGCATCAATGCTCAATTGTTGGCACAACAACCCGAAAAAATCAATAAACAGCACCTTGTGGACATCAACAATCTCATTGAGGATTTATCTAACAGAGATGCGTTTTCAGGAACTGTGCTGATTGCCAAAGGTGATGAAATCCTCTATCAAAAGGCGGTCGGCACAGCCGATAAAGCAAGGAGTCTTAAAAACGACATCAACACAAAGTTTAATCTTGGTTCGATGAATAAGATGTTTACAGGCGTTGCTATTGCTCAACTTGTAGAAAAAAACAAGCTCAGTTTCAAAGATAAAGTCTGCCAATATTTGCCCAATCTTCCCAAGAAAACCTTTGGCGACATCACTATTGAACAGCTTCTCACGCACACTGCCGGAACGGGAGATTTCTTTGAATTTCCCACATTTGAAAGCGTTGCCGATACCGCAAAAACAATCACCACCTACGTCAATATCGGTCTTCAGGAGCCGCTCCTTTTCAAGCCGGGAGCAAAGCTGAAGTACAGCAATTACGGGTATGTTCTGCTCGGAGCGGTGATTGAATCTGTCTCGAAGATGAGCTATTTCGACTATGTGAAGCAAAATATTTTCGCAGTAGCGGGCATGAACAACACCGACAGCTATGAGCGAGACAAAACCAACGATAACTTGGCGATTGGCTATACATCAGGTCCGCCGCCAATGGGCGGTCCACAAGCACCTCCGCCAATGGGTGGAAAAGAACGCGAAGCAAATACAAAAATGTTGGAAGTAAAAGGTAATTCTGCAGGCGGCGGCTATTCTACGGCGATTGATATGCACAAATTTTCACAAGCATTATTAGCAGGAAAACTCGTTTCGGCGCAAACTCTAGCAACGATGACAAAGGGCAAAGTAACCTTGCTCCCTGCAATCGAAGCAGCCAACTTGCCGGAAGTAAAATATGGTTACGGCTTCTCGGAATTATTCAAAAATAAGGTCAGAGTTATCGGACATAATGGCGGCGCACCTGGCGTAGATGCTCAGACCGAAATCTATCCTGATTTAGGATATACGGTCATTGCGTTATCCAACTACGACCGAGCGACAATGCCTGTGATGAACATGATTAAAGAAATTCTCACGCAGAAATAATCACCAAATCGAATTGGGAAGGAATCGGCATCAAACCTGATGTTTTCGCTGATGAAAAAGATGCGTTGGCGAGGGCGGTGAGTTTGATTGAGGAGAAGTAAATAAACGACAAAAGCGGCTGTACGAAACTTCGTGTAGCCGCTTTTTTATGTGCTTGGGAAAGAATTGCCTACGCTAGATCTTTCAAACGTTTGCGTTGTCTTGGTACAGTTTTGTGTTGTTCACGACGTGCTTTTACGTGCAGTGCCGATGAATAATTGTTTCCCTGCGCAAGTGGACTTGGCGCACAACTCAAAAATTTCTCGCCCAAAGCACGCTCAAAGCGGCGTATGGTCTTCAAGGTTAGATTTGTATTTCCGCTTAAAATAAGATTGAGTTGTGAAGGCTTCATACCGAGTTTTTGCGCAAACTCTTTCTGTGTCCAGCCCTTGATTTCAAGCCAATCGCGGACAAAAATAGCGAAATCAACATCATCACGAACTGCATCTGAAATCTCGTTAGCAAGTTCATCGCGGGGAAACAATGCCATGACTGCTTCAAATTCATTCATAGTGCTTCTCAAGTAAGTATAGAGTTAAACGAAGGTAAATATCAAATTTCCAATGAGTTCACCATTGTCGAGCATAATTATTTCTTTGCTCTGAAGTCGTTCAAGCAATAATTTATCGACAACTTGCATTTCCAATAACATTCCATGATATTCAGGGTCTTCTTGCGATGAACGAGATTTTTTCAAGCAACCATTCCCTAAGATAAGGAGAATACGACCATACCGACAACAACATAAGCGAACTTTAGGTTTCGCAAAACTGCCACCGCGAAAAAGTGATGCTACGCTATCTTTTGGGGTCAGTTCTTGGCGAAAGTCTGATTCTATGCACCCTACACGCAGGTATTCCTGCAAGCGTTTCGCTAAATACTCCGCTTCAGCACGCTGACCTTGATATATCTCAGGGCGTTGGAAAAACTGCGCAGTGAAGCTGCTTTTTGCATCAAGATACTTGACCGTGTATAACGAAGCTCTTCGGTTTACTGCTCCACTTGGAGGCATGAAGGGTATAAGTTCAAACGACTTTTTCACAAATTAACATATATGTTTATTTTTTGAGAAACGAATCTATTGCTTTATTGTTACAATTCCAACGAAAATAAAAGCGGCTGTACGAAATCTCGCACAGCCGCTTATTTACTTGCTTCAAGAAGAAAAACCTACACCAACGCCTTAAAATACTCCCGATTCAAAAGCGCGATGTTTTCCATCTTAATTTCTTTCGGGCAGACCGCTTCGCATTCGCCGTGATTGGTGCAATTTCCGAAGCCGAGTTCGTCCATTGCGCGAACCATGTTGCGGACGCGGTCGCGGCGTTCTACCTGACCTTGCGGCAAATGTGCCAAGTGTGATACTTTCGCGCTCACAAACAGCATTGCTGAAGCATTTGGGCAAGAAGCCACACACGCGCCACAGCCGATACACTGCGCTGCGTCCATTGCTTTGTCGGCGGCTTCTTTCGGAATCGGAATCGCGTTGCCGTCTGGTGCGCCGCCCGTGCCGATAGACACGTAGCCGCCAGATTCCATAATCCGCTCGAATGAACTTCTATTGACTGCCAAATCCTTAATCACCGGAAATGCTTTTGCTCGCCACGGCTCAATCGTAATGGTTTCGCCATCGCTAAACGACCGCATATGGGTTTGGCAAAGCGTGGTTGCTTCGTCGGGACCATGCGGGTAGCCGTTCACCACCGCACCGCACATACCGCAAATACCTTCGCGGCAGTCGTGGTCGAAGGCGACGGGGTCTTTACCTTCTTTGACCAGTTGTTCATTCAACATATCCAGCATTTCGAGGAACGACATATCCGTCGAAACGCCTTTCAGTTTGTATTCTTCCATGCGCCCTTTTGTATTGGCGTTCTTCTGCCGCCAAATTTGGAGCGTAAGGTTCAGCATTTTGCTGTGTCCGTTGCTTGTTACGACGCTTCCCATTATTTGTAGCTCCTTTGCGTGAGTTTTACGTTTTCAAAAACCAGTTGCTCCACGTTGCGGATTTGCTCACCGCTTTTACCTGTCCATTCGTATGCCGCCACGTGCGCGAAGTTTTCATCATCGCGTTTTGCTTCGCCTTCTTCGGTTTGATGCTCGGTGCGGAAGTGTCCGCCGCAGCTTTCCTCGCGGATGAGGGCATCTTTGGCAAATAATTCACCAAACTCAAGGAAATCCGCCACACGTCCGGCGCGTTCGAGTTGTTGGTTAAATTCGCCCGCTTCGCCCGAAACTTTTACCGTACTCCAGAACTCTTCCCGCAAAGCAGGAATAACTTTCAGAGCCTTCTCCAAGCCTTCTTTGCTCCGCGCCATGCCGCATTCGTTCCACATGATTTTACCCAATTCTTTGTGGAATTGAAGCGGTGTTTTGTTGCCATTGACGCTGAGAAGTTTGTTTACGCGCTCGTTTACGTCGTTTTCTGCTGCCGCAAATTCGGGAGCGTTTGCATCAACGGGGTCAAGTTTTGTGCCGCCCAAGTAATTACCAAGTGTGTACGGCACAACGAAATAACCGTCCGCCAAGCCCTGCATGAGTGCTGATGCGCCCAAGCGGTTCGCGCCGTGGTCGGAGAAATTCGCTTCGCCTAGCACGAACAAGCCCGGAATGGTGCTTTGGAGATTGTAATCCACCCACAAGCCGCCCATGGTGTAGTGTACGGCGGGGTAAATTTGCATCGGGGTTTTGTACGGATTTTCGGCGGTAATTTTTGCATACATATCGAACAAATTGCCGTAGCGGTCGCGGATAACGTCTTCGCCGACGCGCTTGATGGATGCGGCAAAATCAAGATAGACTGCTTGTCCTTCGCCCACGCCGCGTCCTTCGTCGCAGACTTCTTTGGCATTGCGCGAGGCAATATCGCGTGGCACAAGATTCCCAAACGCGGGATATTTGCGCTCCAAGAAGTAATCGCGCTCTGCTTCGGGAATGTCCACAGCAGCACGTTTGTCGTCAGCCTTGAGGGGAACCCAAACGCGCCCGTCGTTGCGCAAACTCTCGCTCATAAGCGTTAGTTTGGATTGGTCTTCGCCATGCACGGGAATACACGTCGGGTGAATCTGCGTGTAGCACGGATTCGCCATGAACGCGCCTTTGCGGTGCGCACGCCACGTTGCGGTAACGTTGCAGCCTTGCGCATTGGTGGAAAGGAAGAATACGTTGCCGTAACCGCCCGTGCAAAGCAGCACTGCGTCTGCGGAATGGCGTTCTACCTTGCCTGTGGTGAGGTCGCGTGTGATGATGCCACGCGCTTTGCCGTTCACGACAACGAGGTCGAGCATTTCCGAGCGGGTGTGCATTTCCACATTTTTGAGGTGAATTTGGCGCGTGAGTGCGGAATACGCGCCCAGCAAAAGCTGCTGTCCGGTTTGCCCACGAGCGTAGAAAGTGCGCGAAACCTGCGCTCCACCGAAGGAGCGGTTATCCAAAAGTCCGCCGTATTCGCGGGCGAAAGGAACACCTTGCGCCACGCATTGGTCAATAATGTTCACGCTCACTTGCGCCAAACGGTGGACGTTTGCTTCGCGTGCGCGGTAATCGCCGCCTTTGATGGTATCGTAGAAAAGGCGATAAATGCTATCGCCGTCGTTGCGGTAATTCTTTGCAGCATTGATGCCGCCTTGCGCCGCAATACTATGCGCTCGGCGCGGAGAATCTTGGAAGCAGAAGGCTTTGACTTTGTAGCCCATGTCGCCGAGCGAAGCAGCCGCCGATGCGCCCGCCAAGCCCGTTCCGACGACAATCACCGAGAATTTACGACGATTTGCGGGGTTCACGAGTTTGGATTCAAACTTGTGTTTTTCCCACTTCTCGCCAAGCGGTCCGCTTGGAACTTTGGAGTCGAGAACTGTTGCCATAGTGAAGAAAATTGACGTTGAAAAAGAATGAAGGAATTATCAAGGAGGTAGCGCGTAGCTGTTATTGGCTGAACACGAGATGTTACGCGCTTTGGAGCAATTTTAAACTCACTGCCATTTTGACCGAGCGTAAAATACATCTTTCAGAGGATTCGCACAAAAAATCCGCGCATATTTCTTGTGTATAATTTCTTGTGGTGATGGGCGAAATTGCGCTGACGATGCACACAAGATATACACAAATAAAAACACGGATTTTGGGGCAAAGTTCCTGCACCTGTGAGAGAATTCGCAAAGAACTGAAAATTTGCCCTTATTTTTATCGCATCGTAACGAAAAAAACGCCTTACAAAGAGCTTACAAAGAGCTTACAAAGAGCTTGGTGTAACATCTTGAAGCCTCACGTGGAAATTTTTCGCGCCCCCAACGTGAATTCAAGAATTATGGGTAATATTCAAAAAATATTCAAAAAATATCCAAAATACATTGCCCATACATATTGTTTGCCGAAGTAGTAGATTTCTTGTATTTTCCTGCTTTCCGTATCGTTGAGATTGCGTATCGTTAATCTCGTTTGTGTGTCTCTCTAACGCTTCATTTTTCACATCTTCCACGCGCCCTTATGAATGCTTTTGTTGAATTCTTTTTTCCGCTGTTGCTTCGTGGCTCCGATGGCGATATTCAGCGTCGAGCGCGGCTTGCTTTGCAGATTTGCTTTTTGGGGATTATCGTCAGCATTGTGTATGTGCCGATTCATCTTTCGCATCCGAATTATATCAGCGCGGTAAGTTCGGCAATTGGAATTCTCACCTATCCTCTGATTGCGTATTTGCTCAAGCGTACAGCATCACTTTCGCTTGCGGGGCATTTGTTAGGTGCAAACGCTTTTATCATCCTCATCACCACGATTTTGACCACTGGCGGCATGAAATCACAAGCCATTGCGTGGCTTGCCTTCGCACCGACGCTTTCTATGCTCGTTGGTGGGAAAAGTATCGGCAAAGTGTGGTTTTATGTGTGTTTGGTTGTGCTTGTGGTGTTGTCGGGATTGCTGCTGAACGGCATTGAGCTTCCTCATGCTGTGCCACCTGAACGCCGCACACTATCGCTCGTTCTCGCCATTCTTAGCTTTTTTATTATTCTGTTCGTCATTATCAATGTCTTTGAAAACGGCAAAGAACAGGTTCTATCACGCTTGCAGGAAGAGCAAGCTGGCACACAGCGCAAAGTTGATGAAACCCGTGCCGCATTGCGCCACGAGCAAGAAACCATGCGCAAGAAAGACAGCATCATGCTGGAGCAAAGCCAACAGCAGGAGCGGTACTTGGAAAATAGCGTGGAGCAGATTTTGGTAGGCGTAGAACGTTTTTCACAAGGCGACCTCACAACCCGCATCAATGCTGGTATGGGCAAGGATAATATCGCTCGCCTCGCCGAAGGAATTAACATGGCAATTGTAAACATTGGCGCACTCATGCACAAAGTCCGCGCCACTGCTGATGCCGTTGCGGGTTCGGGCGCGTCCATCCTGTCTGGCACCGAGCGCATGACCTTTAGTGCAGCAGAGCAATCGCGCAAAGCCACCGATGCAAACGGCGTGATGTCTGACCTTGCCGAGCAAATTCGTCAGGGTGCGAAAGATGCTCGTGGTTACGCCGAAGTAGCGCAAGGCACGGTGAAAAGCTCGCAAGATGGTGCGAAACGTGTGCAGCAAGCAGTAGAGGGCATGGGCGCGATTTCGCTCATCGTTACACAAGCCGCCGAAACCATTCGCACGCTGGGCGACAGCAGCCATCAGATTGGTGAAATTGTGCAGGTTATCAATGAAATTGCCGACCAAACAAACCTGCTTGCGCTGAATGCTGCTATCGAAGCAGCCCGCGCAGGCGAGCAAGGGCGCGGCTTCGCGGTGGTTGCCGATGAAGTGCGCAAACTCGCCGAGCGCACCACGAAAGCGACGAAGGAAATTGCTGCCATGATTTCGCGCATTCAAAACGACACCAAGCAAGCGGTGGTTACGATTGAGCGCGGTACGTCGGAAGTGGAAAAAGGCGTAGATCTTGTCAGCGAGGCTGGACAAGCCTTCCGCGTAACGTCCGAAAACGCAATGCGCGGCGTAGAAGCATACGGACAAATTGCCGACACCCGCGAACGCCACGCCCGCGAAATGACGGAACTTGCCAATTCAGTAGAACACATTACGAGCATGATTGCCGATGGTGTTGAAATGACGCATGAAATCGAGCATTCGCTGGAGTCGCTGGCGGCACAAGCACGGGAATTGCAGCACCTTTTGGGACGTTTTGAATTGGATGAATCGAATATCAAAGCGCAAATACTCGGCGGCGGCGGAGACCTAGAAACGACGCGGTATTTGGCGTAATTTAATCAGTGTACCTAATCCTCTTCCATGAAAAAATTTACCACCGTTCTTGTTTGGTTTAGAAACGATTTGCGCTTGCACGATAACGAAGCTCTTGCCCGCGCTGTACGCGATGCCGACTATGTTTTGCCCGTCTATTGCTTCGACGACCGCCATTTTACGACCACTTCTTTGGGCTTCCCGAAAACAGGCGCGTTCAGGGCGCAGTTTTTGCGAGAAAGCGTTGAAGATACACAAGCCGCCTTACGCTCACGAGGCGCGGATTTGCTCATTCGGCGCGGTTTGCCAGAAGTAATTTTACCACAACTTGCCCGCGACATTGGCGCACAAGCCGTCTATTTCCACGAAGAAGTTGCTGATGAGGAATTACTCGTCGAGCAAGCATTGGTCGAGGCTCTGAGCAAAACGCTTGTCAATAATACTCCTGTGCAGGATGTCTCCTTTTGGGGAAGTACGCTGCACCATCTGGACGATATCCCCTTCAATACCGAGCAGTTGCCCGACGTGTTTACGCAATTTCGCAAGGACGTTGAGAAGAAGTCGAAAGTGCGTACCGTTTTTCCCGTGCCGCCAGTAATGACGATGCCTCCAGCTTTTTCAAATCTACCCAAACAAGAACTTCCGTCCTTGAAAGAACTTTGTCCAACAAGCGATATTCCCACACCGGATGCCCGCGCCGTTTTGCCCTTCAAGGGCGGCGAGACGCAAGCATTGAAGAGGCTTGCAGAATATTTCTGGGAACGCGATTGCTTGAAAACGTACAAAGAAACCCGCAATGGCTTGATTGGCGCGGATTATTCCTCAAAGTTCTCGGCGTGGCTTGCGCTCGGCTGTGTGTCGCCGCGCTTTATTTTTGCCGAAGTGCAGCGATATGAGCAAGAGCGTGTTGCGAATGATTCCACGTACTGGCTTGTGTTTGAGCTGCTCTGGCGCGATTTTTTTCGCTTTACAGCACGAAAATATGACACCGCGCTCTTTCGAGTTTCTGGCATTATGAACGTGAAACGCTCATGGAATCTGGACTGGAAGGCATTTGAATGCTGGAAAACTGGCACGACAGGCGTTCCCTTTGTGGATGCAAATATGCGCGAACTCTTGCTGACAGGCTTTATGTCGAATCGCGGGCGGCAAAATGTGGCGAGTTATCTTGTGAAAGACATGAAACTGCACTGGCTCATGGGCGCGGAGTGGTTTGAGTCGCAGTTAGTAGATTACGATGTTTGCTCGAACTACGGGAATTGGAACTATGCGGCAGGGATTGGCAACGACCCACGCGAAGACCGCTATTTCAACATTCCCAAGCAAGCCTCCATGTACGACCCGCATGGCGACTATGTGCGCAGGTGGCTAGAGAAAGGATAAAGAGAAGAATTTGAGATTGAGAGGATGGAAAAAAGTCCTTGAAATCCTGAGAGTCTGGGCTTCATCTGCGTTCCAATAATCATTGCTTCTTCCAAGAGTCATGTACTCACGGACGATACTTCGCTCGAATTGCCGTGCTTCCAATGCCAAAGGTAAGCGAATCGTAGGAATGATGAGGGTTGCGAAGGAGTTTTTCGCGTCCGATGCAGGCAATCATTGCGGCATTGTCGGTACAGAATTTCATGGAAGGAATAAAAACGTTTACGCTCTGACGTGCTGCGTGTTCGCTGAGGAGGCTGCGAAGGCGCGAATTTGCTGCCACGCCGCCCGCTACCACAATATCGCGCACCTGAAATTGCTTCACGGCTTTCATGGTTTTATGCACCAGCACGTCGGCAATGGCTTCCTGCGCAGAGGCGCAAATATCGCGTAAGGCTTCTGGGGAAACGTTGTTTTGCAAGGTTTGCTGTACGTGTAGGCGCACAGCCGTTTTCAAGCCGCTAAAGCTAAAATCGAAGTGTTCTTCCCGCATCATTCCTCGCGGAAACGCGATTGCTTTCGGATTGCCTTCCTGAGCGAGTTTATCCACCTGAATCCCGCCTGGATAGCCGAGTCCTAAGAGTTTTGCAATTTTATCAAACGCCTCGCCCGCCGCATCATCCCTCGTTGAGCCGATAACGCTGTATTTCTCAAATGATTCCACCAAAAACAACGACGTATGCCCGCCGCTCACGACCAGCGCGAGAAAAGGAAACTGAATGCTCGCATTTTCAATAAACGCTGAAAAAATGTGTCCTTCAATGTGATTCACCGGCACAATCGGCAGCCCGTAGCGCACCGCCAAGCCCTTTGCGAAGTTTGAACCCACCGTCAGCGCACCCGCCAAGCCAGGCTGCTGCGTAACAGCAAGGGCAGCAACATCGCGCATTCCCAGCCCCGCCTCCTGCAAAGCAGCCTGCACAACGGGCGCAATGTTCTGAATATGCGCTCTGGAAGCCAGTTCTGGCACAATTCCACCAAAATTGATATGCACAAGTTGGGAGGAAATAATGTTGCTGCGTAGCGTCGCGCCTTCGTACACGGCGGCAGAAGTTTCGTCGCACGAGCTTTCGATGGCAAGCAAGATAGAATCAGGGGTGAAGGGCATAGTTGAATGAGAAATTTTATTGCTTTGCCTTACGCAAACCAAGCAATGTTGCCCTCACCTAACCTTCTCCCAGAGGGAGAGGGCTTCAGAGTCTTTGCCTCCCCACCCTCGCCCTTTGGGAGAGGGTCTCGCACCGTCTTCGGGGCGAGGGGTGAGGGCAACACGAGCGGTGCGTAAAGTGAATTATTGCTTGACATCATTGCTTCACAACAATCGGCACAACGCCCAACTTGAGCTTTTGTGCGGTCTTGAAGTAATTATCTTGCGCGGCTTTTGCGGGCGCAAGTTCGGTAAAACAGCCTGCTCGAACACGAAAATACTGGATATTACGTTGCACATCCCGAAACGACTCCACACGAGCATCCTGTATTGACGCGCCTTTTAAGGCATTGCGAATTGTGGTTGCATCCGATTCTAACGACAAAGCGCAGAACTGCACAATGTACGGGCATTCGGCGAGTTTATTGGCATTGTAGGAAATTGTTGCTGCTTCGGGCTTCAAACTTGGCTTTGCGGGCTGTGCGTCAGAACTGATGCGCTCTGGCAGGGCAAACGCTGTATCGGCGGGAACAACATCTTTGATGATAAATTCGCGCTGATAAACCAAATCAAGTTTCGTGGGAAGTCCTGTGCGCACGACCTGTACGGGCGCACCTTGCACGTAAAAACGCTTGTCCTCACCAGAAACTACGCTCACCCAATACGTCCGCTCTGGCGCGATTTCAACCATTTCCCCCGAAAGAGCGTACAGATAGCCGTTGGACGCGCTATCAACAATCACGACGGGGATGTATTCGTTCAACGCATTGGCAGAATTGCCCAGAGATGGCTTGCGTTCTAGCACTTCGACCGTCAGCCAAACGCGGGGCGTGTTTTGTTGAGTTTTTTGTGGAGTAATTGTTTGCGAAGCGTCTGTTTGCGAAGTGTCTGTTTGTGCGTCACACGGGGAGATGTTGAATAGTAAAACAGCACAGCCGCACAATAATTGAAGAATACTACTATGCCTGAACACCTCACCAATACTCACAGACAAGAATGTCTGTGCCACTAATTGTCGGAGAAAATCGTGTATGTTTTCAATATTCATGTTTTCACTATTCATATTTTCAATATTCATGTTTTCACTATTCATCATTCTGCTCCTTCCTGAATCCACGTGCGGATGCCGTTTACGTGGTTTTGGGTGATTCTTCCTTGAAAGCTAATCGGATGCAAGGCGTAGAGCCGAAAGCGTGAGTCCATGACTTGTAGGAGGCGGCTTTGGTCGGGCATACGCGGCGCGACAACGCCGGGCGAAAAGTAGAGCATATCAAAATACGCATCAAGCACCACGCCGCCTGCCCGTGAGCCGTTGCTATGACAGCCCGCGAAAGCGCAGGTAACTGCCATAAAATTCTTCACGTGGCGTTGGTACGTTACTTGCGACGTTGGAAAGACGACCTGTTCTGGGCGCGTGATGATTTCTGTGTCGGAACAGGCTTGGAGAGCGCATAGAATCACGCCTCCGAAGCATATTGCCAAGCGAAGAATGGTTGTATGAGCATTGCGAATGAACGATGCTGTATTCATGCGGTTTTGCGCGATTGGTGGTGTGCAGGGGAGAGAGTTTTTTGACTAATTCTCTGTTGAAGTTTAGATAAACTCTTGCACTCCCTCATCCCAACCCTTCTCCCAGAGGGAGAAGGGCAAGATTCTATGCGGGTTCTGAAGCCCTCTCCCTCTGGGAGAGGGTTGGGTGAGGGCTTAGTGTAAGGTGAGGTTTTATGCGGCTCACAAAATTTTATCTAAACTTCAATCTCTGAATACCGTACAAAAACATCAAGTAGTGGCACAGACATTTTTGTCTGTGAGTGTTGGTGCGGGGTTCAGGCAAAAACACAGACAGGAATGTCTGTGCCACTACTGAAGCCTGATTTTATGCGTCTTGTAAGAGTTTTGTATCGTGTTAAGAGCAATTCTTACAAATTCTGCCGAAAATAAGCAATGGTGTGCCTCAAAGCCTCCGACCAATCATCCGACGGAGTAAAGTTTGTCAGAACCTTGATTTTATCAGCATTCACGGGTGTTGAGCCAATGTCAATCGTTTGGATTTCGTGTGGTAATGGTTTGACGATACACGTTCCCTCGCCGCATGAATCCACAATTTGCTGGGCAATGGTGTGAATGCCGATATTTTGACCGTTGAGGTTGAATGCCTCAAAAGGAGCGTAAAAGCTATGGTTTGTGGCAATGCGCCAGACGTATTCGACAACATCTTGCACGTACACCACAGGGCGGGTGCGGTGTGTACCGAAAATTTCAATCGGGCGACCTTCCAGCACATCACGAATAAAACCGCCTATCAAGCCAATATCCTCGCCGCGTGTGGGCATTCGCTCACCGAAACAATTTCCAAAGCGAAGGCTCACAACCGAGTATTTATGCAGCTTTGCGTAAATGCGATAATACGATTCCGCCGCTAATTTATGCACGCCTTGAATATCTTCTGCCAGAAGTGGCGTATCCTCTGTGATTTCTTTTCCCGCAAATGCACCATACACCCCGCGTGAAGACAAGTACACAAGCCGCTTTGCGGGATGTTTTGCGAGTGTCGTTGCAATGTGCAAGTGCGAGGCTTGGTTCAGCGCGTGGTCAAATTCTGGCTCGTAGAGTGCCAATCTATGCGCTGTCCACGCCATTGTGTCAATCACGATGTCGGATGCGGACAGGTATTCGTCAAGGTTTGCAACATCTTCCACTCGTTGTTCAATGACCGTAACGCTCTGAATGCCCGATAAATTCTCGCTTCGTGCGCTTGTGCGAGGATTCATGCCGTCAATCGCAATCACGCGCCAGCCTTCCCGCGCAAAGCGTTCAACAATGTGCGAGCCGATAAAACCTGCTCCGCCGAGGATAAGTGCTGTTTTCATGCAGTTATTGAAAAAAAGAAAAAAGCTGATAGAAAAATAACACCGCAAATACTCTATACACGAGCCTCTATCGGCTCCCACAGCTCTATTTTGTTGCCTTCGGGGTCGAGAATCCATGCAAATTTGCCGTAGTCGTATTCTTCCATGTCGCCAACAACCTGCACGCCTTCTGCCCGCAAGACGTTGAGCAGTTCCACTAAATTTTCAACGCGATAATTTATCATCCACTCTTTTTGGCTTGGCGCAAAGTATTTTGAGTCCGCCTTGAAGGGCGACCACGCCGTTGTTCCGCGCTTTTCGGGGTTTGCGTCGTCGCGCCATTCAAACGTCGTTCCGTACTCGGATTGTGGAATATCCAAGTGTTTCTCGTACCAATTTTTTAGCTCGGCGGGATTTTCTGCTTTGAAAAATACGCCGCCAATGCCTGTAACGCGCTTCATAGCTTGCTCCTCGCAAATATTGTTTGAAAAAATATTGATTGATGATGACTTTCGTATATGGCGCAGACAGGAGTTTCTGCGCTACTGTCTGACCCAGATGTACGCGCCTTCGGTAGCACAGGCACTCTTGTCTGTGCCAGAAAGCAAGCATTGTGAGTTCTTACTCGGTTTGCTTGAAATGCTCTTTGTATGCGGCTTGCGCGGCTTCGTAATCGTTCACGCGCCCGATGTCGAGCCAGTATTCTTGCATCAAGTATCGCCCAACTTTCATTTTTCGCGCCAGCAAATCCTTGATGAGCGTGTCAATTCCGTAGTACGTGTCGTCAGGAATAATGTCGAACAGCGCGGGCTTCAAGATGTAGATGCCCGATAAAATCTCGAACTTGAAGTCTGGCTTTTCCTCGACGTTCACGATGTAATCATTTTCGGTGGTGATTTTTCCAAAGGCAAACGGCGTAATAATTTCCTTCGTAACAACCACAAACGGCGCGTCGGACTTCATGGCGAAGTCGAACGCTTTGGTAAAATCAAGTGCCGTGAGGATGTCGCCATTCATGAGCAGAAACGGTTCGGTGAGGCGGTCTTTGAGCAGCGTAACGGGTCCGCAGGTGCCGAGCGGCTTGTCTTCTTGGCTGAAGGTGAGTTGTACGCCGTATTTCGAGCCGTCGCCCAAGAAGGCTTCCACCATCTCGGACTTGTAATTGGTTGCAACGTAGATTTCATCAACTCCGTGCGATTTCAGCATTTGGATTTGAACTTCCATCATTGCCGGCTCGCCCTCGCCAAGTGGCAAAAGCGGTTTTGGAATGACATTCGTAAAAGGGCGAAGGCGCGTACCTAAGCCGCCTGCGAGAATTACTGCTTTCATTGGTTACTTGGTCATTAGTTACTTGGTCATTGGTTACTTGGTCATTCGTCGTCGTTTGTGTTGTCCTCAACATCATCAAAATCGGTGTCGTCGTAGATTTCATCCACTTCCAGTGTACAGCCCACAGAGCGCAATTCTACTTGCTCGGTCGCAATTTCAACGAAATCTAGTTTGTCGTGTTCGTTGCGGCGGAAAAGCATGATTTCACGCGCTTCTTGACGAACAATCATGTATTCCTGCACCGACGGCATTGCGCTGTAAATGAGCAGTTTCGTTGTGCGGTCGTACTCCTCCGATGATGGCGAGGTAATTTCCACTACCAACGTCGGATTGACCAGCGAATGATGCTTGCGAACATCGGGCTTACCGCAGACAACGACAACATCAGGATACAAATACGCCGATGTTTGGGGATTGTACAAGCGCGTATCGCTAGAAAGTGTGCGGCATTTGCTGCCTCCGAGCTTATTGCGCAAAGCTGCGCTAACATTCACCGAAAGCGCATTGTGTCGAATGCGCCCGCCAGCCATCATCTGCCAACGCGGATGCAAAACGCCTGCGATGTATTCCGTTTTTTCCAATGCTTCAATTTCACGCGCAAGATATTCATCTTCGGTGAGATAGTGCAGTTGGGCAAGTTTGTGTGCTGCGCTCATAGAAATTGGTTACTTGGTGCTTGGTCTTTATTCGACTTTGGTAGCGCGGACACTCCTGTCTGCGCCAATTATACAACATCCATCATAAAAACAAAGCAGACAATCACCGATATTGGTCATTGCCTGCTGTTCAAAATTGAGATTCCCTTGCACGTTCTACATTCCGCTTCCTGTCAGGCGCATCACAACATTTGGCAAAAATCCAAGAAGGAGAATACCTAGGACGGCAATCGTCAAGGTAACGCCCGACATTCCGGGTTGCGCCACAGACGGCGTATCTGCACCTTCGTAGGGGCGGAAGTACATTGCGACAATCAAGCCCAAGTAGAAATAGGCGGAAATGACCGAAGCGATTGCGCCAACGATTGCCAGCCACGTAAAGCCCGCTTCAATCGCGGCGGTGAAGAGATAGTATTTACCAAAAAAGACTGCAAAGGGCGGCAAACCGACCAATGTGAACATAAACAACGCCATAACGCCCGCCAACAGTGGATGACGCTTCGCCAAGCCGCCGTAGTCGGCGAATTCAAGGTTTTTGCCATACTCACTTTCGAGTGTGGAAGCCAGTACGAATGCGCCAATTTGCGTGAACATATACGCCGCGAGGTAGAACATCAGTCCGCTTGTGCCGCGTCCCGAACCAGAAATAATGCCCATCAGCATATAGCCAGCCTGCGCGACCGATGAATATGCCAGCATCCGCTTCACGTTGCGCTGCGCACACGCAGAGATATTACCAACAAGCATGGAAGCCGCAGAAATACACGCTAGTAGCATGGTCATTTTCGCGCCGTCGGGTCCGCCATTGGGAATAATTGCGCTACCGAGTTGGATAAACGCGGCAAACGCAGCCGCTTTCCCGCCTGTACTCATGAACGCCGAAACCACTGTTGGTGCGCCTTGATACACATCTGGTGCCCAGACGTGGAAAGGAAACGCTGCCACTTTGAAGCACAAGCCTACGATAATCAAGCCTGTTCCGGCAAGCAACAACATTGGCATTTTTGAACCATAGCTGACTGCCGCACGGATGCTCGTGTATTCCATGCTGCCCGTCGCGCCGTAAATGAGTGCCATGCCGTAGAGCAAAAATCCCGTCGAAAACGCGCCTAAGAGAAAATACTTAAAGCCTGATTCGACCGATAAAATCTGATTCCGCATATACGCCGCCAGCACGTAAAAGCTGATGGACATAATCTCAATGCCAATAAACACAATCAGCAAGTGATTGGCGTGCGCCATAAGAATCATGCCGCTTACAGCGAATTGCACCAGCACGTAAAATTCATCAAATTCCCAATTCATGCGCTGCAAATACGGACGCGCTGCGAGCATTACCAAAATTCCTGCTGCCGAGAAGAGCATATCGAAAAAAGACGGAAACATTCCCGTCAGCACCATGCCGTTGAAGGCAGTGCCATTGCGCCCCCAAAGCAGAGCCGCCCAGAGAAAGACAATTCCCAAGCCCCCAACCGAGTACGGCAACACGAAATTGCTCCGATTGCGCGGCAAGAGCGCACCTAAGACCATTGCGCTAATGCCAAAGAAGGAACTAAGAGCGATTGGTAATGTGTAGTAAACATCGAGCATCATAAGTTTTAGGTGCTAAGTTTTGAGTGCAAAGTGTTTAAATGAACACATGAAAAATATCTTAAACAGCAGACAAAATCTGGCTTCAGTGGCTTGAGACTTCTTGTCTGTGAGTGTTGCCGAAGAAATTCATCAAATTTTTTAGTGTCCTGCGGCTTTATGCGCTTCGCTTCGCGCCGTTGCTTGTTCTGCTTCTGCTTGGCGAAGTTTATTCACCGATGCGGCGTAGCTTGTTTTGCCAAATTTTGCGAGTTCCAATTTCCCAACAAGTGCGCGAGTAGATTCCTCTGAAACCCGCATGAATGTTGAAGGATAAATGCCAATCCAGACGATGAGAATTGTTACGGGAAGCAGCATCGCAATTTCACGAGCGGAAATGTCGGTAAGGCTTGCTGCATCGGGGCTGCTGTGTTCGCCCAAGCACGTTTTTTGGTACAAGCGCAGCATATAGATTGCCACGAACATCCCTGTTGTCGCGCCGACGATGGCGAATGCCCATGAATTGAGGAAGGGCGAGCGGAATGTACCAAGCAGCAGCAAATACTCACCAATGAAGCCATTCAAGCCTGGAAGCCCGACAAGCGAAAAGAGCGAAATCGCAAAAAACACCGCAAAAACAGGCATCACCTTTGCTGCGCCACCGAAATCCTCCAGCGACGTAGAGCCGCGACGGTCGGTCATCATGCCCAAGCAGAGGAATAATCCTGTTACCGAAAGTCCGTGATTGAAGGTTTGAATAATCGCGCCTTGAATGCCTTCTGCGGTCATTGAAAATACGCCCATGACCATTGTGCCAAGGCTGCTCACGAGCGCGAAGGAAGCGATGCGGCGAATGTCAGTCTGCACAATCGCTGCCATTGCGCCATAGACGACGGCAATCGCGCCCAAAGCGCACATAACCTTTGCGTATTCAAACGAGGCGGCGGGGAAGAGTTCTAAGCCGAAACGAATCAAGCCATAAATACCAATCTTGAACAGCACCGCGCCCACAACCACCGTTCCCACAACGGGCGATTCCGACTGCACTTCTGGCAACCACGTATGCACGGGGAAAAGCGGCACTTTGATACAAAATGCCAGCATAAACGCTGCGAAAATCCACTTTTGCGTATCGAAGGGAATTGTGGGTGCAATTTCGCGCAGCAGAGCCATGTTCGTCGTAAAATGCCCCGTCGTTTCTTGCGCGTACAAGCCCAGCCAAATCAAGCCGACAAGCATAATCATTGAGCCAAACATCGTGTAGATGAAGAACTTCAATGCCGCATGAATCCTGCCTGCGCCGCCCCAAACGCCGATGAGGAAATACATCGGAATAAGAATCAACTCGAAAAACACGTAAAAAAGAAACGTGTCGGTTGCCGCAAAAATGCCCAAAATACCAAACTCCAAAAGCAACATGAGCGAGTAAAATTCTTTTTCTTGTTCTTTAATCGTCGTGGAGCCAAGCAGAATAGCGACGGGCATCGTCAGCGTCGTGAGAAAGAAAAACAGCACCGACATTCCATCCACACCCACGCGAAAGCCCGCATCCAACGAAGGAATCCAGCGTTGGTTGGTTATCATTTGCAAAGCGGGGTTAGTGTAATCGAAGGAGAGGAAGGTCGCTAAACCAAAGGCAAACGCAACGAGCGAGACAGCAAAGGCTGAAATTTGAAGAGCTTTTTTTGCATCGCGGCTCACCAGCAAAAGTGCGAGTGCGCCCACAAGCGGCGTAATCAAGGTTGCAAGAAGCATAGTGCTTGGTTGTGGTTGAAAGGAATGAATAATACTTAAAGGACTGCAAAGTGGTCAATAACGTGGAGAGAAGATTTTGTGCGGCTTTTCACGAATCCTCTTTTCTCTCTACGCACACATTTTGACTTCGCAATTTAGCAAAATCGCGGCGACCTGCAAATTATTCTTCGCGTCTTTTTCGGAGCTATCGTTGGAAAATCGCTCTTCTGAATACCAGACTTCATTGTTTGTATTTCGCAGGAATCAGTATTTGTGCGGTTTGGTCGTTCCACGCCATAGAGCTTACTTTCCACGCGCCTTGTGTGCGAATGAGTTGAATCGTGTTAATCCCAACGCTGAATGGTTCTGTGGAAGCCGCATCAAATCTCGCTTCGTAGGTACTGAAGACGTGCGCAATATTCCCAAACACTTCCGTCGTGCGGGCAATTTCTTTCTCGTGAAATTCGGTCAGATTTCCACTCGCCAATGCCGCTTCCACAACGCCGCAAAAATCCTCCACGCCCATAACGACGGGCGTTTCAGGCGTGTTGTTGTTAATCAGCAAGCCTTGTGAAAGGAATAAAGAGCGCAGCAAATCAAGGCGCGGTGTTGTGCCTTTTGCGAAGGAAATGCTTGCGTAGAGCGCGTCGAGTGTGGTTTCTATGGTTTCCATGATGTTGTTTGAAATGGGGTAATAAAAGCCGTAAAAGCCAAGCCGCCGGACGGGTTAGGAAACCGCCCGACGGCGTAGTTGCCAAGCGTTCAACGCAGTGGTAGCTACGCCATCCGGCGGCTTCTTCGCCGCGTCGGGTGGCTCTAAGGCTATACAAATACTACTTCGCCTGCGTATCCACCGATTCGGTATGAATACGATTGAAAATATCTTGAATAAAACTATCGGGCAATTTCAGCTTGCCGCCTTGTGCGAGGCGTTTTTGCATCACATCTTGCCAGCGAGCGGGCTGATTGATTTCGATGTTATTGTGGCGTTTGTATTCGCCGATTTCGCGCACAAGGTTCATCCGCGCTGCCAGCAAATCAACAAACTCAGCATCTAAGCGGTCTATGGAGCTGCGGAGTGTGTCGAGTTTTTGTACGTCGTCGTGATTGTGCCGTGCGGGTTGCCAGGTGAGATTATCCAGCATATCGCGCAAATCTTCGGGCGTGAGTTGCTGCGCAGCGTCTGTCCATGCGGCATCGGGGTCAATGTGCGATTCAATGATAAATCCGTCCATGCCCAAGTCGAGTGCTTTTTGCGCCACTTCCGAGAGAAGCGCACGTTTGCCCGTAATGTGGCTCGGGTCGTTGATAAGCGGAATGTGCGGCAAGCGGCTTCGGAACTGCATCGGCAAGCTCCAATTTGGGCTATTGCGGTACGCTGTTTTTTCGCCCGTTGAGAATCCGCGATGAATTGCCACAAGATTGCTAATGCCCGCCAAATAGAGGCGTTCTAGCGCACCAATCCAGAGTTCGAGGTCGGGGCTAATTGGATTTTTTACCATCATCCCAACGCCTGTACCCCGCACCGCGTCTGCGATTTCCTGCACCGAAAAGGGATTGCCCGTCGTCCGCGCACCCACCCAGAGAACATCAATGCCGTACTTCAAACAATCTTCCACGTGCTGCGCCGTTGCTACTTCCACGCCCATCAGCAAGCCCGTCTCTTCCTTCGCACGCTGCAACCACGGCAACGCCTTGATTCCATGTCCCTCGAAGCCGCCCGCCCGTGTGCGCGGCTTCCACACGCCCGCACGATAGACACTTGCTTTGCCCGTTGCTTTGATGCGCCGCGCTGTTTCCAGCACTTGTTCTTCGGTTTCCGCGCTGCACGGACCGGCAATCATCAAGTATTCCTGCTTGGTTGTGGGCGCGGGTTGAATCCATTTTTGCCAAGGTTGCACTTTTTCCATCATCACTTTTGGTTCAGCTTTTTTCGCATCAATGACTTCCTCAGCATTATCCTCGCCAACCGTGATGTGGTGCTTGGTTGTGAGGTCGATGTTTTTCTCACCTTCTTTGTAAATGCCGAAAATACGCAGTTCCAGCGCGTCGGGGCGAAATTCCTTGATTGCTTGCTCGAAATCAGTAACGTCTTCCCACGTCATATCCACGTGAATCGTGTATTCGTAAGGAACGCCAATCACAGGAATAGACTGGATTTTGGTGAGATTGATGCGATTGCGTTTGAAATTCGCCAGCGCGTCCGAAAGCGAACCCGATGTATGCGAGACGCGGAAGCCAAGCGAGGTTTTATCAAATTCGCGCGAAAGATGATTCGCCACGCGAGAAATAGCAAGAAAACGAGTAAAATTTTGCTTGTTCGATTCCAAGCCCTCTGCAAGCGTTTCCAATTCGTATAATTCCGCCGCCAAATAGCCCGCAATCGCCGCCACGCCCTTGATATTTTCCTGACGAATTTTCCGCGCAATACCCGCCGTATCAAACGCCTCCTCGACGCGAATATGCGGGTACATGAGGAAAAAGTCGCGGCATTGCAGAAGTGCCATCGGATGCGCTTGCACGGTGTGAATATCCTGAATTTTCTGTCCGGGCAAGGCAAGTAAATTGTGCTGAATACGCACGTAGGTTTCGCCAATCACGGACAAATTGTACGCCTGCAAGAGCGCGTAGTTTGGCAGGATGGAGCCAGCAATCGTGTTTTCAATCGCCATCATGCCTTCGGTGGCTTCGTTCTTCATCACTGCATCGCACACGTCAGCAAAGGTCTCGCATTCAATGATTTCAACCGTGTTGCCGCCTGTACCAAAATACCGACGCGCCGCTATGTCGTGGAACGCGCCCGCTACGCCTTGAATGGCGATTTTATGTGTAGCCATAATGTAACTCTCTCTGAAAAATGGAGGAAAAGAAGGGTGGTATTTGTCAATAATCGGTTCTGTCCTGATTTTTTGGGACGCAGATTTCCATGATTGCCATGATGAAGATGATTTCAGACTGGGCGGATGATTATGTTCCTGGACGCTCTTCCCGTCCTACGGCTGAGGAGTGCGTGAACGCTGCCGTAGTACGGGTTTCACGGCTAGCAATATCCGCTCGCACTTTTTGTGCTACACGCGCCAGTGCATCTTGCGTAGAAGCAAACGATGCGTCCCAACGCTGGTTATCCGCGAGTTCTTCCAAAATGAGATGAGCAATGCCGTCCTGCTCACGCTCTGGGAGCGTGTTCAGCGTTGCAACTGCTTGTTCGAGTAACTGTGTCATGGTGTTACTTTCGGAAATACATTCTTCAGTAGCTCTGCTGTTCTACCGAAGAATAGAAAAAAAAAGTCCCGCAATCGCTTTGATTGCGGGACGTTGAGAAATTTTCATCGAAAAAATATCACACTCGTCGTCCCGCCGTCAGGTAACGCCGTAAAAAAAGAAAGCACCGTAAAAGGGCGAAGCTGCGCCACTTTCACGAATAATTTCCGTGCGGAGAACGATGTGTGATACGGAAGAAAGCATAAAAATCACGATAAAATCAATGTCTTGTACGAATGACTGTGTTTTTGAAATATGCTGAAAATTTCAAGGTTTTGCAAATGGATTTCGCAAATTGTTTTCAAACAACAACTTACGCGCTTGGCGTTTCGCTGGCATTTGTACCGTTTTGTGAAGAAGAATAGTCTTTCGGCGCAATTTTCACTGGCATCGGCGGCAATTCTTCACCACGCATAATCATATCCAATTCTGCTGCATCCAAGGTTTCGCGTTCAAGGAGAATCTTCGAGGTTTTATGCAACATATCCACGTTATCGCGCAAGAGATTCTCCGCTTTTTTCATGGATTCGGTGACAATGCGGCGAATTTCCTCATCAATCATACGCGATGTTTCCTCGCTGTGATGACGCGGGTGCGAGACTTCGCGGGCAAGAAACACCTCTTCATCTTTGTTCGCAAAATTCAGCGGACCAACCTTCTCGCTCATACCCCATTCGCAGACCATTTTGCGAGCAAGCATCGTTGTTCGCTCAATGTCATTGCCTGCGCCAGTGGTGAGCTGGTTGAAGACAATGAGTTCTGCTGCGCGTCCTGCAAGCAAGGTAACAAGCCGTGTTTCGAGATATTCCCGTGAATAGGTGTGCGCGTCTTCCGACGGAACATACGAGGTAATGCCAAGCGCACGACCACGCGGGATAATCGTTACTTTATGCACGGGGTCGCTGTACGGAAGCAGCTTTCCAGCAAGTGCGTGTCCCATTTCGTGATACGCGGTTACTTCTTTTTCTTTGTCGGAAATGACCATACTTTTGCGCTCAACGCCCATCAGCACTTTATCTTTCGCGCTTTCGATGTCGTCCATCGTTACCACGTCGCTGCTGCGCCGAGCGGCGTAGAGAGCGGCTTCGTTCAAAAGATTTGCCAAGTCCGCGCCAGAAAGTCCGGGCGTACCACGAGCGATGATTTCCAAATCAACATCGGGCGCGAGCGGAATGTTGCGTGAGTGAACTCGCAAAATACCTGCACGTCCGCGTACATCGGGTCTGTCCACCACCACTTGGCGGTCGAAGCGTCCTGGACGCAAGAGTGCTGGGTCAAGCACATCGGCGCGGTTTGTTGCCGCAATCACGATGATACCACTGTTTTGCTCGAATCCATCCATTTCCACGAGCAACTGATTGAGCGTTTGTTCGCGCTCATCGTGTCCGCCGCCCAAGCCTGCACCGCGATGACGACCGACCGCATCAATTTCATCAATGAAAATGATACACGGCGCATTGCGCTTTGCTTGCTCGAACAAATCACGGACGCGGCTTGCACCAACGCCGACGAACATTTCTACGAAATCCGCACCAGAAATGCTGAAGAACGGCACATCTGCTTCGCCCGCCACAGCGCGTGCAAGCAAGGTTTTCCCTGTGCCTGGAGGTCCGAGCATAAGAACGCCATGCGGAATTTTACCGCCCAAACGCTCGAATTTCTGCGGGTCGCGGAGGAATTCGATAATTTCTTCCAATTCATATTTTGCTTCATCTGCGCCAGCTACGTCCTCAAACGTAACTTTCTTTGCATTCTCATTGACAAGCCGAGCGCGAGAGCGTCCAAACGAGAAGATGCCACGTGTTCCGCCTGGTCCGCCGCCACCTTGCATACGGCGCATCACAAAGAAATACACGCCAATCAGTACCACCCAAGGAAGTAAGGATATTGCCCAACTCATCCACGGGCTGTCGCCTTCTTCGTATCGCCATGTGATATTTTTTTCCGCCCATGCTTTTTCGGTATCGGAATCTAATACGCCCAAGCGTGTGAAGAATTTCTGCACTTCCACTTGGTTATTGTTTTTCAAAATGCTGATTTTTTCGCGCAATGTTCCATGAAACACGAAATCATTGAGTTGCGACTTTGTTACTGTCGCCGATTCAATTTTCCCTGCTTCCAAGAATTGCTTGTATTCGGTGTAGGACACACCAATTTCAGACTGCTGCCCGTTGCTTACGAGCATATACATAACCACAACAAAACCGAAAATAAACAGCCAAATCATTGCCGTGCGCATTACTTTTCCTGCGCCAGATTCATCGCCGTTGTTACCATTGCGGAAACCGCCGCCCATGTTGTTTTTGGGGCGATTTTGTTGGCGCGAAGGCTTCTTCGGGTCGTTGTTGTTTGCGTTGTTTTTGCGTTCATCTGCCGCCATTAGGTTCTCCTTTGGAGACACGCTGCAAAGCGCATCATATCTTGTTTCCAAGACAAAATTGCTTTGGGGTGTGAAATAAAAAAACGTGAGAAATAAATTAAAGTCAAGGTAAGGGATGAGGGCTGAAATATCAGGGCTTAAAAGGTGAAGAATGTAGAATGAGGTCTAAAAGCCTTCATATTTCATCCTTCATATTTTATCCCTCAGATTTCATCCTTTCTTTCACTCATTGTCCAAAATATACACATCGGCGAGATTACGCCCAATTTCGTTGTAATCCAAGCCGTAGCCGACAATAAACAAGGGGGAAATTTCAAAACCAACATAATGCGTTTCGACCGTTCCTTTGCAGACTTCGGGCTTTAAAAAGAGTGTTGCGATTTTGAGCGAGGCGGGCTGCATCGTTTCTAAGTGCGCAAGGATTTCCTTAATAGTTAAGCCCGTATCGACAATATCTTCCAAAACAATGACGTGTTTGCCGCGAATATCAATGCCTGTGTAATGCGCCACTTTTACCTTGCCAGAGGAGTGCATTTCCGCGCCGTAGCTTTCGGCACGAATAAACTCCAGCGTACAGTGTAAATTCACATGGCGAATGACATCCGTCGCAAAAAGGACACTGCCTTTAAGCACTATGACGAAGACGACCTCGTTTCCATTGTAATCTTTTGTAATTTGCTCGCCAAGCCGCTTATTTACTGCATCAATTTCTTCTTTGCTGATGAATTTTTTGAAGCGTTTGTCGTGTAATTGAATGTGTTCGGTCATTATATTTCCTTATGAAAGTCTTGTTTATGAACGGAATAACGGCGAAGATTAGCGTATGAACGTGATTTCAAAAATACGATTCTTGTATAAACTGCACGTAACCGTAAATCCTTCGTAATCTCCAACATAAATCTGGTCAAATCTGCGCTCATCACGCAAAAATTTGTATGCTTTTACGACAATCGTCATTGCAAACATGACTGAATAATCGCTCGCGATTTGCTGGATTGAATCAATCGCATTCACACCAAAAACAAGGATAATTCCCTCTTTAGAGAAAGCATTTATGAGCATCAACATTTCACGCACGGAATTGTTCATTTCCGATTTCCTTCACTTTTGATTCCTTCTGCATAAATCCTTTGCATCATGGTTTTTTGCTCTGCGGGAGAAAGCGTCATCAGTGTTTTCACTTCTTCGTCGCTGATGGGGACAAGTTTCATATCCGACGGCGCAGGACTATTGAACAAATCATCAATCTGCGCTGCAATCGGGTCATAAGGTTCGGATAAATCGCTTATATGAATCATGTCGAATCCTTAAACAATGAGAAAATTCAGTATAGTATTGCTCTACAAGCCGCTTCATTCCTCATCTTCCGCTTCAATAAGGCGCGGGGTGGGTAGTTTCGGGCGGCGGAATTCCACGCGCAAAACGCGCCGCGTGGTAGGCTGCACTTTAAATTCCTCATTCAAGCGCAGACCGCAGAGCCACACGAGTTTCTCACCATCTTCCTGCATCGCCGTAAGCGCGAGAATGTGCTGACGATTGAAGAAGGAGATTTTGGAATTGGTGAGGAAATCGCTCACTTTCATCGTGCCTTTCATCCCCAGTGGCGTAAATACGTCGCCCGCTTGCCATTTGCGCAGCGTCATACGGTACGGAAGCCGCTCGCTATCGAAGAATTCTACGGCGGGGTCGGAAGTAAATTTCACATTTTTTCGGTCAATTTCATCGAGAAAAATGCGCCATCCGCCAAAATCGTACTGGTTGTTTTTCTCCACGCGTGCATTCAAATCAGTAACGGCAATGCGCTCGGAAACAAGCAGCAAATCGCGGTCGCGCACGGCGAAGTAATTCCGTGTAAGGTCAGCTTTCGCGCCCGTTTCAGCATTGCACAAAGCAAGTAAACGCTCAACGGCATCAAACGGCAAGGCAAGATGAAAACGCTTTTGCACGGCGCGGCGAAGAATTTCACTCTGCAAAAAGGGTGTTTGCAAGCGCAGAGCCGAGACGCGAAGCGCGATGTAGGGCTGTGTGTCGTCCTGCACAAGAACATACGCAAAAAGTCGCTCAACAGTTTCGCTCACCATTTCATCTGCGCCAGAGAGAATATGCGCCGTGCGAGCTAAAACATCTACAATACCTGATGAATACTCACTTTCGAGCTGCGGCAGCAAATTATGGCGAATTTTATTCCGTGTAAATTGCGTCAAGTTGTTAGAGGAATCTTCACGCCAGGAAAGTGTACGCAGTTCTGCATAGCGCATCACATCTGCTTTCTTCATGTTCAACATTGGGCGAATCACTTTTCCTTGTCCGCCAAACGCCCGCTCGCTCGGAATGCCTGAAAGCCCCGCCAAGCCTGAGCCGCGCAGTAAATTCAGCAAAAGCGTTTCAACAGAGTCATTCTGCGTATGTGCCGTGCAGACCGCATCAGCATTCAGTTTGCGCGAAAGAAATTCCATTGCATTGTAGCGCAATTCCCGTGCAGCGTGTTCAATTGAAATACGCTCACGCCGTGAAACTAAGCCGATGTCCGCCGCAGCTACGTAGCAGGGTAACCCGTAGCGTTTTGCCGTTTCGCGGACAAAATATTCATCCACCTCGGATTCATTTCCACGCAAACGGTGATTAAAATGCAGCACGATAATCTTGTATTTATGCGTCTTCTGGAGCTTGACGAGCATGTCCAAAAGCGTGATGGAATCTACACCACCGCTCACCGCCGCAATAATCGTCGAGCCACGCGCCAAGAGCGCATTATTGCTGAGGTACGATTGCACTTTGTCGTAGAAAGTCTGTGTTTCTGCGGGCAGCACGTCGAAAATGCCTACTTTGGGAATGGCGGCTGGAAACTCTTTCGTGGACTTATTGCGATTGTGCCTACGGTCGTTGTGGGCAAGATTCGGATTTGGCGGCACAAAGTAGCGCACTGTTATCGCTGGATGCAGTACCACGCGGCGTTGCTGCTGCTTTTGAGCTTGTTCGCGGTCGGCATCAGACAGGACGCGCTCTCTCGGCGGTGGCATATAGCGTCCGCCATTTTTTGCCCGCATAATTTCATCAACGCTCGTGATAACATCACCAAACGGGCTACGATTTTCTGGCGATTCTTCCGTGCGAAAGACTTGGCTAACGCGGCGCGAAGGCACATTAACACTTGTTCTTTCGGGTACGTTTTCCTCAATATCTTCTTCTGTCGTTTCTGGTTCTTCCGATGTTTGCTCAAAAGTGGGGAGATACACAAAGGGCAATGCAAGCGCGGGCGAACTTGCAACGCCGATATGCTGCATCAATGCTTGCTCGTAGTAGTGTTCCGTCGTCAGCGCAGAAGAGCTATTATTCAAAGAGCTATTATTCAAAGAATTGCTCAAATACAAACGCTGATGTTCTTGCACTGCAAAAAGCTCATGAACACTAGGTTCTCGCTGAGGAACGGGCGGAGTAATTCTTCCTGAATGTGTTTTGCTCACAGTGGGCTTTTTTGCAGGAATTTTGCTTTGAGCGGACACGCTTGCACTGGTGCGACTACCCACTGGACGTGCTGAATTGCGTGTTTGTCCACCTCGTTGTGGTGGACCAGAACGAGGTGAGCCTTGCCGCGGAAATTGTTCTCCGCGAGGTGCTTGAGAAGCGCGTGGATTGGGACGAGGCGGATGCTGTCCGTGGTCATGCTCGTCGGGATGCGGATGAGGCGGATGAGAATGAGCAGGAGCATGTGGATTACCCCGAAAACGAGGTGGAATGCTGCGTTGAGTGCGTTGTAAGGTGCGTCGTGCCATGAAGTGTGAAGCGGGGTTATAGTCAAAATCAAAAATTGTCGTCGAAAATCTTATCGTTGCTTTGGGAAGATTGTCGTGCCTGACGAGTTTATGATGTACCTTGAGGAGTGAAGATTCGTAAACAGCAAATATGCGCTTTTCTCACATCCTGTCCAACGAAAAAAGAATGCGCTTGGAGGCGGCGGAATAAGGGCATTCCTGCTACTGGAGAGCGAAAAAGCCCAGCAAAAAAACATTGTCTGCCGCACAAAAAACCGCTATATTATTGCCTTGTCAAAAATATGCTGTAATATGCTTTTACGATTGTTCCATCTTTCGCGCTATTGTGTGAAGTTCTTTTGCAATACCAAATTATGACGCTTCAAGAACAAATTGAATTACTCAGTGCTGAGGCAGCCCCCTCAGAGCAAGAAATCATGCCGGTTGTCAGTGAATTGCTTCACTTGTTGAATTTAGGAAAAGTTCGTGCCGCCGAGCAGGATTTACATGGTGTTTGGCGTGCAAATACGTGGGTGAAAAAGGGTATTTTACTCTGTTTTCGATATGGTAAAGTCGCCGATATGTCCACGGGAGCATTTCGCTTCTTTGACAAACACACGATTCCCATGAAGCAAATGTCGCTCGATAGCGGTGTGCGCGTGGTTCCGGGTGGCTCTGCGATTCGCTCGGGCGCGTTTGTGGCAAAGGGTGTGATTTGTATGCCGCCAATGTACATCAATATCGGCGCGTATGT
Source organism: Ignavibacteria bacterium (assembly GCA_013298775.1). Classification (GTDB taxonomy): domain Bacteria; phylum Bacteroidota; class Ignavibacteria; order Kapaibacteriales; family UBA4661; genus PH2015. Next base: position 10,726 of record JAAFIV010000037.1, on the reverse strand, counting down.
GGATGAAGGAACAATGGTGGATTCTCACGCGCTTGTGGGGACGTGTGCGCAAATTGGCAAGCGCGTTCACCTCTCGGCAGCCGCGCAAATTGGCGGTGTGTTGGAGCCAGCAGGTGCGCGTCCAGTGATTATTGAGGATGATGTGTTTGTGGGTGGCAATTGCGGTATCTACGAGGGCGTGATTGTGAAAAGCCGCTCCGTTCTTAGCTCTGGGGTGATTTTGAATGCCTCCACCAAAGTCTATGATGCCGTCAATGAACAAGTCCTGCAAGCAAGCTCGGATGCGCCGTTGGAGATTCCCGAAGGAGCAGTGCTAGTGAGCGGTTCGCGTCCGCTTGAAACGGATTTTGGCAAACAGCACGGATTAAGCGTGTACTCACCTATCATCGTAAAATATCGCGATAATAAAACGGATGCAAAAACCGCACTGGAACAGGCGTTACGCTAAAGCATTGCGCTAAAGCGTTGAGCTAGGACGTTGCGCTAGAAAAAGATAAACCAAGAGTCCGTAAGGTAAAAACAAAAACCGCCTTGAGAACAAGCATTGCTGCTGCTTTTAAGGCGGTTTTTTTGTAGGAAGTTCGTACTCCCCTGTACGCTTGTGCATACCTCTACGCACAAGTATTTCTAAGATGTACCGTGCTGTTTAGCGAACAATCACCTGTGCCGCCCGCACCCGCGACGCGCCCACCACGCGCACCGTGTACAAGCCCTTCACCAAACGCCGTACATCCAGCGTCAGTGCTTCATCGCCCTGCACTGTGCCGTGCAGCACTTCTTCGCCGAGCGCATTGACCACCGAGTACCGACGCGCTTTCAAGCTCTGCGGCATTTCCACCGAAACCGTCTCCGTTGCTGGGTTCGGATATGCGCGAAGGGGCGATGTCGTTTCTACGCTTGTTTCGTCGCTCACCTCGCTAAATGCTGCTTCGGTGCTGCTTTCCACACCTTTGGTGCTATTGCCAATGACCGTCGTGCCAGGTGCTTGGAATGCCTCTCCTGAAATCAAAAAGCCGTAGCGTTGTCCGTCAGGATTCGTGATAAAGAGTAGCACTGTTGCCGAGCCGCCGAGATTGAAATCGCTCGGCACCAAGAGTTCAAATTCCGTAATGCTGACATTTACCACCTGCGCATTTTGACGCCCCAGAATCGCCGTTAGACGAGGATCGAAGCCCCCGCCGCGCACAATAAACGATAAATTCCCATTCGTTCGCTTTGGCGTTACGCTCAGAATGAGCGGTGCATTGCGTCCGATAATCACCACGTTTGCGCCAGTGCTTTGTCCGTCGTAGTTTTGAATGCGAATGCGTGCTATGCCGTGCCGCACGTTCATTGCGGCGGGAATATACACTTGCGCTTGACTGGTAGATAGAATTTGGCTAAAATAACTTTCCTCCTCGTTCACAAACACACGCGCTAAGCCGTTGCGGAAGAAGCCTGTGCCGGTCACTATCGTTGTAAAGCCTACGCCGTTTGCCGTTGTCGAACTCACCGAAAGCCCTGTAATAGTGGGTGCGGGCGCACGAACAATCGCAAAAGTCGTCGAAACAGTGACATCTCCAATCCGCACGGTCAGGAGTTGCGTACCGGGTAGAAGCGCGTAGGCGGGAATAAGCAATGACGCGCCTGTCGAGCTAACACCAACAATCTGCAAGGATGTTGGAAAGCCTATTGTCGCGCCTGTGCTGGAAATGGGTGTGATGCTGATGCTGGCATAGTTCGGAATGTTCTGTCCGGGTAGGAAGAATCCTGCATTGCTGTCGCCTGTTGGAATATTGGGAATCAGCAGTCTTGGTGAGCCACCCCCAACTGAACCGAACGTCAAACCTAGCACGGGCACAGGTGGCGGCTCAAAGCTAAATCCACCAATGACGCTGTTGCCAAACGGCGTTGAAACGTTCACCGTGCCGCCATTGCCAGGTGCGCCCAAGACGGCGATGATGCTATTACCAGAAGCCGTAAAACTCTGCACGGGAACGCCGCCCACGCTTACTGCCGTCGCACCACCAAGATTAAAGCCCGTAATGATGACCGTTGTACCAAACACGCCGTTTGGGGGCGAAAAACCTGTTATTTGCGGTACTGCTGGACCAACAGTTATGGTCGCATTCGCCGTTGTGGTGCCTTCGCTGTTGGTGGCGGTAATTGTGAACGTGTACGAACCAAGTGCCGACGGAATACCTGAAAGGCTATTTCCAGCAAGGCTGATACCAGGCGGGAGCGCACCACCCGTGAGGCTGACGCTGGGTGCGGGGTTACCGCCGAGGCTCAAGGTCGTGCCGAAGGGAATGCCGATGGAAGCAGAAAACGTGCCACCTGAAAGGCTTGGTGCGGCTGGTGGCGGTGGAGGTGGTGGAATAACAACAATGGAGAGTGGAGCTATCTGTCGGATGCGGTGGTTGCCGTAATCCGCCACGAATAGATTCCCTGCGCCGTCGCTGCACACACCATAAGGTCTATTAAACCGCGCCGCCGCGCCTATGCCCTCGGCAAAGCCTTGTGTATTCCCTGCCAGCGTTGTTACAACCCCAGTGGCTATAACGATTTGCCGGATGCGGTGGTTGTTATAATCCGCCACAAAGAGATTCCCTGCGCCGCCGTTGCATATGCCAACGGGATTATCAAACTGCGCTGCCGCACCGGTTCCCTCGGCAAAGCCCAATGTACTCCCTGCCAGCGTCGTTACGACCCCAGTGGCTATCACGATGCGCCGGATGCGATGGTTCTCTGCATCCGCCACAAAGAGATTCCCCGCGCCGTCGCTGCACACGCCAGTAGGAAAGTTAAACTGCGCTGCAGCACCTGTGCCATTTGCAACGCCTTGTGTACTCCCTGCCAGCGTTGTTACGACCCCAGTGGCTATCACGATGCGCCGGATGCGGTGGTTCACCTGATCTGCCACAAAGAGATTCCCCGCGCCATCGCTGCACACGCCACTAGGAAAGGCGAACTGCGCCGTCATGCTGGTACCATCTGTAAAGCCTTGTGTACTTCCTGCCAGCGTCGTTACAACCCCAGTGGACATGATGATGCGCCGGATGCGGTGGTTGTTAAAATCCGCTACGAACAGATTTCCCGCGCCGTCGCTACACACGCCATAAGGGTTGTCAAACCGGGCTGCCGCACCTGTGCCATCTGCAAAGCCATTGGTATTCCCTGCCAGCGTCGTTACCATCTGTGCGTAAGCGGTGCGGGGCAGTGATACGAGCGTGAGCAGCAGCACGAGAGCGGTGAGGAGTCTTCGCTGTATCCCCATGTACTGTTTGTGCAAACGCAGCATTGTTCGAGAGAGGTGTTGGTAGTTCATAACGAACATTCCTACAAAATAAAAATAAAAGTGAACAAAGCAGGAGAAGGGAGCGACAATCACCAAGAACGACGGCTTTCCACCACACCACGAAATATGTACCATTTCATTTACCAAAGACAAGCGCAAATACAGCACCAAGAGACGAATGTAGCTCTTTTCTCCAATATTTTCTACAAACCTACACAAAAAGAAAACGCAAAAACAGTGACATATGTAACGGTTTTTCCGTTACATTTAAAAAAGAGGCGTTTTTTGGGCGTTTTTTGTCGTTTTTAGGCTGAAAATATTTTTTCGGTTTTCGTTGTTTTTTTTTATTTGTCAAAAAAAGGCATTTTTTGGGGCGATTCTTTGTATTTTTGTGGAGATATTTTTGTAAAAAATATTTTCTTCACTCCCGACAGACAACCATGACCGACCAAGAACTCAGAGACCTCGTTGCCCAGCTCGCGCTTGATACACAAGCCTTCAAGGCACAACTAGCGTCTTCGCAAGAGCAAGCGGACAAACGCGCTGCCGAAGCGGATAAACGCGCAAAAGAGCTTGATAAACAAGTAAAAGAACTTGGCAAGCAAATCGGCGGCTTAGGCAATAAATTCGGCTCCTTTACTGAAGGTTTACTTTTGCCATCGGTCGGGAAAATTCTTGCCGAATATTTTGGTGCAACAAATTTCCTTCCCCGCATCCGCTCGCGTAAGGCGGGACGCGAGTTTGAGGCGGATGCTTTTGCGTATTCCAATGGAGAACGGAATCTTGGTGTAGTGGTGGAAATCAAGAGCGATGCTGAGGTGCGGCACATTAAGCAATTACGCCAGACGATGGAAGATTTGCCTGTGTTCTATCCAGAGTTTGCGCACTTGCGCTTGCAGGGCTTGTTTACGGCAGTGGATGGCATTTCAGCAGAAGTACGCCGTGAAGCGGCGCGAGCAGGTGTTTTTGTGGCAGTTATTACCGACGACATGTTGGAATTTACCCCGCCCGATGCAGCATTTGAGGCGTTTACGATTCTGCCGAAAGCCTTTTGAAGGAATTTTGCCGTAAAATACAAACGCCTCAAAGCAAGTATTTCTGATGCTTTGAGGCGTTTTTGTATTCTTTTGGAAAGTATCGTTGTCCCCTAAAACGTGTAGCCAAGCTGAATGTAGAACTGACGACCGAAGTCCGGAAGCTGATTTGGGCGAACAAAGGTATTTTCATTCCACGAATTTTGCGTTGTTGCGTTCAGCACGTACCAAACATCGGTGCCGAGAAGATTGCGCACTTTCGCTTGCAAGAATAAGCCTTTTATGCCAATAACCTCAAAGTCCTGACGAATACTGAGGTTCATGGAAAAGCTCGACGGAATGTTGTATTCTGCGTAGGATTGAATCGGCATTGCAAGGCTCGGCACGGGGTCGCCAACGTTATTGTTGGTGCGGGTTACCATGAAAATTGAGCCGTTGTAATATGCTTCCGCGCTAATAGCAGTGCCGGATTCAAAGCGATACGAACCACCAGCTTTGGCAAGGAATGTTGGCGAATTCAAGGGACGATTTTGATTTGCCAATGCTCTCGGACGACCACCATTACCAGCAGTATCGGCAAAATTCACCATAAAATCAAAGGCATCGGTTGCGCGGTTCAAGGAGTAGAGCGTTGCATTTGCCCACAACTCTAAGCCAGAAATAGTAATATAATTTGCTGCCACCGAACCGCCAAGATTGCTCCAACCGCTTCCGCGTGAGAACGCCGTAATAGCTGGGTTGAAGTCGTACACGATATTGTTTGTCATACTGAAACCATTCACCGTCAAGCTGAGATTATCTGTCAATTGGGTTGAGAAAATAGCCTCAATGCTTTGCATACGCTCGGATTCTGGGTTGCTGAGTGCAATGCCGTTTTCATCGAAACGTGGAAGGCGGATGATTTCTTGCGGTGGCACAGCGCGAAAGGCTTGTGCGTAAATAACGCGAATATTGTTGCGGTCATCGAAGCGGTAATTGACCGCGATACGTGGCGTAAAATCTTGTGCAATGAAGTTTTTGCGAGCAAATTCAAGCGTATCGAACACTTGCGTACCATTCGCGCTCGTTACCAAGCGACCACTGGCATCGCGGCGAGCAACACGCTCGTATTGCAGCTGCCGCCCATAATGGCGATACACGTCGGTAACATTTTGGAAGTCGTACCGCGCACCTGCGGTAATGGTCAAATTTTTGATAGGCGTGATAATTGCTTGCAGCCAGCCGCCTGCGTACCAGCCTGCATCAATGATGCCGCTTCGGTAGCCAATGAGCGTTTTGTTGCGGAACTCGCCCCATTGCAGGTTTTCGTAGTACGCATTTTCGTAGTTGCCGCCAATCAGCACGTTTAAGAAATCGCTTTTGAAGGGCGCAAGTTGGAACTCCGCACCAAACGACTTGTCAATACCAGCATAGACTTGGTTTATGCCACCGCCATTGGCATTTGCTGCGGCATCGCGGGCAGCAGCCGTTGGATATAAAGCGTTTATGGGGTCGCCTGGGTTGAAATACGCACCATTACTATTGCGCAGGATTGTTCCAAACCCCAGACCATTCCAACGATTGGCAACAAGGCTGGTTTGGGTTGCCATTCCATTTGCAGCTGTGATGCGGTCTGCGGTACTAAAGTCCGCAATTTCGCGGTTGGTGTTGATGTTGTAGCTGAGGCGCACCATAATATCAAGGTTCTTCAAGCCTTCGCCCGTCGGATTCCACTGCGCAAAGACCGCACCCGTTCCCCATGAGCGGATATTACTCGGATGATTAAACGTAGAGTTCACTTGCGGATGAATCCACGAAACAAGCCGTGTGTGAAGCTGTGCGCCGAGCGTAAAATCACCTGCATCGAAGCGCAGATTCAAGTTCGGAAGTGCCGCGCCGCCAGCAAAGGTATTGTTTGGAACATCGAAGTACGCATCGGTGCGCTGGAGGAAATTGGCAACGCCGGGTGCGCTTGTAAACGTGCTGTTCCAAGCGCGGCGATTTTGTGCCGCGACATTGCTTGCACTCTGGGTTTTCGTGTCGTAGCGCGTATTCCCATCGTACCAATACAGCGACGCGCTCAAGCCAACATTATCGCTGAATTTTTGAAACAAACTGATTTGATATTTCTGCGTGAGCGATGCAGCTGCTATTTCATCGGCAGTTGCGGTAAACTGGAACTCCGTATTTTTGTCTTTGGCAAGATTCTTCCACGAGCGCGTGATGATGTTCACCACGCCTGTCATAGCAACGCTGCCGTAGAGAGCGGCTCCAGGACCGCGTATTACCTCGATTTGCTCCACGTCTTGCAAATCGCCAACGACATCGGGATAAAAATCGCCAAAGTGAAAGCGGTCATTAATGCGGTGTCCGTTGATGAGGTAGAGTGTGCGCCGTGCAAGATTATTCACAAAAAAGCCGCGAAAATCTGTCCCCCAATTATGTCCCTCGAAATGCGTGTACGCCTCTGGAACACGCGCCAATGCTTCTGCAAGCGAGCGATAGCCGTAGCGTTGGATGTCCTGCCGCGTAATAACGGATGTCGCCGCAGGTACATCGGTAATTTTTGTTGCCGTTTTTGTTGCGGTAACAATTTCCACATTCATCAGTTCTTCCAAAGAAAGGATGTCAAGGCTGGTAGAATCTTGTGGCGTGGAGGCTGCTTTTGTTTGTGCAAAAGCAGTTTGCCCAAGAAGGATGCTACACACGAAGGCACAAAGAAGCGGTAAAAAACATTTCATAGTATTTACTCCAAAAAATCTACACACATGAACAAAAAAATTTATGACAAATGCGATTTTTACAAACTTACAGTTTTTCTCTGGAAAGCCAAGTAATAATTTGCGTAGTTACACGCCTGTCTGTATCTTGCTTTTAGGCGATTTTTGCTCCATTTTTTCTAGCTTTTCTCTTCTTTTGCAAATCCTTCTTTCGTTTTTCTTTTCTTCTTTTTATGACTACCTTTCGTCCTCTCGGCTTCCTTGCTTGTGTGCAGGGGTTCTGCTGTTCGCTTTTTTTGTCCTTGATGTGTATTGTGAGCCTTCCTTCCTTTGCTTTTGGGCAAGGAAATTCGCCATCGCAAGCCATTCAGCGCATTGACCCGCCCAACTGGTGGATTGGCATGAAATCGCCGCGTGTGGAATTGCTTGTGTATGGGAAGAATGTTGGCGAGACACAGGTTAAACTTATGCCCTACAAAGGAGTCAAAGTAGAGAAGATTGAAAAAGCGAGCAATCCGAATTATGTGTATCTAACGCTTTCTATTGCTCCGAACACAAAGCCAGGTGCGATTACCCTTGCCTTCCAAAATAAAGGCTTAACGGTTCTTCGTAATTATGAACTTCGCGCCCGCACGCAGAAAGCTCCGCAAGGCTTTAGCGCGAAAGATGCAATGTATCTCATCATGCCCGACCGCTTTTCCAACGGCGACCCTAGCAATGACATGGTTCCTGGCTTTCCCGACACGATGCACCGCGATTCCTTGAATGAGCGTCATGGCGGCGATTTGCAAGGAATTATCAATCGTCTGGACTATATCAAAGACCTTGGTATGACGACGATTTGGAACACGCCGCTTATTGAAAATAATATGCAGAAGTATTCCTATCACGGATACGCTTTTACCGATTTTTATGCAATTGACCGCCGCTTCGGTACCAATGCTGATTACTGCCGCTTCGTGGATTCATGCCATGCCAAAGGTTTGAAAGTCGTGATGGATGTTGTGCTGAACCATCTCGGCGACCAAAATTATCTCGCGCTCGACCCGCCCGCAGAATCATGGTTGAACGATATTGCCTTACTCAAAAGTAGCGACCGCAAAAAAGATATTCAAAAGCCCAACTACCGCACCACAACACACTCCGACCCCTACGCATCTGAGTACGACAAGCGTTCCACAACCGAGCGGTGGTTCGATTGGATGATGCCTGATTTTGATGGACGCGATGCACATTGCGCAACGTATCTTGTTCAAAATATAAAGTGGTGGGTGGAATACGCTGGTGTGGACGGCTTGCGGATTGATACCTATCCATATCCAAACAAAACCTTTACCGCCGCATGGACGAAGGCAATCGCAGAGGAATACCCTACACTCAGCATGGTTGGTGAGGTGTGGGTGAGCGAGAGCGTTGGCGTAAGTGCGTACTGGCAAGCAAATGCGCGGAATAGCGACGGTTTTAACTCGAATCTGCCCGCCATTACGGACTTCCCCATGAATAGCGCATTGGGAGCGGCATTCAACGAAAAAGAAGAATGGGGTTCGGGCTTAATACGGCTCTACAACACGCTTGCACAGGATTTCCTCTACCCAAATGCTGGTAAAAACGTCGTTTTCCTTGATAATCATGATGTTTCGCGCTATTTCTCGGCAGTACAAGAAGATGTCAAAAAGCATAAAATGGCGCTCGCATTTTTACTTACAACACGCGGAACACCGCAACTGTACTACGGTACAGAGATTGCGATGGCGGGCTGGAAAGAACAAGACCCCTTTGTACGCCGAGATTTCCCGGGTGGCTGGAAAGAAGACACTGCCAATGCTTTCACATCTCAAGGACGCAATGCACTTCAGAACGAGGTTTTTAATCATGTAAAAACACTCGCAACATGGCGTAAAACCAAGTCGTGTGTCCATAGCGGCAAGCTCACGCACTTTGTTCCCTTCGACGGCACGTACACGTATTTCCGCCACAATGAAACTGAAAGCGTGATGGTCGTTTTGAATAATAACGATAGCGAAAAAACAATCTCCACCGAGCGTTTTGGTGAGCGTTTGCGCGGTTTTATGTCGGCAAAGAATGTCCTCACTGGTGCGAGCGTTTCCGACCTTTTACGCATTACCATTCCTGCGAAAAGCGCATTAGTGCTGGATTTGCAGAAATAATCGCCACATAGATTTTTTATTATGCACGCTTCCTTGAATTGTATTTTGGAAAAGACGTTTGAAGAGGCACAGACAAGAGTGTCTGTGCTACCGAAGCCAGTATTGACCAGTAGCGCAGACACGCTTGTCTGCGCCACAGGACGCGCACAAAAGCAGACGTTTGAAGCGGCACAGACAAGAGTGTCTGTGCTACCGAAGCCAGTATTGACCAGTAGCGCAGACACGCTTGTCTGCGCCACAGGACGCATCTTTGCTTTGGTTGTAGTATTATTTCTGCAATGGAGCATCTTCGCGCCCGCGCCCCTGCAAGCGCAGTGGGCACTCATGCGCACCGATGCCGACCAAGCTGTGCGTATTGGTATTCGCCATATTTACAATCTTGAGTTTGACAGTGCGACGGCAGAATTTCAGAAAGTTACGACCGCATATCCGCAGCATCCAGTAGGGTATTTCCTTGATGCAATGGTGGATTGGTGGGCAATTTACACCAACCAACGCGACAAAAGCCTTGACGAACGCTACTTGCGCAAGATAGACCGTATCATCACACTCTGCGACAGCATTTTGGGGAATAATCCAAACGATATTGTTGGACTGTTCTTCAAGGGCGGTATTATCGGCTTTCGCGGGCGATACTATGTTACGCGAGACAACTGGCTCAAGGCTGCCATTGATGGTAAAACGGCATTCGATATTGTCCAACGCTGTCAGCAACTCGCACCCGGAAACCGAGATGTGATGCTGGGTACAGGCTTATATCATTATTTTGTGGAAGCACTTCCGGAACGTTATCCTGCCGCAAAGCCTTTTGTGGCAATGCTCCCGCAGGGTGATAAACAAATGGGTATTGCAGAGCTGCGTTTGGCTTCACAACAGGCGCGATACGCTGCAACGGAGGCGAAAGTTGTGCTGTTGCAGCTGTTTTTTGGTTTGGAAAAAAATTACGGTGAAGCACTGAATGTAGCACAGGATTTGCACACAAATTATCCCCGTAACCCAGTATTTAAGGCGTATCTGGCACGAAGCTATACGTATTTGGGCAATTACGAAAAAATGGAAGAAATCTGGCGCGATGTGCTGACGAACTGCATTGACAAACGGCGTGGCTATGATAATATCATGGCTCGCGAGTCCATGTACTACATCGGTTATTCCCTCAAGCAGCGCGGCAAGTACGACGACGCGCTCCAATACTTCTACAAATGCGATGAATTCTCCCGCAAACTTGATTCTAAGCCCTCAAGCTGGATGTGCATGTTGAATAATCATATCGGTAATATCTACGACATACAAGGCAAACGCGACCTCGCAGTGAAGCAATATCAAAAAGTGCTATCGTGGGACGATGTTTTTGAAACGCATCGCTACGCACGGCAATGGATGCAGCGTCCGTATGGTCAGTAATACGAATAAATGTTTTGCGGGTCGTGTCCTAAAAGAGTTGCTATGTAGCAATGAAGCCTGTTGCCAAGCATAAGAAGAAGAAAAAGCATAAAAAGTCAGGAAAACGGCGTAGTTTTCTGACATGGCTTGTACAGAAATCATTCT
>JAAFIV010000036.1 GCA_013298775.1 Ignavibacteria bacterium | reverse complement strand
CGGCATCTTAAAAAATGCTCTTTCATCAGCAATTTCCAATCCGAATTTCAACTAGAAAATAGCTTGTTTTATCCTCTGTTTTTAGAGGCTATTTCAACGAATTTCAACTAGAAAATGGACAATCTCAAACACGATAGTATGCTCCGTTGTTGAAACTGAATGACAATAACTAACCTTGCTCACATCGCTCACTATCACTGCATATTCTAGGAAGCATGTACTCTAAAGCATGTACTCTAAAGCATGTACTCTAGGGCATGTACTCAATGCCGAATATTTTTCCAAATCACAAACCAAGTTCCACTGAAAGATAGTAATTCCGCTCTGCTGCTGGGAAAAATTCTCGACCGTTGCCACCGCTTGAATACAGGGCATTCAGCACATTATTGACCTGCGCTCGGAGGCGGAGCGATTGTACACCAAAAACATTGCGAAACGTGTAGGCGGCATCAGCGTTCACGACCATAAAAGCGTCGTTTTTATTCGCTTCATTCTTGAAATTATCGGTATAAAATGCGCCGACGTATCGCCCTGAAAGAGAGCAAAAAAAGTTATCTGCTTCGTAGGAAAGGCGCGTATTTCCGAGCGCGTCGGGGAAATTTGCAATCGGATTTCCTGCCAAATCGCGCTCGCTCGCAACATCTTGGAAACGATATTCCACAATGCGATTCACGCTAAAGGTGGCGTTAAAACTGAGTTTGAGCTTGCCCGCGCTTGTTTGAAAGAGTGTCGCCGCACCGTCGAATTCTATGCCGTAGTGCCGTGTGCGCGGCGCGTTTCCGTCAATCGGATTGCCAAAAATATCGCGTTGCCCGCTTCGGACTAATTCATCAAAAAATTCCATCCAATATCCATTCATACCTAGCATCCACGCGCCTTCTGCGCTGGCAATTCGCGCTCCAAATTCCGCATCCAATAGCCGCTCAGGGCGCACTTGTGGGCGATTGAAATTATAGCGCGGCGCGGCGTTTTGCCCTGATGTTGTATCGCGCTCAAAGAGCGGCGTTGCACCGAAAAGAGCGTCGGAAGCCGCATAGAAATTACGCATGCGGGGTTCGCGCGAGGTGTAGGCAAGAGATGTGGTAAATTGAACGCGTTCCGACGCGCTTTCCATGCGAGGCGTGAAAAAAGCACCGATTCTAGGGTTTACAAACATATACTGGACGGTAAAGATAGTTGCTCCGCTATCAATTATTGCGCCTTCGCTCGTTGTGTATTGCGTAAATCGCCCGCCAGCTCGTTCATTCCTAATTGAATAGTCATGCTGTACAACTTGCGCTTCCATGTTTACCGCCCATTCGTCCGAAAGACGCATGTTTTCTCGTGCGAAGAAAGAATTTATGAAACGATAACCATTGTACGAATACATTTTGTAATCAGGGTCGAAGCCCGTAGGCAAGCCCTCTGCATAGCGGATTTTTCCCCAGCTTTCCGAACCATGCAGACGAGCTTCCGCACCAATACTGAGTTCTCCCGCAATCGAATTTGTGCCAAGCCAATCAATGGTGTGCTTCCACTCCACGCGAGGAATGATGCCGCCTTGACGATTGCCAACGAAGGCGCGAATAAGAGCATTGCTCGGCTGAACACCGCGTGGGAAGCCGTATTCAGGCGTGAGGCGCAATGTGGCTGCATCTGCCCACGAAGCATCGTAATCAAAAAAACCATCGCCTTGATAGTAAAAAGCGGCGTACTTTATGATAACATTTGGTATGCCTGTATAGTCCAGAAGCAGCTCGTAGTGCGGCTGTGAGTAGTTTTCTATTTCCTGAGCGCGGCGTGTGCTTGTGTATGCCAAATTTCGTCCTGTTGAATCATACTCCCACGCAGAATAATTCCGCCGACGCAGCGTCAAATCTTGTGTGTAGGCTTTCGGCAGACCCGTGTACGCAAGCCCATCGGCGACGGGTCCACCGAAAATGTTGATTTGCGTTGTGAGGTGTTCATCGAAGCGCACGCCCGAGAGAAAAAAGCTCGTTACTTGCGTCCACGACTGGTTTCGGTAGCCTTCCGAGTTGATATGCGACGCGCGTCCGTAGAACGCATATTGGGGTGAAGAGGTCTTTGTTGCTTGTGTTGTAGGCTGTTCGCTCGAAGTAGCAAGAAAATTTTCGCCTACCAGACCTGATGAAATCTCGAAGGAGAGCTTTTGGATATTTGGCGAAAAACGTGGCGCATTTCGAGAATTACCAGTATTTCCACCAAATTCCTGCACCCCAAGCCCGCTTGTAATCAGGATTCCACGATTATTCACAAAATTACTTGTGGTAAGCTGGACGCTGCCACCAATCGCACCTTGTCCTGAGGCAATATGCCCTGCGCCACGCTGTATCTGAATCCCGCCCAGACTGGAAGCCAAGTCTGGCAGATTTATCCAGTACATGTTGTGGTCTTCGGGGTCGTTTTGCGGAATACCATTCAGACTAACGGAAATACGCCGTTGGTCGAAACCCCTGATGGATAGGTTCGTGTAGCCGACGTTGTTGCCATTATCGGAGGTGATAATGGTGGAAGGCAAGTCCGCAAGCATGGTTGGAATGTCTTGGTAGGTGTATTGCTTCTCAATATCGGCTTTCGTGATTTCGATAAATGGCACGGGAGACGAGGTTTTATCAGCCTTCGCGCCTGAAATGGTGAGCGCGGGAACGCGATAAATTTTCGAGCGCGATTGCCCGGAAATGCTGATAGAATCTGGCTTGGCAGATGGTTGTTTTTCTTGCGCCAAGAGTGTACAATCATTGCAGAGAAGCAAAACCATTGCCAGAACATACGCAATGGCACAGACAAACGTGTCTGCACTACTAGCAAATACGGGCTTCGGTAGAACAGACACTTTTGTCTGTTCATTGTATTTTGCAGCAATACGTTGTTGGGAAAAAAGGAAGCGAAAACGCATAGACATTCGGTGAATACTCGTGAAAAAGAGAGCTTTTGGAATTCAAGCTCGTATTATTTCACCGAAAGAGAAGAAGAGAACACAGGAAGGAAGCGCAGAAAAAAAACAAACACAAGGAAACATGAGGGATGCAGAGCTTTATAGCAAAGCAAAAAGTGCTTGTCCGTTTCCCTCCGCCGGTATTATCCGGTTCAGGTTCCAAGAGTATTTCTCAGCCACATTCAACCAATCGTCGTGAATGCAGCACCTCTAACGGTCATTACAAAGCTAGTGCTTTTTTTGTATTGGATGCAAGTTGTTTTTTGCAGAATAAATGCAGAGCGAGAAATTACCGACGACGAAGCGTGTCGGTAAGCGGCTTCTGAGGTGATTTTGTGCCTGATGCAGTATCAGCTTTTTGTGTTGCCGATGTAGAAAGGGCGCGTTTCGCATTCATTGATGGAAGGCTTTTTGTGCTTGAGCCAGAAGGCATAAAGCTATTGCGCATTTGCTCTGTCGTGCGCATTTGCTCGTTATCGCGCAGTATTGGAGCCGTGAGGGGCGCGGCTTGCGGCTTAGTTTCTGGCACGGCTTCTTCGCGGAGTGGCTCGGCAGAAGGGATAGCACTGGGGAGAACGTCTTGTGTTGTCGTACTTTTTTTATTTATGTTCGTTCCGTCATCCGAGAAAGGCTTGTTTGGCTGCGTATTGGCGGGTGTGCGCTCCGCTTCGGGGCTTGTTTTCAAGAGCGCATTGTTATTCGTACTGTTATTCGTACTCTCATTTGCGTTTTCTTTTTTATCATCCCGTGAGCGAAGAGATTTTTTTACGTCGGACTCATTCTGCTGTTCTGCTGAAGGAGTAGTATTGGTGGGGTTTTGAGCAATATCCTTTTTGTCGTCGGCTGCTTTTTCACTCATGCCCTGAAGAGTGCTTGTTTGCTGGCTTTGTGGGGTGCTGTTTTGCCATTGCCAGAGGCTCGTTCCAATGCCAATTGCAACAAGTACCATTGCTGCAAGTGCGTACCAGCGAGATGTGGAGACGTGTTGCAGGACGTGTTGCAGGGAATGAAATGTGCGTTGCGTTGGAAGATTCGGGAAAGTGGGGACATGCGGGAAAACAGGCGCAAGAACTGCCTCGCGTTCAGATTTCATCAGCTTTTGGAGGTATTGCCATTGCTGCTCGAAAAAGTTTTGATGAAATACGGATTGCTCTGTGAATGGTACTTGTGTAGCAGATTGTACCGAAAATTGCGCCGCAGAAACCTGTTGCATTGTTGCTTGCAAACGTCTGTATTCATCAGTGATTGCGGGCTTTTCTCGTTGAATATTGTGCCACAAGGTTGTTTCCGTTTCGGATAACGTGCCATACAACGCGTCCAGCAAAAGGTGTTGTTCCTTTATGCTGTACAAGTCGCTTGAAGCCTTGTTGTTATCAGGGTTCTGTGGCATAATATTGTTCAATACTATTCAATATTGTTCAGGTTTATGCTTCCGCTTTTGCTCGTTTGGAGCTGGCTTGCGCGGTTGCTTGCGTGTGAAGCGTATCGGCATTATGGAGGAATTGAAGAACGGTTTCTTTTTCGGGCTTGAAGTCGTGCGCTTTCTCAATTTCCATAATCATTAACTCCACAAACAATGCTTCTAGTTGGCGCATAAGTTCTGTCCACGCCTGTGCTGCTGCGATGTTGAAGCCTTCGTACTTCATTTTCTTTGCCTGTGCGCCTTCGCTGCTGGTGAGCGAGGTGAATTTCGCAAAAAACTTTTGTGCTTCTTCAACCGAAATGGGTGTGCCTTTACGTGTCGCTTCTACGGCGGTCAGCTCGGTGAATGCGTCGCCAAATTGCTGCAAAATGCTCGTCCATGCTTGCCATTGAGCCGTTGAAATATTGCTACTTTTCTTTTTCACGCGGTCGGCGCAGATTTTCTCCGCACGAGTAAAGGCTGTTCCCGAAACGGCAATACGATAGGTCAGGAAGTGCTTCAATACTTGTTCTACGTCTTCAGGAGCTTGCTCTAAGAGATTGACATGAGCAAATTCTTTATCGTTAAACGTGCCGCGTTGGTGCGGGGAGAAGAACGACCACCGTACACCATCTGTCAATACAGCGATGCGGGCATTTTCGGCAGCCGCGAGCTTGAGGATTTTATCCTGCGTGTCGTGGGTGCTTTCTTCTAAGGGCATCACTAAATGAAGAAAAACCATGCCATTACTTGGTGTTTGTAAGGCGTAGTCAATCGTTACGCCGCCAACGAGATGGTCTGCCTGCACTTTATTGAGGTCGAAGGCATCCCAACCAAGCAAATGCAAAATCTTCATAATAACTGCTTGCTTGAGTTGAAGCGGCGAGTAAGCTGCAATGCGGGAATCTCCGCGCAGATTTTCAAGGAAAGTAGCTAATTGCGACATGGGTGGAAGCGGCTAGTGAAAAAATAAAAAGCAGTGTTAATTCAAACGTTATCCATTTGATACACGATAAAATCTCTCAATGGCAGATAATATCAGGCTTCGGTGGCACAGACATTCTTGTCTGTGTTTTGCGCTTGAACACCGCACCACCACTCACAGACAAGAATGTCTGTGCCACTATTGAAAGAATATTAAAGAACTCACCTTACGCACACCCTCGCGCTGCCCTCACCCCTCGCTGCGCGAGACCCTCTCCCAGAGGGCGAGGGTTGATGGAGACCAGATCTGAAGCCCTCTCCCTCTGGGAGAGGGTTGGGTGAGGGGCTTGTGCGTAAGGTGAGTAAAGAATATTATCGTGTACAAACTGATTATCCATTCAAAAAGTTCTCGGCGGCTTTACGGGCGGCTTCGGCGAAATCCTTACCCGCAGAAGCATAAATAATTGCCCGTGAGGAATTGATGAGACACGGTGCGCCGTTATTCGCGCGAAGCGTAGAGGCGAGGTCGCCGCCTTGTGCGCCAATGCCTGGAATCAGCAACATTTCGTTTGGAATCATGGTGCGAATTGCTGCAAGTTCTGCGGGGTGCGTCGCGCCAACGACAAAACCACAATTTCGCGCACTCGGTTCGGGAAGCCACGAAAGGCTTGATTGAATCACGTGTTTGTACAATTCTTGAGCAGATTTTTCCTTTGATGATTCACCAGAAAAGTCCGACGCATGTAAACGCTGAAAATCCGCAGAACCCGCATTGGACGTGAGCGCGAGAACGAAGGTCATGTTATCGGTGTACTCTAAAAAAGGCAAAACCGAATCTTTGCCCATGTACGGCGCGACCGTGAGCGCGTCGCACGCGTAGCGTTCAAAGAAGGCTTTGGCGTATGCTTTAGAGGTATTGCCAATATCGCCACGTTTGGCATCGGCAATTATCAAGCAATCATCGGGAACATAGGCGAGTGTTTTCTCGAATGCCAGCCATCCTGCCGCGCCATATTGCTCGTAGAATGCGAGATTGAGCTTGTATGCTGCCGTCACATCGTGGGTTGCTTCAATGATAGCGCGATTAAATTCCAGTAGTGCATCGGTAATCGCAGCATCAGTTGTGGCGCGTTCTTTCAGCATTGTGGGGAGCATTTCCACCGCAGTATCTAAGCCAACACACAGTGGCATATTTTTTTGCTGCATGATTCGAGAATACTTACTCCAAAAGCGCATGAAATCTACAAAACAAGAACATAAAAAGGATGTATTTTTGACGGCGAGCGTAACTTAACCATTTTTTGTGAAAATAATATGCAGTTGGGAAAAAGAAAGTGAAAGAAATCAAAAATTCTAATGTAACTTGGAACTTTTAGGATATGAAAAGCGTTTAACCTATAAAAGCAAGGCAAAATTTCCGCCCTACACAAATTTTGACCATTTACATTTTTTTTCATTTTATTTGGAACTTTAGGCAAATCCGACATGTTTAGGCGTATATGAAGATAGTTCTTCGTTCACAAGATAGTTCGGCATTTATACAATTTCTTTTCGGAGATAGCAATGGATTTAGCCATGCAGATTGAGCATCTGTTCAGAACGGACCGTAAGAAGTTTTTAGGATTTATCCGTCAGCGCGTTCGTTCGGCAGAGGAAGCGGAAGATATTTTACAAGATGTGTTTGCAAACGTATTGGCAGCTTCGCAGAATGTCTCGAAGCCGATTGAAAATCTTGCTTCTTGGGTATTTACTTCGGTGCGTAATCGCATCATTGATTCCTACCGCAAAAAGCGCACTGAATCTTTTACGGATATGCAATTTCCGCAATCCGACGAAGGAAGCGATAACTTTGAAAGTTTAATCATGGACTACACCGCAGGTCCGGACGCACTTCTGATGCGGGAAACTATTTGGGATGCTATCTTGAAAGCTCTCGACGAACTCCCCGCCGAACAGCGTGAAATTTTCGTCAAGAATGAACTCGAAGGCATTTCCTTTCGACAAATCGCCGACGAAACAGGCGTAAATATCAATACGCTGCTTGCGCGGAAACGCTATGCCGTCTTGCACTTACGCAAAAGTTTGCAAGAACATTACGATTTCGCACGATAAGTTTTCTTCGACCATCTTCCCAGAATTTTATTCCCAGAATCCTATTCCCAGAACATATTCCAAGAACCAAACAATTCCTCCGATACGATTCTTGCGAATTCTCTCACCTTTCCTTAGCACGAAATGTCTTTATTTCAACCTAGGTTTGAAATACATCTTCGGCACGATTTACCACACCACTAGGGTACGAAACCACAACGAAAAGAGTAAACGCGCATCGTCGAAACACCGACGGTGCGCGTTTTTTTTTACGAAATTACGAATCTCTATTCTTGACAAATAATCACCAAACACCGCATGAAATCTCGCACCATATACCTTATTCGCCATACTAAGCCCGACATTCCGAAAGGCGTTTGCTACGGGCAGTCGGACATTGGCGTAGCAGCATCGTTTCAAGCGGAAGCCGCGCAAACACTGGCGAAACTAACCGCTCTTGAGAGCGCAGAAAATCTTGCCTCTGCACGCATTGTCTCCAGCCCGCTCCAACGCTGCTTTCTGCTTGCTCAAGAACTTGAACAAGGGCTGCAAGGCAAGCAAATATCACGCATTCAGACTGATGACCGCCTGAAAGAAATGAATTTTGGCGTGTGGGAAATGCAGCAATGGAGCGAGATTGAAGAATTTGTCCTGAACGCGTGGATGCGCGATTACGTAAACATTCGTCCCGAAGGCGGCGAAAACTTCCGCGAGCTTGCAGACCGCACCACAACTGCCTTCTACGAATATAGCGAACAAGAGGCAACGAATGGCGAGCCATTGCTACTGGTCTGTCATTCTGGCGTTATTCGTGGTATTCTTGCGCGATTGCTCGAAATGCCGCTTCAAAAGGCTTTTTCGTTGGAAATTGACTATGGCAGTATTACGGGAATTCGCGCTCAAGGGCGGCATATCTCGCTGCTTTTTGTCAATCGCTAGGTACACGATTCTTCCAATAAGCAACGATTATTGGCACGCGGACGAGGTCCCAGACTCTCAGGATTTTGAGGACTTTTTTCCGTCCTTAGGAAGGCTCAAAAATTAAATGAATGAACTTCAGAAATATTTAGTGGCACAGACATTCTTGTCTGTGAGTGTTAGCGCGGACTTCAAGCGACAAACACAGACAAGAATGTCTGTGCCACTATTGACTTTAACACTTAATTTTTTACCATTCCTTAACATCCTCTCAAGTCCTCATGTCCGCGTTCTTTGCTCACATTGAGCATTATCACTGCATAATTTAAGAATCATGTCCTAAGGTACGAACGATATTCGGGGCTGTACAAATAGACTGATGGCGTATTCCTCGAAAACAATCATTTGAAAATTCATTGTTTGAAATAACAACTCTCTCGTATCTTTGTGCCTTCTCACGATGTTTTTCTGAGATAGTGATATTCCTTTTCATTTTTTGTGATATAACCGTATGTCCACAACACAAGGTTCACCGATGCTTGCAACGACTCTCTCCAAAGACGCTCTCACCCAACAGCAGAAACTCCAATCGCTCACACCGCGCGAAATTGTTGCCGAATTAGACAAATACATTATTGGTCAGGGGAATGCGAAAAAATCAGTGGCGATTGCGCTCCGAAATCGCTGGCGTAGGCAGCAAGTACAAGGCTCCATGCGCGATGAAATCATGCCGAACAACATTATTATGATTGGACCAACGGGCGTTGGGAAAACGGAAATTGCTCGTCGCTTGGCAAAGCTCGCTGGTGCGCCGTTTGTGAAGGTAGAAGCAACGAAATTTACGGAAGTGGGCTATGTTGGGCGCGACGTGGAATCCATGATACGCGACCTTGCGGAAATTGCGGTGAATATTGTTCGCGCTGAAAAGCAAGAAGAGGTGCGCCTTGCAGCCCACAAAGCAGTAGAGATGCGCATTCTGGACGTTCTTATTCCGCCGGTTGTTCGCCGAGCAGGAAGTTTTGGTTTTGAAAATGGAGAAGAAGCCGAAGAAGTAATTGAAAATGCTGGAACACGGGATAAATTCTTGGCTCAACTGCAAAACGGTGATTTGGAAGACCGCATTATTGAAATTGAAATACAAGACAATGCTCCGCAAATGCAGGTACTGGGACCAATCGGCATGGATGAAATGTCGATGAATTTACAAGATATGTTAGGCGGAATGATGCCGAAACGCACGAAAAAGCGCAAAGTAACTGTCGGCGAGGCTCGCCAACTTTTGGAGCAGGAAGAAGCAGAAAAATTGATTGATATGGAAGCTGTTACACGCGATGCCATCACGCGTGCCGAAAATACGGGGATTGTATTTATTGATGAAATTGATAAAGTTGCTGTTGCCAATGGCGGTACGGGCGGTCCCGACGTGTCGCGTTCTGGTGTTCAGCGTGATTTGCTGCCCATTGTGGAAGGTTCGACCGTTTCCACCAAATACGGCGCACTCCGCACCGACCACGTTCTATTTATTGCTTCGGGCGCGTTCCACGTGGCAAAGCCGTCCGACCTCATTCCTGAATTGCAAGGTCGTTTCCCGATTCGCGTAGAGCTTGAGAGCTTGCAAGAAGAAGATTTCTACAAAATTCTCACCATTCCTGAAAACGCGCTTATCAAACAATATCAAGCCTTGATGGGGTCGGAAGATTTGACGCTCGTCTTCGAGGAAGCTGCTATCCGAGAAATCGCAGCAACGGCGGCGTATGTGAACCAAGAAGTGGTCAATATCGGCGCACGCCGCTTGCATACCATTCTCACAACGCTTCTCGAAGAAATCCTCTACAATACGCCCGATAATGTTGCCGACAAAACGGTAACAATCACAGCAAACCTTGTTACAGAGCGGCTTACAGGCATTGCACGCAATCAGGATTTGAGTAAATATATTTTGTAAGTAACTGGTCCGGTACTATCTCGTCGGGCGGCTGTTATCACAAGTGCAGTAGCCTTACGGCGAGTGGTGTACAAGCGACGCACCCGCCGTAAGGCAGCGTTTACGTATTCTTCAGCTGCCCGACGGGGATACACCTGACGAGTTACTTTTGTAAGCCATTGCGCTTCGTACACATACCCTCACATTGCTCGCCCCTACGCTGCGCGAGCAGTGTGAGGGTAGTGTATGTATGGCGAGTCAAGTACGATCCATTGGCAGCAGCAGCACAAACGTTGCTCCTTTTCCTTCTTCGGATTCGCACCAAATCTCGCCATTCATTGCCTCGACAAAGCGTTTGACGATTGAAAGTCCAAGTCCCGTCGAGTGTTCGCCGCCTGTTGGTTGTGCGGAGAGGCGAGCGAATTTGCCAAAGAGTTTTGCTTTATCTTCTGCCGATAAACCAGGTCCTTCGTCTTGTACTTCTATACGTACCATTTGCCCAGAAGGCTTGTCATTGCTTGAGTGCGGAGCTATGCGAATGACAATGCGCTTATCTTTGGGTGAAAATTTTACCGCATTGGAAAGTAAATTTTCAATGACTTCCATTGTGCGATGCTTATCCGCAAAGACGCATATTTCCTTGTTTTCTGGCTCGAAGCTCATAGTGATGCGCTTTGCCGATGCTTTCTCAATGTAATCATCTACCAAAGCGCGTATTTCCTCATATATTGGAAACTTTTCTTGTGAAAACTCTACTTTTCCCATTTCAATCGCATTTGCATCAAGCAAATTGGTGATGATATTGTGCATACGGCGCGTCGTTTCTTCGATGCGCTCGAAGAGGTAATCACGCTGCTCATTGTCCATTTTATCGCGGTAGCGGCGCATCATGGATGTATTCATGATGATAGTTTGAAGTGGATTTTTCAAGTCATGCACCGCAATTCCCATGAACTCATTTTTTTCGTGATTGAGATTCTCCAGCAGCAAATTCTTCTCCTGCAATGCGACATTCGTCATTTCAATTTCAATTGCTTGTTCGTTCAAAATCACCATCTGACGCTGCATTTCGTCGTTCATCGCCTCAAGTTCCGCCGTGCGCTCGCGGACTTTTCCCTCAAGCTGTACCTTTGCCGCATGTTCAATACGCAAGGCTTCCTGCTGCGCCTCTTCCCTCTGAACCCGCATTAAACGGTAGCGGTCGGCGAGTGCGAAGGCAAAGAGAAGTCCTTCGGTCATCACGCCAAGCTCTGCAATGTGCGTCGTTATTGGGTTTGTGGGCAGTATGCCGACAGTTTTCATCACAAATAAGATATTTCCCGTCAGGAAAAGTGCTGCTGCCAAAAAGAAGAAGCGGACGCTGGTATTTCCTCGCGCCCAGACGATTGCACCGCTCACAACAAGAAGAATAATCGTGAGGATATTCACCACCACACTCATCTGCACACACACGCGGTAGGGCAAAATAAAGCCGCTCAGAATAACAAAAACACCTGCCAACATAGAAATTATCAGGGCTTTCGCCATAACGGGTGCGTATCGCCGTACTTGCAAGAATTCGCGTGCAAAGACCGAAACGCCAGATATCATCACGCCAATCGCGGCACTATTCATGTAATTTGCCCACCAAGGGAAATTCCCCCAAAGATATTGCGCGGCAAAGCCATTCACCACCGCAATATACAAGCTCGCACCCAGCAAATACACGATATAATACACGTAATACCGCGAGCGCAAACTCACAAATAAAAATACATTGTAGCAAATAAGCGCAGCCATAACGCCAAAAAAGATTCCGTAGGCAAGCTCCGAGCGCGAAAGCTGCTCGCTAAATCCCGTGTGATGATGCAGATACAACGGCACTTGCACGGAGCTTTGCGTATTCACACGGACAAAAAACGTATGCGGCAATGTGTCGCGCAAATCAAGTGGAATGGCGTAGGTACGCGTATCCATGAAGCGATGCGCGTAAGGCAGCATGTCCCCCAAAAGAGCGCGACGAATAAGCCGCGAGCCTTGTTGTGATGCGGCTTCTGGACTTTGAGAAGTAAATTCAAAAATTTCGATAGAATCAAGCGGCGGATAGGCAATTTCCAACACCCAATCATTCAGTATTGACGCGCTCTTGCGAAGCGAAAATGCAAACCAGTATGTGGGTTTTGCAAAACCAAAATTTGGAATTTCTTGAGCAGAAGGGCGAAAACGACTAAGCGTGGTAGGACGACAAACATCAGTAATGGTCAAGGTTTTGGAGGAATCTATGAATACAAAACATTGTTTGCCTAAGGAAATACCAACAGAGGAGTTTTGGGTGATATTTTGCTGTTGTTGTATTTGCTGAAGGTGCAGAGGTGGGAAAACATCCTGCAATGCTGATGAAGTCTGGGCTTGAGCGTAGCAGTATCCAACAAAGAAAGAAAGTAAACATGCAGAAAGAAAAGAAGAAATACCGTTCAATAAAGGGACACGAAGGCAGCAACGCCATACTGCAAGCGGCATGTGGAGGTACCACGAAAGAAAAGAAAGCATGTGCATCACCATTTGTAATTCAGCGTCGGCAAAAAAACACAGAGTTATTCTCATCTCGTAAAATGGCAAAAAAAACACCGTCCTGCAAGGTAAAATCTGGTATCATTGCCTATGAATTTGCCTAAGAATACACAAAAAAAATCCGATAGTCGGCTGTAAACGCATACTATCGGATAGACATTTCGCAATAAAAATTCTCAACGCTTGACAACACTGCCGCTTCCAAAGATAGATTTATTCACGTTGGCAGCACCAGAATACATAACGCTCCCACTACCGCTAATACGTGCGTTCAAGGTTTTTTGTGCCATAATTTTTGCACTACCAGAGCCTGAAATGCTTACCTCTACGTCGTTTGCGTCCAGCTTTTCGGCAAGCACACTCCCACTTCCATTGATGGAAACTTCGTGCTGCTGCACCTTACCGCCCTTGTACCGAACAGAACCGCTCCCGCTAATGTTGGAGAGGAGTTTTTGTCCTTCAAAATTATTTTCTACCTCTACCGAGCCGCTCCCACGAATCTGTACGCCTTCGAGCGTAGGATTTGTGATAATAAACTTCAAGTGCATATTATTCCACGAGCCAGATTTCATGCCGAGTACAAGCTCGCCTTCGTTGTTTACATTCGTCTCAACGCTTTCCCAAATATTATCATCCGCCTCAATAATAACTTCGCGTTTGTCGCCTTTTTTGAAAATGACATCGCCGCTTCCGGCAACAACAATTTTCGTAAAAGCAGGAACGGTGCGGGTATCGGATAAAATTTTACCAGAGCCGCGTGTGCCTCCGCCCCAAAATTGAGCAAATGCGGGAAGCGCACTCGCACCGAAAAAAAGCATCGGTAAAAGTAAGCGTGAAATACGCTCCAAGCGAGATTGAATCAAGGTTTTCATGGTATTGAATAAATGTTGTAAGAATGTTGTGGGAATATTTGCTAACGTAGTGTTGAAGGCTCGTGTTTGAGGCTCGTGTTCAATGCTGTACGCATGAGAAGAGGAAAAAGTTGCAACACGGCATTTGATTTTTGCCTATTTTTCGCAGCTACATTTTTGAACACACTTTTGGGATAATACCTTCAACGCAAGATATTATGAACTCTTCAGACAATAACAATAGAGTTTAAGTACGTTGCAATATTTAGTTTATATTAAGTGTATTTTATCAAAATAAAGAGCTGTATCTTGTTGATATCACACGAGTAAACACTCCTATTCGTAACGAATTACCACGCTAGGAACTGGAACACCTGTACCAAACTAATCCCAAGCCAGCTCCAAACACATGATGCGCAAATGAAGAATTATAACTACGTCTCAAGGACTGTCACGCTATTCTTCTTGATGCCACTGAACGTCCGATTCAGCAGAGCATGGATGCCCAGACACAACCAAAGCATTCTTCGGGTAAAAAAACACCACACCGAAAAGCATCTGATTCTAGCATCTCCAGAGCGCGAGATTCTTTTTCTCAGCCCGCAGTCGAAGGCGCACAACACACGATAAACGCTTCGCCGAGGAGATGGAACTCTCGCTGTCAGAGACCACACGATTGCTCAAAGATACGGGGTTTCAAGGCTTTGACATCAAGGAATCGGTTTCGGTACAACCCAAGAAAAAGCCGCACAATGGGAATTCTCGTTCCTCAAGCAACAAAAATTCGCTCCTGTATGAATTTTATATTTGAGCATTCAAAAAAATTCTTATTTTGTGTGCTGTTGTGTTTTGTCCGCTCGAAATACCGTGCAGCCACGTATTTCTGCGTCGTTCAGGGTAATCAAATAGACCCCTAGTGTATTCCTTTTCGTATCTTCTTCCATTGAAATTTTCTACTAACCTTCTTTCACTTTAATCTTTTTGTGTGTTCTATGAAAAAAGCTGTGATTATGGCAGGCGGCTTCGGCACACGCTTGCGCCCGATAACAATGAATCTTCCCAAACCAATGGCTCCGATGCTGAACGCGCCAATGGTAGAGCATATCGTAAACCTTTTGAAGCGCGGCGGCATTACCGATATGGTGTCGTTGCTGTTTTTCCAACCTGAAAAAATTACCTCGTACTTCGGGAATGGCTCCGATTTTGGCGTAACGATGAAGTATATGCAAGCAATGGCGGACTACGGCACGGCTGGCGCGGTACGCTATGCGCAGGAGCATCTCTCGGAGCGATTCATCGTTATTTCTGGCGATGTTTTGACCGATTTCGACCTTTCGGCGGCAGTGAAATTTCACGAAGAGAAAAAAGCGAAAGCCACGATTATCCTCACGCAAGCCTCAAATCCACTAGCGTTTGGGATTGTCATGACCGATAGCGAAGGAAAAATTACGCGCTTTTTGGAGAAACCATCCTGGGGCGAAGTCTTCTCCGATACCATCAATACTGGCATTTACATCCTTGAGCCAGAAGTTTTAGATTTGATTCCCTACCAAAAAGACTTCGATTTCAGCAAAGATTTATTCCCGCTCATGCTCCAGAAAGGGCTTCCGCTCTACGGTTACACCGCAACAGGCTACTGGCAAGACGTAGGTAATCTCGACCAATACCAGCAAGCACAGGCAGACGCGATTGCGGGGAAAGTAAAAGTGGATATTAAGGGCGAGAAGCGTGGTACTTCCTACGTTGCAGCCTCCGCGCAGGTGCATGAATCCGCGAAATTGATTGGAACGGTCGTTTTGGGTGAAAATGTCGTTATTGGTCCGAATGCGGAAATCAAGGATTCATCGCTTGGGAACGGCTCAAAAGTTGGCTTTGGTGCAAAAATTGACAACACCGTTATTTGGGAACGCACCACGATTGGCGATTTTGCGCAGCTCACACACGACGTTATCACCAACGATGTCGTGATTGAAGAACACGTCAGCATTGCTGAAAACGTCTTCATTTCTGATGGTTGCCACATTGGCGCGTATGCAAAACTTGCCTCGAACATCAAACTCTGGCCCCAGAAAGAGGTTGAATCCCGCGCCATTCTTACGCGCAGCCTTGTTCAAGAAGAAAAATGGATGCGCGACCTCTTCACCGATGCTCGCGTAACGGGACAGTCGAATATTGAGATGAATCCTGAGTTTGGCGCGAAATTCGGTGCCGCGCTTGGCAACTCGCTCGGCGCAGGAAAGACCGTGATTGCGAGCCGCGACGCAAACGAGGTTTCGCGCATGGTCAAGCGTGCAATGGCGGCAGGGTTGATGTCGGTGGGAATTGATGTAGTGGATTTGCAAACAAGCCCGCTTCCGCTCACGCGCCAAGCAATGCGCGACGGCAAGGCGGTTGCTGGCTTGCACGTGCGTCAGTCGCCATATTATCCGCGCCAAATTGATGTGATTTTGTTCAATGCCGACGGGCGCGATATGCAAACAAACTCGCTCAAAAAAATTGAACGCCTCTTCTTCGGCGAAGATATTAAGCGGGTCGCGCCAGAAGACATCGGCGGCTTAATTTTCCCCGAGCGCACAATGGAGGCATACACCACCGCCTACGTGAACGCTATCAACGTGAAAGCGATTGCCGAGCGGCAATACGGCGTGGTGGTGGATTACGCGCACGGTATGACTTCCGCAGTTTTTCCGCGCATTTTGGGCGAATTGCAATGCCAAGTGGTCGGTTTGAACGGCTACGTGGATACGCGCCGCTCCATTCGTGGCGAAAAAGAGTCGGAAGCCGCACGCTTACAGATGTCGCAGGTGATGAGCGCACTCAATTACGAAATCGGCTTTATTCTCGACCCAGGCGTAGAGAAAATTTCGATTGCCGACAGCACAGGCAAATGGTGCGACCCGATGCGCCAGCTTTCGATTGTGTCGAAGCTCTTCATGGAAACCCACAAAGACCGCGCTCCGTACAAACTCGCGGTGTCGGTTGTGGCATCGAGCGAGATTGAGGAAATTGCCAAAGGCTACAACAACGTAACAGTGGTACGCATTCCAAACTCGCACTCAGCAATGATGGAAGCCACGCGCGACAAAGAAATTCTGTTTTTGGGCGACACACGTGGACGCTTAATTTTCACTGAATTCTTCTTTGCCAGCGATGCGATGTTTGCTATCGGTAAAATTTTGGATATGCTCGCCGCAACAGGCAAACGCATTGTGGAAATTGATAAGGAAATTCCAACGCGCTACCAATTCAACCATCAGACGGCGTGTCCGTGGGAGAAAAAGGGCTTGATTATGCGCCGCGCAATGGAATACAGCGAAGGAATGAAGCGCGAACTGATTGACGGCGTAAAAATCATCGACGGCGATGTATCGGTGCTGTTTTTGCCCGATAAAGAGCGCGGAATTTTCCATGCTACTGCTGAATCTGCCGACAAAGCAAAAGCACAAGCCGCCGCAGAGAAGCACATCAAACTCGTCGAAGAGTGGCGCGACGCGGAGTAATAGCCTTGTGTGAGGCTCTCACTTCCTCGTGAGGGTCTCACTTTCGGAAATTTTCGGAAATGGCTGAGGGAGCGAAGTGAGAGCGACGCTGAAGAAGCGAGTCCCTCAGCCAGAACCCAGTATTTGACTACTCTGCATAATCTCAATTATTTACTAACTCTATGAACCCAGTCGTAGAACTCTTTCGCTCGTATATTGGTATAGGAGAGACCACCGATGACCGTGTACCTATTGTTGCTCGTTGGTTAAATTTACAAATTTTGGAAGCCAATGTTGGGCATATTGTCTTATCTGCTCGTGTACGTCCCGATATGTGCAACCCAGCAATGGTGCTTCATGGGGGGCTGCAATGTACAATTATGGATGAGGCATTAGGCATAGCTGTTGGGCTGTTGGGCGTTGATAATTTCCATGTCAATACCAATTTGCATATAGATTTTCTGCGACCCGCACCGCTTGGTTCGCTCGTTATCGCGGAAGCAAAAGTCGTTCGTGCTGGAAAGCAAATGAAGAATGTTGAGTGTGTGTTGCGCTTTGAGGATGGTAACATTATTGCTCGTGGCACATCAAATCTTCTTCGTACCAACATTGAGCCTATCAGGGCGCATACTGGTTGATATTTGCCTCTTCTTCCTTTTTACGGGCATTCCAGAGCGTTTTTTGCCATCCATTTCCAGCATTGCCTCAGATGAATTTTTTCACAAAACTCAAAGGCGACAGCGCACAACTTCCACCGTCGCCTCCCTTGAAAAGCCTGATAATTGCTGGACTGGGGAGCTTTCTCGCCATTTCAGCGATTGTGTTCATAAGCAATGTTCTCCACGAAACACTGGCACTGACTGGCTTTCTGGCATCCTTCGGAGCCTCATGTTTGCTGGTCTTTGGCTTCCCCGACGCGCCCTTTGCGCAGCCGCGTAACGTCATTGCTGGGCATTGTACGGGTTCGTTTATCGGATTGTTGTGCGTCGCGGTCTGGGGCAATCACTGGTGGTCGCTTGCCTTCGCGCTTTCGGCTACGGTTGTGGTGATGATGTCGGCTCGGATTGTCCATCCACCTGCCGCCTCCAACCCGCTTATTATCTCGCTTACGCAGCCGTCATGGACGTTTCTCCTTTTTCCAACACTCACGGGCGCGGTTGTGCTGATTGCGATTGCACTGCTGTACAACAATCTCGTGCGCGAGACGAAATATCCGAAGTATTGGTAATGGTTGATTGATTCAACAAAAACAACAGGCGCGAACACAAGAGAATATCTTTGGTTCGCGCCTTTTTTCGTATTTTGCTGGTGGTAGTTTTATTTTCCCTTTTTCTTTATCGCTATGACTGACCAAGAATTACGAGATGCTATCGCAAGCCTTGTGCTGGATACACAAGCATTTAAGCGGCAACTAGCCGTTTCACAGGAATTAGCTGACAGGCGTGCTGCTGAAGCCGATAAACGCGAGAAAGAGCGTGCTGCTGAAGCCGACAAACGCGCTGCCGCCGCCGACAAACGCGCCGCCGAACTCGACAAACAAATCAAAGAACTCGGCAAGCAATTGGGCGGCTTGGGCAATAAATTCGGCTCATTTACTGAAGGCTTGTTGTTGCCGTCGGTGGAGAACATCTTGCGTCGAAAATTTGGCATTACGAGCTTTCACATGCGCTTAAAAACACGCATTGGCGAGGAAACACAGGAATTGGACGGCTTTGGGTTTGTCAATGGAGAGAAGAATATCGGATTTATCATTGAAGTAAAAAGCCACTTGGATTCTCGTGCGATTAAGCAAACAAAGCGTGAATTAAAGCGGTTCGGAGACTTCCATCCCGAATACAAAGGCATGACGCTCTACGGCATCATTGCTGCGGTGGATGCTATTTCCGATAAACAGCGCGATGCGGTCTTCGAGGCAGGATTCTACTTGGTAACGGTGAACGACGACGTTGCTGAAATGCCCAAACCACCGCGTTCTTTCACTCCCTTTTCCACTCGCGCCTAATGATGACAGCTACGCCCCTGACTGACTCCGAAATCCAGATTTTACCAGACTTTATTGCCAATCAAATTGCTGCTGGCGAAGTTGTGCAGCGACCTGAATCGGTAGTGAAAGAATTGGTGGAAAACAGCATGGATGCTGGCGCGACGCATATCACTGTGATTGTGCGCGGCGCAGGAAAACAGCTTTTGCACATCATTGACAATGGTAAAGGCATGAGCAAGACGGACTTGCTGCTCGCACCAAAACGCCACGCAACCAGTAAAATCAAGACTTCCGAAGACCTTGAACGCATTATGACGCTGGGTTTTCGCGGCGAGGCACTTGCATCTATCGCATCGGTGGCGCAGATGGAAATTCGTTCGCGTCGCGCAAGCGATAACAATGATGGCAATATTGGCTACAAACTCGTTTCCGAACCCCTCCAAGAGCCAGTTTTGGAGCCATGTTCGATGGAAATTGGTACGCAAATCTTTGTACGAAATTTGTTCTACAACGTTCCTGCACGGCGTAAATTCTTACGTTCCGACCTGACCGAATTTCGCCACATCGCCGAAACAATGACGCGCTTTGTCTTGTCACGTCCAAATGTACGCTTTACCTTTTACGACGACGACACGCTCATCTACGACCTCGCCGCAACCACGCTCAAACAGCGCATTCTCGACGCGCTCGGTAGCCGTTTCTCCGACGCGCTGATGCCTGTGGATTTGAACGACGACATCAACGGAACACCGCTTCATATCTGGGGTTTCATCGGGCAGCCGCAATTTGCCAAGAAGACCAAATCAGAACAATTTTTCTACCTCAATGGACGCTCCATCGCAAGCCGCCAACTGAGCCATGCCGTGATGAATGCGTATGAGCATCTCATTGACCAATCCAGCTATCCGCCCTTTGTGCTGTTTTTGGAAATCAATCCAGAGCGCGTTGATATTAACATTCATCCGCAAAAGCATGAAGTGAAATTCGACGACGACCGCAC
This sequence comes from Ignavibacteria bacterium, assembly GCA_013298775.1. Lineage (GTDB taxonomy): Bacteria > Bacteroidota > Ignavibacteria > Kapaibacteriales > UBA4661 > PH2015. The sequence goes on along the minus strand of JAAFIV010000036.1, from coordinate 26,699 downwards.
GATGTATAGCGCGATTCGCCGCGCCGTTGCTGGGACGCTGGCGAAATTCAATCTCACGCCGAGCGCGAGTTTTCGAGATTCCGCTTTCCCGCAAGCGCATGAGCGCATGAGTTTGTCGAACCGCACACCACATGAGCGTTCATATAATTTCTCGAACGAGTTTACGTTTGTGGATAATCAGCGCGTGAATACGCGAACAGGCGAGATAATGGAGCAAAGCTCGGAAAGAAACTTTGGAGGCGGCGCAAATACTGAGCTTCGACCCAATGCGCCCTATCCAAAAGATGCCAACGCACGAGGGCTTTTTCCCCGCGAACAATCGGCATTGGAAGCACTGTTTGGACGCGATGCAGATGAAAGCCTGCCCGTACAAAGCCGCACAAATACTGAGCTTGGAAGCAATCAAAGCAATAACGAAATCTTTACGGCGCAAACCCAGCAGCCATCAGCATTTCACGGCGCACCAGCACAAAAATTCTATTGGCAATTACACAAAAAGTACGTGCTAACGCCGTCGCAGCAGGGCTTGACCATTATTGACCAACACGCTGCACATGAGCGTATTTTGTACGAGCGAGCATTAAAAGCGATGAATGAAGGATTTGCATACGGTCAAGAGTTGCTCTTCCCAGTAACGATGCGGTGTACAGGCGCGGAAACGGCGTTGGTGGAGGAATTGCAAAAAGAATTAGCAGATATGGGATTTGTGATAACGGTCAATTCCCCGCAAGAGCTGGAAATACGCGCTGTTCCGGCGGATGTGCGCACAGGACGCGAAGAAGACGCACTCCGCGAACTCTTGGAGCAATACCGCGAATACACAGAACTCCGCCACACAAGCGCACGGGATAATCTCGCTGCATCCTTCGGATGCCGCTCCGCTATTCGCGCGGGCGACATTCTTACGCTTCAGGAAATGCGCTCATTGGTGGATGATTTGTACGCAACGCAAATGCCCTACGCTTGTCCGCACGGTCGCCCCATCATTATTGAAATTCCATTGGAGGAATTTGACCGCCGTTTTGGGAGAACGAGTTAGGAAAACAGCTTAGACTTTCGCAAACGGCTCATTTCATGAAGGCAGATAAGAGTATTTGCCCTACTGAAGTCCCATGAAATCTATCTCTAATGGTAGCGCGGACACTCTTGTTACGCGCCCTTTGCAAAAGTCCTAATTATGACAAACAAACTCTCCTCTTTGCATTGAAACAGTACAATTCACGCTCCATTTTCGACAATTCATTCCCATTTTCCCAAAACGATGCGTTTGTCCACGTAATTTTGAGCGAACAATAATTCATCACAACGCTCATGTTTTGAACGCTCATTTTTTTGGAGAATGCTCATGGAAACCGCATCAATTCTATCGCCTCAAAAATCTGAACGCCTCTTCGCGCTTGACTGGCTGCGCGTTGGGGCGTTTTTATTGCTTGTTCCGTATCATACGGGAATGTTTTTCGTAACGTGGGATTTCCACTTCAAAAACCCCGAAACCTCGCATTACATTGAGTTTCCCATGCTCTTTGTCAATGGCTGGCGATTATCGTTGTTGTTTTTGATTGCAGGAATTGCTGCTGCGCGAGTTCTGATGCGCTCTTCAGAAAAAGATTCGAGAAAAGAATTTGCCAAAGAACGTTTCAAACGGCTTTTTATCCCGATTCTTTTTGGAATGCTCGTCGTTGTGCCGCCACAAATTTATTACGAACATTTGTTCAATCATACCCACCAGTACGCATCATATCTGGATTTCTGGGCGACGGTGTTTCAGTTTCAGCCCTATCCGAAAGGCTCGTTTTCGTGGCATCATCTGTGGTTTGTGGTCTATATTTTTGTGTATTCGCTCTGGCTGCTGCCCTTACACAAATATTTCCAAACACCGCATGGAACAAGGCTTCTGGATAAGTTCACCAATTATTTCACGCAGTCGTATCGCTTGTATTGGATAATTCTGCCGTTTCTTTTTCTTACGCACACGCTAGGACCGCTTTTCCCCACAACGCATGATTTAATCAACGATTGGAATAATCTTACGCAAACATTTTTGGTGTTTCTCTGGGGCTACACGATTGGCTCGCGCTCGGAGGCGTGGATGCAAGCATTTGTGCGGCTTCGCAAGAATGCGCTGGTGTTAGGAATTATCACCATTGGCGCGTATTTGTTCTATTTTACGTGGTACGATATTTGGTTTCCCACAACCAATCCTGAATGGTATATTTATGTTCCGATGCGCTCTGTACGCAGTTTCAACGGATTGCTCTGGATAGTAGTATTGGTGGGCTATGCGGCGGTGCATTTGAATTTCTCAAACCGCTTTTTGCGCTATGCAAATGAGGCAGTGTATCCGTTCTACATCCTGCATCAAAGCGTGATGATGGTTGTGGGATACTACATTTTGCTTCAGGGGTGGGGAATTGCGGCGAAGTTCGCGCTCATTGCTGCTTTGACGTATCTTGTTTCGTGGGCGTTGTACGAGGGTATTCGGCGAGTGAATGCTCTGCGCCTTCTTTTTGGACTAAAATTATTGCAAAAGCAGACAAAACCTCAATCTATGGTCGAAGAATCTGCACAATTACCATTGTTGAAGTAAAGAAAAGGTTATGCAAAAAATAATTCTACGAGCCTTGGTATTCCTTGTGTTTGGCAGTATTTTCCTGCCAAATCTTTGGAGCAAAAATAATGACAGCGTTTCTCATGCACACCGCATCACGCTTGGCGTACAGCAAATCAAAGAATCTCAGAATTTTGGGCTAGTGTTCACGGGCGCGGCTCTTGGGTACTCGTCTCGCTGGCAGTGGGAGCATGAATACTCAATGTCGCGGCTCTCCACCGCAGTCACAGCATCGGCGGTATTCAGCAAAGGCATTGTAGGCGTAAACCTTCATTTGATGCCGATAGAATGGCTCTATCTCTGGAAGGTTGCGCCTTCACTCACCATCGGAAGCGTTCTGGCTGCCGATTATCGCTACCAGCTTTATCCCGATTTGCAGAGCGGCACAAGCTATTGGTTTTCGTCGTGGACGGCGGGAATAGCGGCGGAATATCGCTTTCGTGCTTTCGAGAGCGATTGGAGTATCGTCGGAAGCTCATCGTTACTGGGTTGTAGCTCACGCCCGCCAGCAGTGCGCGACCCGTATTTTTTTGATTTGGGTCTCGGTGAAGCTCTGCGCTATGTACATCACGATATTCAATTTGGCAGTATAAATCGCTTCACAAGAACACGCCTTGAAATTATGTGGAAGCCCAATAATGATGCGCCATTGAGGATTTCCTATGTTCTCGAAGCTGATGTATATTTCAACACACCGCAGTGGACGGCTTTATCTCACGGAATTGTACTTACATTCTGACATAAGTAATACCATGAACACTTCACGAATACTGGCTTTGAGGTCTTTTTACTGCATTCAGTTCATTGTTGCTCTCATTGCATCGGCAAGCCTCCTTGTATCATGTTTACCTGAAGATGCGCTTAAAACCTCGTTTGCAAGCTACCGACCTGCTGCAATGAATGATGGCTGGGCAATTTCAACGCCAAGTGCCGAAGCCATTGATAGCACAACTCTCAGCGAGATTTACCGCCAATTTCACAGCGACGCAACTCTTTGGCAAGTGCGAAGTTTGCTCGTTTTTCGTAATGGTAATCTCGTTGCGGAAAGTTACACAAAAGACCCCGCAGATGCGACCACGCCTCGCGCCGTATGGAGTTGCACGAAGCAAGTGGTGAGCTTACTCACAGGTATTGCGATTGACAAAAAGCTCATTACACTGCAAGATTCGATTAGCAAATTTTTGCCCGAAGCCAGCAACCATGCGGACAAACGCGGAATCACGCTAAGGCATTTACTCACGATGCGCTCTGGTATTGACTTTCAAAATGGCGGGCTTTCGGGGCAAACACAAGCATTATTGCGGCAAATCCCCGACAATAGCGTGGAATTTATTCTCGCCCGACCTCTGGAAGCCGCGCCAGGACAGAAGTTTCGCTATACCGACGGCAGCCCGCATCTTGTCTCTGCGATGCTGCAACGCGCCACTGGAAAGCCTTTACGCGATTGGGCTAGGGAGGTGTTATTTTCTAAACTTTCCATCTCACGCCTGAACTGGACTGAATACCGCGACGGCGTTACACTCGGCGGCTTCGGCATTCTCAGCACACCGCGCGAACTTGCGAAATTCGGGCAACTCGTGTTAAACGGCGGAAAATGGCGCGGTGAGCAGCTTGTAAGCAAACAGTGGATTGAGGAAATGACGACAGAAACAAGTGATGTTGCAGGTTATTCCGCACAATTTGGCTATTGTTGGTGGCTCTACAAATCGCGCTCGCTCTGGGCGATGGACGGGCATGGCGGGCAATATGTGTTTGTTGCACCCAAGAAAAATATGGTTATCGTGATGACAGCAGAAGTCAATACGCAAGACGATTTTCAGTTTTTGAATACGGAGGCTCTGCGTTGGGTGGATAAAATCCTAAATGCCGCGCAGTAACAGGCGCGACGAGGTGATACGTTCTCTCCCAAACTATTTTTTCCGAGCATGAACATCCACCAATAATTTGCACTTTTTCATAATGGCGAAAATCTTGTAAATATCATCGTCGGAAGCATTATGAGCATTGCTCACGTAGTATTTATCGCCTTCGAGCAACACAAAAAACCAGTTCCGCCCCGACACATAGCAGCCGTAAATAGGCAATTCGTCATTGTTTTTGGCTTTTGCTGCTACCATACCGATAAGTAATTGTCCCAATGGGTCGTTTTCGCGGCGATTTTCTTGGTTGTATTCGTGCAGGCAGAAATAGGGAATTTTCGGCGTAACTTTCCCCTTTGCCAGCATAAAATCTACCTTGCCGGAAGCAGAAATCTCGCCGTGCGTGATACTGAGTGTGCGTTGTGTGTAGGGTTTGAAATTCGCTGTTTTGAAATGAATCAAACCTAAGACGGGTCCGATGAAAAAGAATTTTAGCTCGTCTTCGTTCCAGTTGTGGACTTCTTCAAACAATACATCGCGGTAGTAATCCAGCATCTTTTTCTCGGATTCATCGGCTTCGCAGCCTTCGGCTCTCAGCCAATCTTCAAACGCAGGATTGGTTCTGAGCGGGGAAATGCCGAACGCATCTTCTACTTCCTCGTAGTTCCACATTTCAAAGGATTTCATATTTTTATCAATGATGGTGCAACAATCGGTGCGAAAAAGAATTAAATTAAAAAATATGACCCATTTTTTTGTACTATAATTTCGGAATGCCGCGTATTTCCTTGAGAAACCGCACAACGTCTCGACCAAAGTATGAACAACCTCTACCCACATCCTCCTGCTCTTCAGCAAAGAATATGGCTACCACCCGCATCAGCACTGGTGTTCTACGGCTTTGTTCGCCTCACGACCGATGGCTCGTGGAGTGAAACCTTTATCAATCTCGAAAGACCGCTTCATAACTACATTAGCGACATTGTTGCCACAATTCTGCTGTTCTACGCGCTTTTTGAAGGCGCAATGATTGTTCGTCGTCGGATATTTGAACAATATGCCGCGACACTGCTCCAAAGCGCGTATTTGCTGGAAGAATCGAAGTGGATAGTAATATTTTTTCTTACACTCACCAATGCCGTAGGGCTACCATATACCGCGCTCACCGACGACGGTTTATCATTCAATGACGCATATGTGCAGAATTTGGCAGCTATTGGATTCACAATAATGTACCTTGCAAGCACTCGTGGACGAGACTATATCAGGCTTTTCAACCAAGCAGAGTTGGATTTGGAACGATACAAACAGGAAACTGCTACCGCCAGAATGCAAGCCCTTCAGCACCAACTCAACCCGCATTTTTTGTTCAACAGCCTGAACACCTTGTCCTCGCTCGTTCATCGCGATGCGGAGGCAGCCGATGAATTTATTCGGGAACTGGCAAAGGTCTATCGCTATGTGCTGGATGCTGCAAAGCAAGAAACTGTGCCGCTTCGCATGGAACTAGAATTTTTGGAATCCTACGCACATTTGCTCAAAACCCGCTTCAAATCTGCTCTCCACCTTTCGGTAACAATTCGGGATGAATACTTGGATTTGCGCTTGCCGCCGATGACGTTACAAATTTTGGTTGAAAACGCCGTCAAACATAATATCATTTCCACCCAAAAACCGCTTCATTGCTCAATTTCTGATATGGATGATGCGTGTTTGGTTGTGAAAAATAATCTTCAGGAACGCTCGGAAAAAGATGTGTCGTCGTCGGTGGGCTTGGCAAATTTGCAATCGCGGTATGAATTTTTGAATAAACGTGGAGACGGCTCACAGCCTCGCGTTTCGATAACTATTACGGAATTTTGCGTTAGCGTACCTTTACTGGATTGTTAATTTCAGTACAACTTTATGAATATCCTCATCCTCGAAGACGAACAAGAAGCCGCACACCGCCTCACAACACTCCTCGAACGCTATGGTCGCGAGGAAGGAGTAACGATGCGCTTTCTGGGGACGATTGAATCTGTGCAGGATGCGCTTGCCTACTTTCAAAAACTGCCCACAGACGTTACAAATGCTGATATTCCCGATGTTTTGTTTGTGGATATTCACCTTGCTGATGGCTCAAGTTTCGAGGTTTTTCGCCACGTGCAGATAGATATTCCCGTTATTTTTACGACGGCATACAACGAATACGCGCTGCACGCCTTCAAGGTTCACAGCATCGCGTATTTGCTGAAACCCTTTGGTTATGCGGATATTCAGGCGGCACTGAGGAAATTAGCCATGCAGAAGCAGTTTTTTCAAGAAAATAACAACACAAGGAATAATGCGGTATTGGACGACTTTCGTGCGGCGTTACAAGAAGCACACTTTGCCACACAACAGCCTCAAAAACGCTTCAAAACTCGCTTCCTTCTGAGCGTTGGGGAAACAATGACGATTGTTCCAACGAAAGATATTCGCTACTTTTACGCAGAGGGGAAAATTGTGAGCATCGTGCTGGAAAACGGGCGGAAATACATTGCGGAGGACGCGCTGGAAGAGATAGAGTCGGTGCTGAATCCATCGGAATTTTTCCGTATTTCGCGGAAGTTTTTGCTTCGTGCAGAAAGCATCGCAAGCGTGGAGCCGTATTTCAACGGAAGATTAGCATTGAAGCTGCTTCCAGCTTTTTCGGGCGAAGTGATTGTGAGCCGCGAACGCGTGAAAGAGTGCAAGGCATGGCTGGAAGGCGCGTAAAGGTTGGCTGATTTATCCGTTTATTCATCTGTGCGAAACATACCTCCAATAAAAAACCTATTCGACGCTTATCGAATAGGCTCTGTGTGTGTTTCCCCTTCTTCATGGAGTTTGTGTTGTTCAAACCCTTATTCATAGAGAGTATCATGCTCTTCGGCATAGATAACTGTATATCTACTTCTGCGCTGCTTGGTAATGAACGCATTTTTCATAGAAAATTGGTCAAGTGTGGCACGTGGGAGTTTTGCCGATGCTGTATGTGCCATCTTTGAAAGCCCTTGCCCCATAACGTGTTGCGGCGACGGCAAAACGTTCCTTTGCACTTTTGAGTGTTGTTTTATCATTTCAGGAGCATATTCTAAATAATTCTCACGATGATGTTTGGAAAACATCTTTTGTGATTTCTCGGAAAAATCTTCTTTGTTCGTGTATTGAAGTTCGGTATCAATTTGCTGCATGGTAGAAAGCGTAAAGTTCTGCAAGAGCGCGTAAATGGTGGACATAGAGCTTTTAAGTTCTTCCGCAACTTCTGCTAATCGTTGCACGTCGGTTGCAGAATCCACCACTACTGCCGCAATATTTTGAACGTCCGCATTAACTTGCTCACTCATTGCGCGGTGTGCATGGCTTTTGTCCTGAATTTCAGCCATTGCTCCCGAAACCTGCAAGGCATCATTCAAAATTTCCTCAAACATATAGGTAATCGAATGCGTTAGTTCAATTCCCTTGGCAACCGTGGTACGAGCCTCTTGCATCACTTTATTGGTATCTTTTGTCTCTTGGTGAATACCATTGACCGTGAGTGTAATTTCCTTTGTTGCTGCTGAGGTGCGGTCGGCGAGCTTTTTTACTTCATCCGCCACGACCGCGAAGCCGCGCCCCTGCTCTCCAGCGCGAGCCGCTTCAATGCTTGCATTTAAGGAGAGAAGATTCGTTTGGTCCGCAATTTCTTTAATGGTACCTGCGATTTCATCAATTTTATCAATACGCTCGGTGAGGCGTACAATCTGCTCTTGCATCGTGCGAGTTGCTGTAACAATAGCATTGATGCCGTTTGCGGTATGCTCAACCGTTTCAACGCCTTTCCGTGCATTCTGGCTGGCATGCTGGGAATACAGCGTTGCAGCATTGATGTTATCAAGCGTTGCGGCAATACCATTCATCATTTCATCCACCGAACGCGCCGCCGCCGCCGCACTCTGGCTTTGCTGGTGCGCTCCTGCGGCAAAAGTTTGGGATTTTTCTGCGATAATTACCCCCGCTTGCGCAGCTTCTACAACAGCTTCATCTGTACTGAGCAAGAGTTCTTGAATGTTCGTTAGTGCTTGATTAAAACTGCGATAAACGTGCGCAATTTCGCTCGCATCGTTTGCTGCAAAGCGCGTGGTTAAATCGCCCTGTGCGAAATGTTCAATTCCTTGCACCAAGTGCGCAACATTTGCTGCCAGCGAGCTGCGTTCTTGCTCAATCGTTGCGGTGGCTTCACGAACTTTTTGTTCGACGCTGTGCTTTTCCTCGTGCAATGCGCTAGTTGTAGTCCGAATGCTGTCGGTCATTTGATTGAACGCATTGGCTAGATGCCTGATTTCATCACGGGTTTGCGTTTCTACCTTGATGGAAAAATCTCCTTTTGCTACCTTTTTTGCCGCCGCGCTCAAAACCACAATCGGTGCGGAAATATTCTGCGACATCCGCAGAGCAATCCTGACCCCAAGCATCAGGGCAAGGAGAATTACTCCCAACGAAACATTGCGATACGCGCTCGCAATGCGCTCTTTCTCTACAACCACCGATTCCACTTGTGCATTCATCGCAAGAAACGATGCCGTGAGGCAATTATTCAGAGAATCAATGCGAACAAAAAGTGTGACAAGCGAGAGAAAGTTTTGATGGTACACGTTGCTCAATTCCACAATTTGCTGTGCCTGCGACGGCGCAATACCTGTGCGCGTCGTTGCTGTGCGAAGCAGCTCTAGGCTATGCTCGACTTCCGCGACGTATTTACTTTTGCGGCGCATGATAAAATCTTTTTCATAACGACGTATTTGCAGCATAAGGTTCATTAAATGCAATTCGTTGTTTGAATTAATAAGATTCTCCATCGCATGAACACTTTTGCGAAAACTCCCTTCCACCCCTGAATTTTCATCAATTCCGCGCTGCTCAACAACCCGAGAAAGCTCATGGAATGTTGCTTTGTATTGAGCAATACTTGTGTGTAGGGTCTGCACTTGCCCAGTCTTCGACATTGTAAGAAGCGAGTCTATACGCTGCATTGCGGCGTGAAATTGCGCTTGTTCTTTCGCACTGCGGGTTGTCAGAAAGTCTTGCTCAAAACGATGTGCATTGAGCAGCGCAACGCTTATATTTCGCATGAAATCTCGCTCCGAGTAGGCAACAACTTCAAGACGCATACAAATAATAACCGCACTACTCAAGAACAATAGCAGGAATGCCAGTCCAAGTATTTTTTGTCGTAGCGTAAAGGTGAGTGCGCCATAAAAATGCCGTACAGTCTGAAAGGCAAGAGGGGAATTCTTTCGTGATAACATACGGATATAGATTTTGGTGATAGGCTTGAAAAATTATCGAGGGGATTTGATAGATATATTTTCAAGCTCTACAAAACTACGAACCGCATATTATCTACGTTTTACGGCATATATTATGATTTCACAACCTGCCGTTGGAATAGTAATGAGAAAAGGCATAATAAGTATTTCGTGGTGCAGTTGTATCTCGAAAAGCGAGTGCAGATGCGGGTTTGCCACTGGCACGTGGCATTTTATTTATTTGTCTCGAACCCAAGTGTTCTTATTCCCCACGCTTCAGCGTAAAACTCATCGTTGTGCCGCTTCCCCCCTTACTTTCGATGTACATTGCGGATTTATGCGCTTCCAAAATATGCTTTACTATCGCTAAGCCAAGCCCCGTGCCGCCTACCGAGCGTGAACGCGCTTTATCCACACGGTAAAATCGTTCAAAGACCCGCCCGTGATGCTCTTGCGGAATACCAATCCCCGTATCACGCACACTCACGCGTACTTCTTCCACGCCCTTGCCATCACGAACAATTTCCATAATGACCGTAACAGAGCCATTTTGAACGTTGTATTTCATGCCATTGTCAAGCAAATTTGTCAGCACTTGCGCCAAGCGGTCGCGGTCGCCAAATACCTCCAAGTCGGCATCAATTCTTGATTCTATGTGCAATGTTACATTCAAATGTTCGTGCGCTACGCTCATATTCGCAACGATTTCCTCTACGAGTGGCAGAAGCGGAAAGTATCGGAAACTAAGGCGCATCTCGCCTGATTCTATGCGGGATATGTTGATGAGGTCGGTGAGTAAAGCGTTTAAGCGCAGGGTGTTGGAATAAGCACGCTCCACAAAGTTGCGACGGACGGATTCATCCTCCAACGCGCCATCGAGCAGGGTTTCCAAGAATCCTTGAATTGCAAAAATCGGTGTGCGAAGTTCGTGCGACACATTCCCCAAAAATTCGGAGCGCATTCGCTCCAAGCGTTTCATCTCCTGCAAGTCCTGATGCGGTTTTGCGGCGAGTTTTCGTACGGCTTCGTGAGCGCGTTGCAGAGAAGGTACATCGTTCTTGTCGCTCTCAAGACTTGGTGAAAGCGCACCATTACTTGCGTTCAGGGCATCTGTGAAATTGACAATTTTATCAACGGAAGCACGGATGTTTTCTTGAAGACGCTCTCGCGCCTTTCGTACTGCCAAATATGCAAGGAAATATCCAATTCCTACAATAATTGCGGCGATAGCACAGGCGAGCAGTATTGGTGCATGAACATAATGCAAGACCGTAAACACGCATACAATCGTCGAAAACGTTGCGAGAAACAGGAGCAGAAGGATTCGCTGAAAAAATTGCTGTTCGTGTTGTAACACCGCGTCAGTCCTTGTATTGGAGAATATCTATTGGAGAATATCTATTGGAGAATATACAAATTAAGCGTTGAGGGGCTGGGAGTGACGTAAATACTGGCTTCAGTGGCTTGAGACTTCTTGTCTGTGTTTGTTGCCCAAACCCCGCACCAACACTCACAGACAAGAATGTCTGTGCCACTATCTAAAGAGCAAAAATAACTAAATCTGGTAACTGGTCAGGTCTTCCCTCGTCGGGCGGCTGAGGAGTTCAGAAACGCTGCCGTCTGGCGGGTACTCTGCGAGAGATAACCCGCCGGACGGCTACTGTGCTTGTGATAACAGCCGCCCGACGAGAAGACCTGACCAGTTGCATTGATAATACCTCAACCTCTTCGGCAAACTCAGAACTCGGTATGAGATTGTACGCGCTTTTCAGCATGAACTTGTCGAAGGGTTACATACCAAATACCGTATTTTCAACTCGTTTTCAACTCATTTACTCCTGCGCAATATCCAACGAAAAGCGATATCCAACGCCCTTGACGGTTTCAATGTACGCGCTATATTTGCCAAGTTTTTCGCGAACTTTAGAAACATGCACATCAACGGTGCGCTCAATGACTTGCACGCTTTCACCCCAAATTCTCCGCAAGAGGAACTCCCGCTCAAACACCTTCCCCGGATTCGCCGCCAGAAACGCTAATAACTCAAACTCCTTCTTGGGAAAAAAATGTTCTACCCCGTCGATACGGACGGTATAGTTTTGGCGATTAATCTCCAAAGTGTCAATCGTAAGAATTTCTGGCGCGGAAATAAGTTCAGTACGCACGGCTTCTATCGGACGGCGGATGCGAGCTTTTATGCGGGAGACAAGCAATCGTGGGCTAATAGGTTTTTGAATAAAATCATCTGCACCTAGCTCCAGACCTAGTATTTCGTCTATTTCGCCAGATTTTGCTGTCAAAAAGAGAATTGGAATAGTCTGCGTTGTAGGATTTGCCCGAAGAGCGCGACACGCCTCGAATCCGTCCATTTCTGGCATCATAATATCCAGCACAATTGCATCGGGAATATGCTGGGTTGCCAAACGCACACCTTCGGCACCATTGCTCGCTTTCAGCACTGCAAATCCTTCTTTTTCTAAATTATAGCTGAGAAGATGCACAATATCGGGTTCATCATCGACAATGAGTATGGTTTTTTGCGCCATTGGTGGGGAGTATTGGTGAACGATGTTGTGTGAGATTATTACACACTCTATCTCGCAAAAATACAGTAATTATGCGGTGGAGAGGCAGGAAAACTGTGGAAATGAATGTAAAATTTTCGTAATACATTTGTCATACATACACCCAAAACATCCACCACTTCGCATCATTCTTCGTGCTTCAACAGCCCGTATTCATGTAGCTTGCGGTAGAGAGTTCGCTCGCTAATTCCAAGTGCATCCGCCGCTTGCCGACGATTGCCGTCGTATCGCTCTAAGGCAGCCGTAATCAGACGTTTCTCCACTTCCTGCATGGGAAGCGTCATAAAATCATCGGTGGAAATGCTTGGAAGTGCTGGAGCTTGCTGCAATGCGCCTTGCACGGCATTCCGCTCTAGGGTATTCCGCTCTAGGGTATTTCTTTCCATTTCTTGCTCTTTCTGCTCGGCAAGTTCTTTAATGTCGTCCTTAATATCGGCAATCTCCCCGCGTAAAGAAGCCACTTCGCGCACCAAATCAAGCAATGCTTTGTACATCAGCTCTCGCTCAACCTGCTCGGGCGTTTTGTGCGGAACCCGCACCACACCTGTATTTCCAGCTGGCAGCACAAGTTGTCGCTCGCGGATAAATTCATGTCCAATGTCTGATTCTCTGTCCTCAGAACGACTTCTCAAAGTACGTGTAGGTACGCCACTATACGCTTCATTGCTGAATTGTGCAACGACCACATCGTCGCTGGCTTGTTTCAATGCCTTCGGCAAATACGGACGCAACATCTCCACGCTGATAACACGCCCTTTTGCGAGCGTTACAAGGGTTTCCACGACGTTGCGGAGTTCGCGGATGTTGCCTGTCCAAGGAAGGCGTTGTAGAATTTCCAATGCTTCTGGCACAATTCCTCGAAAATCTGCACCAATTTTTGCGGCAGTACGATGTGCAAAAAATTGGATAAGTTCTGGAATATCGTCGGGATGCTCGCGAAGCGCGGGAAGCTCTATCTGCACAGTGTTCAGGCGATAGTACAAATCGCGACGGAATCTTCCCTCACCAACTTCTTTTGCCAAATTGCGGTTTGTTGCCGCAATCACGCGAACATCCGTGAGTAAGACTTCCGACGACCCCAAGCGAGTAAATTCGCCACTTTCCAGCACACGCAAGAGTTTTACTTGGGTTCCAAGCGGCATTTCGCCTAATTCATCAAGGAAAATGGTGCTGTGGTCTGCGGCTTCAAAGAAGCCTTTACGTTGCTCGGTCGCGCCCGTAAACGCGCCCTTCTCGCTACCAAACAGCTCGGACTCCAACAACTGTTCGGGAATTGCGCCACAATTCAGGCTCACCATGCGGCGCGAACGGCGTTTGCTGAGGCTGTGCAGGGCTTGGGCAAATACTTCCTTGCCCGTGCCAGATTCGCCCAGAATAAGCACAGTAAGGTCGGTCGGGGCAACTTCGCGCACACGCTGTATTGCCGCAAGCATCTGTGGCGAGGTGCCAATAATGCCAATACTTGCGCCACTAGTATTCGTGCCACTCATATTCGTGCCACCGATATTTGCTCCAAGTGTCTTCATTTGTCGAGAAATGGTTGAATCAATACCTCAAGCCGTATATCTCTGCTTTTCGGCAGAAGGCGAAATTACACAAGAGTACGGAAAACAAAAAAGCCGAAAGCAAGTTTATTGCTTTCGGCTGACATCTTTTTTTGGGATGCGGAAGGTGAGGGACTCGAACTCTCATGGGATCACTCCCGGCGGTTTTCAAGACCGCTGCAATACCATTATGCGAACCTTCCATTTGGCTTGCGTGGTGCAGTTATTCTCCATATTCATCAGCGCAAAAATGGCGTGTTGAATTGTAGAGCTTCAAATATACGGTGTCGGAAAAGAATGTGCAAGAATTTTTTGCATATTTTTTTTCAGAAAAACCCGTCGGACGGTGAAAAAACCGCCCGACGGAATCATGCCTGACAATGTATACTTTTGACTTTTTACAAGCCTTTCCAAACGGGCATACGCTTTTCCATGAAGGCACGCATACCTTCGCGGGCATCTTCGGTGGAAAGAAGGAGATAGAAATTTTTACGCTCGAACTCCAAACCCGCTTCAATGCTTAGGTCGAAAGATTTCAAAACGGCTTCTTTTGCTTCACGTACCGCAATCGGCGGCATCGCTGCAATTTCCGTCGCGAGCTTTATTGCGGAAGTCAGCCACTCTGCTTGCGGAACTAGGCGCGTAATCAAGCCCATTTCAAAGGCTTCTTGTGCGCTCAGATTGCGTCCGGTGAGGACAATATCCATTGCACGAGCTTTGCCAGCAGCTTTGGTGAGGCGTTGCGTGCCGCCCGCACCAGGAATAATACCGATTTTAATTTCAGGTTGTCCAAATTGTGCCGTTTCGCTGGCAACAATCATATCGCACAGCATCGCCAATTCGCAGCCGCCACCAAGCGCGAAGCCGCTCACAGCCGCGATAATGGGCTTTTTGATACCACGAATATCTTCCCAAGCGGAAAATTGATTCCGAATCATCATTTGAACCGTGCTGGAATCGGCAAGTTCGCGAATATCCGCACCAGCAGCGAAGGCACGTTCATCGCCATAGATGACGTTGCAGCGCACGGAATCGTCTTGTTCATGTTCACGAAGCGCGTGAAGAATTTCGCTCATCGTTTTGGTATTAAGCGCGTTCAATACTTTCGGGCGATTCAGTTGAATTGCGCCAACGCCTTCAGCAGGGCGCGTTACGAGGATATTTGCGTATTCCATTTTTTGTACTCGGTGATGAAAAGTGGAAAGGAATAAAATGGTTAAATGGTTGTACGGGGCGCAAGATAGCAAAGATTCTGGGTGTAGCAAATAAAAAGTTGATATATCAACAAAAAACACCTCGACAGAAGACATATCAACTATCTCGGATGAGCAATGTACGCAGTTGAAATCTTGTGCTGTGGGTTAAAACCATGTTGCCGAATTCCAGTTGCACACCCTTTTTTTCTTGCGTAATTTGCACACGCTTAACAAAATCTTTCTGTTCAATTATTCACTTTTCCCCAGTATTTATGCGTATTTCACTTATCCCAAGTCTGCTCATTGCCTTCGGTGTAACAATGTCGGCATGTGCGAAAAAAGCAGATGTTTCTGCCGAAACCGCGAAACCCGCTCCGGAACAAACCGCCGCGAAAGCCCCACAGTACAAAGCGTTTGGCGATTCCGTGCAATCTACCTCGCAGCCCTTGCAGCTTGCGGAAGTCTTCAAAGCTCCAAACCCGCAGAAATTAGTGCGTGTGCAGGCGAAAGTAGTGGAAGTGTGCCAGAAAAAAGGCTGCTGGATGATGCTCTCCGACGGCGCAGTGATGATGCGCATAACCTTCAAAGATTACGGCTTCTTCATGCCAAAAGATATTGCGGGAAAAACGATTATTGCTGAGGGAATTGTCGCCGAAGATGTGCTTGCAGAGAAGGATGCACGCCACTATGCGGAAGATGCAGGAAAGTCCAAAGAAGAAATTGAAAAAATTAAAGGTGACCAAAAAACAGTTTCGATGGTTGCACAATCAGTATTCCTGCCACTTTCAAACTAGTTTGAAAACTAACGAATACGTTGTAAGCGAATCTTCAAGATTCATTCATTTTCCCTGAAAAAATTCATGGAGCTTTTTGGAATTGATTTTGGTGCGCAAATGGCTGGAACAACTGTCATTGCTCACTTCTCTGAAGCATCGCAGCACATTTCGCTTATCGCTTCGGTCAAAAAACAAAGCGCGGACGCATTGCTAAAACAATACTTCCACGAGGTTTTTCATCGAGAAAATATCACCACAGAAGGCGCGTCAATACTGCACATTGTCAGTATTGACGCGCCTCTTTCTTTGCCACGTGTTTATACGACTGCTACCAAAAATAATCCCGATGAAGATGATTACCTTTTCCGCCACGCCGACCGCGAACTCAGTGCAATGTCTCCTATGTTCCTTGGCGGCTTAACTGCCCGTGCCATGCGCCTTACAGCCTTTTTGCAGACAAATAAAATTTTATCAAATGCGCAAACGAACCTGACCATTCTCGAAACCTATCCTGCCGCGCAAGCACGACGCTTGGGCTTGAAAGAACTGGATTACAAAGGCGAAAAAGCTCGTATTGGTCGGGTTTGTGAGCAATTGCAACAGGAATTTCCCTGCGCTTTGCCGCCACAAGAGGAAATTCAAACATGGCATCACGTGGACGCTCTTCTTTGCTTGTGCGCAAGCCTCCGCTTCGCTCGCAAACAGCATGAAACCTATGGTGATGCAGAAGAAGGACAGATTTTTATTTAAAGTCTGGGAAAATTCACCGTCAGGAAGAACGCAGATTCAGCAAGGAAATACGCTGTGTTGAAAGATGAATTGAGGCAAAAAAATAGCACCGACGAGAGCGGGAAGGGTTTGATGCAGGGGTTAATTAACCGCTCTCGTTGGTGCTGGGAAAACACCAAGCGTTTCTGCGGGTTGGAATCAATTTTTTCATGAAGAACAGAATGCCTACCTAACATTCCGACCACACGAAAGAAATTTGCGAGGAGGGGCGCACCAAACCGCTTCAATACTTGTGTTGTTCTGTGTATGTTGTTGTACTTGTCGTCTCGAGTGTTCAGGGAAAAGGTATCTCTAGCAGTTTTTTATGAGCGATAACATGTGTTCTTGAACGCACGGTATTACGCGGCTTTCAGACGTTATCATCCATATCTCATCCTTTTCTTTTTGGTATGTGAGTGTCTTATGCTGCATACCTGTTTTCTTCTTGTTCAAAGCGTATGCCAAAAGATTTTTTATCCTTTGGAAAGCTCATCAATACTTGCATTGAAGGGAAAATGAGCTAAAAAATATTGATAAAAAAATCTCAATAAAAATGTTTCATTTTGGGAAGCGTGCGGACAAATGGCTCGAAATGAAACGGACAAAACAGAACATTTCGTAGTATGTTTTTGCCAAATGGTGAAGAAGTTTTACTTTTGAACTGCTCAGATGTACTCTTTACCATCATTCCACCTCATGAATACCTCGCAATCCCGCTCTAATGCTCTTCTTCTCACTCTCTCTGGACTTTTTCTCGGTATTGGTTTCGCGCCCTTACCACTTGGTTTTTTAGCATTTTTCGGCTTTCTTCCACTCCTTATCGTTCTTGAACGGAGTGTGCATCAAGAACAAGGTTTTCTGCGCATTCTACGGCAGTTGTACTGGACGTTTTTTGTTTTTCATGGCGTGAGTAACTGGTGGGTAAGTTCGTGGCAACGCGAGGCAGACCCGTACTTGATGATTGCTGGCATCACGCTCTGGATTGGGCATCCCTTCTTCTTTGCTGTACCAATGCTCGCCTACGTGCGGCTTCGCAAGAGGCTTGGAAGCGGTTTTGCACTTGCACTTTTGCCGCTGTGTTGGACGGCGTTTGAATGGGCGCATAGTTTAGGCGAATTCTCCTACCCTTGGCAAGCACTTGGCTATACACAAGTGTACAATGTGCCAATGCTTCAAAGTGCCGATATTGCTGGTGTTTGGGGGCTAACTTTTGTTATTGTTTCGGTGAATGCTTGTCTAGCGCATATATACTTTGCATTTGCTGAAGGTAATGGTAAAGGAAATAGTGAAGGAAATGCTGAAGGAAATGTTGAAAGAAATGCGGGCGAATCTTTTGCGGTGCGCTGTACGAAAGCCCTGTATCTACGCCGTACAAGCGTGGTTCTTTTTGTATGGATATTCCTCGTAACAATCAGCTATGGCGTATGGCGGATGCGTGATTTTGACCATACGGAACTCCTTGCACGCGGGCAAAATGTTCGCATGGGAATCGTCCAACCCAGCATCAATCCTTGGGGGAAATGGCGTGGTAGCCCGAATGAACAAGTGATGCTGCATGTACATTTGCAAGACTCGCTTCGTTTCGCTCTGCAACAACAAAACCCACCAATCACAAGACTTGATGCGGTTCTTTGGAGCGAGACCGCTATTCCCTATCGCATTTTATTACCACAAAATTACCCGTACTTGGCAATGCTTCATGCGTGGACGGACAGCACGAAAACCGCGATTCTGACAGGCTTGCCGTCGGATATTTTGTATAATTCTCGCAAGGAAGCACCGATAACAGCAAGCGTGGTGCCGCGCCTCTTCGATACCTTATACATGGAAAGTTTTAATTCCGCTACGGTGATAACGCCCACAACCCGCATTACACCTGATTCCGTGCCAAATGCTTTTCCTGCTGGCATACAAATTCATCGCAAAATGCGTCTTACGCCCTTTGCCGAGCGTGTGCCGTATGCGGAGGCATTTTCTTTTGCGGTGAAAGCTCTCACTTGGGGCGTGGGCATTTCTGGTTGGGGATTGGGAAAAGAGCAGAAAACGCTAGATTTTATGACCTCTCCAGACAACAACTCTCCAGACAATAACTCTCCAGACAATAACTCTCCAAGCAATACCACCGCAACCTATGCTGTGCGTATTGGCACGATAATTTGTTTAGAATCTATTTATCCAAATTTTGTGCGCGAATATCCCCTGAAAGGCGCGAATCTCCTTGCAATTATCACCAACGACGGCTGGTTCAACGGCACACCTGGACCAGAACAGCACTACATGATAGGCGCAATGCGGGCTGTGGAGAACCGCCGCTACCTTGCGCGGTGCGGAAATACTGGTGTTTCTGGCTTTCTCACGCCCACCGGCTCGTCGCTTCAGCGCACAGAAATTAACCAGCAACGCGCTATCTATGCGAAATTGCCGCTTCTTTCAGAGCAAACACTCTACTCGCGGCTTGGAGACTGGCTTCCACAACTTGCTGCTGCAATCGTAATCGCGATGTTGCTTTTGAGCTTCAAAAAAACTATGTAAATACTTGCTTCTGTAAGGGTCTCACTTCCGAGTGAGGCTCTCACTTTCACACACAATGTACTAGAAGTGAGACCCTCGCCAAGAAGCGAATGCCTCACCTTTTTCCAATTTCACACACATTCTCAAAGCACGTATGCGCCAAACATGGCTTTATTCCTTGATTCTTCCGCTTATTGTGGTTGTATTATTTTTCCCGATTCTCTTTCAGGAGAAAACACTACTACCCACGGACCAGCTCAACACCATGTTTTTGCCCTACTCAGCGCACCACGACTCGGTGAGAGCCTATAATCACTTTCTCACTGATGCGATTGCGCAGGTATATCCGTACAAGGTGCGCTTGCGTGCTGCGTGGCTGCGCGGGGAATTTGCTTCGTGGAATCCAAGCCTCTACGGAGGGCATCCGCACTACGCTTCCACCTCGTTTACGCCTTTTGACGCGACGAATGTGATTCTACTTTTGGGCGATATGCCGAGCGCGTATCACTGGCAAATGCTGGCGAAACTGCTCATTGCGGGCGTGGCAATGTGGTTCTTGTTAGGCTTTTTTACTGTTCAAGGAGTAAGGATTCATGCGGCATTGCGGGTATTGTTTGCGATGGCGTATATGCTGAATAGTTTGTTTATCACCACATTGCAACATCAGTGGGTACTGGGCGTTTTTTGCTGGATGCCGCTTGCTATCTTGTTTCTCTTGAAATATTTTGCAGAAAAGCATCGTAGTGCTGCGGTGTGGAGTGGTGTTTTTCTCGCACTTGGCTTTCTAGGTGGCTCTTTACAAACGAATGCAATTGCAGTGATGCTATTCGTGATTGTGGGAATATTTGCAGCATTGGCGAATAACAGCAAGAACACCTCTGGAGAGCGGATAGAATCTAGCGTTGCCGTCATTATACGCTCTGGTAGCGTGATGCTGGCAATTGGTTGTTTTGCCTTCATTTTGACGGCGTTTATGTGGCTGCCGTCGCTGGAATTATTTCTCTACAACTTCAATGTTCGTGCGGGTGGCAAGCCGTTTTCACTTGTGGATGGGATAAAAAGTATTCCCTTACTTTTTACTTTTGCGATGCCAGAATTACTAGGAACGGTGCGGGGTTTCGACCTTGCGAAAATTGCCCACGCCGACATGAACGACTTTACTGCGTTTATCGGCTTTGCGCCGATGTTTTTTGCACTTTTAGGTGTAATACATTTTTGGCGTAAAATGCCTGAGATGCGAGCATTTATCGTGCTTGTAGGGGTTGGGGTGTGTATGCCGCTTTTTACGCCATTGTACAAATTTTTATATCACCGCAGCTTTATTGTGTACGTGTTTGGAATGTGTGTACTGGGCGCGGTTGCAGCGCAGGAAATTCTTTTTGGCAAAGGTGAACTCATTTCAGAAAAAAGCCTAAAACAAGCATTGCAGCTTGCATTGGTGCTGCTTGTGTGTGTCGGATTCGCACTTCTTCTCGGAACGGGAATGTTGCAATGGAAATATGAACTTATTGCTCAAAAACTTCGCCTGTATGTGGAAAAGAATATGGCGACATCCCAGCTTGCAGGCGGCTCTCGGTCGTGGATGCTGGGGCGAGCGGAGATTTTTCTTACACATTTTTCTTTGCTCAAAAATCCCGCACTTGCGTTTGCTGTGATTGTGCCGTTTCTGACCGTTGTTGCTTTGAGAAAACACGTACAAAGCGCACCAGAACAGCGTCGAACGATGATTGTTATTTCGGTAATGATTCTTGCAACCGCGTTTCAACTGGTGAATTTTGCTCAGTCTTGGTTGCCAATGATTGACACGAGAGACTATCCCTTATATCCTGCAACCCAGACCACACGCTACTTACAGCGTGATTCTTCACTATTCCGCATTGTGCCATTGTTCGATGCCGCTTCGCAGCGCGTGATGCAGCCCAACATGAACGACATGCACGGTATTTCTTGCTCGGAAGGGTATGAAAGCGTTTTTCCGCAGAATGTTTCGCGCTTGTCGGGCGCACTTGAGCCGCCAATAGCCTCAGAAACACTGATGCGAGCGGGTCTTATCAATGTAAAATACTATGTGGCGAGCAAGAATAATCGTTTGGAGCATCCAGGGTTGGAACTGGTAGATTCGAGCGAGTGCCGCGTTTATCGCAATGCGTATTGGCAAAACCGAGCATATATGCGCTATTCCTACACAGTGCTTGCAGAGAACGAGCGTGGGAAAATTCTTGCACAACCCAGCGATGATGCGTACTTGAAGGCATTTACCAAAGAATCTGGTTTTACAGAAAAAACGCTTCTCCTTTTTCGCGAACCATCCGAAGCAATTCAACGCCCAGACAGCGAGCAGATACGCCATTCTGTACGCTTTTTGAATGTGGAAAATAACCGCGTGCGTTTGCAGGTAGAAACGGAGCAAAAAGGCTATTGCGTCCTTGCCGATACGTATTACGCCGGCTGGCGGGCGTATGTGAACGGCACAGAGCGTCCAATTATGCGTGCAAACTACGCGCTTCGTGCAGTGGTTGTGCCGTCAGGAACAAGTATCGTGGAATTTCGTTTTGAACCGCCCTTATTTGCACTTGGCTGGAAGCTGAGTATTGGCGGGATGTTGCTGGGTTTTGTGCTTATTGGAGCAGATATGGTACGACGCAGGAGATGATGATGTGCGTTGCAAAGTATGTTCCTTTTTCAAAGAAGCATATTCTACCATTTCGAGTTAATCGTTGTGCGTAAGCAGTCAGGTCTTGTTTTCTTCCCATCCTACCGTTTCTTAATGGTAGAACGGGTTCAGTGTACTATTTTCTGGAAAACTCAGCATTCTTCATACAAACGCGGAACACGCCCCGTAATTCCTGTACAAATTTCATACGGAATTGTTCCCAGTGCAGTTGCCCAATCATCAGCGGTGATGCGCACTTCCGCACCGTTTTCTGATTGCCCAGCACCAAGCAGGATGACCTCATCGCCAACGCAGAATGCTTCATCGCCAATGTCAATCATACATTGGTCCATGCAAATTGTTCCCACAACGGGATAGAATTTCCCTTGAATAATCACACGCGCTTTGCCCGTCAAGCCGCGCCGAAAGCCGTCTGCGTAGCCAATCGGGATAGTTGCAATCGTGGTTTCTCGCGGCGTAGTGTAACGGCAGCCATAGCTCACGGCTTCGCCCTTCGGTAATCGGCGCAAAGAAATAATGCTCGTTGTAAGCGACATCACGGGCTGAAGAGCAAACGGACTATGTAGTTCGTGCGATGGATTATAGCCATACAGCGCAATGCCTGGACGCAAGAGTGTAAAGAGCGCATTATTACGTGCTTCTCGGTTTGTTGTTACGTTTGCTTCTGCAATTGCACCACTATTCGCAGCATGAATGTATCGAAAGCTAAATCCCGCATCGCGCAAGGTGTTCAGGGTTTCGGTGAATATTTGTATTTGTTTTTGGAAATATCTTTTATCTGCTTCATCGGCAGTAGCAAAATGCGTACAAATGCCGTGAATGTTGATATGTGGCAATGTGCTTACCGAGCGCATAAATTCAAGTGCTTCGTGGGGCTGAATACCATCACGGCGCATTCCTGTGTCTAGTGTGAGGTGCGCATTCAGCATACGTCCTGTTTTTGCGGCTTCGGCAGAGAAGGCTTGCATGGTTGTGCGCGAAGCGGCGCAAAACTCCAGATTTAATCGGCAATACTCCGCCGCTCCGTGCGCAAAAGGCGGTGTTACAACAGCAATACGGGTATCAGGCATATCCTCTGCTGCGCGGAGCGGTGCGGCTTCTGCGGCAAAGGCTACTCCTAGCATTGTTTCAATTCCCAGCGTTTTTCCTTCTTCTAATAATGCCTTCGCGCAAGGAACAATGCCATGTCCGTAGGCATCTGCTTTGACAACAGCCATCATCGCTGGGCGTGGTGTATTGCTGGGCAGTGCTTCCCAAGCACGCTCGGTGAGAGTGCGAAAATTTTGACGTAAGTGCGTAAGGTTAATGCTTGCAAGCGTGGAACGAAGAGGTTTTGCGGGCATGACAGCGACAAGACAAGTCAGAAATAATGGAGGGATTGAAGGGTGAAGTATCGCAATGATTTCACGCTCAAAACTACGCATTTACGAGCTTTTGTCCTATTTTTTCTTCGTGCTTGCTCTGTGCATGATTGCCTGAGCAAACACCTCTTTCTAAAAATAAAACCGCCTTGAAAGCAAGCATTGTTGCGGCTCTCAAGGCGGTTGGTTTGTATGAAGATTATAGCGTACTCCCCTGTACGGTTGTGCATACCTCTACGCACAATTATTTCTGAGATGTACCGTGCTGTTTAGCGAACAATCACCTGCGCAGCCCGCACCCGCGACGCGCCCATGACGCGCACCGTGTACAAGCCCTTCACCAAACGCCGTACATCTAGCGTCAGTGCTTCGTTGCCTGATACTGTGCCGTGCAGCACTTCTTCGCCGAGCGTATTGACCACCGAGTACCGACGCGCTTTTAGGCTCTGCGGCACTTCCACCGAAATCGTCTCCGTTGCTGGGTTCGGATATGCGCGAAGAAGCGATGTCGTTTCCACGCTTGTTTCGTCACTCATCTCGCTGAATGCCGCTTCGGTACTGCTTTCTACGCCTTTGGTGCTATTGCCTATAACCGCCGTGCCAGGAACTTGGAATGCCTCTCCTGAAATCAAGAATCCGTAGCGTTGTCCGTCAGGATTCGTGATAAAGAGCGACACTGTTGCCGAGCCGCCGAGAGCGAAATCGCTTGGCACCAACACTTCAAATTCCACATCGCTCGCATTCACCACCTGCACATTCCTGCGCCCCAAAACTGCCGTCAGGCGCGGGCTGAACGCCACGCCACGCACAACAAACGACAATCGTCCATTCGTCCATTTTGGCGTTGCGCTGAGGATAAGCGGTGCATTGCGACCGATAATCTCCACGCTCGCGCTGGTGCTTTGTCCGTCGAAGTTTTGAATGCGAATGCTGGCTGTACCGCGTCGCACATTCAGTGCGGCGGGAATCTCCACCTGTGCTTGCGTTGAGGAGAGAACCACACTGCCGACCAGACTTTCAATGTCATTGACAAAAATCCGTGCATAACCATTGCGGAAGAAGCCTGTGCCGCTCACGATCGTTGCAAAGCCTGCGCCACTTGCAGTGGTCGAACGCACCGAAAGCCCCGTAATGGTGGGCGCGGGCGCACGAACAATGGCAAAGGTCGTCGAAACGGTGAAGGTGCCCACCTGCACGGTCAGGCGTTGCGTGCCAGGCAGAAGTGCGTAGGCTGGAATGAGCAAATTCGCGCCTGTGGAGCTGACCCCGATAATCTGCAGGGGCGTTGCGAAGCTCGTTGCGGTGCCATTCGCGGAAATAGGTGTGATGCTGATGTTCGCATACGCGGGAATGTTCTGTCCGGGGAGGAAGAACCCTGCATTGCTGTCGCCGGTGGGAATGTTGGGAATCAGCACTGTTGGTGCGCCACCAGAGGAAGAACCACCAGAAGAAGAACCGCCGCCGCTTCCACCTGAAGCACTTCCACCTGAACCGCCGGACAAATCTATCACGGGTGCTGGCGGTTGCTCATACGCAAAGCTCCCACTTGACGCGCTGCCAAGCGGCGTAGAAACCGACACCCCACTGCCATTGCCAGGTGCGCCCAAAATAGCGACGATATTTCCTCCAACAATCGTGAAACTCTGCACCGGAACGCCGCCAACGCTCACGCCTGTCGCTCCGCTGAGATTGAAGCCCGTGATGGTAACGGTGGAGCCAAACGTTCCTGTTGCGGGTGAAATGCCCGTTACTTGCGGTACAGGTGGCGCGACGGTTATCGTTACATCTGCGGTAGCACTGCCTTGGCTATTCGTCGCACGGATGCTGGCAGTGAATGTACCAGCACCGCCCGGAACACCAACAAGTCCATTTCCATCAAACGATACTCCCGATGGCAGTGCGCCCGATACAACACTCAGCGTTGGTGCGGGATTGCCGCTCACACCGAGATTGGCAGCAAAGGGAAACCCAGCCGTGCCAGCAAACATGCCGCCTGAAAGCGTTGGTGCGCTTGGCGGTGGTGGTGGCGGGGGCGTTACTACGGGTGGTGTTGGTGGGGGCGTGTTGTCGAATATAACCTGAAGCGATGCGGGAGTTAAGCCATTCACTTGCATCGCATTACCGCCTGTAAGGGCAGCATTGGTGAAATTCAGCGTGACGGTCACACTGTTGGCGGCAGCGTGGGCGGCAGCCGTACCAGTGAAGGCAATATCCGCTTGGATGCCATTGATACCCGTTACCGTCAGCGTCAAGCCCGGCGGAAGGTTAGGAGAAACGGTGAAGTGGGTCGGACTCGTAAACGCGCCGACGGGAAGCCAGCTATTGCCAGAGAGGTACACACTTTGGGTTTGAGTAATCGTTCCGTTATTCGCTGGCGATTCAGGAAAGGTTAAACCTGAATAGAATGCGACGGGGTTGGTGAAGTTCACGGCTAAGGCTGTGGGAGTCAAGCCAGTGACCGCAGCAGCATTTCCACTTGCAAGAGCAGCATCGCGGAAAGTGAGCGTAACTGTGCCGCTATTGGCAGCCGCATGAGCAGTCGCACTTCCCGTGAAGGAAATACGCGCAACGGTCGGAGAGATGCGGTTAATGGCAAGGGTGAGACCGCCTGGAACGCCCGTAGCATTAAAGTGTACGTTACCGCCGGTAAACGCGCCCGTCGGCACCCACGTGTCATTCGTCAGTATAACATCCTGCGTGACAGTAATAGCACCATTATTGGGGGTGTCTTCGGGGAAGGTGGTGCCGGTGTAGGTGGCAGACATGGCAACAGGGTCGTTGAAGGTAAAGGAAATACCGCCTGCGCCAAGGTTCAGTCCCGTCACCGCCAACGCATTATTGCTTGCAACGGCAGCATCTTGAAAGGTGAGGGTGCGGGTGGTGCTGTTGGCGGCAGCGTGGGCGGCTGCCGTGCCAGTGAAGGAAATACGCGCAACGGTTGCCGAAATGCGGTTAATCGCCATGGTCAAGTTCAGCAACGGGGGGGTCATGTCGAAGTGTGTGCCGCCGCCCGTGAACGCGCCTGCTGGTACCCACGTATCATTCGTCAGCGTTACGTCCTGCGTCATGGTAATACTGCCGTTGTTGGCGGCATCTTCGGTGAAGGTTGTGCCGGTGTAGGCGGCAGTGGGCGGCGGACCAAACGCCGCAAAGCGCAGACGCGCCAGACCGCCGATGGTAGTGAAGTTGCTTCCTGCATACACAGTGCTGCCACTCACCGCGAGGGCGCTAGGGAAAGTAGTAAAACTACTCGCATTCGGGTCCCACGCGGTGGCGACTCCCGTCGCCGCATCCACCGCAGCAAGACGATTCCGCGTGAGGCTGCCATTGATGCTGTTCGCTCCATTGAAGCCTCCCCCAATATAGACGGTGCTGCCGGATATGGCGAGGGCGTAAACAGGACCACTCGCATTCGGGTTCCACGCGGTGGCGACTCCCGTCATGGCATCCACCGCAGCAAGACGATTCCGCGTGAGGCTGCCATTGATGCTGTTCGCTCCACCGAAGAATCCCCCAATATAGACGG